>JAZRMM010000023.1:0-36102 GCA_045647535.1 Alistipes sp.
GAAGGGGAAGGTAAGGCGTTTAAGAATATTAGATTAGGGAATTTAAGGAAATTAAGGAGTTTAAGGAAAATAAGTATATTCACTAAATTCACTAAACTCCCTAAACTCCTTACAATCTGATAGCGACAACAGAAACAAGCCTCCCTTTGACAAAGGGAGGTTTGGAGGGAATGTAAATATATGTGGTTCACCACCACTATATTAAGGGTTAAAAAGAAAGCCCTCCCAAGTGGGAAGGCTTTACATAAAAGGGTGCGTATCAAAGTATTACTTCGACATATAGCCCTTAATATAGTGATGGTGTGAGCCGTAGCGGTTGAATGCAGCCTCGTCCAAAGCCTCCTGTGCTGATGGGTGAGCAACAGAGATGATCAAACGAGCACGCTCCTGAAGGCTCTTGCCATACAAGTCAACAGCACCATTCTCAGTTACGAACCAGTGGATGTGGTTACGAGTGGTAACAACACCTGAACCCTCAGTAAGAACATCAGAGATCTTTGATACACCCTTGTTGGTGATAGATGGCATAGCGATGATAGCCTTACCACCCTTAGAGAGTGATGCACCATAGATGAAGTCTACCTGACCACCTACACCTGAGTAGAACTTACGACCAAGTGAGTCAGCACATACCTGACCAGTGATATCTACCTGGAGTGCAGAGTTGATAGCGGTAACCTTATCGTTCTTAGAGATGATGAATGGGTCGTTAGTATAACCTACGTCCATCATAAGTACACCTGGGTTATCGTCGATGAAGTCGTAAACCTTCTGTGAACCCATGAGGAATGTAGATACCATCTTACCCTTATCGATATTCTTCAATGCACCATTGATTACGCCCTTCTCAACGAGTGGAAGTACGCCATCAGCGAACATCTCGGTGTGAACACCAAGGTTCTTGTGGTTACCAAGCTGCGCGAGTACAGCGTTAGGAATAGCACCGATACCCATCTGGAGGGTAGCACCATCCTCGATAAGACCTGCGCAGAGGTTACCAATCTTGGTCTCTACCTCGTTAGGTGCTGTGAAGTGAGCCTCCTCGAGTGGCTGGTCGTCCTCAACGAAGAAGTTAATCTTCGAGCTGTGGATCATAGCGTCACCGAATGAACGAGGTACATACTTGTTAACAACAGCGATAACATAGTCAGCGCACTCAACAGCTGCGAGTGTTGCATCTACTGATGTACCGAGAGACACGTAGCCGTGCTTGTCGGGACGTGACACCTGGATCATAGCCACGTTACATGGCACAGCGCCAGAACGATAGAGCTTCTGAGTCTCAGAGAGGAAGATTGGAATATAGTCAGCATAGCCGGCCTGTGTCACCTTACGTACGTTGCCACCTACAAAGAATGAGTCGAGCTGGAATACGCCCTCGAGCTCAGGATCTGCATATGGTGCAGGACCCTCAGTGTGGAGGTGGTGGATGTGAACATCCTTGAACTCGCCATTGCGGCCACGCTCAACCATAGCCTTGATAAGGCACTGAGGAGCTGAAGCTACTGAACTAAGGTGAATGTGATCACCAGACTTGATACACTTTACGGCCTCCTCGGCTGTAGTAAACTTAATGTTGTTCATCTCTTTAAGCTTTATTTTAGGTAATTGTTTGTTAGTTTTTGCTATTAGGCGGGAAATTGCACATTGCTAATTTTTGTTAGACGCAGTTAGATACAACGCTCGGCAAAATTATCTGCGATGGGCTGTACTAAGGTGTACTGCCCATTGCAGAGATATTTTGTTAGCGGCAGTAGATGCGCCGTTATCACATCAAAACTACTTGCGCTTTACCTCAACCTGCTCATAACCCTCGATAATATCGCCAACCTTAATATCGTTGTATGACTCGATGTTAAGACCGCAATCCTGACCTACGGTAACCTCCTTCACATCGTCCTTGAAGCGGCGCAATGAGCCGAGCTTACCAGTGTAGATTACGATACCATCACGGATGACACGGATAGGTGTGCTACGCTGCATCTTACCCTCGCGGACAACGCAGCCGGCAACAGTACCCACCTTAGAGATCTTGAAGGTCTCGAGAACCTCGGTAGAGCATACAATCTCCTCCTTCATAACAGGCTCGAGCATACCCTCGATAGCATCCTTAATCTCGTTGATAGCATCGTAGATGATTGAGTAGAGGCGGATATCGATCTGCTCCTTCTCGGCAGCCTTACGTGCTGCAGCCGAAGGACGCACCTGGAAGCCGACGATGATGGCGTTAGATGCAGCAGCAAGGAGTACATCCGACTCAGAGATCTGACCTACGGCAGAGTGGATGACATTAACCTGAACAGTCTCCTTAGAGAGCTTGATGAGCGAGCCTGACATAGCCTCCACCGAGCCATCCACATCACCCTTAACGATGATATTGAGCTCCTTGAACGAGCCGATAGCGATACGACGACCAATCTCGTCGAGAGTAACATGCTTCTGGGTCATGATGCCCTGCATACGCTGCAACTGCTCACGCTTGTTAGCAATCTCACGTGCCGAGCGATCGTCATCCATAACATTGAAAGTATCACCCGCCTGTGGCGCACCGTTAAGACCGAGCACCTGTACAGGTGTTGATGGACCTGCCTCGGTAACCTTACGGCCATTCTCATCGAACATAGCCTTAACACGACCTGTATATGTACCAGAGAGGAGAACATCACCAACACGAAGAGTACCATTCTGGACCATGATGGTGGCTACATAGCCACGACCCTTATCCAACATTGACTCGATGACTGCACCTGTAGCCTTGCGGTTAGGGTTAGCCTTGAGCTCGAGCATCTCGGCCTCAAGCAACACCTTCTCAAGGAGCTTATCGAGGTTCATACCCTTCTTTGCAGATACCTCCTGGCACTGGTACTTACCGCCCCAATCCTCCACAAGGTAGTTCATCTGTGAGAGCTGCTCACGGATACGCTCTGAGTTAGCCTGTGGCTTATCCATCTTGTTGATGGCAAATACCATAGGTACACCCGCTGCCGATGCGTGGTTGATAGCCTCGATAGTCTGAGGCATCACGCTATCGTCAGCAGCGACGATGATGATAGCCACGTCAGTCATCTTGGCACCACGAGCACGCATAGCGGTGAAGGCCTCGTGACCTGGGGTATCAAGGAAGGTGATCTTCTGACCGTTGAGCTCTACGGAGTAAGCACCGATGTGCTGGGTGATACCACCCGCCTCACCTGCGGTTACGTTTGTCTTACGGATATTATCCAAGAGCGATGTCTTACCGTGGTCTACGTGACCCATTACAGTTACGATAGGTGGGCGTGGCACGAGCTCCTCGTCGCTATCCGAGTCGGTCTCGATAGCCTCCTGAATCTCCACAGATACGAACTCCACCTTGAAGCCGAACTCCTCGGCAACAACAACCAAAGCCTCAGCATCGAGACGCTGGTTGATAGATACCATAAGGCCGAGGTTCATACATGCAGAGATAACCTCCATAGGAGATACGCTCATCATGGTTGCAAGCTCACTCACGGTCACGAACTCCGTAACCTTGAGTACGCTGCGCTCCATCTCCTCGCGCTCCATCTCCTCGTTCATGCGCTCACGAACCTCCTCACGCTTCTCCTTACGATACTTAGCACCCTTAGACTTCACACCCTTAGCAGTAAGACGTGCCAAGGTGTCCTTAATCTGCTTCTGTACATCCTCGTCCGATACCTCAGGACGCACTACAGGCTTTGGCTGTGGCTTCTGCTTCTTATTCTTCTTGTTGGCCTGCTGGTTCTGCTGCTGAGGCTGATTCTGCTGACCACCCTTCTGGGTCTGCTGCTGAGGCTGCTGGCCACCCTTCTGGCCACCCTTCTCAGGCTTGCCGGCATTCTTACCCTCCTTAGCAACGTTAACCTTCTCCTTCTCAAGACGCTTACGCTTGTGCTTGCCACCAGGCACCATGTTCGATACATCCATAGTACCCAAGATCTTTGGGCCACCAAGCTGCGATACCTCAGGACGATATACCGAGTCACGCTTAGGCTCCTCAGCTGGGCTCTGCGCAACCACTGGAGCTACAACCTCCGCCTTAGGCTCTACGGGTTTTGGCTCCTCGCGCTTTGGCTCCACTGGGGCTGGCGCTGGCTGAGGCTTAGGCTCAGCGGGCTTAGGCTCCTCACGCTTGCCACCGAGGTCTATCTTACCCAAGATCTTTGGGCCACGAACCTCATCCTTCACGCTGATGACATTCGACTTGATGACAACCTCCTCATCCTCCTCGTCCTCATGCTGTGATGCATTGTTTAGGCTTACAGAGCTCTTCTGCTGTATGCGCTCACGCACAGCATTACGCTCATTACCCGACTGACGGTTACCGCCAAACTCCTTCTCAAGAGCAGCATATACTTCAGCTGACACAGGTGACGAGGGCGAGCAGTCGCTCTGAAGGCCCTTGCGCTGGAGGTAGTCGGCAAGCGTATTGAAACCTACCTTAAACTCCTTTGCAACCTGTATAAGCCTTATCTTTCTATTGTTATCCATCAATATATCCTTTCTTTAATCGTTATCAACTATTACTCAAACTCCGCCTTAAGGATGGCTACCACCTGCTCGGCCTGCTCAATCTCGAGGTCTGCACGCTGTGCAATCTCCTCGATGCTGAGCTCAAGAACGCTCTTCGCTGTGTCGCAACCAGCACTCTTGAGGGCCTCGATAACCCAACCATCGATCTCGTCGCTGAACTCGGTAAGTGCAACATCCTCCTCCTCGATCTCACGATATACGTCGATATCGTAGCCTGTGAGCATCTTCGAGAGACGAATGTTCAAACCACCCTTACCAATAGCCAACGACACCTCCTCGGGCTTTAGGTATACAGATGCTGTCTTACGCTCCTCGTCGATGGTGATGGTAGATACCTTCGCAGGGTTCAACGAACGCTGAATCATCAACGATGTATTAGCCGTGTAGTTCACAACGTCGATATTCTCGTTGCGCAACTCCTTAACCACGGTGTAGATACGTGAGCCCTTCATACCTACGCATGCACCTACTGGGTCGATGCGCTCGTCATATGACTCTACGGCAACCTTAGCACGCTCACCAGGGATGCGGGCAATCTTCTTGATGGTGATAAGACCATCGTAGATCTCAGGAACCTCCTGCTCGAAGAGACGCTCCAAGAACTGGTTGTCGGTACGCGAGAGGATGATACGTGGCTGGTTGTTGTTCATCTCTACAGACTTCACAATAGCCTTGATAGCATCGCCCTTGCGGTAGAAGTCGTTAGGAATCTGCTCCGACTTTGGCAACACGAGGTCGTTATCCTCGTCATCGCGTACGAGCACCTCCTTCTTCCACACCTGATAAACCTCACCTGTGATGATCTCACCCACCTTCTCTGAGTACTTCTCGAAGAGGGCAGCCTTCTCGAGGTCGAGGATGCGTGATGCGAGGTTCTGGCGCAATGACAATACGGCACGACGACCAAACATTGTGATGTCAATCTGGTCAACGTACTCATCACCCAACTCATAAGATGGGTCGATAGCCTTCACCTCAGAGAGTGCGATCTCTGTATTCTCGTCCTCCAACATCTCGTCCTCAACGACAACACGGTTACGCCAAATCTCAAGGTCACCCTTCTCAGGGTTGATGATAACATCGAAATTCTCGTCGCTCTCGAACTGCTTCTGGAGAGCGTGACGGAACACATCCTCCAACACGCCAATAAGCGTAGAGTTGTCGATGCTCTTTAGCTCTTTGAACTCTGCAAAGTTGCTGATAAGATTAATGTACTTCATTTTGGTATATATATTTTGTTTTTGATTATTTGCTTTATCTAATTAGGCCATCCCTAACACAACAGATTATTTGAAGTCGAGATACTCTTTAACGTACTTGATGTCCTCCCATTTGTACTCCTTTGTCACCTCCACGGTCACCTTACGCTTCTTGCCCTCGACAGCCTGCTTCTCCTCATACGAGAGAACAATGCCATTGTCAGTAGCATCGTCCAACTTAGCAAGGATCTTGATACCATCCTTGAGAAGCACCTCCACCGACGAACCGAGGATCTTGCGATACTGGCGCAAAAGCTTTAGCTCTGAGCCTATACCTGCAGAGGCAACCATGAGTGAATAGTCCTCAACCTCGCGGTCGAGCTCCGCCTCGATAGCACGATTAAGTGCTGCACAATCCTCCAAACGCACAGCTGTGTCGCTATCAATGAGCAGCTCTATCTCGCCCATGGGTGTCACCTTACACTCCACAACGAACATATCGCCGCCCTCGAGCTGTCGCTCAGCAATCTCTATAACTCGCTTAGCATCAATCATATTGTATAGAATTTTATTTCGTTATTGTCAGATATATCTACGAAATAAGGGGACTCTCCGTCCCCTTACTACCGTTCAATTACGTCGCAAATATACAACTTTTTTTTATACTACACAATATATATAGGTATTTTTTACAACTTTGCCTCAGCATATAACATGATAAGCACCATCACAGCACACACAAATAGTGTGAATATTGTGACCATCACAGCCCTACGAGGCGACAGACGCTTGCCAATATATTTGAAGTCGCTAAACTCCTTGCGGCGCCACAGCGATATGTTCTGGCGAAGCCATGCAGCGTATGCCTCAAAGTCGAGGTTGCGATGTTCAAGAAAATAGCTTTCGGTGGCATTGTCCAACTGTGGGGCATCGCACCAAGAGAAGGCCTTACACCAAGCGACATGGTGTGGCGTAGCAGCATCCATAGACTGCTCGATACCAAGGCACACAACAAGCTCGTTCTTGTTTCCGCCATGCCAAAATTGGCGCTGCTTGAGAGCTATGGATATACCATCAGAGGCATTAAAGAGTAGCACAAAGATATGAATTTCAGACTCCGAGCCATAGTAGGCATTTATGCGCTGAATATGCTCCTGATCGCGGCTATCTATGTACACTCCAGAGAGTTTCGGAGATAGGAGTATAGCATCTACATCGAGTACATCATCCCCAATCGGCGGATAGGGCACAAGTCCAAGACGTGAGGCCTCGATGCGAGATAGGGGCTCGTAGCGAAATATGGAGTTGGAGCCACGCACATAATTTAGGTATAATCCTTCGTAGGTTGCAGTTACAAGGTGATTGTACTCATCGTCGAACACAATAGCCTGACCGCCACCTCCCGACACGCAGTTGACATGATAAACATCTATCCACTCCTCGGTGCTATTCCACAACGCGACAATATCGCTATACGACTCCTCGGAAATATCTATCTGCTCGCCCGTATTGAGTAGCACAAACCATCTATCGGGATGATGAACATAGCTTACAACGGTCTTTGTTTTCACATTGCCTTGCGAATCGGTATAGGTGTGATGATGCACCACACGCTCGGTCCATGCCTCATGGTGCAATGCCTCTGTGGCATAGCCACTTAAGTACTCTCTAACACGCAGCGCACGATACATCGCCCAATAGACCAAAGCCTCGGCGACGAGAAGCATTACAAGGTAGACATACCACAACGACTCTGTACCAACGATGAGGTAGGCCCCACCGATAACTATGACGGGAAGTATGTATATGAGGCGATACACCTTATACTACGATTTTGGGAATAGCTCAATATCGTTATCACGGCGTGTGCGCATAACATCTGCCGTAGCATCTGACGATATCACCACATACTCGATAACACTCTTATTCGATATAAACCACTTCGAAGGCATTGACTCAAGAAGGGTCTCACGCACACGGATAATGTCGAGCATGCGCTGCTGCGATGCCGCAAAGTTGGCACGCTGCACCTCGATAGACTGCATAAGCTTATCGTAAAGGCGTGTATCGAAGTTAGGATTCTGCTCCTGTATCATCTTGAACAACTCGCCATTACCTCCCGAATAGCGACCAGCTATAAGCTCGGGATATATCTTCTCGAAGGTCTTGCGGTACTCATCCGTAACACCAGCCTCCTGCTTGAGGGTCTTCCACATGGTATCGTGCACACTCTCAATCTTACCACGCTGTGCCTCAGCCTCCTTGCGCAGAGCCACCTCACGGTTATTATAGCTAAAGTACATGGCAACGAGTGCAACCACTAAAAGACCAACAACGATTAAAGCAATCCACATATTATTATTAATTTAAATTATATTACTGACTCTACAAAGATACGAAATTTATCGACTCTACACTACGACCTCAGACATATTTTTTTTCTAATATAGCATCAGTCCCACTGTATCACCTCTCTGAGACTTAGAGCAAAACTATCACTCTCTGGCTCAAAGCGCTTGTTGCATACTGGGCAGAAGAATGGCGCATCCTCACCCTCATTATCACCACACGTAGGACAGCTGCAAAAGAAACCAATGCCGGCCTCGTGGTCGAAGCGTGTGCCACAACGCTCACAACTCATTTTATAGACTACTCCCATAAGATTATCAATTAGTTATCGCATCCCAATAGCGAGATACGCAGTGCAAAGATGAGGCATAGTTTTGACAATTATCGTCAAACAATAAATATATTTCGATAATATATAGATTTACGCCCCTTTGTTTTATAACATTTTTTACTATCTTTGCATTACTAACAACAAAAAATTAGGAACCATATATGTCTGTTGAAAGCACAGTTAGGGCGGTGACCACACTACGCCTTACCGAGATGAAGCAGCGTGGCGAGAAGATCGCAATGCTCACATCTTACGATTACTCCATGGCAAAGATTGTCGACCAGGCGGGCATCGACGTCATCCTCGTGGGTGACTCGGCAGCCAATGTCATGGCAGGTTTTGAGACTACCCTACCCATAACCCTCGATATGATGATCTATCATGCCAAGTCGGTGGTACGCGCCGTAGACCGTGCCTTGGTCGTTGTCGACCTACCCTTCGGAACATACCAGGGTAACTCTAAGCTGGCCCTCGACTCGGCAGTACGCATCATGAAGGAGACCGAGGCTGATGCCGTGAAGATGGAGGGTGGCGAAGAGATTTTGGAGTCAGTACAGCGCATCATCTCAGCAGGCATTCCTGTCATGGGACACCTCGGCTTGATGCCACAGTCGATACATAAGTTCGGCACATATAACGTACGAGCTAAGGATGAGGCTGAGGCCGAGAAGCTTATTCGCGACGCACACCTCTTGGAGGAGGCCGGCTGCTTTGCAATCGTTTTGGAGAAGATCCCCGCAAAGCTCGGCAAGCAGGTATCCGAGGAGCTACACATCCCAACCATAGGCATTGGTGCGGGTGGCGCGACTGATGGTCAGGTGCTCGTAGCACACGACATGCTCGGCATCACTCAAGCATTCTCGCCACGCTTCTTGCGTCGCTATGCCGACCTTGGCACAATAATCTCGGAGGCGGTAGGCCACTATGTCGACGACGTTAAGCGTCAAGACTTCCCCAACGAGAAGGAGCAGTACTAAGCTATTGGCAACAATAGTATAAAACCAACGATAAAAGTAGAGAGTTCGACGCACACACGCCGAACTCTCTACTTTTTTAACACCTCCAACACTCTGTTTTAGAGTATGGATGGATGGTTGATAGCCTATTCTTGATAGACAACGTCTTCATAGTTAATGCAATTTTCATTGTAGACATATTCATCATATCCGTATTTCTTCATCTCAGCACGATACTTCGCCTCTCGATAATCATCGTACTCCTCCTCAAGATCCTTAGCAGCTTCCTCAGCCAGATCAAGCCAATCACCAATGCTCGATGCATTATCACTAACACCCTCAGCCACAACAGATACGATATTGTCGGCATTACCCACAAGATCCTGAATCTTATTCTTGGTAGGGTTGCTGAAGCAGAATGCAGCAAACAACAGAACTACTGATGCATAGCCCAAGAGAGGCTTCTTACCCTCCTTATGCGCTGCGATAAAGCCTAAGGCTATAGCCGCGATACATGCTAAAGGCAAGTTCCACTCGATGGCCGTAGTGTACATACGATTGATAAACGTAGCGCTATCAACAAAGGCAGTAATAATGGATAGCAACAAGAGTAGAGCTGCAATAGAGGCAGAGGTAACACTCCATGCATTTTTACTCATCTCTACATTCGAGCTCCTAGGATTAACATCAACAGGATTTACTGCACCACACTCGAGGCACTTTGTAGCACCCTCAGCAAGAGGAGCACCACATGATTGACATCTTCTCATATATTTAATAGTTAAAGTTTGTAGGTTTATACAAAGTTAAACATATTTTTTCAAAAGACCAAATCTCACCACAGCCTTAACATCTTGACACCTTTATATTTTAAAATAAAATGCTCGCCACACAAGGTGACGAGCATAGGTCATATTAGATCTTGCTACTGGATAGGCACTAATCGCCCCAAGGGATTAAAATCTCATGGTCAAACGATGGGTCGACACCGACACCTCCCGTTCCACTCGATGTTGTGAGCATACGCCCCTCGATGATGGTCTCCATGTTACGCTTCAGGGGCACTACAACATCCAACCACTGACTTATCAACTCGCCACCAACCACGCCGCTGGGGTCGATAACAACATCGCCCTTATATAGGCTTAAGTCGACCCTGACGTTTGTCTGCTTGCCATTGACAAAGAGATAGTCGTAGCACAACACCAGCTCACCACTATCATCAATATGGGCCTTAGCCACAAAGGTTCGCGTCGGCTCAAAGTAGTTGGGCCTCTGCTCCTCAACATTATAGCCACCCGACACATACTGCTCATAGGCAACTACTGCGGTGATATCCTCTGCATCGTCACCACCTCGAACATAGTCATCCCTATCGGTAGCAACGCACTTAAACTTACCATTGGGGCGCTCAAGCGAAAGATCGTGGACAACCTCATAATCACCTGCAGCATAGCAATAGGAGGTGAAATCGACATCCAGCACATTGGTGAATGCATCCTTATCGTTGTTATCCACAACCGGCACATCCGTGTAGACAATCCTACGCAGATCATCCGTATTGTAGTACCACGCCTCACGGAGATCCTCCTGCACGTAGTCGCACCATACAAGAACCCTATACCTTTGAGCATCTACCCTAAACTTAGCTTCAACCTGAGGAGCGGGGGTGTCGACACTGGCGAAGAGTACCTGACGCTCAACAAACTGCGAATGCGAGGCATCTACACGGTAGAGGTCGACAACATAGCGCAAGCACACAGGCTCGGTAAAGCGAGTACCATTATGCTGAATACCCTGGGTACGCACCACATAGGATATACCGCCCTCGGAGTCGCACTCCACGGTAGTGAAGTACTTCGGAGGGGTGAGATCAACAGAGCAGCGCACGACAAGCTCGACATTGCGCTCACCGGGGTACTCATGAATAGTCTTATCGCAACTCACCGAGGCGAAAAACGACAATAGAGCAACAAGGATATGTATTACACGTCTAAACATCTATCTTAGTAATCAACAGAGGTTTACACCTCTACCTATTCTTAATATAATCTATGCGATATGAGAAGTTGACACCCAGGCGCGTTGGGCCTACGTAGTTTACCTTCTCGGTACGCAAGTACTTACCGTTACACCTTCCATCGTAGACATCGTAGGTCACATCCATATAGCCAAGGCCAATGGTAAACTCAACACCCCACCTCTTACTCCTACCAAGAGGCATGGCATAGCCATAGCTGAGACCCACACCCCACGAGGCATGATTTGGGTCCTGGTAACGATACCTATCGTTGAGTTGGACATTGAACCCCACAACGGGGATGTGCAGACCAATGAAGTGACCCTTAATGAGCGACTCACCCCACCAGTAACGCAACTCGGGCTGTATAGCAAGGAGGCGTATCTTACGATCATTGCTGAAGTAGTTGTATGGCGAGTAGTGACCCATGACATCGAGCGAAAGACGTGGTGTTATGCGCCACTCGAGACCGATATTAGCGACCATGGCTGCAACCTCCACGGCATTCATCTTGATATTCATCAGCGGAACAGACCTATCGTTTTTCGCCATAGAGGGGCACAGGGGCAACGGTTGTGATATTAGCCTAATCTCGTGAGGCAGCTCACACAGAGGCTCTGGCTCCATGAGAGGTTTATGCATGGTGACAACAACAAACCAAGCACTGCGCATATGCTCGAAGTGGGACTTGATCATCGCACTCCACACCCTACCCTCATCGAGTCTCCTGAGCTCAGGTATACGACCATCAATCAGAGCACCACGATAGTCGCGGGCCTCGGGGTAGTCGCCATTCAAGATCTCGAGCACACGCCGACGGCACGGCAGTGTCGCATCGCCATCGACAAGCTCCATGAGGTGCTGCCACGAGATATAGTGGTTGTTGCGTTCAACAATAGTATCGGGAATATCGAGTCGTCTGCGCACCATACGCTCCATGGCAGCCATACGCCCCTGACTCATCCTATGGTTAACCTCGGCAGAGCCTTCGGGCGAGGCACTACCACAAAACTCAATAGCGACTACATCTATCCACTCATCTGAAATTAGCGCCGTGAGGAGCGAGTCGATAGACTCAAGCACACGTCTATTATTGCGATACGTGGAGTCAATCGTTGTGCTACCAGCACGAAAGTCGACACACATACAGTGCCGATTGCCTGCATGACAAGACCTATACAAACGACAATTCTGCGCACGAAGCTCCGCAGGTGCAATAACGACAAGCAGTAAAATAGCCGTCAGCAGCGATATGTATCTACTTCTTAACATCAAATCAAATTCAAACAAAAAAAGAGACACAAGACCCTATACAAGTCTTGTGCCTCAAAATCCAGAACGACAACTATTGAGCCTTAATTATACATCCCTATCCCCCTTAAACTTGAAGATATCCACAAGGTAGGTATCCAAGAATAGTAACTCAACATCGTCCTGCACAACATCGCCAAGAAGCATGCTCTCCTCGCCGAATAGTTTTAATGTACGATTGTCAATTTCACCCATAGGCACTGCGTTTACAAATGTTTACTTCACAAACGCAGCACACATAATATTTATTGCATGAGGAGCTAACTTAAAACAATATTTCGCTCCTTAATCATACGACGAAGGTTGATGAGCGCATAACGCATACGACCCAGCGCCGTGTTGATGCTAACATCCGTATGCTCGGCAATCTCCTGGAACGATAGCTTCGAGTAGTAGCGCAAGCGCACCACCTCCTGCTGCTCGTCGGGTAGCTCATCAATAAGCTGACGTACAGCCTGCTCCACCTCGCCACAAACGATACCATCCTCCACCGTAGGCTCCGAGAAGCGCATGGTGCCTATCATGTCATATCCCGCCTCCGACTCGTTAACCTGACGGCTCGCCTTCTCACGACGGAAGTGGTCAAGGACTCTATTATGGGCAATGCGCAACACCCACGATAAGAACTTACCGTTGTCCACATATCTGCCCTCGTCAATGACTTTAACAGCCTTAATAAATGTATCCTGGAAGATATCATCGGCGATGGCATCATCCTTTACCATCATGCCAATGTAGTTGCGCACACGCTGTGAGTGGCGCTCTATAAGTTCGGATATAGCACACCTATCCCCTGCAAGGTAGTTATTAAGCAGTACACGATCGCTTAATGCAGTCACATTCATACTCTGTCCTCCTATATGGTTAGTTCAAGAGCAGAAATTCTTCGATAGGCAGTTACTTTTAAAGGGTTATAAACTAATTTTTCGATTGCAAGATAGTGATATTTTTTCAAACCACAAAATTTTCTGCCCATTGTCTACTCTTAGCACCGCACTATAAATATCGCGCAACAACATTACAAAAGGCATGCCAATCAACACTTTAGCTCACAAGCGAATATAAATCATCAAAACACAAAGTATCGGTGAAGCGACTAAATATCGAGGTGAAACGACACAATAATTTTACAAAAAGGGCGTATCCATACGCTGGATACGCCCTGATTATCTATATGTATGCTACTCCTACAATGTAGACTTTGACTCAACGGCAACCTCACGGCTAACCTTCGATACCAAGCCCTGGAGCACATTACCTGGACCTACCTCTGTAAACTCAGTAACGCCATCAGCAATCATATTCTCAGCAATCTGTGTCCAACGCACAGGGGCAGTGAGCTGAGCGATAAGATTCTTCTTGATAGTCTCAGCATCGGTGTATGGCTGAGCATCTACATTCTGATATACGGGGCATGATGGAGTCATGAACTGAGCCTCGGCGATAGCTGCCTCAAGCTCCTGGCGTGCTGGCTCCATAAGTGGTGAGTGGAAAGCACCACCAACAGGCAGACGCAAAGCACGGCGAGCACCCGCCTCCTTGAGCTTTACACATGCCTCATCAACAGCGGCATCGGCGCCCGAGATAACGAGCTGACCTGGGCAGTTGTAGTTAGCTGCAACAACCACACCCTCAACAGCAGCACATACATCCTCAATGGTCTTATCGTCCAAGCCAAGAACTGCGGCCATACCACCAGGCTGCTGCTCACAGCAACGCTGCATAGCCATAGCGCGCTTTGATACCAAGCGCAAGCCATCCTCGAACGATAGCGCACCAGCAACAACGAGTGCCGAGAACTCACCGAGTGAGTGACCAGCTACAGCATCTGGCTTAACGCCAAGGGCCTTAGCCAAGATTACTGAGTGGAGGAATACGGCAGGCTGTGTAACCTTTGTCTGCTTAAGCTCCTCGGGGGTGCCAGCAAACATAATATCTGTAATACGGAAGCCGAGAATCTCGTTAGCCTTCTCAAAAAGCTCCTTTGCCTCAGGGACATTGTCGTAAATATCCTTACCCATACCTACGGCCTGCGAGCCCTGGCCTGGGAATACATAAGCGTGCTTCATACTATTTTTAAGCATTAGTTTGTTCTATATGTCGGGTGCAAAGGTAGCAAAAATTTATTTTCCGCCAATATAGTGCAATAAAATATTGTCAATCACGATAAAATGTCGAACAAAACCCTAACTATACCCCCCCTGAAATCAAACTACCTCTCACCCTTGAAGCGATCGAGGAAGGCTATGAGCGAGACATCGCTATCCGTAAGTCCGAACTTCTGGCGCAGACGCGAACGGGCTACATTGATGCTTCCCGTACTCTGATGCGTGATGTTGGCAATCTCCTTAGTCGAGAGATTCATATGTATAAGCGTACATAGCTTACGCTCGTTCTTCGTGAGGTTAGGGAACTCCTTGAGAAGGTTATCGAAAAAGACATCGTTCATACCCACAAGCGTAGTCTCCACCTCCTCCCAGTCGCCGCTACCCGAATGCTGCTGCATCTGCCTTATAATCCTACGCAGCTCTGCACGCATCTCGCGGTTATCGGCAATATTAACAGTATTACTGAGCACCTCCGAGAGCTGGTCCATATTCTTCTGCTCCTGATACTGCTGCAAGCGCTGAATCTTAATAATCTCATTCTTATAGTTTATATCCTGCTCAGCCTGACGGCGTTGCAACTCCCTATTCTTACGCTCCAAACGGTAGCGCGAGTAGATAAGAGCAACAACACCCACCGTAATCACAAGGCCAAAGATAAGGAAGTAGAGCATCATGCGCCCCTTCTCCTGCTGCAACTCATGGTGCTCCTCAAGAAGACGACGCTCCTCGGTAGCACGCTCAACCTCCATATCGGTGATAAGCATCGAGAGCTCCACAACATTCGAGGCACTATGCTGATAGGTGTATATCTCGGCAAACTTCATCAGCGCATCGTAGGCCTCGGCATAGAGACCCGCCGAGTAGTATATATCTTGAAGCAGGAAGTATGAGTGAACATTCTTGGAGTTAAAGTCCTCACTATCGAGCAGTTGCACCGAACGATTAAGATCCTCTATGGCCTGCTCCACATTTCCAACATTGAGGTTAAAGAAACCCAACGCCGCATAGTAGTAGCCCTCCTCCTTAAAGTTACTTGTAAGGTTCTTAACCATATCAAGATAGTGGGCCGAAGTCTCAGCATCCTGTTGCTGAAGTTTGAACATCGCCATATTGAGATAGAGGTTAACCAAAAGGTCGTTGAAGTCATACTCCTCACATATCTTCACAGCTTGCGCCACAATATCATCAATTTGCGAAACAGACTCTTGGTATATGAAATGGCTATTTAAAGCTCGCACCGTCTGATGCGCCTGTTCACGCCCCTCATAGGTGGATGCCACACGGTGATTATACTCCATGGCCATATCGTAGTCCTTATGGTAGAAGTAGATAACCTGCTCAAGAACAAGGTAGGCCTCGCGCAACGAGGTCTCATCACCAAGTGCTGATGTCATATCGAGCACGGCTATAGCGTGGCTATATGCCTTATGGTAGTCACTAATACGAAGATAGAGTCTACTAAGGTTTGCCTTAATCTCAATTAGCTTTGCAGTAGCGCCCGCGCGCGTATATATATCAAGGGAGTGTTCGAGCAACTCAACAGCACGCAGATAGTGATGTTGGGTCGTCTCGCTATAGGTTGCAAGGAAGTCGTAGACATCGGCAATTTCAACACTGGCCGACATAGGGTCCGTAACAGATACTATCAACTCGGCATACTCCACAGCCTTTGCCTGGTCCGCAATGCGATAGTGGGCGAACATATCGAGGTTATGCCCAAGGTTATTATCTTGCGTAGATGTTGCCAAAGCGCTATTTGGGGCTATAAACAATAGTATTACAAGGAAGATATATGCTAAATATGTGACACGCAAGTTGTTATAATGCATAATATATTGTGTATAAATAATTTAGTATAAAATGTTATACAAATGTAATAATATTTTTTTAAAATGTTATACTAAAATAACACTATTTTGCACCGAAAAAATCAATCTTTAGTTTAATTTTGTGTAACCGAAAAACGGAAAACCTAAAAAACCAATAATTAGTATGAAAAAACTTCTAGTTCCATTGTTCGCAATGTGCGCACTCGTAGCGTGCAAGAACGAGACACCAGAACCTGGGCCAGGGCCACAGCCTGAGCCTCCCATTACAAACGAGAACGCTATTAATATCGTTGTAGACGAGGAGCGACTCACAGCCTATCAAGTTATATATAGTATATACCCCGAGGATAAGGATGCATACTTCTATTGCGATGTAATGTCTAAGGCTCGTTGGGAGACCACCAATGTAAACGATGTAAAGGCCGAGTTCGACGAGGCATTGCGCAACTATGCACAGATGACCGAGGCATCGTATGAGGAGGTATGCGAGCAGATGCTCTTCAAGGGCGACCAGGAAGATTTCCTCAGCAACGCTGGCTACCGCGAGAATACCGACTTTGTAGTCTACGCATTCTACTGGAATGAGGCGGCACTCACAATAGAGGATGTATCTGTTACTGAGTTCCGCACACCTGCACATGTTGACTCTACTGAGAGTGTGGCAATCACCTTGGAGAGCGTTGACCCATACGAGATGACCGTAACATGCGCACCTACCGGGGGTGTTGAGGAGTATTACTACTACTTCGCTGAGACATCTAAGGTTGAGGCTATGCTCGCACAGCTTGAGGACAAGAACGCATACATGTCATACCACGCTATGAATGTAGGTATCAAATACTCTGGCGAGCAGGTATTGTCACAAAAGGGTCTTCAGCCCGAGACATCATATACAGCTCTTGTGATGCTTATCGACAAGAAGGGCAACCGCGCACAGATATCAGCAACGGAGATAACTCCAGCAGTTCAGCAGAATGAGCTAGTGGAATCAGAGCTCTTCGAGAGCTTGCTTGGTGAGTGGACAGGTGTTCAGACCATCACCGATGGCTACGCCGAGCCTGTTGCATCGGAGTTCACCGTAAATATCGTTGCCAAGGTTGAGGATTACGACTACGACTACCGCGCTAACAACCAGCTTGTAGCCTTGGTTGATGGCTGGTGCAATGTAGCATACTACAGCGTGACAGACCTTGTGGAGTACGAGATTGAGGATCCTGAGTTGAAGTGGGGTCCTAAGTGGGTGCTCGACATTGCCGAGGGCGATGTTGTAACGATTGACGGCTATGCACGCCACTCGGTTGTTGGCTGGATGTTCTTCGGCGACTGCTTCATGCTCAGCGCAGACTACACATCACAGGGTGTGACTGTTGACACCACACTCAGCGTAACACTCTCAGAGGATGGCAATACCTTGACAATCTCGTCACCTGTTGCTAACTGCTATCCATCGCTTGTCTACAACTTCGAGGGCTACGGCTGGATGGCATACTACTACGGTGCGTCGGATATCGTCCTCACACGCAAATAATCTATCAAACTAACCATTCGAATTAAATAAACTAAAAACTACATACTATGAAAAAGCTTGCATTACTTTGCTTGTCAGCCCTTAGCTTTGGCCTTATGGGTTGTGAAAATGAACCAGCTCCAACTCCAGCAGAGGAGGCTCAGCCTACTGTTACTCTTGAGAAGGGCTCGGAGAATGTTGACTCAGTGACATTCACACTTACAACTACCAACGCTACCGAGGCACGCTACATGGTACTCCTCGACGAGGAGGATGCTCCATCACTCGACACCATCATGGCAGAGGGTGTTGCTGTTGAGCTTGAGGATGGCAAGGCTGAGGTTAAGGCCGAGGGTCTTGAGGCTGAGACAAGCTATAAGGTTGTTGCAGCGGCAAAGAATGTAACCAAGGTTGCTGGCTCTAACACTCTATATGTTACTACTACTGCTCAGGCACAGGTGGAGCTTGACGCGGAGCTTGTTCAGGTGGCACACACCTCTATCAACTTCCGCTACACAGCTACCAACGCCGAGAAGGTTGCATACCTCGTGCAGAATGCCACTAAGGAGATTCCTGAGGCTTCGGAGGTAATCCGCAAGGGCGACGAGCTTGATCCTGAGTCAAAGGAGCCTGTTGAGGTTACTGACCTCGATCCTGTTAAGGAGTATGTTTTGTTGGTAGCTGCTGAGGGCGCTGGCCAGACTACAATGGTTGAGTTGGCCTTCACAACTAAGGATGACCCATCTAATGTTATTGAGCACAACTACACACGCGTCAAGGGTTCTAAGTATAGCTCAAACTACTACCTCATGTTCTCATACGAGGATGCTAACGAGGCTGATAACTTCGCTTACAACGAGAATACTTTGTGTCTTGACTTCTACGGCGACCCAGATAGGGACTACCTTCCAGCAGGTACTTACGAGGTTAAGGAGTCTACCGATTGGCCTTGCGTAAATAGCATGCGTTACTCTACTTATGGCTACGACAATGGTGTATTGCTTAAGAGCGGTGCTGTGGTTGTATCTATCGACCCAGACACTAAGGCTTATACATTTGACATCAACCTTCAGTTGAAGGATGGCCGCAGCTTGGTGGCTAAGTACACAGGTGATGTAGACAACATGCCAGTTGTTGATAAGGTATTTGTGACTACCGACTACACTTCAGCAAAGGCTACTACTTCTGACAACGGTCTTACCTGGGCGTTGACACTTGCTGACGATGCTGGCAACATGGCTAAGATCAATCTTGTAAATGCATTCCAGGCACCATATATCGTAAACAATACCTATACTATCAGCACATCGGCTGAGGAGTTCAGCGTAAAGGCTTTGGCGGCTGAGGCAGGTCAGTTCGACAACACTACATCAACATTTGTTGTAGCAGGCGAGAACGGTGGCGAGTTTAAGTTCGCTACAGGTACGCTTACCGTAGACATCGACTGGGACACTAAGGAGTACCTCATGTCGTTCTACGGCACACTCGAGAATGGCTACATCATCGAGTCGGAGTATAAGGGCGTAGTTGAGGGTTGCTCTCTCGAGCAGTCTGAGGAGGTTATCGATGTTGTTATGAACCGCGCATACGCAAGCTCTTACGAGTCTGGTGCTAACTGGTACATCACACTTGCACAGGTTGAGGAGGGCGATGTTACTAACTACATGCTTAAGCTCGATGTATATTGCACTCCATCACAGTTCCTCGCAGCTGGCGTATATGAGCTTGGCGTAGGCACAGGCGAGGGTTACCTCGGCGTAGATGCTACAACACTCACCGTATCGGGTCAGTCACAGTACAACTTCACTGAGGCACGCCTCACAGTTGAGACCAACCTTGCTGACAAGACATACACAATGGTAGTATCTGGTAAGGTTCAAGACGGCCGCACATTCCTTATGTCTTATGTGGGCAAGGTCGATGGCATGGAGATCATTGAGGCTGAGGATACTCCTACAGACTTGACTTGGAACACATTCTCTGCAAAGAAGTGGTACTCTGACAACTGGGAGCTCACAATTAAGGACTCTACAGAGCAGTACACCATGGCCTTCGATATGCGCACTGGCAACTCGAGCATCAACTACATCCCAACAAATGTCTACACCCTTGGTGAGTCGTATGTTGATACGATATATATCGACAACAACTACAGCACATTCAACGGCAGCAAGAAGGCTTACGAGTCTATCACATTGGACATCGAGTACCTTGAGGCTACACAGACCTACAATGTATCGTTCGAGGTTAAGCTTGTTGACGGTCGCGAGTTCAGCGGCACCTACAACGGTGCTATCGCAGGTAGCCCAGCGGCATAGTCCCGACCAACAGATGTGTTTTACGATTAAGACTTTTTTAGTATGAAGAATATTTGGTTAATGATGTGTGCAGCTCTAACTCTTACACTCCTCGCGGGGTGTAAGAGCGATGAGCCTACCCCAGAGCCTCCTAAGGGTAACACCACTTTGGAGCTTAAGACTAAGGTTATTGACGCAACAGCTGAGGGTGGCCACTTTGAGGTTACCTACTCTCTGACAAACGCCGTTGATGGCGCAGAGCTCAAGGTTAATGCCGAGAAGGATTGGGTCTACAACATCGACACCTCGGTTGAGGGTCTTTTGACATTCGATGTAGCAACAAGCTACGAGGCTGAGGCTCGCAACTGCCGCTTGGAGCTTATCTACCCAGGCGTATATCCTAACCCCACAATCACCGTTAAGCAGGCTGTGGGCAAGGAGCACTCTATCAAGCTAGAACTTGTGAATGCTGCGGCTACTACCATCACCATGAATGTAGTACCTGAGAATAAGAATATGCCTTATGTATTCATCCTCGGCACAGGTAAGTACTTCGAGGAGAACAACGGCGAGCTTATGTACAACGACGAGGCATTGTGGGCAAGCGATATGGAGATCTTCGAGAGCTTCGGTGCAGCCTTCGGTGGCGACGCATCTACTGGCGCAGCAGCCTTCATGTACCAGGGTGATATGATGGGCCACCAGTTTACTGGCGTGACACCCAACACCACCTATGTAGCATACGCGTACGGTTTCGACAAGGATAAGTTGCAGCCTACAACCGAGATTTCGCGCCTTAAGATTACCACCACAGCAGTTAGCGACTACACCCTACACTTCGACTTCAATGTTGAGGTTGATGGCCCTAATGTTGCTATCGACATCAAGCCTCAGGGCTATGATGGCTACTACTACTATGGTGTATTCTGGGCTAAGGATGTTGCTGGAGCATCGGAGGAGGAGTTGCGTAACTACTGCGAGCAGACATGGGAGAACGATAAGGCGTACTACTCGTCATTCTTCGACACCCCAGAGCAGGGCCTACACTTCATCTTCAACGAGCTTGCATTCCGTGGCGAGCAGCATCTTGATGTTGAGCTCGACGCCAACACCGAGTTTATCCTCTGGGCATTCGGCATGGATGACGAGGCACTGATGAATACCACTCCCGAGTTCTACACCTTCAAAACAGGCGGCGTTAAGGCTTCGGAGAACACGTTCGTACTCTCTGTTACGGAGCTATACCCCCGCAAGGCGACTGTAAAGGTGGAGCCATCGAACGACGACTCCTATGTGGCAGCCTTGGTTGCTGGTGACCGCTTCGAGAATAATAGCGATGCAGAGATTATGGAGTATATCCTAACAAACTTCTCGGTTCAGTATATCAACGGCACTATGAGCGATACAGCTACTGGCCTTGTACCATCTACCGAGTATGAGTTGTTGGTATTTGGTGCTCAGGCAGGCGCTCCAACCACAGAGCTATACCGCCACAAGTTCACTACCGAAGAGGTTGTCTACGCAGACCTCGACTTCTCGCTCACTATCGGCAACTACTACGACGGCTCGGAGCTTGCTGCTGCATATCCAAGCTACGAGGGCTTTGAGGGTACTGTGATTGTGCCTATCACCGCCAATGTCGATGATGAGGCCGTGGCATTCTACTTCAACGCCATGAACGCTCTCGACTTCCCATACTACGAGTATGAGACAATCATTGAGGGTCTTCTTGCAGAGGGTGCTGTAGAGGATAAGGTATCGTACTACGCCTTTGAGTTCGGTACACCATACACCTTCTTTGGTGTTGCCGAGGATAAGGATGGTAACTTCACCGAGGTATGGGCATCGAAGGATACAATCTTCGAGGTTGACAAATGCTCACCTATCGAGGAGTTCCTTGCATCGCCATCGACAGCTGCTAAGCGTAGCGCAGAGACGATGAAGGCAACACGCCTAACTGTTGAATAACACACTATATTATTGGTTTTCATATTTTTTAGTGTCACCCCGTCGGGACTTGTTCCGGCGGGGTAATTTTTATTATACACAAGACTCAATTTATTAAATTGCACATAAAAATTGGCAGGCGATGAATTAATTGAATATATTTGTATATATTTGCATACGGCAAAAGCCTATAAACAAACGTTACAAACACTTAATTAATACCAAAAATGAACTACATCGTAAGACTATTTAGCGCTATGGTAGCCATCGTTGCTATCGTGGCATGCGAGAAGGAGCCAGCAGAGGTAGTGCCAAGCCAGATTGAGGTTGAGGCAACCGAGCTTAGCTTCGACGACCGAGGCGAGACCAAGAGCCTTGGCTACACAATCAAGAACGCCATAGATGGTGAGACACTATCGGCAACAACCGAGGCCGAATGGTTGACTATCGCCGTCGAGGCCGACAAGCTAAACATCACAGCCAGTGGCAACTACGACGATGATAAGCGCACAGCGGAGATTCGTCTAAGCTACAAGAGCGCCGCAGATGTTACACTCATCATCTCGCAGGAGCGCATAACCGCCGAGAACCCCTTAGAGGTAGAGCTCATCGACTACGACGCCACAACAATCACCATCTCGGTAATCACTGCCGACCCAACAACAACATGGATTCCTATGGTTACATACAAGGAGTCGTGGGACTACTATGAGGGTAACCATAACGACATCTTCCAGTCCGACCTCGAGTACTTCCAGTACCTTGCCGAGATTAACGATATAACACTCTCAGATTTTCTATCAACAATCGTGGGAACAGGCTCCGAGGAGGCTATACGCATCGCACAGCTTAAGCCCGACACCGAGTATGTGGTATATGTATATGGTATCAGCCTCGAGGGCGTGCGCACAACAGACATCATAGCAACAACCGTGAAGACCGAGCCACCTTACGAGGGCGACATCACCTTCGAGTTCTCGGTCAAAGAGGAGGACTTCATCTTGGAGTACACCGTGACCCCATCGCACACAGGCGTTGACTACTTCTGCGGCATCTTGTCCGAGGAGGAGCTAAACTACTGGAAGCAGACCCTCGGCACCGAGAATATGAAGACCATACTCCAGAAGGGCAGCATCGACTCTACAATAGCACTCCTTCAACAGTGGGGCTATATCACCGACCGCACAGAGTTCTTCTCTATTTACAATCTCTCGGACATTTTGGAGGACGGTTGGTTTGAGTGCAAGGCCGACACCAAATACTACATCATGGCGGCCAAGTGGAACAACAACTGCGATATCATAGGCGAGGTAGGCATCTATGAGCACACCTCAGCACACCTCGACCCATCAGACAACATACTCACCCTTGAGCTTAAGAACCTCACACAGTCGTCGGTAGATGTTAAGACAACCACCACAACTAATGATCCATATGTTGTTCTACCACTACGCAGCGATGTTGTCAAGGGTCTCGACGACGATGAGCTCTTCGAGCTTATTATAGATGAGTATGACTATGTTATCAGCAGCTACACATTTGAGGGTAATAGCACTAACACCTTCGGCAGCATGCGCCCCGATAGCGACTACACAATCGTTGCCTTTGGCTATAAGGCGGGCACGCTTACTACCCAGAAGATTTGGCGTGAGGAGTTCCGCACCTTGGCTTCGGGCGACCCTCAGGAGTGCACCTTCTCAATGAACATTGTGCCAAGCGTCGACAACGCCTGGATAGAGATTATCCCTTCGGATAAGGGTCATGCCTACCACTGGATGGTATACCCTGCGAGCTACAGCGCCGAGGATGCCAAGGACTACATCCAAAATGTGATTATCAAGCGTGGCTACGACAACGACTACGCCGTATTCGCATCATGGGAGCTCACCCAGGGCGATGAGACAACCACCGTATGGGATCTTGCACCCGACACCGACTACAAGCTTGGTGTAGTCATCATGGACTTCGACAAGTGTGAGTTCCTCAGCGACGTACACTTTAGCGAGGTGTTCCACACCGACGCTGTGACATACGCAGATATTGCAATCAGCGTGGAGATAGACAAGTATTTCGATGTAGACGAGCTTGTTGCTGCGGGCTACGAGGGCTTCTCGATGTATGCGGGCAACGCAATGATTCCTGTTAAGGTAAACATCGAGGGCGACTACTCGGAGTTCTACTACGACTTCTACGGCAACGACCTCTCGGATAGTGAGGACTACCCCGATGAGATCTTCTATGAGTACCTATGGGATGGCGCACCATACGAGAGCGCAAGCTTCTTCCTCCCATTCGACAAGGTGATGACCGTTGTGGCTGTGGCCTACGACGAGATGCAGAACCCAAGCCCACTATACCGCGAGGTGGTATGCTTCACCAAGGAGGGTTGCTCAACAGTTGAGGAGTATGAGGCTATGCAGACATCTGCTGTACGCAACGCTTTCATGCCATCAAGTGTGGTTATCAAGGGCATAGAGCCCCTCAAGAGCGAGGTGCAGGTCCCTGCAATCTACTCAGAGATTAATAGTGCTGCGCAGCTCGACAAGGCCGAGGCTATACGCTCGAAGAGCGCAGCCATGGAGCTAAACAAGCGCAAGGCTATTGCCCCTCAGGTGAAGTTCGCACAGCGAGCTGCCAAGGCTTAGGCAATAGACCTTCCACAAACGGTAAACGGCGCACCACTTCGGTGCGCCGTTTATTGTTTACAAGGCTTATACAACCTAATTATTTAACCTATCCTCAGCCGCCTCAACAATCTTTGCAAAGCCCATTGTAATGACGAATGATATTATCGCCAATGGAATTGCAAACAACACGACCCATATTATCGACGTATCAACGCCTAATAAAAAAGAGATGAATATAATTCCAACTATAGACAACACAAGCATCGACACGGCCAATGTCTCTATGATATTTCCCCAACGGGAGCCACCACCCCTCACGGGTTTCTTAACAGGACTCTTCTTAGACTCGTTTATAGGGGCATACTTCAAGATTTGCTCATACTCCTCGTCGGTAACCTCGATGGGCACAGGCAACTCTACAACCTTGTAATACTTCTGCTTGTTCGCATCCCACTTACAGGCCTTCGTACCATCCCACTCATCAAAATAACAGACTCTCTCCTCCGTTCTATCCTCAACAAGACCAAGCGATATTAGATGTTCCTCTCTCTGAATCAATGCTTCATCTCTTTGCAATGCTCTTCTCTTACTGAGAAAATCTTCAACTTTTGGATTCATACTATTTAGATTTTGATTAGTAATCACTCTCCTACTAATATGGGGCGCTCTACTGAATAACGTTAGAACAGACGCTGATACTCTATCTCATTAATATACTCCTCACCACGACGCAACCACGCCTTACGAAGACCACAACGCTCAAAGCCACAACTCTCAAAAAGGGCGATACTTGCAAGGTTATCCTCAGCAACCGAGGCCCATATCTGCTTCACACCCAGAACCTCACGACCATACTTCACCACAGCCTCAATAGCTGCACGGGCATAACCCTTACGACGCTCACCCATAGCATATATGAGAATACCTATGCCAAAGCGGCGATTATGTGGGTCGAAGTCGAAGATGTCTACCGTGCCCACGGCAACACCCTCAACCTCAACTATGAGACGCATCTGGCGCGAGGCGTATATATCGTAGTTCTGCTCCTCGACGAAACGTGCTATGCGCTCCAGTGACACAGGAGCCATAGTACCACTAACACGCCACACCTCAGGGTCGTTCTCCCAGAGGTACAACGTAGTGATATCCGAGGGCTCAAGAGCCCTCAGACAACATATTTCGGCATCGATATTAAACATTGTTATAGACCGATAATCCTGTTGCGGATAAGCATCGCTACACCCCACGCATTAGCGCTGTCGGTCATCTTCGATACACGGAACTTGGTATCCTTATAGACAAGGTTTAGCGAATACTTATTTGTTGACGACTTGAGCGGAAGCATGAGATACTCACCCGCCTGCGCGAGGTTACCACCTACAATAACGGTCTCGGGATTGAAGGTGTTAATAAGGAAGGCAACAGCCTTACCAACCTTCTCACCAGCCTCCTCGATAAGCTCAATAGCGAGGTTATCGTCATTGCGAGCAGCATTTATGATATCGTTGATATGGATACTCTCTCCACGGTCATACATATCTCTTAGACAGGTGTTTACACCATTGCGAATGAGGTAAACAATCTTATCCTCGATGGCAATACCCGACACCTCGGTCTCCAAACAGCCCTTCTTGCCACAGCCGCAGATGATCTCATTATCGAAGAATGGGATATGACCAAACTCACCAGCAAAACCATTCTTGCCATAGTAGAGCTTGCCGTCGATGACAATACCAATAGCCACACCACGACCCATATGCAAGTAGAGGACATTGCTCTCGTTCTTCGACTTTCCGGTGGTGTACTCAGCATAGCAACGTGCTCGTGTATCGTTCTCCAAGAGTACGCGTATGCCTATGCGTGAAGATATGATATCGCGCAAAGACTCCTCCAACGAGGTGAAGTACTTATACGAGCGACCCGTCTCGGGGTTCACACGACCCACAATCGAGACGCCAACACCCAAAAGTTTCTCTCGGTCAACACCACAGTCAGCAATGAACGACTCGATATTCTGGCATATACGCTCCAAGCACTGGGGGCGGTCAACAAGCTCAAACGAGTTATCGGTGCGCTCGCTTATGACATTGTTCTGAAGGTCGGTTACGACATAGGTCATCTGATCACGACCCACGTTGATACCCACAAAATATATCGCCGTATTTGCCAAACCAAAGACATTAGGACGACGGCCACCAGGAGTCTCCACCTTTCCCAGATCGATGACGATATGGTCGTCGACAAGCTCCTGCACAAGTTTTGTCATAGTAGGCACACTTATGTGTAGCTCACGTGTAAGCTCCGAGAGTGTTGACTCGCCATTTAGCGCCATGTAGGCGATAATATTGCGCTTGATAATGTTATTCTTGTGGGTGATGCCCTTAAGATTCTCGTTGGCATCAATATTAAAAAACTTTGCAAGTGTGCTCATCCTTCAATATTATATCTGTTTAGTAGTACAAATATAATAAAATATTTTGTAAATTAGATATAATTTTTCAACAATATTTGAAAAAAATTATTTTACCCACCAATCACACCACACTCAAAATCCGCCACTATTAAACGTATTTTTTGACAAAAATATCCAATATGCGAAATACGACAACCGGCGATTTTAACAATGTATGTTAAAAGCACGACATTTGTTGATGGTCAATAAATATTTTTTTGTAACTTTGCACGAATATGTATCTGCGCAAGTGTTAATATGAGACGATTTTTAACCATAATACTTCTGCTACTCGGCAGCCTAATGGCCACGGAGCGAAGCATTGCGCAGTACTATAGTTGGGGTGTTGACCCAGCGTCATTCAGGTGGCGACAGATGAAGGCAAAGGATTATCGCGTGATATACCCAACCTCGACGGAGGAGATAGCCCAGCGCATGATGCACTACCTCTCGGGCGTAGAGAATGATATATCGTATGGCTACAAATATCGACAGATGTCCATACCCTTTGTTGTGCACCCCGAGAATATGATGTCCAACGGCCTTGTCATGTGGCTACCCAAGCGTGTAGAGTTCCTATCTACACCCGCCATCAACGGCTACTCCATGCCCTGGACCAAGCAGCTCATAGCCCACGAGTATCGCCATGCGGTGCAGTACAACAACCTCAACAAGGGACTTATCAAGGTACTCAGCTACATACTCGGACAGCAGAGCTCGACAATAGGTCTGCTCTTCATGCCGCTATGGATGATGGAGGGTGACGCCGTGATGAGCGAGACCGAGATGTCGACCTATGGCCGAGGTCTACAACCCTCGTTCACCATGGCATACAGAGCATACGGCGATGTGGCTGGGCGATACAAGAGTTTCGACAAGTGGCTGAGTGGCTCATACAAGGATTTCATCCCCGACCACTACCACTTAGGCTACCTCGTATGCCGTCACGCCTACAATCGTTATGGCACCATCATAGGCAACGATGTTGCAGAGCTGATGAAACGCCGCCCCTACATGGTGATATCCAACAGCTGGATATTTAACTACCTATACGGCGTATCGCAGCCCGAGTTATTTGCGGATACCTTCAATACCCTCTACGAACATTGGCAGTCGCTACCACAGGTGGAGCAGACAACCGAGCCATTAGCCACCCCTGAGGTGAAGTGCTACACCGAGTACTCCTACCCTATGATGTTGAATGAGGATAGGGTAATAGCCATCAAGAGCGACTTCGACAATGCCGCAGCAATAGTCTCATTAAAGCCATCAACGGGCGAGGAGAGACGCATGGCCCATATAGGTCGCATATCATCACGCCCCGCAATAAGCGACAAGGGAAGAATATGGTGGACGGAGTATCGTCGTAGCACCCTATTTGAGCAGCAGGTCTTCTCGAAGATATGCTATATGGACATAGACAAGGGGGGACCAAAGACTCTGCGCTCGTCGAGGAGAGCCCTCTATGTCACACCACACAAGGGTCACGGTATAGCATGGGTAGAGTACTCAGCAGATGGAGGCTACGCCATCAACGTAACAGGCAAACGAAGATACGATGCCCACATCGAGATCGAGATGGGCAAGGAGATACACGGCATGGCGTGGGATAACACCACAGAGTCACTATATGTCATTGTCACTGACGACGACGGCATGCACATAGCACGTGTTGAGAACGATGGTCTTCACCCCGTAACACGCCCCGCATACACCACTCTTAGCGACCTCAGAGCCAAGGATGGCAAGCTCTACTTCGGTTCCATAGCCTCGGGACGTGACGAGCTACACTACTACGACCTCCGTACCGAGCGCGAATACCGCATATCAAGCTCAACATACGGCTCGTTCTACCCTATGCCCGTAGATAGCACAAGGGTGATAGCGACAAGCTACGACTATAGGGGCTATCTTCCTGTGACGCAGAGCATGAACGATGTACAGGAGGTGGAGTACGCACCACACCCGCCACACTTACTACTGCCAGAGTCAAAGCCTTGGGGTATTGTCAACCTCGACACCATGCGCTTCGACCATCAGGCTGCCGAGCAGGTCAAGGAGCGCACACCCTCAAAGCGCTTCAGCCGCATTGGCCACGCCTTTAATGTGCACAGCTGGGCACCCGCATCGTATGACCCTTACGACATCACCGAGGAGTCACGCATAGCCTTCAACCTTGGTGCGACGATAATGACACAGAACATACTATCTACCATGGAGGGCTTTGCTACATGGGGATGGAACCATCAGGAGGGATCGGTATTTAGAGGCAAGCTACGCTACAACGGCCTGGGTGCAACGCTATGGGTGCAGGGAACATATGGCGGTAGGCAACAGATATATCGTGTGGCAGCATACGACCCTGAGAAGGGGCGTGTGGAGTTCTCGCCAACACCCGAGCGTGGCAAGTACTACTCGGTGGGCGCAGGCGTAACACTTCCATTGCTCTTCGACCGTGGTTATCACACACAGCAGCTGACACTCTCCGCCTCATGGAACTTCTCGAATGGCAAGGTGGCTAACATCGATGAGATACGCATAAGTGGCGGCAAGATAAGCAACATAGTAAACGTAGGCTACACCGAGGGTGTACACCAGCTATCTGGAACCATCTCATTCCAGGACTTTGTGAAGATGTCGCGCCGCGACTTCATACCCCCCTGGGGCATAGTGCTCATGGGAGGCTACACGCTAAGCCCATCATCCAACGACATAGGTCATCTTGCAGTGGTGTATGGTAAGCTATACACACCGGGCTTTGGTAAGCACAACTCCCTATCGCTGGCCCTATCGTACCAGACATCCGTGGGTGGCTTCCAGTCAAACGAGGTGCTCTCGGAGCTAACCTTCAAATCTACACTCCTGCTACCTCGTGGCTTCTCGACATACGACATTGTCAACGATCGCTACATATCCTCGTCGCTAAACTACCAGCTACCACTATGGTATCCCGACGGAGGTATCAGCGGCGTGATATACTTCAAGCGACTACGCCTCAACGTTGGTATCGACTATGCATCGTTCCGCAGGAGCAACTCCTTTAACCAGATGGGTGAGATTATCCGACATCGTAAACATATCGGCTCCATGGGTCTCGACCTTGGCGTCGACTTCAACATATTCAGCATGCCCGATGCAGCAACATTATCGGCAACATTCTCGTTATATAGAAAGTCTTCGCCCGACAAGGCGACCAACGGCAAACTATACTTCGGCGTTGGCTTGGGACTACCCTTCTAACACACGACAACTGTAGGAATAAATAAAACTTAGATAGTATGATAGAGATTAAAAGGAAATCATGGATTAAGAGATTAACCTGGAAAAGTTGGGTTATCATCTCGATGTGGGTCTTCACCCTCATCGGCATAGCAGCTGTAGCCACACTCTTCTCCATGGCAAAGAACGAGAAGTTTGGCCCTATGCCCTCGTTTGAGGAGTTGGAGAATCCTAAGACAAATATCGCCACCGAGATCTACTCGGCAGATGGCGCAGTGTTGGGCACCTACTTTATCGAGAACCGTACTCCGCTATCCTATCACGATCTTTTCCACGATGATAAGACACACTGCGAGTGCCTATACATCGATGGCCACGAGCTTCCACCTATCGTAGCAGCCCTCATCGCCACCGAGGATGTGCGATTCTTCGACCACTCGGGCATCGACCTCACGGCAACAGCGCGTGTGGGCTTCAAGACCATACTTATGGGCCAAGGCGAACAGGGTGGTGGTAGTACCATCACACAGCAGCTTGCCAAGAACCTCTTCAAGACACGACAGAACAACACCGCTCCAGAGGGTAAGGCGGGCACCATAGCCGCTAAGCTTCAGGAGTATGTCATCGCCGTGCAACTCGAGCACAACTACACCAAGGAGGAGATTATAGCCATGTACCTCAATACCGTAGAGTTCTCGAACTCTAACTTTGGTATTAAGTCTGCCGCCATGAACTTCTTCGGCAAGAAGCCTCACGAGCTTAGCATCGAGGAGGCCGCCGTAATCATCGGTCAGGTTAAGGCCCCAACAACCTACGCCCTGGTACGCAACGGCAAGCCTAACGAGAAGGCTCGCGAGCGCCGCAACCTTGTGCTCAAACGTATGGCCGAGGCGGGCGCCATAACACAGGCTAAGGCCAATGAGCTATCGAAGCTTCCTGTAGATTTGTCGAGATATCGTCGTGCAGACGAGGCTCACAACGAGGGTACAGCGACATACTTTAGAGAGATGGTGCGCAGCACGATGACAGCAACAGCGCCTATAGAGCCTAAGCGCAGCAACTACTCCACAGGCCTTGCCTACGACGAGGCTATGTGGGACTACCAGATAGCCATGAAGGAGTGGAATACAAATCCTTTGATTGGCTGGTGCAACAAGAATACCAATCCTAATACTGGTAAGCCCTACGATATCTATCGTGATGGTCTGCGCATATACACCACCCTCGACTCACGCATGCAGAGATATGCCGAGGAGGCTACTCAGGAGCATATGGCCGAGGTTGTACAGCCACGCTTCAACGAGCAGTCGAAGCAGCGAGGTTCGATATACACAGATCTTTCGCAGAAGCAGATAAAGGCAAAGATCGAGAGCTCCATGCGCTACTCCGACCGCTGGTATAGAATGGCAGAGCATGGTTGCAGCGAGGAGGAGATACGCCTTGCCTTCGACACCCCTACGAAGATGCAGGTCTTCACCTACAAGGGTGTGCGCGATACAGTGATGACGCCACGCGACTCTATCATCCACCACAAGTCTATCATGCGTCCAGCCTTCGTAGCCATGGACCCCAAGACAGGCTACGTAAGAGCCTATGTCGGAGGTCCCGACTACCGCTTCTTCAAGTTCGACGGAGCAAAGCAGGGTAAGCGCCAGGTGGGCTCTACGGCAAAGCCCTTTATCTATACCTTTGCCATCGACCACCTCAAGCTTGAGCCATGCCACCCAGTGCCCAACGTGCCAGTATCTATCGAGACCATTGCTGGTCAGCCATGGACACCTAAAGAGTCTGGCAATGTGGAGTATACAGGCACACACCCTCTATACTGGGGCTTGGCAAAGAGTCGCAACAACTATTCGGCATGGATTATGAAGGAGGCCAACAACCCACAGGCTGTTGCCGACTTCATACACCACATGGGCGTGAAGAGCTTCATCGACCCAGTAGTGTCGCTATGTCTCGGTTCATATCAGACTAACCCCTACGACATGACCGCAGCATACTGCACATTCTCAAATCAGGGCGTGCGCATAGACCCAATATTCGTAACACGCATTGAGGATAGCCACGGCAACGTACTGGCAGACTTTACATCGGTATCACACGACGTACTCTCGAAGGATGTGGCCTACACCATGATTACCATGATGCAACAAGTAGTGCGAATAGGTACTGCTCAACGTCTGCACTACGAGTTTAAGTTCAACGATGTGGAGATAGCAGCCAAGACTGGTACTACCAACGATAATGTCGACACTTGGTTTATGTGCGCCCTACCAAACCTTGTTATGGGCTCGTGGGTAGGCGGCGAGGAGAACACCATACACTTCTCGCGAAATGCCGATGGATCGCGCATAGCACTACCTATCGCTGGTAAGTTCCTCACTAAGGTCTTTGAGGATGGCACACTTGGTGTGCAACGTACCGATAAGTTCGAGCGCTCGGAAAACGTTCCATCGTACGATTGCCCAATAGACATGGATAGCGACACAGGCCGCTCTACACAGAATATTAACGACGATCCATTCGGCCTATACTAATATGTCGAATGACCCTATATATATTATAATGTATAACTCGTAAAAATAGTTTATTATGAAGATAGCAATTGTTGGCGCAAGTGGCGCCGTAGGTCAGGAGTTTTTAGCAATACTCGAGAACCACCCAATGCCTATCGACGAGCTCGTACTCTTTGGTTCTAAGCGTAGCGCTGGCACCACATACCGTTTTCGCGGCCAGGATATTGTTGTGCGCGAGTTGCAGCACAACGACGACTTCAAGGATATAGACGTTGCACTATGCTCGGCTGGTGGCTCCACCTCGTTGGAATATGCCGAGACAATCACAAAGCACGGATGCTTCATGATTGATAACTCGTCGGCATTCCGCATGTATGACGATATTCCACTGGTTGTGCCCGAGGTAAATGGCGAAGATGCCTACAATGCTCCTCGCCGCATCATTGCAAACCCCAACTGTACAACAATACAGATGGTTGTAGCCCTAAACGCTATAGAGAAGCTCTCGCATATCACACGTGTACACGTAGCCACATACCAGTCGGCAAGTGGCGCAGGTGCTACCGCCATGCAGGAGTTCAAGGAGCAACACCAGGCGCTATCCGAGGGACGTGAGCCTAAGGTTGAGAAGTTTGCTTATCAGCTGGCATACAACCTCATACCCCACATCGACGTATTCCAGGATAACGACTACACCAAGGAGGAGATGAAGATGTTCTACGAGACACGCAAGATCATGCACTCTGATATCCACGTCTCTGCGACATGTGTACGTGTTCCCGTTATGCGCGCCCACTCTGAAGCTATATGGGTAGAGACCGAAGAGCCACTATCAATAGAGCAGGTGCGTGAGTCCTTCGCCTCAAGCAAGGGCATAGTGCTCATCGACGAACCACAGCAGAAGCGCTACCCCATGCCTCTCTTTGCCGAGGGCAGCGACCCTGTCTATGTCGGCCGTGTGCGTAAGGATTTGTGCAACGAGAATGGCATCACCTTCTGGTGTGTTGCAGACCAAATTCGCAAAGGCGCAGCACTTAACGCCATCCAGATTTTGGAGTTGCTCATAGCCCAGAATTAGGAATATAGTTTTATTGCCGAGACTACATTGGCCTACAATATAAAAAATATTTAGGCATATTGTTGCTTTTGACTATATTTTTGCATACCTTTGTAGCATATTGTGCATAGATTAGCGAATTAAAGAGTTTATGCCAACAGAAAAAGAATAAATTATTAATATTATCAAATAACCTAAAAAACTACAAAAACTATGGAAATCCCATTTGCAGAAGCGTATCGCATTAAGATGGTTGAGCCTTTGAAGAAGAGCACACGCGCAGAGCGTGAGCAGTGGCTCAAGGAGGCACACTACAACCTCTTCGGTTTGAAGTCAGAGCAGGTTTACATCGACTGCTTGACCGACTCAGGTACAGGTGCTATGAGCGACCGTCAGTGGGCTGCTATGATGACTGGTGACGAGGCTTACGCTGGTTCAAAGTCATTCTTCGAGCTTAAGGAGACTATCGGCAAGATTACTGGCTTCGAGTACGTTATCCCTACTCACCAGGGTCGTGCTGCTGAGAACGTATTGTTCTCACACCTTGTAAAGGCTGGTGATATCATCCCAGGTAACTCACACTTCGACACTACTAAGGGTCACATCGAGTTCCGTAAGGCTACAGCTTTGGACTGCACAATCGACGCAGCTAAGGATACTCAGCTCGAGATTCCTTTCAAGGGCGAGGTAGACTGCGCTAAGTTGGAGAAGGCTTTGGCTGAGAACGCTGAGAAGATTCCTTTCATCATCGTCACTGTAACTAACAATACAGCAGGTGGTCAGCCTGTATCAATGAAGAACCTTCGCGACGTTCGTGCTATCGCTGACAAGTATGGCAAGCGCGTTGTATTCGACTCAGCACGTTTCGTTGAGAACGCATACTTCATCAAGACTCGTGAGGAGGGTTATGCAGATAAGACTATCAAGGAGATCTGCAAGGAGATGTTCTCTTACGCTGACGGTATGACAATGTCATCAAAGAAGGACGGTCTTGTAAACATGGGTGGTTTCATCGCTACACGCCACGAGGATTGGTATGAGGGTGCTAAGCGTTTCTGCATCCCATTCGAGGGCTTCTTGACATATGGTGGTATGAACGGTCGTGATATGGCTGCTTTGGCAGTTGGTCTCGACGAGAACACCGAGCTCGACACTATCGAGACTCGTATCAAGCAGGTTCAGTACCTCGCTGCTAAGCTCGACGAGTACGGCATTCCTTACCAGCGTCCTGTTGGTGGTCACGCATTGTTCGTAGATGCTGACAAGGTGTTGTCTAACATCCCTAAGGAGGAGTTCCCAGCACAGACTCTTGCTATCGAGCTCTACCTCGAGGCAGGTGTTCGTGGTTGCGAGATCGGTTACATCCTTGCTGACCGTGATCCTGTAACTCGTGAGAACCGTTTTGGTGGTCTTGACCTCCTTCGTCTCTGCATCGCTCGTCGTTCATACACTAACAACCACATGGACGTTATCGCAGCTGCATTGAAGAACGTATATGACCGTCGTCACGAGATCACCCGCGGTGTTAAGATCGTATGGGAGACTGAGTTGATGCGTCACTTCACTGTAAAGCTTGAGCGCTTGTAATCAGCAGTAATAAGAGGGGGGGCATTCTCTACCTCTCAAATCAATAGCCCGAATGGAAATACCATTAGGGCTATTTTTTTTTCAGGTGTACGACGATACTACCCTAACAACAAAAGGTAATGATGCAAAAAGCGGCGCTTAGGATAAAATATAATTAGCTGAATATTTGCAAATTACAGCGATATTTTAGAGATTAGTAGAAAACGGTTTCTACTAATCTCTATTTTTATGGCAAAACCTCGCAAAATACGTTG
>JAZRMM010000024.1:0-13431 GCA_045647535.1 Alistipes sp.
TAAGCATACTGCAGACCCTTCTCGACAGTGTTTTTCGCAACTGTCCATACGTTTCCCCTTGAACCAAAGTTACCCTTGGCAAGCTTCAAAACCTTCTTTCTTCTTGCGCGTGACGCAACAGCGTTGACTGAACGTGGCATAAATTAAAAGTTTTTGATAGAGCTGATAGCGGTGTGATTCTCTCACACTCTTTAGGGCTATTGCGCTCCGATGTTAAATTAAATAAATTTTGTGTGCTACTGCTTCAAAGCCTTCGATCGTTAATTACTTAACGAGCAACTGCTTGATCTTAGCCTCATCGGCAGATGAAACGGTACCTGAGTAGCAAAGGTTACGCTTACGCTTGTTAGTCTTTTTGGTCAGGATGTGACTGTGATAAGCGTGCTTACGCTTGATCTTACCTGTGCCGGTGAAAGAAAAACGCTTCTTTGCAGCGGCATTTGTTTTCATTTTTGGCATGGTTCGAAAATGTTAAATTAGTTAATAAATAGCGCGCAAAGATAAAAACAATTTTCCAAACAAACAAGAGTGGCGTATAATAAAAGAGTGCCCACCCCCAAAAAACCACACCGCCTGACAACAAAAAAATGGCGTCCGACAAATGTCGAACGCCCCATATCAATACAGATGTGTCAATTTATGCTTATGGCACCCAAATAAGTCCACCTTCATAGAAGTTAGATGGAAGACTCTTGCCGCTCATGCGTAGCATCTTCTCTACCTCCATAATACTCAAGAAGTCACCATTACACCAAACACACTTTCTACCATTATCATTATATATGCTTAGCGCTTCATACAAAAATACGTGGCCTGAAGGAGAGATATATCGCTGATATTCATTACCTCCACCAAAGAAATCTTGCACCTTCTGATTGACAACATCTCCCACATAGACAGCCGCAATATACGACACTGCACCATTTTCAAATGTTACATTGCCAATAAGTTGCCACTGCTTAAAACCTAAAGTCTCAGATGCCACAATAATTTCGTTAATATCATCGTAGCAACGTGGAGCCAATACATCCATCATCTCGTTAACATCCTGGTTAACAACTGAGTTGAGGAAACGCGAGATAAGGCTATAGTCAGTCTGCGCCGATGCAGAGTGACCCACACCAAAAACAAAAGCCAACACGATTAGTAGCTTCTTCATAATACGTTAAGATTTGTACACACCAGCCCCACTGTGTGTTATAACAAAAAGAAAGTGTGGAGCCGATTAGTCTATCCGAATGGAGGTTCTGGAATACCTATACTACAAATAAACAATACCCCACACTCGTATTGAGCATAGGGTAATAAACACCCCAAACTATACAATACGGAGTGACGAGTGTGTTGCTCTCCTTGTAGTATTGAAATTTTCCAGATTTCCATTCAAGGATAAAAGCTAATACACTTTCATCAATAATATGTCTGCTGTCAATTACAAACGCAACAGCATAGCAAAGTTAGCAAATTATTTTCAAACAAACAAGAGTTGGCTATAATAAATAGGTATTACATATATCCTTCACATTTTATTTTGTCGATTGGCTAATCTTTACTACATTTGTAGATAGTTTTAACACAACCACTAAAATTGGAGCAATGACACATAATATCAACAACAGCGATACTGCAAATAGCAATACCACTCGAACAAGGATGCAGCAAGCACGCGAGGAGGCTAAACAACGTATTAAGGTTATTGGCATACTCTTCGTAGCAATACTCATCGGTGTGGGAGCATCGTTCCTCTTTCTCAGAGAGCCATCCAAGGATGAGGGTCCAACAGAGCCTGCTGGCATGCTCAATGGCTTCCATTATGTAGACCTCGGTCTGAGTGTTAAGTGGGCTAGCGAGAATGTAGGCGCAAGCGAGGAGCTTCCCGCAGGCAAGCTCTATGCCTGGGGCGAGGTGGAGAGCAAGGAGGAGTTCACACCAGAAGGCTATACGCCTGTGAATGAGAAGACGCTATATATCAAGCGTAACGCTAACCACGACGCGGCAACCGTAGTTATGGGTCGTGGCTGGTATATGCCAACAGACAAGGAGATAACCGAGCTTATCGAGGAGTGTAGCTGGGAAGTTATTGCCACCGACACGCTCAATGGCTACCGCATCACCGGAACGAATGGCAACTCTATATTTATGCCTACCGACGCCGCAGCCTACTACTGGTCATCACGCGTAGTTAAGGAGGATAGAGATCAGGCCTACGCCCTTCACCTCGCGGACACCCTCGGTAGAGTAATAACACGTCCTGCATATCAGTGTGGCTACATTCGTGCGGTAACACGATAAGAAACCCACGATAAAGCATAGAGCGTGCCTCGCATAATTGTTGCGGGGCACGCTCTCTTATTATGGCATAAGCCAGAGCAGATAAAAAATTGAGGGTTGCCACAATGGTGACAACCCTCAATATATGCGACCTTATAGTCTGATTATGCCTCGAGAGCGAAACGCTTGTAAGCAACAACAGTAGCCTCCTTGTCAGCCTTCTGGATGAACTCACGGATAGACTCCTTCTCGCCTACTACGCACTGGTTAAGAAGAGTGTTCTCCTCGAAGAACTTACGCATCTTACCCTCAGCGATCTTCTCAAGAATAGCGTCTGGCTTGTTAGCATTCTTAGGATCCTGCTTCATCATCTCGAGCTGGATAGCCTTCTCCTTCTCAACAACGTCTGCTGGGCAGTCGTTCTCGTCGATTGAGAGTGGAGCCATTGCAGTAGCCTGCATAGCAACCTTGCGAGCTGTCTCCTCGTCGATAGCCTTGTTGAAACCAAGGATAGTACCGAGCTTCTTGTTGAAGTGAACATAAGCTGTGCAGTAAGGAGCCTCAACACGAGCGTAGTATGCGATCTCTACCTTCTCGCCAGTCTGACCTGACTTCTCAGTAACCATCTCCTCTACTGTGTGACCCTCAGCGTTCTTAACGCCCATAAGAGCATCGCGGTCAGCAGCATCAGCTGCAACAGCGATATCCAAGATAGCATTAGCAGAAGCACCGAACTCAACGTTCTGAGCAACGAAGTCAGTCTCGCAAGCAAGGCAAAGGATGTATGCCTTCTGGTCAACGATCTTAGTTACAACAACGCCCTCAGTAGCGGTACGGTCTGAACGCTTAGCTACAACGAGCTTACCCTTCTCACGGATGATATCCTTAGCGCGCTCGAAATCGCCCTCAGCCTCCTGAAGAGCCTTCTTGCAATCCATCATACCTGCGCCGGTCATCTTACGGAGCTTCATTACATCAGCTGCTTTGATTTCCATATCTGTAAATGTTTTTTTGTTATTAGTTTTAAAGAAACCGGGGCGAGCGGGCATTATGCCTACCCGCCTCGGTAATGTTTGGCTTTGCGCCGAAAAAGGGGAGTTATTACTCCTCGCTCTGAGTCTCCTCAGTAGCAGCAACAACCTCAGCTACAGTAGCCTCCTCTGCATCAACAGCAGCCTTAACTGCCTTCTTGATACGTGGCTTAGCCTGCTTTGCGCCCTCCTGAGCCTCAGCCTCCTGAGCCTCCTTCTCCTTCTCGAGCTTGCGCTCCTCAGCACCCTCAGCGATAGCACCGCATACTACATCAAGGATAGTAGCGATTGACTTCTGAGCATCGTCGTTTGCTGGAATTACGTAATCGATGTCGGTTGGATCACAACAAGTATCAACCATAGCAAATACTGGGATGCTCAAACGCTTAGCCTCCTTAACAGCGTTCTGCTCCTTCTGTACGTCGATAACGAACAATGCAGCTGGAAGACGGTTAAGGTCAGCGATAGAACCGAGGTTCTTCTCGAGCTTTGCACGCTGGCGTGCAATCTGGAGCTTCTCGCGCTTTGAGAAATTGTCGAAAGTGCCGTCGTTGGTCATCTTATCGATGGTAGCCATCTTCTTAACGGCCTTACGTATAGTTGGGAAGTTTGTAAGCATACCGCCTGCCCAACGCACAGTAACGTAAGGCATACCTACGGCTGCTACCTTCTCGGCAACGATCTCCTTAGCCTGCTTCTTTGTTGCTACGAACAATACGCGACGACCGCTCTTAACGATCTGCTTCAAAGCTGCTGCAGCCTCATCAAGCTTGATAGCTGTCTTGTGAAGATCGATGATGTGGATGCCGTTCTTCTCCATGAAGATGTAGGGAGCCATTTTAGGGTTCCACTTACGCTTCAAGTGACCGAAGTGTACACCAGCCTCCAAAAGTGTATTAAAATCTGTACGTGCCATTTTTTTAATCTTTTTTTTGTTTTTTACTCTTTAATCAACCTGTGAGTAGCACCCATTGGGGCGTTCTCTCAGGTTTAATCGCAATCGGGCAACCGTCGCGGCAGCACACCATGTTGTTGTTTTTAGTTAGGCCACAACACACATCCGCATAGGCGGTATATGATATATAGGTGTGGTCCTCGAGGTTTTGAACCCAGATTGTGCTTTTGCCGAAAGTAGGTCGTTGGGCGAATTAACGCTTAGAGAACTGGAACTTACGACGTGCGCCTGGCTGACCTGGCTTCTTACGCTCAACCTCACGTGAATCACGCATAAGGAAGCCGTTCTTCTTCAATACAGGACGCATCTCTGCATCGATCTGGCAGAGAGCACGAGCAATACCCATGCGGGCAGCCTCAGCCTGACCCTTGATACCACCACCTACGAGGTTAATCATAACGTCGTAGTTCTCCAAAGTGTTAGTAACCATCAAAGGCTGCTTAACCTCGTACTGGAGAATGTGCAAGGGGAAGTAAACCTCAAGCTCCTTATGGTTGACTGTAATCTTACCTGTGCCGGGCTTCACGAATACGCGAGCAACAGCTGCCTTACGGCGACCTACGGTGTTTACAACTTCCATAATTCTTACTTAATCTCGTTTAACTTAATCTCCTTGGGGTTCTGTGCAGCGTGAGGATGCTCAGCACCTGCATAAACCTTCAAATTCTTCATGATTGCCTCGCCCAAACGAGTCTTAGGCAACATACCACGCACTGCGTGCTCAACAACGAACTGAGGCTTCTTATCAGTTGTAAGGAAGTCTGCAGGTGTTGCAAAACGCTGACCACCGGGGAAACCAGTGTAGCGAGTGTAGACCTTGTCGGTCATCTTAGCGCCTGTAAGCTTCACCTTATCCGCATTAATTACGATAACATAGTCACCGCAGTTAGTGTGGGGAGTGTAGCTAGGCTTGTTCTTGCCACGGAGGATCTTAGCAACCTGCGAAGCAAGGCGTCCCAAAATCTCGTTCGTAGCGTCAATCACGAACCACTCCTTCTGAGCGTCCTCTGCCTTGACCGAGATAGTCTTGTAACTCTTTGAATCCACTTTGTTAAAAGTTTAGTTAATACTTAATTTATTGTAATCCAATACTCGAAAACACTATTTCGAGCGTGCAAAGATACAAATTTTTCCAAAGATACAACCCCAAGCTAAATTCTTTTTTTTAGAGAAAGTGTTAACAACCTATATGTCAAATTGTTAACATATTTTTCACACCCATATTTATTTTTAAGTTAGGATGAAACCAGCCACTATTAATAATATATATAGGTATTCGATGGATGATAGGCTCGGTGTCAATATAAGATTAGCCCGAATGAGGGTGCTTAGCGCATCTCCCACACGGGCTAATAGGTTATCTCCTTAGTTTAGGAGACTAAAATGGCATATCATCCACAACGCCTGCACCACCTGCCGAGTATGAAGGCTGTGGCTCCTCAACGAATGGAGGCATATCTGCCATCTGTGGTGCAGCGGCTGGCTGCAAAGGCTGCACACGCCAAGCACGAACATCGGTATACCAGCGACCCTGGTAGTTGCGCGACTCAACATCGAACGACACCATATAGCTCTCGCCGACACGCAACGAAGCTACATCCTGCGCCTTGTTCATAAAAGTTACAGCTATCTCCTTGCCATACTGCTTGTTGGCCTGCTCAAAGACCACCATCTGTCGCTCCCATGTACCACGTGCCGACTGGCCAGATACGGGTGGGAGGATCTCCAAAACTTTACCTTCGAATTCCATAGTATATATATCTGTTAATTATCTCCTAATTATGTTATGCTACCGAGCACTTTATGCCAAGGGCCTCAACACGCTCGGCAATAAGGCGTAGCTCATCCTTCTCCACCTTCTCAAGGGTCTGGCAAGGGGTATCTCTATCAAGCGAATATACCATAACCTGCTTAGGACGTATCTCCTCAACAAGTTTGAGCCATGCCGACACCTCCTCCTCGGTGGTGTTATCCACACGCTTGCCAAGATACTCGCCACGCAAGAACATTGTCTGCACGATAAGGTTACCCTCAAACGACTTTAACAGCTCCACGGTGCGAGCTACAGTATAACTACCCTGAGGCTTGTTGACAAGCTGCACGGTAGCATCGAATGCCGAGTCAAGCTTGAGAATGTTGTTATCCACACGGCGTAGCGCACGACACACATCCTCGCGGTGTATCTGCGTAGCATTCGAGAGCACCGAGACCTTAGCTGCCGGGCAGTGCTTATCGCGCAAGGCGATGGTATCAGCGATTATATTCTCGAAGTCGGGGTGCATGGTAGGCTCGCCATTACCCGCAAAGGTGATAACATCAGGGGGCGTACCATCAGCTACCATCTTTCCAAGTGTCTCATCAAGCATATTGAATACATCCTCGCGGGCGTTGAAACGACGCTTGCCAGGGTGGTCGGCATTCCAGCCACACTCACAATAAATGCAGTCGAAGCTACACAACTTAGACTCTATGGGTAGTAGGTTGACACCCAGCGAGAGTCCCAAGCGGCGTGAGCGTACAGGACCGAAGATGATATTATCGTATAGTGAAGTCATAGGTCTTATTCTATTAATTGGTTATAGGCAGCGAGGAGAACTATCTCTTAGCACCCTTAGCGCCACCAAACTTTGCGCCATGCTTAGCCTGGTAGGCAAAGATATTCTCCGAGTAGCTTGTAGTCTTGAACTCCGAGTCGCGCTTACGCTTGAAGGCGATGGCTATGAGGCGGTCGACAAGCTCATCGAACTTAACGCCTGTAGCCTCCCATAGGTAGAACGACAAAGAGCCAGGGATGGTGTTAATCTCATTAACGTAGATGTTACCATTTGCCTCGTCAATCATAAAGTCGATACGCGACACGCCGTCGCAAGCCAACACACGGAAGGTCTTGCATGCCGTCTCACGAATAAAGCGCGTAGTCTCCTCAGGGAGGTTAGCAGGAATCTCTCGCACGGTAGAGTGCATACCCTCCGATGGCTTATTCTTACCACCACCCAAGTACTTATCCTCGGAGCTCAATATCTCGCCACTACGCACAGGTGCCTCGCATACCGAGGGCTCGCAGTCGTAGTAGTCACCCAACACCGAGCAGTTAATCTCCTTGAGGCGCTCCACCAAGCACTCGACGATGATACGCTTAGAGTACTTAATGGCATTGTTCACAGCCTCGGTGAGCTCCTCACGGTTGTGCACAGCCTTGATACCTACCGACGAGCCGAGGTTTGCGGGCTTGACGATGAGCGGATAGTTCAACGCCTCGGCACGCTCCACACATGCCACCTGCTCCGAGAGCCACTCCTTATCCGAGAACCACACATAGTCGATTACCGGAATGCCACTCTCCTTGAGAATCATCTTCATAGTGATCTTATCCATGCCATTTGCCGAGGCCAAGGGGTTAGGACAAGCATATGGTATACCGGTCATCTCGATTAGTCCCTGGAACGAGCCATCCTCACCCGAAGTACCATGCAAGCATGGGAGGATAACATCGATAGAGGTAACGACATCGCTACCAAAGAGAGGCTTACGAACCTTATAGAGTTTGTTATCGCCATATACAGGACGGAAGTAGACCTCGTCGACAGAGGCAAGCAACGCCTTCATATCGCGATAGTTATCCGTAGTGCGGAGCTTATCACCAGTATACCAGTGACCCTCCTTAGAGATGTATATAGGCACGATGTTGTACTTCTCGGTATTCATCGCCGCCATAGTCTGCGCCGCTGTGATTACCGAGATCTCGTTCTCCACCGAGCGACCACCAAATATTACACCTACATTAATCTTCATCATATCTATGTTTTAGTTATTACTACTTAAATGAGTCGGGCAGGTCGTTCTCGTAGAGCACCACATCACCCGCCTTGAGGCGTGGCTGCAACTCGGCCATAGCCTCCTTGAACGATGCTACGACACTAACCCTTGACATATCGTATCCGCCATCGCTGAGACCTGCGGTTATAGCCTCACGGTTAACCTCGTTAACTACATATACACCATCGGCATTCGACATGGCTATATCCCTACCAAAGGCCCTATTGTTATCATACTGCTTGGCACCCATCTCCACAAAGCCTGGGGTCACCACATAGCGTGAGCCCTCGGTGGCAAAGGCGGCGATAACCTCCAGAGCCATGCGCGCACCCGTAGGATTTGAGTTATAGGCATCGTCGAGAATGGTGATACCACCACTACGACGCATACTCAAGCGGTGCTCCACCTGCTCGACCTGGCGCACAGCACGACGGCGTGCCTCAAGCGAGATGCCCATATGCTCGGCAAGGGCGAGAGCAGCAGTGATATTAAGGATATTACCACGACCAAGGATATGGGTGACATAGCCCTCATCTACCCTATCACCCACCTTGACATCGAAGGTTGTCTCCAATGCCGAGTAGGCGAGGTCAACAGCACGATAGTCGGCCTCGGGGTTGTCTATAGCGTAGGTCTTGACCTTATAGGCCGAGCGACGCAGATGGTTGAAGGCCTCCTCGGAGTCTATGTTCACGACGCCAAAGCCCCCCTCGGGCAGGGCGTCGATAAGTTCAAACTTAGTGTGGGCAACACCCTCCACCGAGCCGAAGGTCTCGAGGTGCATCTCACCCACCGAGGTTATGATGCCCATTGTTGGGTTCACAAGGTCGCATATCTCCTTGATGTCGCCACGCTGCTTAGCACCCATCTCCACGATGAAGACCTCGTGGTGGGGCTTGAGATGCTCACGCACGGTACGCACAACACCCAACGTAGTATTGAAGTTGCCGGGTGTCATAAGCACGTTATACTTCTCGGATAACACCCTGTATAAGAAGTGCTTGGTAGATGTCTTACCGAAGCTTCCTGTGATGCCTATAATCTTGAGGTGAGGCATCGAGCGAAGTATGCGCTTAGCATCGTTGTAGTACCAACGTGTGATATAGGCCTCAAGGGGTCTATTTATTAGATTTGCAAGGATTGTCCAGTAGTCGATGGTAAGCAACATCATCGCAGGGAGCATATAGCTCGCAGCGAAGATATGCACCAACGTAAGAATCACGGCGGTGAGCAACATACGTGTTGCGATAAGGCGCTTGACACGCATGGTGTATACAAGCCTAACCTTATACTTGATGCTGAACTCGGCAATGGCAATCACCAACATCCATAGGCCAAAGAGGGTCAAGAGAGCCCAATGACCACAAAAGAGAGAGGCGATGGCGGCAATCATAGCCACCACATTCATGCGCGAATGCCACTCGCCTGTAGAGCGCAACCAACGGTTGTAGCGCTCCGTGCGATAGGAGTTCTGCTGGAACATCTGCACCGAGTAGCGCATTGTAGCCCAGAGATATACGAGCCATACCAGCGAAAAGATATGCATTACATGAGCCATACTACTCGATATTTAGAAATGATTTCAACGACCCACGCCATAGCTCCGGCTGCTCCAACATGGCAAAGTGGCCAGCACCCTCAGCCACGACAAGTCCGGCGTCGGGGATAAGGTTTTTCATTTTATGAGCATCCGAGATAGGCGTTGCGGTATCCCTGTCGCCCCAGAAGAGCAATACGGGGGCCTTGATTTTGGGCATCACGCCACAAAGATCCTCGTTTACGCACTTCGACAATATGGCACGCATCATGGGCGTAGCACGGTTGTAGTCCGCCGATGCCGAGCGTGCTCTGCGCTCCTCGAGGAGCATCTGCGCCTTGCGCTCGCCTATGAGCAGGGGCAGCGTGCGCTTCATGAGTTTATAGGTGTAGACCTTACGATAGTAGCTCATGGTGCGGCGAGGCTTGACACCCGCAGCATCGGTGAGTATCACACGTCTAACATCGTTGCGCGAGGCGTAGAGTATAGATACTCGACCACCAAACGAGTGGCCTACGAGCGTGGGCGAGCTAATGCCAAGCATCTTAACAAGGGCCTCAATGGAGCGTGTATACTCCTCGACACCCCACACCTTCGTGGGCTCGCCACTCTGGCCAAAGCCAGCGAAGTCCACCGAGATAACACGACAGCTTGCCTTGAGCATATCGCGTGTAGCCTGCCATATCTCACCATCGCAGCCCCAGCCATGAAGCAAGATGATGGTATCACCCTCGCCCTCAATAGTGTAGGCAAGGTTGACACCATCGTATGTATAATACTCTCTCATTGCGCAACAAAGCTTTAGTGCAGCTCGCTTGCCTATCGGCGGGTCTTGTACGACGCACGATAAGAGCCACGAGCCATCTTCTGCAACTTGCTCTTTATGAGGTTACGACGCAAGGGGGCGAGGTGGTCGGTGAATACCATACCCTCGATATGGTCGTACTCATGCTGAATAACACGAGCGGGCTTACCCGAGAACTCCTCGTCGTGCTCCACGAAGTTCTCGTCGAGGTAGCGCATGCGGATGGCTACTGGGCGACGCACATTCTCGTGAAGACCTGGTAGCGACAAGCAGCCCTCCTCGAAGAGCGATGTCTCCTCCGACTCCTCGTAGATCTCGGGGTTGATGAATACTCGCTTGAAGTCTGCGAGCGATGGATCGTCCTCACCCCATGGGGTGCAGTCAACGATAAATAGGCGGATGTTCTTGCCAATCTGTGGAGCAGCAAGACCTACACCCTCGGCCTCACCGAGAGTAATCCACATATCCTCGATAAGCTTCTTGAGCTCAGGGTAATCGGGAGTTATATCCTCCGACTCGTTACGCAATATCTGCGAGCCGTAAATAACGATTGGATATATCATATTATCAATTAGTAATGAGCAATTAGCAATTAGTAATCAGCATTTTACCCTATCTAAAATCATTCTGTGATGCCATATAGTCCTGCAGGATGATGGCTGCCGACACCTTATCCACAAGGCTCTTGTCGCGGCGTGCCATCTTGCCTATGCCACTCTCGCGTATGGTGCGCTGCGCCAATACCGAGGTGAAGCGCTCGTCGTAGGCCACCACCCTCTTATCGGGGTAGGCGTGGCGCAGACGACCCATGAGGGGCTCGATGTAGCGCATTGTCTCCGAGGGGGCGCCACTCATCTGGCGAGGATGGCCCACAACGATTGTCGAGACCACCTCACGCTGAAAGTAGTCGGCCAGGTAGCGCTCCAACTGCTTGGTATCAACGGTCACAAGGAGCGAGGCGATGATACCCAGCGGGTCGGTGCCGGCAAGTCCTGTGCGCTTAGTACCGTAGTCTTTGGCTATCAGACGGGGCATAGCTTAAGGGATGTTCTTAGGCCTTAATCTTCTTGAAGAGCTCGCGGAACGATACCTCCTTCTCGACCATAGCTCTGAGGTCCTCAATCTTAACACGCTCCTGCTGCATTGTGTCGCGGTGACGCACGGTGACCATACCGTCGGTGAGGGTCTCATGATCCACGGTAACGCAGAAAGGAGTACCGATAGCATCCTGACGGCGGTAGCGCTTACCGATAGAGTCCTTCTCGTCGTATACTACGGTGTAGTCATACTTGAGGTCGTCGATAATCTGACGAGCCACCTCTGGAAGACCATCCTTCTTCACCAAAGGCATCACAGCCACCTTGGTAGGAGCGAGGGCTGCAGGTATGCGCAATACTACGCGCTCCTCGCCATTCTCCAACTTCTCCTCGGTGTATGCTGCCGACATGATCTGAAGGAACATACGGTCAACGCCGATTGATGTCTCAACAACATAAGGCACATAGCTCTCGCCACGCTCTGGGTCGAAGTACTGAATCTTCTTACCCGAGAACTCCTGGTGACGACCAAGGTCGAAGTCGGTACGAGAGTGAATACCCTCAACCTCCTTGAAGCCGAATGGGAAGTTAAACTCGATGTCGGTAGCAGCATTAGCGTAGTGTGCGAGCTTGTCGTGGTCGTGGAAGCGGGAGTTCTCGTCACCAAAGCCGAGGGCACGGTGCCAAGCCATACGTGTCTCCTTCCACTCGTTCCACCACTGCATCTCGGTGCCTGGCTGCACGAAGAACTGCATCTCCATCTGCTCGAACTCTCTCATACGGAAGATGAACTGACGAGCCACAATCTCGTTACGGAAGGCCTTACCAATCTGTGCGATACCGAATGGGAGCTTCATACGACCAGTCTTCTGCACGTTGAGGTAGTTCACGAAGATACCCTGTGCGGTCTCAGGACGGAGATATACGGTGTTAGCGCCATCAGCTGTAGAGCCCATCTGTGTAGAGAACATAAGGTTGAACTGACGCACATCTGTCCAGTTGCGTGTTCCCGAGATAGGACATACAATCTCGCAGTCGAGGATTATCTGCTTGAGCTCCTCGAGGTTGTTGGCGTTGAGGGCCTCAGCAAAGCGAGTGTGCACGGCATCCATCTTAGCCTTAATCTCCAAGACACGAGGTGATGTTGCAAGGTACTGAGCCTCGTCGAAGCTCTCGCCGAAACGCTTGCGCGCCTTCTCCACCTCCTTGGCGATCTTCTCCTCCTGCTTAGCCATCCAGTCCTCGACAAGCACATCGGCACGATAGCGCTTCTTAGAGTCCTTGTTGTCGATGAGTGGATCGTTGAAGGCACCTACGTGGCCCGATGCCTCCCATACACGTGGGTGCATGAAGATTGCAGCGTCGATACCTACGATGTTCTCGTGGAGCTTAACCATTGAGTCCCACCAGTAGCTCTTGATATTATTCTTGAGCTCCACGCCATTCTGACCATAGTCGTATACAGCGCCAAGACCATCGTAGATCTCGCTTGATGGGAATATAAAACCATACTCTTTGCAGTGTGCAATAAGCTTCTTAAACAACTCTTCCTGTGTCATAATCTATATCGTTTTTTGTTTCTTGTTTTCGTGGCTATATGCTAAAGCATATTCATCCTGCAAAGATAGTAAAAAAAAGCCGAAACAAGAAAGGCTAACTCAGGAAAATATGGCGAGAGGTTATTTTGTAGGGGATGAAGAGCCCCTGCACCCCTACTACTCCTTACATATCATACTGAGTGTAGCGAGCACAATCATGGGGTCGATGAGTTTTTGTGGGTTCTGGTGAGTTCTTGTGGGGTCTTGTGGGCTCTCGTGAGTTCTGGTGGGTTCTTGTGAGTTCTTGTGGGAATTGACTGTGCTCCCTTTCAGAGTCCTTGTCCGCCAGAACACCCCACCAGAACCCATCAGAACCTATAAGAACCCAGTCCGCGGCAACGCAACCCCAGCCCGCGCCCCCCCTTACCTTCCTCTGCCACC
>JAZRMM010000025.1:0-34333 GCA_045647535.1 Alistipes sp.
AATTAAACGAGGCGAAGCACATCTATTATCCGAAGGAGATACGATGTATCTTGGTGCTTGTAGAAAAGGTCAAAAAGGCGATAGCCTTATGACTCAACCATTTTCGGATGAGGGTGCACCTCGTAGAGCATTTAGTCTGAAAATGGCTTATATGCGAACAATCCTGCAGTATGTTTTGGATAGCAAAGAAAATGCTGTAACAAATTTTGCTTTACCCAAGGAGCAGTTAGTTACAGAAGAAGAACTGACAAAACATAGTTTTGACGAAATTCTACTGAAGCGCTTTGTTTCGTATATTGGCAAGGATTATCGTGATATCGCTGCTCAAAAGGGTGTTGATTTGTCGCATAATCCCAAAAATAAGTTTGCAATGATTGCAAACGCAGTAGCAGCTACGGATAAGTGTGCAAACATCAATCGTTCAGAGGAGTTTATAAAGGCTGGACTAACAATGAAAACCATTCGAATTCAGCAGAATGGTAACATCAAGGAAGCTATGTCCTTTGAAAATATCGACTATATTGAAGTTGCAGAATGTGAGGATTGGTTGGATTCTCGACTTTACGAGTTATTCTCAAGTAGGTTTATGTTTGTAGTTTTTAAGGAACAACATAAAGATCAAGAAGACTATGTTTTGGATGATGTATTCTTCTGGACTATGCCTCAAAGCGACTTGAATTGGGCGGAAAATTACTGGAATCACATTAGAGAGAATGTCTTGAATGACCATATCTCCGAAGAGTATTGGTGGAAAGGCAAAGATAAAAAGAAATTTCATGTACGACCAAAGGCACAAAAATCAAAAGATTTAGCACCAACTATAAATGGTGGTTATGCAAAGAAATTTTGCTATTGGTTTAACAATGACTATGTAAGAAACATTATAGACAATAGATTACAAGAGATAAATGGAAAATAATAAAAATATACGAGTTGTAGAGTTATTTGCAGGTGTCGGAGGATTTCGCATCGGTTTGGAGGGCGCATCTGATGCATACCAAACAGTCTGGAATAACCAGTGGGAACCATCAACGAAACATCAAGATGCATCTTTGGTGTATAAGGCTCGCTTCGGCAACGAAGGCCACTCCAACAACGACATTTGCACTATAGCAACAAAGGATATCCCTGACCACGATTTATTGGTTGGAGGATTCCCTTGTCAGGACTATTCCGTTGCGGCGACATTGAGTCGTTCTGGTGGTATTGAGGGCAAGAAAGGTGTGCTTTGGTGGCAGATATATAGGATATTGGAAGAGAAGGGTGAAAAGCGCCCTAACTATATTTTCCTTGAGAATGTGGATCGTCTTATCAACTCTCCTGCAACTCAACGAGGTCGAGACTTCGCTATCATATTGGCATCGTTATCAGACTTGGGTTATATTGTTGAGTGGCGAGTTATCAATGCCGCCGAATACGGTATGCCTCAAAGACGCCGCAGAACATATATTGTTGGTTATCGAAAAGATTCTGTGGTTGCAAAGAAGATAGAAGACGCTAATAGTTGGCTCTTCTTCGATGGCATTATGGCTAAATCATTCCCATTCACAGAAAAGAAGAACACCCTCTCCAAGTTTAAGATAACCGGAAGTATAAAGGAAGTATCGGACAACTTCAATAAAGGCAAAAAGGATAGCCCATTTGGAACAGCCGGAATAATGATTGACCGCAAGATTCTTTCGGTTGACTCAACCTTTGTATACGACGGAACATCGCAGACTTTGGGCGATATTTTAGTTGACGAGGAGTTCGTGCCAGAAGAGTTTTTTATCTCTGATGAAGAATTGCCAAAGTGGCAGTATGAGAAGGGTGCTAAAAAGATAAATCGAGTATCTAAAGAGGGTTACGAATATGTATTCTCGGAGGGTGGCATGGCGTTCCCAGACTATTTGGATAAACCTTCGCGCACAATGATTACCGGCGAAGGCGGTTCTGCACCTTCTCGTTTTAAGCATGTAGTGCAAACTCCATCGGGAAGATATCGCAGACTTATTCCAATAGAGTTGGAACGACTCAATATGTTTCCGGATAATCATACCTACCACCCAGAGGTGTCTGATGGTCGTAGAGCTTTCCTTATGGGAAATGCCCTCGTATGCGGTATAGTGGAAATTATCGGTAAGAGTTTGTACCGTGCTATTTATGACGAGGAACCGACATCGTCAAATCCTATTTACACCAAAAGAGATAAGCAACCTGTCTTTAAGTTTGACTTGTTTGCGGATGAGAAAGTGAACTTGGTAGTTAATGCTCCCAAGAAGACATATACCCTCGACCCTACCAAGAACTTGCTTATAGGATTGGTAAAGTTGGACAACCAAGACTACTTCTTGGATGGAGCACCTACCAAGATTTATTATACAGGAAAGACCAAAGCATTTCCTTCTACTATTGCGTTGAATAAGCTTTACTACTTTATGCCATACATTAAAGGTAAGGGTGTAAAGGATTTGTATCTTATCCGAATAGCACGAATTGGTAATAAGGCAGAAATAAACAAAGGCAGCAAGGATACTGACCCTCGTTTAGTTTTCGAGCTTGAATACCTCGAAAGTTTACCAGAGTACAAACCCGTAAAACTAAACATATTTAATACATTTAGAGATACTGTTTTGGGAAGTGTACTGTAAAATCTATTGTTTTGAGATATCATAATAGATAGTTTAATTTCAGTTTATAACCAACGAGCAAATCGGGAAAATGGGAACAAACTTAACAAAATATAAGAAAGATTTGGATGTGCTTATCGTTAATGGCCTCAATCTATATAAGGGATTATTGTTTGAGTTAAGAGATGAATTAAAATCCGAATTTAGTGCGCTCTCAAAAGAACAACGGGAAGAGTATGCGAAATATTCATTTAAGGATAAATATCATGCGTGGTATAACGAAGCCCTTTCAATAATTAAGCAATTAACCCCCGAGCGTCTAGAAGACTTTAAGTCGTACTATAAAATCGAAAAAAGGAAGGAACTTTCATATGAAACATACACAATTTCTGATTATATGATTGGCCTTATCAAAACACGACTAGGAGAAGTTGTTCTTCCCACTCGTTCTGTCTGTAGTAAATTTGAGCAACAACTTCATATCGTTAAATCATTGAAAAGTCGTTTTGAGAGTTCATTGTACGATATTAAACAACTTTTGCAGGCAGATGTTTTTGATTCAGAAATTGATAGTGCAAAAGAATTATGCAAAAAAGGATTTTATCGTGCGGCTGGTGCAATTTGTGGTGTTGTGATAGAAAAACACTTATGTGAAGTATGTGGACAACATCAAATCAAGATTGCCAAGAAAAATCCTACAATAAATGATTATAACGAACAATTAAAGGCAAATAATGTTATAGATATTGCAACTTGGAGAAACATTCAAAGATTAGCAGATATAAGAAATATGTGCGACCATCATAAAGACTTAGAACCGACAAAAGACAATATAGAAGAATTGATTGCGGGTGCAGACAAAGTTCTTAAAACTATTTTTTAGCATATGACTAAAATATCCATTCGATTCTATAATGACCGTGAGGTACGGGATGTTTGGAGTAACAACAATTACAAAGTGCCAAATTCGAAATTTCAAAGTGCCATTTTGGCACTTTGAATGGCACTAAATAAAGTTAGCAACTCGTGAGTGAACCTCACGAGTTGTTATTTATTGCCTCCTTCGAAGTGGTTAGTCGCACTAACCAGTTGGGCAAGACAGCCAGTTGGTTAGTCACACTCACCGAATACATATCTCATTAAGTTGACTTTTAGTGACAATTTTATTATCTTTGTGGGGATAAACATCGTACGTACGTGGCGTACGTATATAAAACATAACGAACAGACCCTAAAGCAAATAATCGTTCTAATATGAAAAAGTTATTACTTCTCACACTGGTCCTACTATCCTGGCAGCTCTATGCCCAGGACATCAACCATTACGAAAAGATTGTCAAGGAGCTTAGCTCCAAGAAGTATCAGGGTCGTGGCTATGCCGAGGACGGAGCAAACAAGGCTGGTAGGTGGATAGCCAAGGAGTTAAAAAAGGCTGGTGCCGACGAGGTTACATGCCAACCCTTCACGCTCGACATAAACACCTTCCCTGGCAAGATGGATATGGTTGTCGACAGCAAGAGGTTCGTCCCAGGTGTAGATTTCACCCTACGCGAGTTCAACCCATCAATCAAGGGTGAGTATAGGTTATACTATATAGATATGGAGAACTACAATGCAGACAAGATGTTCGCTGACCTTGCATCATCGGAGTACAACGGAGCTATGGTGGTATGCGATTTCATGTTCTCGTATCAGCACCAAGAGGACTTCAAGAGGTTGCAGAGCAAGAGCGAGTGTAGCAATGCTGGCTTTATCTACACATGGGAGGCGCCACTAAAATTCTACAAGGCTTATGGCGAGGTGGTTAGAGAGAAGCCCATCATATGGGTAACACCCGACTTTCCCAAGGATGCAAAGGTTGTTAGGTTGGATATCAAGAATGAGTTTCTCGACGATTACGAGTGCTTCAATGTTATCGCCAAGGTGGAGGGCAAAAAGCATGATAGTTGCTATGTATTCACCGCACACTACGACCACCTGGGTAAGTTAGGCAAAGATGTATACTACCCCGGAGCTCACGACAACGCCTCAGGTACTGCTGCAATAATCGCCCTTGCCGCCTACTACGCCGAGAACACTCCCGAATACGACATGTACTTCATTGCCTTCTCGGGCGAGGATGCCAACCTCAGAGGCTCGACATGGTATGCCGAGCACCCCATCGTACCGCTCGAGCAGATAAAATACCTCATCAACCTCGATATGATTGCCGACAACAACCCTGAGCTATACTGCGAGGTGAGCAACGAGGGTATGGATGGCTTCGCCCTATTCGAGGATATAAATAGCGAGAAGGGCTTCTTCACGGCTCTGGATAGAAACAAGCTTGCCGACAATAGCGATCACTACCCATTTGCCCAAAGAGGCGTGCCATGCATATTCTTTATGAACGAGAATGGCGATGCATTCAAGTATTACCACACGGTGTACGACACCTGGGAAAATAGGATATTGTGCAACATAGAGCCAACACTCGACCTTATCAAGGAGTTTATGGCGAGATATAAATAATATTGCGTGAGCACCAAATAGCGATATAGTTTCACACTTAAGATGATTAAACCAATTATAAACTAAAAGTTATGAACGAGATTTCAAAATGCCCCAAGTGTAATGGCGAATATGTATACTTCGACGGATCACTTTATGTATGTCCCGACTGTGGCCACGAGTTCGAGGCCGAGAACACATCGGCTACTCCAAGTGTTGCTGTACCCAAGGATAGCAATGGTGCTGAGTTGATGAATGGCGACTCGGTGACCGTCATCAAAGACCTCAAGGTTAAGGGCTCGTCAATGGTCATAAAGCGCGGCACCAAGGTTAAGAGCATCCGCCTCACAGACGACCCCGAGGAGGTAGATTGCAAGATCGACGGCAGCGGCATCGTCTTAAAGACCTGCTTCCTAAAGAAGGAGTAACCATAATGAGTAACTGGGGTATCGTAGGGTATAGCCCCTTTTAATCTTGTGATATGAAACAGGAGATAACACCACACGAGTCACACCGAGCCGAAGCCTTCGCACTTTGGATGTCATCACCCATGCCCATGGTGACACTCACCAAGAGCTTCGATGTAAGTCGCATAGTACGCCTTAGTCGCCGCCATGGCATAAAGTTCAACGCTCTACTATGCTGGTGTATAGCCCGAGCAGCAAGCGAACAGGAGGTATTCTTCACCCTACCTGAGGGTGGCAAACTCTACCGCTACGACGAGCTTGCCATAAATGTGATTGTCAAGAATAGCAACGCAGGTATCAACTCGTGCGATATACCATATAGAGCAAACTTTAACGAGTTTATCAACAACTATAACACACTTACTGCGAAGTGCGCCAAGGAGTGTAAGAGTTCGCTCTTAGATGGTTATATGGTAGTGGGCACCTCGGCAATCATCGAGACAGAGGTCGACACCATCGTTAACCAATATACCGACAAATTCTGCAACCCAATGGTCATGTGGGGGCACTACCGCAAGGGGTGGTTTAGAACTACCCTACCCATATCGTTCCAGTTTCACCATGTGCAGATGGATGGTGGCCACGCAGCCCACTACCTTGCCATGCTACAAAGAGAGATTGCGACACTACAAATAGAGCGCCCCTAAATCATGAAAAAGATTGTTGCCCTAATTATACTTATTGTAGGCTACGCCTCAGCCACGGCGCAGAATTTTGAGACTATCCGCGATTATAAAATGGTATCGGAGATGATCAATGGCATATACATCCCAGCAGACATCAATGAGGCTATAACTGAGCTCGATAATAATATTCTAAGCGCGGAGGATAGAGCGTATCTCATGAGCCTCTCCGAAGATGAGTTTTTGCATAACACCCACCACAACCTAGGAACATATCTGCGTAATGAGTGGGGGCTGTGGTTCGACTCAAGATTAGCAACGCACCTTTGTGCCTTAGGCATATCCCATCCCGATGATATGTCTGCATATATCCTCGCGGCATACTACCGCCATCATCATGACATGGATCTACCCGAGATTAAAGGCAACTACGACTATTCGGGGATGCGGAGAGCTACGCGCACAGAGCTATGGAGAGAATATAGACTCGCAGCTAAATATACGCGCAAGTTTAAGCGTGACGAGGGTGTAAGAGTGGGTGATGACTTGGTGTATCAGCACCCATATGGTTTCTCATCGGAGAGTGAGATGAGTAATCACGATGCACTTTATGATGGGGGCACTGACATCTCGATGGTTGCCAGGGGCAAGGTTAAGAGGTTCGACCCTAAACGATATGCTATCTTGGTGGAGGTGACACACACACCCGAGCCCCAAGGTATAATCATCTTCCATGGCAACTGCTACATCAACGAGGGTTACGATATTATCTACCCCAACAAAGATAATGATCCATCAATCTACTACCTCAAAGAGGGCGACACACTATGGTTTAACCTCAAGGAGTTTTTCGACTTCTGGGACTTACTATGCTTTGAGTAGACTACTTATTGCATCACACCTTGCACGCGGGTATGATGTAATATTATCTAAGAGGTTTATAGTCGCACAATTAGTAACAATAGTAGTGCATTATACCTAACATCGAGATCTCATACGGATTGTTAAGGAGCTATTTTCACCATTAAGCTGCGACACCACAAACGTGGCACCTCCGCACCACCCGCCTATTCATCAACACATTATACTCCGCCCAAAGATATAGAAACGAAAAAAGCCTCGCAACATACGTTGCAAGGCTTTCAAAGTTCGGGTGGAAGATGGGATTCGAACCCACGACCTTAGGAACCACAATCCTCTACTCTAACCGACTGAGCTACATCCACCATTTGATTTGTTTCCAAATCGGTGTGCAAATATACACACTTTTTTTGTATCTCCAAAATTTTTGACAACTATTTTTAAATATAATTATCCCACCCAAAGAGACTACATGTTATATACCTCACATTATCAACCATATCCGTCCGAATAAGAGCCACGACCTTTTTTAGGTGCAGGCTCTTATTAGCAACATATCGAGGCTATTTAACTCTCAGTTTCTTGCCGATGCTAAGTATTGCTGTAGACTTAATACCGTTAAGGCTACAAATCTTATTCACCGTAGTGCCATACTTACGAGCGATAACACTGAGGTTTTCACCCGAACGCACCGTATGGTACTGCGCCGAAGAGGCCTTCTTCTCGGCATCTGCCTGGCGCTTTGCCTCTGTCTCGTCATCGAAGTCCTGCTCATACTTAGCGTATATGCTAAAGTGTCGGCGCTTCAGTAGCAGCTCGTCGTTACGCAGCTCACCAGTAGCAAAGTCGACAATACGTTCAGGATCAAATGACTGTCCCTTATATCTCACCTCGAAGTGTAGGTGGGGGCCACTACTTCTACCCGTACTACCACCCTGGCCAATAACCTGACCAGCAACAACCCAGTCACCAACCTCCACATCTCTATTCGAGAGGTGGGCATAGTATGTTTCAAGGCCGTTATTATGGCGGATGACGATAAGATTGCCGTAGTTACCCGAATACTTCGAGAAGCGCACCTTACCATCAAACGTAGCATACACTGGATCACCGGTCTTAAGAGGCAGATCCACACCATGGTGCTGGCGGCTACCACGCACGCCATAGCGCGAGGTAAGCTTGCCCTTATATGGATAGTGATAGCTCTGCAGCGAGTCAACAAGCTGGATAGCCACACTCTCGGGCAAGGAGTTCTGATCCACGCCGCTATAGGCATGGGTAACAGATGTATTCCAATACTCATTAAATATTGCTGGATCGGGAATAAACTCACCAGCACGCACGTAGCGCCAAGTATTATCGTTATACAACACGATATTCAAATCAGGATTTCCCGTGGGCAGGGTATCCACCACAGACATAGTACCAAGTGTTCTCACGGGGCGCACTGGCTTAGGCCTATTAGAGTCACCTGCATCTTGAGCACACAGGGGAGTAGCCGCAGCCATCATGGCTACAACGAGTAGCAACTTTATCTTACCAAACATCTAAAATCTATTTTCCTTCATTTTTAATAACATCCTCAGCAAGCTCCAACTGCTTGTAGAACTCCTCACCAAAGGCACGTATAATAGGCTCACGAAGTCCCTTATACACAGGCACGCCCATCTGCTTACCACACTCGCGTGCCGAACTACACACCGCCCAACGGTGGTAGTTGAGGCCAACGGTACCATTACGGAAACGAGCCACACGAATGGGATAGAGGTGGCATGACAGAGGTTTAAGGAATGAGCACTTACCCTCACGATAAGCGCGCTCTATGGCACAGAAGGTGATGCCATTCTCCTCAAAGGCGTAGGCACACGCAGCATTATCCACAAGAGGTGTTGTGTAGTCGCCATCGACATCCACCACCATAAAGCCCTGCTCCTCGACAGCGGCACGACCCTCCTCGGTCATATATGGGGAGTAGTTCTCCCACTCCTCCTCAAGGATGTCGACCTCCTCGATATCAAGGGGTGCTCCCGAATCGCCCTCTACACAGCAGATACCCTTACATCTGCCCAAGTCGCAAGCAAAAGCCTCGCGTAGTATATCGAGGCTTACTATTTTATTATCTATCTCAATCATCTGTTATGGGTTGTATATATCCTTATATCTAAACGATAGTATCTCGTAGACCATATCGTGCAACTGACGTGCCTCCTCGTTCTCAGGCTCGAGCTTCATCGCCTTGTTGAAGTCGTTGATGGCCTTACCCCACTCGTTGCGACGATAGAAATACTTACCGCGCTCGATGTATAGATCAGCACGCTCCTCAGCCTCGAGCATAGATGTTAGGCGCATGATATTTCCCGCCAACGTCCACAACTGACGCTCGGCGATATACTTAGCCACATCCGAAGCCACCATTGCCGAGATATCCTCACCTCGCTCCACACGACCACGTACCTCGGTTGATGAGAACTCCACATATGGAGCATCCTCAAGGATCTCTACCCTATCGGCAAAATTCTCCACTGCATAACCCTTACGAGGATATACATATATCTTGTACTCGTTGAGTATACGCTCATAATCCTTCCACTCATCGAAACGCTCCCAGATATCACTACCAGTGATTATGGCAAACTCCATATCCTGGCCATGGTTATCTCTAAGATAGTCGAGAGTATTTATGGTGTACGAAGGCTTCTCCAACACAAACTCCACCACCGAGGGCTTAATCTGCTCGGGATACTTTGACGCCTTGCAAGCCAAGTCGGTCATCTCGTAACGTGTGTACTCAGGGGTCTGAAGCACATCAGCCTTGAATGGGTTTTGTGGCGAAATGATTAGTGCAACCTCATCGGCGAGGTTACGCTCAATGGCATACTCCGCAAGAGCGATATGACCATTGTGCACAGGATCGAATGATCCGAAGTATAGCAACATTCTCTTCTTCATACCAGACTATTTTAAGAAGTTACGAATGATAGAGGCAGCCTCATCTACGGCAACCTGCAAGTCGTCGTTCACCACCGTATAGTCAAACTCGGGCGACTTAGACAACTCGAACTCAGCCTTAGCGATACGCTTCTGAATGACCTCCTCGCTATCGGTGCCACGACCACGCAAACGACGCTCAAGCTCCTCGACAGATGGTGGCATGATAAACATCGAGCAGGCATCCTCACCAAAGAGACGCTTAAGGTTGATGCCACCCATCACATCAACATCAAAGATGATGACATTACCCTTCGACCAGATGCGCTCCATCTCACTCTTGAGAGTACCGTAACATGTACCCACGTATACCTCCTCCCACTCAACAAACTCATCACGCTCCACACGCTGACGGAACTCCTCGTTCGATAGGAAGTAGTAGTCTACGCCATGCTGCTCCTGACCACGAGGCTTACGCGATGTAGCCGAGATTGAGAACTCGAACTCTGGAAATAGCTTCAAAAGCTCACGCACAATAGTGGTCTTACCCGAGCCACTGGGCGCTGAAAAAATAACCAACTTACCCATACTACAATATATTTAGCACCTGCTCTTTAATCTTCTCGAGCTCATCCTTCATCTTAACTACCAAACGCTGCATATTTGCCTCGTTAGACTTCGAGCCCATGGTGTTAATCTCGCGACCCAACTCCTGAGCGATGAAGCCAAGCTTACGGCCTGGTGCCTCCTCCTCAGCAGCCACCTCACGGAAGTAGCGACAGTGATTATCGAGACGTACCTTCTCCTCGGTGATATCGAGCTTCTCAATGTAGAATATCATCTCCTGCTCAAGACGGTTGTTATCAACCTCGATGTTCATCTTCTCGATATGCTCACGAATGCGGCTCTTGATCACCTCTACACGTGCCACCTCAAATGGTTCCACCTCATGGCGATACTGCTCTATAAGGTCGATGCGCTTCAAGAGGTCGGCAATCAGTATAGCACCCTCCTGCTTACGGAAGTCATCAAGTTGCCTTGCTGCCATGTTAGTAGCCTCAACTATTGCGGCGATCTCACCCTCCGAGACCTCCACCTCCTCCGAGGTGACAACATCAGGCATGCGCAACACCGCCTGCATCAGTGAGGCATCATCCGTAAACTTTAGGCCACTCTCCTGGGCTACGCTACGCAACTCTTCGACATAGGCCTTGAACGACTCGCGGTTAATATGCGACGAGGTCTCCACCTGTGCCATCTCAAACGACACGAAGCAATCGACCTTGCCTCGCTGTAGCTCACGCGTCACTATCTGACGCACCTCGGCCTCAGCAGCACGATACTTACTTGGCAGCTTGATACTGAGGTCCAGTTGTTTAGAATTTAGCGAACGAAGCTCCACACGAAACTTCTTATCACCACATACGGCCTCGCCCTTACCGAAGCCTGTCATTGACTTTATCATAGTGTTACAACTATTTTTTCACTTATATTTAGAATTTTGCAAAGTTACATTTTTTTTCTCAACTATCCAACGTGAAGACCAAAAATATAAACGCAGCAGCTTGAAATAATCGTATGGAGTAGAAAACAAAATCTCCCCGCATCTAAATACGAGGAGATAGTATAAATCCATGGCCACTGCCCACAAATAAGCATATTTAAAAGTGGATACTCCGCCTACATTATATCCACCCAATCAAGAACCTATATATGTTATAACCACCACCAAACGCAGCGATCACATCATAGAGCTGCACCGCGAATATGAGCCCTCAAATAGAGAGATTTTCTAATACAAAAGACCACCCTACTTCAGCTCGTCGGGATGCAGTCGCACAACCTTCCCGTCACGCACAACAACCAAGTCGCCGTTATCTTTGCGGGTACGCTCTATTAGGCGACGTTGCGCCAAGAGAATACCTGCATCAATTCTATCTTGAAGTTCCTTTATTTCAAATTCACTCATAGCTCAATATTTTCTGATACGCTAACGGGTCAACGACCTCTTTTATTTCACTCTTTGAGCCATAGGCAACCTTTTTAACACCCTCAGCAGTGCTATTATCATAGATTACCCAGTAGTCGCATATTGGCACATAGAGCGACGTTAGATTACGCAGAGAGCTTTCATAGCGACGACATATCGTATTTGTAGGGATATTATGTCCACCCAGACTCACACGCTTTGCCACACGCTGAATAGCCTGCTCGGGTGTGGGTAACCAGAAATAGAGCAATGATACAAAATAGCCGCGCTGGTGCGCACGCTCAATAAACTTCTGATATGTGCGAGTAGAAAGTGTAGTCTCGAAAGCAAAGTCTGAGCCCTCATCAAGCAGATCGTTGATACGCTTAAGCATAAGACGCCCCGCCTCGATTGCCATGCTATCGGGATTAAATGGCGAGAGACCTCGCGCAATCTCATCAGCATTGACAAACTCGTGGCAATGTAACAACTCTGGCAACATAGTGTACGACGCTGTAGTCTTACCAGCACCGTTACATCCTGCTATAATATAGAGCTTCTGCATAGTAATAAAACTTTGGGCAAAGATAACAAATTCCCATTTAACGAGCAAATTTTAGTAACGAAAAGAGTCCGCCCGCACATATTAAAGAGGACCTTCGTAACATATTTTGCGCACACCCAACATCACAACAATCCTGCATCGTAGTATCGAACAATCTGTTCGAGCATCGCATCCTCACCCTCAGGATCATACTCCAACTTCAGATTATTTCCAAACAATCGTGCCATAGTCTGATAGAAACCAGCAACAAATCCCGAGCGATATAACTTAATGATATTGAATGCAGTATACTTAGTCTCCCTGTCGATTAGCTTAAGGAGTATCACTCCCTCATAGCGTGTCATCTTCCACAACATAGGCGTAATCTCCTCCTTTAGAGCCTCCTCCACCTCAGCAGTATAGACCCTACGATCCTTACGTTTCATCTCCTCGAGGTTTACAGATATAGTCTCCATGCGGCGTGCAGCCTCCTTGGCCAAGGGATAGACCTTCTTTACGGCACGCACCATACGCTCATATTTCTTGAAGTCTCGTCTATTGCCATAGATGGTTATCTTCTCCATTGTGATACACATTATAGGTTCCCCATTAGCATCACGCTCCCAACGAACCACCGCTGCACGCGACTTTCTTGACGAGCGTCGCTGCGCCGTAGCATCGAGGGCAACAGAGAAAAACACCATCACCAGTATAAGTAGTTGACAAAAGCGTTTCATACCACAAATATAACGATTTCGCAGATGAGAATGTATATTATTCCGATTTTTTTTGTAATTTTGTTAACGAAATAACCATTAAACAATAAAACTATGTTGAAAGAGGGATTAAAACACCAAAGTATAATGAGCATCACTGCGGGTAATACCGCCGAGTTTATAGGTTCGGGCGACATGGCCGTACTCGCCACACCCGCAATGGTAGCACTTATGGAGAATGCTGCAATGCTCGGCGTAGCACCTGCACTCGAGCCTGGACAGACAACCGTAGGCACCATGGTATCTACATCACACCTTCGTGCATCTAAGGTTGGTGCAAACGTATGTGCCGTAGCCGAGCTCACTGCAATTGATGGTCGAAAGCTAACATTCAAAATCGCCGCATACGAGGGCGAGACACTCATTGGCGAGGGCGAGCACATTCGCTTTATTGTAGACAGAGAACGTTTCCTATCTAAACTGTAAATAGAAGCCGCTCTATCTACTTTGGTATGACAGAGCGGCTAAATAAAAAAAAGGTCGGAGTACTCCCCAATCCTACGTTACCTTACCCAAATGAAAGCCTCATCAACCCCGTAACGCAAGATACTACTCCGACCCGTAGAAAATACTTGCTATTATGTAACTTAATACGGGTGCAAAGTTAGGGTGATTAACAGTTTACTACAATAGACGTTTTACTTAATAAATAACCAATTTTACTGATTACACCACTACCACACGGAATAATTGGTTTTTAGCATATATGCATCATGGATGAGGCAAACGTTTTAGAGATAAATAGCATACAGGAACACGATAAATTTTTTGGCGTAGAGAGTCGAAATCCGATGATTTCGGTCATCGACGTGTCGAAGTTTGACCACTTGGAGTATGTTCCCATACGCTTTGGCATTTATGCAATAATATGCTACATAGACAACGATGAACATAGCAAAGATAATAACATTGTATCGGCAATAGGATTCTACTCACCAGGACAGTATAGCCGCTTCAGTAGTGGGCGCAACAACAACCCTAAGGGATGGATATTGGCCATTGACACAAAGCTATCTAACGACACCACCCTATCCAACAGAATTAAGGAACTATCATACTTCTCCTCACACTCAAGCAATCTTATTCATCTTAATCAGGAGGAGACAAATATGATTTCCAACTGCATGCTTAGCCTGAGCAAAGAACTGGACACCCCTGCAGATAACTACACACCACACATCCTACGTTCGGGTCTATCCATTCTGATGAATATATGTCTACGCTACTACGATAATCACAATAGCACGATTAGCGATAGTCGCAAGAACATCATGGTACGCATAAATAGTTTTTTAGACAACTACCTAAGACGCCCATCAAGCGACAAGAATATACCATCGGTAGCAACTGTAGCTAAAGCTTTAGGGTTAACTCCAAACTATTTAGGAGATGTGATACGCAAACACTCTTCATATTCAGCTCACGAATATATATGTCGTTTTATACTAAGAGAGGCACAATACCAATTACAGTATAGCAACATATCAATAAACGATATTGCATACAACATAGGATACAAATATCCACACCATTTCACTCGCGTATTCAAAGACATTTACGGCATAACACCAAGCGAGTATCGAGCAAAGTATAGACCACAAAAAGAGCAAAAGCATCAATCGACAACTACAATGTAGGAGCAAAATTTTGCCATTTAAAAACTTTACACTATATTTGCTGTCGCTTACGGGCGACGATTGAGCTATGGTGTAATGGTAACACAGCAGATTTTGGTTCTGTTATTCTGAGTTCGAATCTCGGTAGCTCAACCACACATTCGATCCGATAGGCTCAGCTTATCGGATCTTTTTTTTTCACTAACACACTACACGCGTTATGGCTTTTCCTATTGAGAACAAATTGGTTGTTGCCGTTTCATCATCAGCCCTCTTCGACCTTTCAGAGTCGGATAAGGTATATAACGAGCGAGGCTTAGACGAGTACCGTAGATACCAAGAGGAGAACATTGATAATCCTCTGGCTAAGGGCGTTGCATTCCCCTTTGTAAAGCGACTATTGAGCTTCAACGAGATATTCGCCGACGAGCAACCTGTGGAGGTTGTGCTTCTCTCGCGCAACTCACCAGAGACCGGCCTACGCGTATTCCGCACCATCAAGCACTATGGTCTAAATATCACCCGTGCATCATTCTTCTCGGGCGAGTCACCATACAAGTACCTACCAGCCTTCAACGCCTCACTCTTCCTATCAGCCTCGGAGCGCGATGTGAAGCACGCATGCGACGCAGGTTACGCTGCGGGACGAGTTCTCGACAGCGTGGTGATGGATGATGTGAGCGACCATGAGCTACGCATAGCCTTCGACTTCGACGGAGTGATTGCCGACGACGAGTCGGAGAAGATATACAAGGAGCATGGACTCAAAGCATTCCATAAGCATGAGGCCTCTACCGAGCGCCCTCTCGACCCAGGACCTTTGGCAGACTTGCTGATGAAGATATCTAATCTACAGCGTCTGGAGATGGAGCGTATGGCTCAGGACGAAAACTATCGACGCTGGCTAAAGATATCGATTGTTACCGCGCGCAATGCCCCCGCACACGAACGTGTGGTTAACACCCTCAAGAGCTGGGGTGTGGAGGTCACCGAGGCCTTCTTCTTAGGAGGCATATCCAAGGATAGGGTCCTGGAAATCATGCGTCCACACATCTTCTTCGACGACCAAATGTCGCACCTCGACCACCTGCGCAACATCCCTGCGGTGCACATCCCCATGGGCATTGCCAATGAATAGTCGACGAAAACCCGAAATTAGAACAAATTACGAGTTATTTTATATCAGTTTTACTCGTTCTGTATCATATTTTTTACTATCTTTGCGCGGCGTAAGCAAAACACTTGAAACAAGTTCATAATATGTTGAGTCGAAGATTACTCCGCGTAAAGGTCGCAAAGAACCTATATGCACATCTTAAGTCTGGTTCCGACAGCCTAAAGGCTTCGGAGCGCAACCTCGTTGAGTCTATTGATAAAGCCTACGATCTATACTATCTGATGATGTCGCTTGTCGTTGACGTAGCACGCTATGCCGAGAGCCGTCAGGAGATAGCACGTCAGAAGATGCTTCCTACCTACGAGGATCTTAACCCAAACCGACGCTTCGTAGATAACCGCGTAGTTCACCTTCTCGCTAACGACGATGATGTTAACGACTACCTCGCGAAGAGCAAGCTATCATGGTCACGCCACGGCGACTTGGTGAAGGATATCTATGGTCGTATGATTGAGGCTGACTACTACAAGGAGTATATGTCGGCATCTATCTGCACCTTTAGCGACGACCGCCGCTTCGTGGAGGCCTTCTACAACTCGTTGGAGGAGGACGAGGCTCTTGCAGATGTTCTTGACGAGATGTCGTTGCTTTGGAACGATGACCTCAGCTTTGCGCTCTACATGGTAACACGCACCGTGTCGTCGCTCAAGCAGAGCCACACCTCGGTAAGCGTACTTCCTCAGTTTAAGAATGAGGAGGACCTTGAGTTTGCAAAAACCCTTATGGTCAAGACCCTTGTGCAGTACGACGACAACCAGGAACTTATTGACAAGTACACCCAGAACTGGGATGTTGAGCGTATCGCGTTTATGGATAACCTCATCATCTCTATCGCCATTGCCGAGCTCACCACATTCGAGAGCATACCAGTGAAGGTAACACTCAACGAGTGGATTGACATCGCCAAGTACTACTCGTCACCAACAAGTAGCAACTTCGTGAACGGCATTCTCGACAAGATTGTTGCCGAGCTCATTGAGAGTGGTCGCATCAAGAAGAGTGGCCGCGGCCTCTTGGAGTAAGACATAGTGGATATGCTTAGAGGAGTTATCGCTACGCTATGTCTCATGGTCGCCACATCGTGGAGTGCTTGGGCCGACAACGACGAGCGACTATATGGCGAGCTTAGCGAGGGTAAGGTTTGTGAGGTGATAGTCGACTATGGCAATGTGACCTACGGCAACACTGTGTCATATACCATATATATAAAGAACTGCACCTCGGCCCCCATAGCACTTCTCGACTACACCACCACTTGTCGATGCACATGGTTGGAGCTACCACGCAAGGCCATAGCACCCAACGAGGAGGGCGAGGTGACCATCACCTTTGACTCGCGTGGCGAGTGGGGCTCGGTGGGTAACTACCTAAGCATTGAGTCATCGAACAAGGAGTGCAAGGTGGCAATATGGATGGGTGCGGAAATTGTAAGATAGAAAGAGAAACGAAATAGTATTAACAATTTAAAAGTCGAAAATTATGTTGATTATGATTATTGCGATGATCGCAATCATGTACTTCTTCATGTGGCGTCCTGAGAAGAAGCGCCGCAAGCAGATGGAGCAGTTCCGTCAGGGCTTGAAGGAGGGTGATAAGATCATCACAGCTGGCGGTATCTATGGTACAATCAAGGAGATTGGTCAGACAACACTCGTTATCGAGGTTGACCACAACTCAACTGTTCGCATAGATAAGAACATGGTCGTTGGAGATCCTACACAGAACTTCACTCGATAGCCAATAATAATAGAGATTATTAATAACTAAAAAATTAGATAACAATGGATTTACTTTTTATTGCACCTCTGACCGAGGGTGACGAGGGCACAGTTGTAGATACTCCTACACCTGCACCAGAGCTGATCGACGCTAACAACACTAATACTGATGCAGGTGCTAACACTGGTGATGCTATCACATTGGACGATAAGGGTAGCAACAACAATAGCAACGCACAGCAGACAGCTCCTCCACAGGGCGGTGGTGCAGGTTTCTGGATTATGATTGGTGCGATGATTCTTATCATGTACTTCTTCATGTGGCGTCCTGAGAAGAAGCGCCGTAAGCAGATGGAGCAGTTCCGTCAGGGCATCAAGAAGGGTGATCACGTAATCACAGCAGGTGGTATCTATGGTACAGTTAAGGAGGTTAACGAGACATCAATCCTTATCGAGTCAGAGGGTAACACCACATTGCGTATTGACAAGAACATGGTTGTTGGCGACCCATCAAACGGCACAGCACGATAGTTCACAATCGCATATAACAATTGGGGCAGTTTTTTTCGAGGACTGCCCTATTGTTTTGTTTTTAGAAGAGTAATAGAATGGCCGTGGGTATCAGCAAGACAATTGCACAATGGTAGATGGCCGCAGAATTGCATGTACCGTCCTCGGTATCAGCAAGGCTTACGGTTGCAATTCTTCGCCATGACGGATGGATATCTGCGTCATTGCTAGGGCTTTAGCCCGTGGCAATCTCTCAGTCGTCAGCGCACCCACAGCCACATACCAACGCCCCAATAATCGCGGGTATTATTTTTAATACCCGCAAGAGGGAGGGGTGTTGTATGGAGGGGTGGGTAGCGTTGTGGTGAGGTTTACCTAGAGTAAGCTTTGCTTACGGTGCTACCCAAAGTACGTCATTGCAAGGGCTTTAGCCCGTGGCAATCTCTCATTGACCCCAGGGAGTCATTCTGAACGTTAGTGAAGAATCTCCTACGCGACTATGCACTGTCAATGCATTATCGCTTGTCGGCTCTGAGGAGATCCTTCGCTGCCGCTCAGGATGACCATGGGTATCAGCGATGATGTTGCACAATGGTAGATGGCCACAGAATTGCATGTACCGTCCTCGGTATCAGCAAGGCTTACTGTTGCAATTCTTCGCCATGACGGGTGGATATCTGCGTCATTGCGAGGGCTTTAGCACGTGGCAATCTCTCAGTCGTCAGCGCATCCACAGCCACACACCAACGCCCCAATAATCGCGGGTATTATTTTTAATACCCGCAAGAGGGAGGGGGTTGTGGTTGCTTTTTGGGGGAGGGGTAAAGAGGTTAGTGAGGTTAAGGAATTTAAGGAGTACACTACTCACTAATTTCCCTAAATTCACTACTACCCACAACAACACCCCCAAAATCCACATAACCCACCGTTCAAAACAACACACAAAAAAATCTGCGGAGCCTAAGCCCCGCAGAGTATTAAAATTACGCATTTGGATTAATTGATTTAATCTTGTTCTTTGTCTCTTCCGATAAATTATCGCAACCAAAGAATGCCCACTCTCCAATCGTCGTCACACTATCCGGGATAGTGACACTGGTGAGGCTCTCGCAAGCAGCGAATGCTTCCTCTCCAATCGTCGTTACACTATTCGGTATAGTGACACTCTTTAGGCTCTTGCATTCATAGAATGCATAATTTCCAATCGTCGTCACGCTATTTGGAATAGTGATACTGGTGAGCTTTTCGCATTGTTGGAATGCCATCTCTCCAATCGTCGTTACACTATTCGGGATGGTGGCACTGGTGAGGTTTACGCACCCAAAGAATGTACTCTCCCCGATCGTCGTTACACTATTCGGGATAGTGACACTGGTTAGGTTAAAGCAACCGGAGAATGCCGACTCTCCAATCGTAGTTACACTATTCGGTATAGTGACACTAGTTAGGTTACAGCACCATTCGAATGCACGATCTCCAATCGTTGTTACACTATCCGGGATAGTGACACTCTTTAGGCTCTCGCATTGTCTGAATGCCGACTCTCCAATCGTAGTTACACTATTCGGTATAGTAACACTGGTAAGGTTATCGCAACAGAATGCCCACTCTCCAATTGTCGTTACACTATCTGAAATAGTAAATTTCGTAATTCCTGCAGGAGCAAAAGCAATAAGTTTTCCATTAACAATTAAACATCTGCCATCTGGTGATGCAAACTTACTCTTAAACTCTTTTAGGCTAGAGCAATATACGAATGCACACTCTCCAATCTCCGTTACACTATTCGGAATAGTAACACTGGTTAGGCTCTTGCAACCCCCAAATGCCCTCTCTCCAATCTCCGTTACACTATTCGGAATAGTATATTCTGTTATTCCTGCAGGAGCAAAAGCAACAAGTTCCCTGTTAATAATTAAGCATCTACCATCTGGTGATGCAAACTTACTTTTAAACTCTTTTAAGCTAGGGCATCCCCAGAATACCTCATCTTCAATCGTCTTTACACTATCCGGAATAGTAACACTGGTGAGGCTCTCGCAATAACGGAATGCCGACTCTCCAATCGTCGTTACACTATTCGGGATAGTGACACTGGTGAGGTTATCGCAACTAGAGAATGCACCATCTCCAATCGTCTTTACACTATTCGGGATAGTGACACTTCTTAGGCTTTGGCAACCAGAGAATGCACCATCTCCAATCGTCGTTACACTATTTGGAATAGTGACTCTTTTTAGGCTCTTGCATTCATAGAATGCATCCGCTCCAATCGTCGTTACACTATTTGGGATAGTGACACTGGTTAGGTTTCCGCATTCACTGAATGCCGCCCCTCCAATCGTCGTTACACTATTCGGGATAGTGATACTGGTGAGGCTACTACATTTCCCAAATGCATCCTCTCCAATCGACGTTACACTATCCGGGATAGTAACACCGGTTAGGCTCTTGCAACACCAAAATGCATACTCTCCAATCGTCGTTACATCGTCTTTAAACTTGAGAATACCTTTGCCGTCATTATATGTATTAGACTCTATCTCTGCACCAAATATATCTTTACCCTCTTTATATGGTTTAACAACCTTACCATCAGATGAGGTGTACCATATCTCGTTATTAGGTTGAGTCACTGGCTTGGCATTTTCCTTCGTTGGAGGCTCTGGCTTAGCCACTGGTTTGGTCTCCGAGGGCTTTGCCTCCTCTTTAGGTTCCTCCTTTGGTTGCTCTTTTGGAGTGTCGTTCAACTGAAGAGTATCAACCTTAGGTTTGGCAAGGTTAAGCGAGTCGTTCGAAGAAGCAAGCGTATCAACCGTTGCTACTGCGCTCTTTGGAGCGCTCTCCTTCTTCGACGAGCCGCCACCAAAGAGAATGAACGATGCAACAGCTGCCACAACGAAGAGGAAAATTCCAAGCCACAAGCCCCTCTTAGACTTTTTGGGTTTAGGCTCATTCTTAGGCTGTGGTGTCTGCTTAGGCTCAACGTCGATAACAGTAGACTCATCCACCGACTTAGGCTCTACGTTTATAATAGTAGCCTCGGCAACGGGAGCGACAATCTTATCATCATCCAACAACTTCAAGAACTCCTTGATGCTCTGTGGCCTGTCCTTACGCCAGTACTGCATTGAGCGCTCGATAGCCTGGCAAACGCCGTGCGATAGGTGGTCGGGGAGCTTAGGTAGGCCCTCCTCGCCAACATCGGTGGCATGGGGTGGCATCTCGCCAGTGACGAGGTAGTACAATGTAGCGCCGAGGCCGTAGATATCGGTAGAGGGCGAGAACTCCTTGACGCCACCCGAGGTGTACTGCTCGATAGGGGCATAGCCGTGGCTGATACCTATGGGTGTGGAGCTTGTCTGCTCGCCAACGGCATCGTAGTGTTTCGAGAGACCGAAGTCTATCAATATGGCGCTATCATCCTTAGTGCGCACCATGATATTACCTGGCTTGACGTCGAGGTGGTTGATGCGTTGCTCGTGGAGATAGTCCAAAGCTGAGGCCACGGCGCGGATACATCGCTTAGCATCGCTCTCCGAGAGAGGGCCCTGCTCCTTGACGATATCGCGTAGTGAGCCACCCTCGACATACTCCATAACGTAGTAGGCCGTGCCATTCTCTTCGAAGACATCGTGGATATGGATAATATTCGAGTGGTCGAGGCTTGCGATGGTCTGTGCCTCCTTGATGAACTTTGCCTTGAACTTACCCATAACCTCGGCATTGCTCTCCGAGAAGAGCGAGAGGGCGCTTGTATCTTCGTCGCGCTTATAGTAGTCCTTAGGGAAGAACTCCTTGATGCAGACCTTGCGCTTAGCCATGACCTGCTCGGCAAGGTAGGTGATACCGAAACCACCTCGGCCAAGGGCTGAGATAATGCGATATTTGCCTCTTTCGAGAAGAGAGCCTGGGGTTAGATCCATATTGTTAAGTTTGAGTAGTTGCCTTTTTGTTGGATGTTGTCTCGATTGCGAATAGGACTATTTCAATTTAGGATAAATCACAGGGGGCTGTATCGACACCCACTTATCTCCGTTACCCTTCTTAGTACATACGATACAAACCGCCTTGATAGGGCGTGTTGGATTTTCGATGGTGAAGGCTCCACCCTTAAGTTCTCCAGCCTTAACAAACTCCTCACCCTCATACTTCACATAGACATCACCCGACTCAAAGATAAATCGAGGCAGCTGCATATTACCCGTAGCCACCATCATACTACGGCACTCTACACCCTTATCGAAGGTGAACATCACCCAATCGTTGACATCGGCAGCACGTACAGTACGAGCGATATTGCCATACTTCTCAGCATTTGAGAATGGGAATTTGGTACTTGCACCAATAGATGATGTAAGCGCGAAGGCGGGCTTAATGGTATTGAAATATTCGTCGACAGCAGCTGTTGGCGACATGGCTACACCACGACGGCTAATAAAGCGGTAGCGTGCAGGCGTTGTTGTGGCAATAGGAGCAAGATAGCGCAACACACGCTGCGAACCCTCCTGTCGATAGAATATCTCGCTACCATCATTCACTGAGGCAGTGAGCACACCATTGCTGAACTCAACTTCAGGGACATCGAGTCTATAGAAGACACCCATAGCATCGAGTCTATTATAGTGGTTGACAACACGCTTCTTAAAGTTTGACACATCACGCTTATCGCTATTCACCCATGCCACCTCGGCAAAGGCAAGAAGACGTGGGAAGGTCTGATAGTGGAGATATGCAGGGTTCTCGGGGTTGCGCGATGCGTATGCCTCGCTGAAGAACGAGGCCTCCAAGCCCACTACATTGCGTAGCTCAGCAGCAGTGATACCAACAGCCGAGGGCGAGAAGCTGTAGACATGCTCCATATCAAAGATATTGGCCCAATCGTGTCCCGGCTCTCGCGACGACTGCTTCATATCGAAGTAGAAGTAGTCACCAGGCATGATGACTGTTGGGTAGCCCGCAGCTGCCGCCTTGCGACACTCGGCGACACCCTCCCAGCCATACATCATAGTACTTTTAGGCAGACGGCCATCGTCCATAGCGTCGCTCCACACAGCCATAAGCTTGCCGTTGCGTGCCAAGATCTCCGAGAGGCGCAACATGAAGTATGTGCGAAGCTCCTCGGTAGTGCTCATACCTGTACGGTTCATAAAGGCCACACACCTCTGGCATGAGTGCCACTGCGACAAATCAACCTCGTCGCCACCCACATGGATATATTTAGATGGGAAGAGCTGCGCCACCTCACTCAAAATATCCTCCAACAGTTTATAGTTAGCCTCGTTTGTGGGGCACAACGCCGAACGTACATCCTGACCAAGAGATGCATTATTGTTTGGTGTATAGTCACATAGCACATCGGGGTGCATCGTTGCAAGACATAGACTATGACCAGGGAGGTCTATCTCGGGGATGATCTCAATATTACGTTGTGCTGCGTAGGCGATAATATCGCGCATATCCTTCTGGGTATAGTAACCACCCCACTTCTCACTCCACTTACCATAGCGAGGCTGTATGGGGCTATCGCCACCACGCCATCCTCCCACCTTGGCTAACTCGGGATGCGACTTAATCTCCAAGCGCCACGCCTCATCGTCGGAGAGATGCAGACGCAACGAGTTTATCTTATGGTATGCCAACAGGTCGATAAATGCACATACATCCTCCTTGGGTATCCACGTGCGAGCGACATCGAGCATAAAGCCTCGGTGAGCATAACGAGGAGCATCCTGAATGGCACATCCAGAGATGGAGCATGGCAACACAAGGTTAGAGGCATAGACCTCATCGGGGAGGAGCTGAAGGAGTGTTGTTATACCATTAAAAACACCGCCGTAGCCTCCGCCAACAATGATGATACCCTTGTTGTAGATACTTAGCTGATACTCCTCCTCGGCAAGCGATCTATCCAAGCCAAGATATATATCACCCTCCTTAGCCACACCTATACCGAGCTTGTCACCCAGATAGTAAGCAGCGGGCAGGAGCTCTGCATCACACGAAATCTTGCAGTCATATTTTATGGTATAGCCACTATCACCATTAACATAGCTTTGTGGTTTGGGGATTATACTTTTTTCCTGCGCCACAGCACCCAGTGTTGTGCATAGCACCACAATAAGAAGTAGTAGTCTCTTCATAGGTTAAAAATGTAAATATATATTCTCCACAAATATAACGAAAAAAAGCCAAAAACTACTATGTTGACATTGATTTAATTATATGAGTACCCTATCAATCACAATAAATCAAAAAAAACGGATGGGCCTTTACTGGTCCATCCGTCTATCATTCATGCATTATATGCTATTAGTTATACTCCGACTCACCCTCCTCGTCAATCCAAGGCACGGTCTTCATGTCATCGGTAGTCAACGCTGCAACCTGCTCATCGGTGAGAAGTGCATTCATACCATTATCAAACTCAATATCCTCAAAGTCGCTGATGGTAAGCTGATATGATGCATAGTCATCGGCATTACCCGCATATGTTGATTTCTGAGCATAGATACCATAGATAGCTGTGATTGTAGCCTTCTCACCATCCTTACATACGTTGGTACGAGCAAAGCGTGAGTAGCCACTGGTGCGCAAAGCATATACGCCATTAGCCGAACATACGGTAGCCGATGTGTCGTAGGTAAAGAGCACCGAGCCATAGAGGCTGCGGCCGGTGATATCCTCCTTGAACGCCCAGTGATACCAAGGCTTCGACACTGTAGGGCGAGGGTCGGTATACAACCAGCTTGGGTAGATATTCTCGAACGAGCCGCTCTTCAACGCTGGGTTGGTCACGCCATCCTGGTTTTTAACACCTGCGTAGTGGCACTCCAAATCCTCGAAACGCATCAATCGGCCAAACATAATCTCGCGCTGCGACATCTGATAGGTGTCGCCATTAGCCTTTGTCATCTGAATAGCTGCGGGGTTGAACACCTCGACATAGTTATCAGGAGTAACAGTAATTATATCCACCGATGTTGGATCGCTCTTCCAAGCCTCATAGCTACCAACTTTTAGCTCGCTCATCTCGCCTGGGAAGACGTACTGGTCGATAATATCCTGAATCTCGATGTTAGAGTTAGCGTAGAATTTATGCTCACCAGCCTTATTATAAGACTCCGAAGGAGCTCCACCCAACGAGAGCATCATACGATAGTTGCCCAAGTACAAGCCATTCAAGCGAACATATACCCATGAGCCCTTCTTATACTTAACACCAACATTGTTGTTTAGCTTAAGCTCAATAGCTGAGGTCTCATCCTGCACGTACAACGACTTATATACGTTACCCTGCTCATCGCTTGTGGTAACCTTACCCTTGATATATACATCCTGACCCTCGAAGATATCCTCGCCAATAAGCATATACTTGGTATTACCCCAACCACTGTTAACACCAGTGTCGCTAATTTTACCAAAGGCATACTTAAGCTCGGCGATGGTGATACGCTCAGCCTCAGGGAACATCTGCTCGAACTGCTCATCATTTGCGATAGGCTCACGAGCGGGCACATCGGTATATTTCTCGTAACAGCCGACACTCATGAAGGCGATGGCAATCAGCCCAAAAAGTTTTCTTAGTTTCATAGTTATAAAATGTTTAGCTGTTAGAATCTAAAGTAAATATTGAGATAGTAGTTGATACCATTCATGTAGAAGTACTTAGAGTCGAAGCGCGAATAGGTTGTAGGCTTCTGGACAATCTTCATAGCACCCTCGTTGTCGGGGAAGATGATTGGATCTGACAACTTATTAAGACGCATCTGCTCATAACCACCTGTGCGGATAGTCTGGCAGTTAAGGATGTTGTTAACCTGGAGGCTGAAGCCCAAGGTGTACTTATACTTGATGCGGAAGTTCTTACCGATACTTGCGCTCAAAGTATAGGCACTGCACAACTCCTCCTGCGCACGAATCTCGTCGATAACACCCACAACATAAGCCTTCTGGCGACCAGTCTCAAGGTTGTTCCAATCGTAGATACGCTTGAGCTCATTCTCCAAGTACTGAGTACGGTACATTGGATTCATCGAGAGGTACAAGCGATCGTAGTAGTTGAAGTCGACCGATGCGTACCAGTTGTTAGGACCACGGAAGTTAAGACCCACGTTGATAGCTGTCTGAGGTGTGCTCTCAACCTTCATACCCTTCCAGTTAACCACGCTGTGAACAACATCGGTTGCCGAGTTATCAATCATCTGCGTAAACTTAGGATTAGAGGTATAGATATAGTCACCATAGCTTACAGCACCCTGCAACGAAAGACCCCATGCAATAGGCACGCTCAAGCCAAGCTCAACACCCATATATCGCTTGTCGATACCCGACATAGCGAAATTGGTGAACGAACCCTGAGTATCGTCGTAGAACGAGATAACCTTCGACTGATCCATCATCTGAGTGTAGTATGCCGAGAGGCGAGCACGAATCCAAGGTGTGTTTACATTGTAGGTTACATCGAAACCGTAAATCTTCTCAGGGCTGAGACCTGGAGTAATCTGGTTACGAGTACGAGCCGACACGAATGCATTGTTGAATGTTGGAGCATTCTGCATGATGGTGGCATTTACCTCAAGAGTGTGTGCACCATTGAAGCGGTATGCCAAGTTAGCCTTAGCCTTGTATGTAAGGTGGCTAATCTTATCAGAGTTACCAAACGATGTCTTACCACGATCGGCACCAGCATTCTCGTTGAGGAAGAGACCCTTCTCCCAAAGACCCTGACGCCACATGCTTGAGACACCTACCTCGGCACCGAGGTTTGCGCTGAAGCCGCCAGCCTTAACATCATACATAGCCCAAAGCTGACCCTGACGAACATGAGCGTAGTAGTCGTAACCATACTTGTCGCCCTCCTTTACTGCCTGAGCATGACCATGCTCACGATAGTATGCCATGTTGTTCTGGTACGAAAGCTCGTTGCTACCAAAATCACGCTCAGCAAACTTATCTACATCCAACCAGTAGTCGCCACCGGGCAAGTCCTTAAGAGTTGTGTAGTACTCTGTGCGGTTAACACGAGCACGAACACCTGCAGTTAGCTTAGAGCCGCCACGGAAGATGTGGTTGAGCTGTGCTGCGAAGTTATAGTCAATCTGGTCGGTGTGACGCTCCTCAATCATGGCGATAGCACGGTGGCCCTCACCATAGATAGAGTTCACATCACCATTCTTATTATCCTGGATGATACCATCGAAGTCGATATAACCTGTCCAGTTAGCAAGATACTGCTGCAACTTGAGCTTATCGGTCTCAAGATCAGTATCAGTAAATGGCAATGTAAGGTCGTTAGCCTCAGCGAAGTTGTTAAGCATCATGCGACGCTCCAAACGGTCGCCATAGTACGAAGGCAAGATACGGTAGTAGTCGGGACGTGGATCCTCACCCTTGTACCATGTAAGAGCCGAGTAACCATTCTTACCGAAACGCACAGAGGTAGCTACCGAGAGTGAAGTATTGTCGCTAATCTGCCAGTTGTAGTTAAGCATGGCGATAGGCTCATGCATACGACGTACACGGGCATTACGCTCCTTACCATTCTGCAAACCTACATTAGGGTTATAGTAGTTGTCACCCCAAAGGTCGTAGGCCTCCTGTGTAGATGCCTGCTGTGCACCACGCTGTGTAGGTGCGCCAAGGATGGTTGCCGAGAGACGATGACGCGAGTTGAAGATCTTCTCTGCAGAGAAGAAGTAGCCATAGGCATTGTAGTAGACACCATCGACATAGCCATTACCACCCTGACGAGTAGAGAGTGTGAAGCCATATGACCAACCATTATCGAGCTGACCCGAGGCGTAACTTACCATAGCGCGGAAGCGATAGAGCTGTGTAGAGTTTACAACGCTTGCACGGAAGCCCTTACGCAACTGCGAAGCACGAGCGTTGATATTAGTAGTACCAGCAACACCACCAAGGCCGAAGTCGGACATCTCCAAGCCTGCGGTGCTCTCCTGGTTGCGTGTAGCGTCGTTAAGACCGCTCCACAACGACCATGGACCGTAGCTTGTGAGCGCATCGTTGAAGCGGATACCATTGAGGTATACATCCTGATACTGCGAGTCGTAACCACGCACATTGAAGCGCATCTCAGAGAAGCGGTACGATGCGATATTGTTGAAGATATCCTTCGATGCCGAAAGTGCAGATGGCATAGCATTGCTATCGCCAGCACTCTCAACATCAGTATCCAACTCAGCAAATGCCGAGTCATCAACCTCCATCATGGTATTAGGCACCATAACTACCTGCTGCACATCGTGGATCATCTCCTTGACACGCACCATGAGTATTAAGTCCTCGAAGCCTGAAGCTGAAAATGTAAGCTGATACTGACCAGGCTCCAAACCTGCGATGATAAACTCACCAGTAGTATCGGTCGTAGTATTAACCGCTACACCATCGAGCGAGATTGCAACTCCACTGATAGGCTCACGATCATCACGTGATACGACTACACCCTTCATACCTCCAGCCTGAGCAAAGGCCGAGAGCGACAGAATGGTGCAAACGATTGTTAGTAAAAATCTCTTCATATTATCTCTATTTTGATTACTTACCTATGTATATGTATACGGGGAAGTGGTCGCTAAAGCCGTTCTGGAAGTTGTTGGTAACAAAGGTGCGCAATGGGTAGCCCTTGTACTGACCCTCGGCTTGAAGCATATATGGGCGAGTGAAGATGTTACCATAATACTTCTTGCCCTTTATAAGGCGTAGCTTACCCTCAGGAGCATTCACCAAGTTTTCGGTAACGCAGATGTTATCAAAGAGGTTCCATGCATCCTGATATGCCAAGGTACCTAGACCTGCTCGCAACATAGCAAAGTATGGGTTGAAGAAGTCGCCTGCAACAAGATCCTTAGTCTTGCCCTTAGCACCCATCACCTTCACAAGGCTGGTATCTGTGGCATCATCGTTAAAGTCACCCATCACGATAACCTTTGTATTTGGGTTCTTCGCCAAGAGCGCATCCTTGATCTCGCGAATCTGCTTAGCACAAGCATCGCGCTTAAACTGCGAGGCCTCCTTACCACCAAGGCGTGATGGCCAGTGCGACACGAGGAAGTAGAATGGCTCACCCTCAATGGTACCCCACATAACCACAAAGTCACGGGTACGGAAGTCGGGCAACTCCTCCACCTCAAGCTTGATATTATCCGAGCCCTCGAGTTTGAAGACATCGGCACGATACAAGAATGCTACATCCACACCACGGGCATCGGGAGAGTCGTAGTGGCATATGCGATAGTTTGCACCCTTGAGCTTTGGCTGCGACACGAGGTCCTCCAATACCGAGCGATTCTCAATCTCCGACACACCAATAACAATGGGATACTCCTTGTTGATGGCTGCCATGTCGAACAACACACGCTCCATGTTCGACAGTTTCTTCTGATACTTTGTCTCGTTCCACTGCTTGACACCATCGGGGAGGAACTCCTCGTCGTGAGTCTCCGGATCGTCGTAGATGTCAAAGAGGTTCTCGAGATTGTAGAATGCCACCATATATGGCTTATCCTGAGCATAAACCATAGCGAACGATAGCATCGCTACACATAAGATTAACATCTTTTTCATAGTAGTATAATTTAGTTTACTTAAATTACAACATTAGTTTATACCCCACTCCGAAGGTACAACCTTGGCCTTTACCTCAGCCTCGATAGCATCATCCAACATTGGGAAGAACGTAAAGCCTGTAAGCGTCTCAAGCTCCTCCACACTTATGCAATCCGCCGAAGTGATATCTGTATTATCACCTGTATTTGCATGCTCCATCCAGAAGGCTATGGCACGCACCTGTGAGGCGTCGGTAATCTCGTCGATACGCTTACCAGTGTTACCCTTTTTGGTGCGCAACAGAGCCTTATAGTAGTATGTAGGCGTTGGGCATATATTTCCCGATTTGTCGGTTGTTTGACCCGCAATTGATGAGTGGTGCAGGCCATCGAAGTAGGCACCCGTTACAACATAGAGTGTATCGCTACAAACCATATTACGCACTCTACCCTCCAACACGCCCCACTTATTCTGGTTGAAGTTGGCCTGCTGAGGCGTCATATTAGTAGCATAGAATGTCTGATCCATCATCTGCTGCGAGCACTTGCGGTCTGCAGCAGGAAGCTGATGACCTCTATCGTACCAACCGGTATAGGAGCGGCCTACAAGGTTCGCCTGATACTTAGATTCAACCTTAGGATCGTAGCCAAAGTCGCTATAATCTCTATTACCGCTACCCGAAGTATAGGATTTGTGAAGTGGATAGGCCACCCACAACGAGGCACGCACATCGGGGTCGAAGCAGTAGGTGTAGTTACGAGCATTGTTCTTTACACCCATAGTGCCATAGTGGGTATTGAAGATATAGTTATCCTGGACCTTGCATAGCGGGAGCTCTGCCCACTCGCGCTGAAAGGCTATTGAGGCATCGTAGGTAAGCTGCTTAAACCATACGGTTGATGATGCGCCATCGGAGAAAGAGACCTGCACGACGGCCTCACGAACAGCATCAGTTGCGTTCTTATCGAAGTATAGATATATGGTCTTATAATCTGAGGCCATCTCGCCAGTGACAATATTAGCACCGCCACTGAAGTGTGCCCAGTCACCCTCGGACTGCACTGTTGCAGTGTAAGATGTACCCTGTTCTGCATGAAGCACAACAGCGCAATTCTTACTATCGCCCTTAACCTCACTATTCTGCATATAAGCGCTACTCTCTATACGTCCGCCATCAACCTCGCAACCTAAGATTGCAAGAGCCATCACACATGCGACAATCTCAACCACCAATCGTTTCATCTTCATCATCAAAATTTTCCTCACCCAAGAACCTCTATGTTATTTCGAAATACCCTCTCGCCCTTCGGGTGGGACTACCCCACCCGAATACTTGGCGAAAGAGTTAAAAGTGTTACTCAGCAAGAGTAACAGTAATTGAGTATGCACGAGCCTGTGCAGAAAGAGATGCTATAGTGTAGCTCTCCGATGTACCATCCAATGAAATTGTAACTACACCATTCTCAACAGTACCGCCCCATGGGGTTACATACTTTTCATCCAAACCATTGCAATCTACAGAGATAGATACAATCTTTCCAGGAGCCTCAATAATTACTTCTGAGCTCTTGTAGAAACGACCAGGATTAGCATAGTCACCAACATTGTTTGTTGAAGCGCCCTTATTGTTAGTTACAGTGATACCATTCTGCTCCCATACCTGGTGCTCTGTATCAAACTCAGTGCGATTTGCCTTATCAGCGAATGAGATTGTTGCCGAGTCACCTGTAGGCTGCTCTGGACCTGGTTCTGGAGTAGGATTCTCGCCGCCACCCTCACCGAAACGCTCACCTGTCAAGCCAGCGTAGTCAGAGTTCTGTGCGAAGATAATCTGGATGTTGCCATTGTTGATTGAAGCGATACCCTTGATAGTACCTGAGCCCTGAGCAACAGTAGATGTGCCGTATGTAGCGTACTTTGAAGAGAATACCACGAACTTGTTGCCGTTGGCATCCTCCATATTGATAGAGGTGTGAGCGCCGCCCATAACCCATGTCTTCGAGAGGTCTGACTCAGCTACCTGAACGCCCTCCAAAGCGATGTACTGACCCTCGTACTTGTTAGCGAGGAAGTCAGCCATAGTAACGGTCTTAGCCTCCACAGTGTTACCTGTAGATACCTCAGTAATCTTATCAGCAGAAAGACCGCTCACCTGAACAGCGCCATTGTATGCGCCAAGAGTTGCACCAGTAAGGTCAATCTGAAGCTTTGTACCAAAAGTATACTCGTGGTTAGCTGAGAGGTAGAACTGCAAAGCACCAGTCTCATCCTGAACATACATACCCTTCTTTGAAGTAAGGTTGTTCAACTCGTAGTTAGAGACTACGACTGCCTCGATTGTGCCATTGATTGTAGCACCCTGGCCCAATGCCAATACTGAAGCGATAGTGATTGTCTCACCTGGGGTTGGCTCTGGTTCTGGATCTGGGTTTACTGGCTCGTCGCCACCACCCTCACCTGGAGCAAGTGCCTCGTCAGTAAGCTTCATACCGAACACAAGAGCACGACCGCTAGTGCTATTATCAACAGCTGTGAACGAAGCATCAGTAGCAAACTCGATAGTAGATGCAGCTGTCAAGCCCTCAAGCAATATAGTATAATGGTTTGCCTCCTCTGCTGTAAGAGCTGTGTAAGGAGGATTACCTGTAGCGCCATCATGAGCGTTCAACTCAAATGAGATTGTCTCGCCACCATCAACACGCATATAGAGCGTAGCAGACTTACCCTTCCAAGCTAAAGCGTAGAAGTTCAAATACTTGTCGCCATCAACACCTACAGCACCCGACTTAAAGTAACCAGACAACTTGCTTGTACCTAGCTTGAAACCTGAAACCTTCTCACCATTGATAGTTGTATTACCAAAAGAGTAGTTCTCCTCATTGTTTACGAATGCAGAATCAGACTCGTAAACACCAGCAGCAGGAACGTTTGGCTGATCAGGATTCTCGCCACCCTCACCTGGAACAAGCGATACGAAGATGGCATTCTTACCCTGAGCAGTGCCATTGTATGATGTACGAGTAGTCTGAATTGTGATTGTGTCGCCAAGCTTAGCACCAGACTCTTCCCAGTACTTCTCTACGCCCTCAGGAGAGCAAAGACCATAGATGTATACAGTGCCTGTTGAGTCAGTAAGATCAAAATTACCAAATGTGGTATTAGCCACATTAGTAATCTCACCAGTAAGCTCATAGATAGTAGCATCCTCAGCAGCTGCCAAGAACTCAGCTACTGTAGCCTTAACGACCTCACCCTGTACTGGAGGCTCAGGAGCTGTGCCTGCCTCAAGGTCAATCTCCTGACCACCCTCACCAACATTCAAGGTAACGTCGTCGAGGCGGTATGCGCTCTCAGCAGTAGCAGAGAACTTGATGTAGAGATTAGAAGGAACCTCCTTCAATGTGAAGTTTGCAGTAGCAACATTCCAACGGCCCTCAGCAGTACCAGCGAATGTGTACTCAACATTTGACCACTTCTCGCCGTCGGCAGAGAGCGATACGATAAACTCCGATGGAGTGAACAAGCTACCCAATGTCTGTGAGTACTTCTCAGTACCGAAGGTCAAGATGAGGTCCTTCTGTGAAGACTCCAACTCAAGACCCATGATAGTGAAGTAGTTCTCAACCTTGCCGAAGAAGATGTTGTTAACACCCGAACCAGCGTAGTCAGAGTATGAGCCATCAGAGTTAGAGTTGTTACGAACGGTTGTGTTGTGACCATCGTATGATACGTTTGCTGCAGCAGGACCTACAGCATTCCTCATCTCAGGGAAGTCAGTTACATAAGGCCAGTAGTTACCATCCTTCTGAGCAGCCTGACCGTCGAAGTTCTCAAAGTAGAGAGCATCGGTTGTTGGAGGCTCTGGCTCAACAATCTGGATGTTGTCGAGGTCAACAGTCTGACCACCGTTGCCAACATAGAACTTAACATCGTCGAGACGATATACTGAAGCAACCTTTGCCTCGAACTTGATGTAGAGCTTATCTGTACCAGCAGCCAAAGTGAAATCAGCAGTTGCAACATTCCAACGACCAGGCTCTGTACCAGCGTATGTGTACTCCACGGGAGCCCACTCTGTGCCGTTCTTAGAGATAGATACAATGAACTCCTCGGGCTTGAATGTGCTGTCGCCATTCTGAGTGTACTTCTCCGAGCCGAAAGTCATCTTGTAGTTCACCTGTGCAGCATCCAAAGCGATGTCGTTAACCTGGAAGTATGCGCCACCACCGAAGAAGATGTTGTTCGAGCCTGAACCAGCGTAGTCTGAGTAAGAGCTGTTAGAAGATGAGTTAGCGCGAACAGATACGCCGCTACCAGAGTAGGTTACATTCTCAGCTGCGGGACCCTCGGGGTTTGCGAACTCGGGGAACTGGTCGATGTAGGGCCATGAGCTGTTGCTGTTGCCATACTCCTTAGTTGCCTCCTTACCGTCGAAGTTGTCACCGTAGAGCAACTCCTCTGTTACAGGGGCGTCGTT
>JAZRMM010000026.1:0-142484 GCA_045647535.1 Alistipes sp.
AAACTGTTATGGGGTATTAGTACCAATTTCTCAGTGTTATCCCCCTGTTATGGGTAGGTTGCATACGCGTTACGCACCCGTGCGCCGGTCGCCATCAATTCCGTATTGCTACTTCATTATGCTGCCCCTCGACTTGCATGTGTTAAGCCTGCCGCTAGCGTTCATCCTGAGCCAGGATCAAACTCTCCATTGTAAAAAATTTTGAATATTAATCGTTAGCTCTAATCTCAAAGGTATTGTTTGAAATTATCTCTTTAAGAGATAGATTAAACTTTAGCTGCTCAATATCTTCAAAGAACTATATTCTGGTTTATCAGAACTTCCATTTTTCGATAACCTCTTTTTTAAAGCGGAAATCGGGTGCAAAGATAAATACTTATTTTGAATGTACCAAATTTTTCGGTAACTTTTTTTTCAAAATATTTTTCAAAACCTTTGCTGCAATCAAGGAAACACTGTTTTCCTGATTGCGGGTGCAAAGGTAGCGCTTTATTTTTAATCTCCAAACATTTTGCAAACTTTTTTACATTATTTTTTAATATTTTTACAAACATCTAAATATACCTATATTTATATATATAAAAGAGAGCCTACCCAACATCATCCGTTAGGCAGGCCCTCATAAATAGTAAATAGTCTCGAGTTATAATCTATCGAGTGAGCGAAGAATAATTTGGCAGCACTCCTCGATTTCGGGTTCAGAGATTGTAAGGGGCGGCGAGATACGGAATGCTGTATCGCAATAGAGGAACCAATCGCTCATGATACCCTCCTCCTTAAAGATCTCCATAAGGCGATAGAGGTACTCCGAGTGACCAAGCTCCACGGCAAGCAAAAGACCCGAACGACGAATCTCCAACACCTTAGCATGTCCCTTCAATCTATCCTCAAAGAGAGCGCCCTTAGCCTCAACACCCTCGACAACACGATTATCTACAAGGTAGTTTAGGGCCGCAAGACCCGCAGCACAGCACACGGGGTGACCACCGAAGGTTGTAATATGGCCCAAACATGGGTTATGCGTGAACGAATCGAGGAGCTGCTTATTGGCAGCCACACCACCGAGAGGCATACCGCCACCAAAGGCCTTAGCCAAGCAGACAACATCGGCCTGAACGCCATACTTCGTAGAGGCAAACATATCGCCCGTGCGACCCATACCGGTCTGTATCTCATCGAAGATGAGGAGCGCCCCAACCTCGGTACATCGAGCACGAAGAGCGCGCAACCACTCCACATCGGGAAGACGCACACCGGCCTCGCCCTGCACGACCTCACAGAGGACACCAGCAGTGCGCGAGGTGATATGCTGCAAATCTTCAAACGAGTTGAAATTTATGGACTTAACATCAGGAAGAAGGGGTCGGAACTCAGCCTTCCACTCCTCGCCCTCGGGAGTTCCCATCATCGACATAGCGCCATGTGTTGAGCCATGATAGGCACGGCGCATAGATATGAGTTCAGTGCGACCCGTATAGCGTTTAACGAGCTTGAGGGCGACCTCAACGGCCTCGGCACCAGAGTTTACGAAGTAGACACAGTCGAGTGCTCCAGGCAGAAGCGCTGCAATACGGCGAGCATACTCCACCTGAGGACGCTCAACCATCTCGCCATAGACCATGACATGCATATAGTTGGCCGCCTGCTCCTGCACTGCCTGAACAACAGTCTCGTTAGCATGACCAACATTGCTCACCGAGACACCAGCCACAAGGTCGAAGTAGCGCTTACCCTCGGGAGTATAGAAGAACGAGCCCTCGGCACGCTCAACCTCGATCATCATTGGCGAGGGAGAGGTCTGACCTACATGCTCGAGAAATTGTTTGCGAAGAATCATAGTTACTAATATTCAACGGTTAGTTTACCACTCTGCTCGGCACGGCGCAATATTCCCTCATAGTCACGCACAGACGACATCGTCCAGCGAGTGAGCAACTTAAGACTCTCAGCATCGGTAAGTTGCCAGTCATCAACACTCTGACGAATACGCTCCGAAAGCATATATATAAGTATGGCAGCCGACGCCGAGACATTGAGGCTCTCGACCATACCACACATAGGTATCATCAGGAAGTCGTCAGCAGCCTCGATAACCTCATCGGAGATTCCAGCATGCTCCGTACCGAAGACCAGAGCGAACTTACCCTTAGTCACATCGAAGGTCTCGGGCGTTACGCTACAGCGATGTGGCGTGGTGGCAACGATACGATAGCCCTCGGCCTTGAGTGCTGCAAGGGCCTCAGCGGTAGTCTCGTGATGTTCAACATCCACCCATTTCTGGGTGCCTCGAACGATATTCACCGAGGGGTCGAACTTGCATCGATCCTCGACGGTGTGAATCTGCTGAATGCCAAAGGCCTCGCAGTGACGCATTATGGCGCTGGCATTCTGGGGATGGAACATATTTTCGGTAAGGATGCGCATATAGTGGGTGCGCTGCGAAACGGTGCGACGCAACACCTCACGGCGCTCGTCGGTAAGGAATTGCGTCATATAGTCGAGACGTTCACGAAGCCACGCCTCGCTATGCTCCTCGGTACGCAGTCTACTTGCGATATTTGTCATCTTCGTCTAATATTTTCAGGTAACTCTCATAGCGAGAATAGGCAACAGTACCCTCCTTAACAGCCTCAACCACAGCGCATCCAGGCTCGTGGGTGTGAGTACAGTTGTAGAAACGGCAGTCGGGCGATAGTCGCATCATTTCTGGGAAGTAGCGACACAGCTCCTTGTCGTCAATGTCTATGAGTCCGAAGCCCTTGATGCCCGGAGTATCTATTATGTAGCCACCCTCAATGGGATACATTGTCGAGAAGGTGGTTGTATGTTTTCCCTTATGGTGACTCTCGGAGATCTCGCCAGTGCGTATCTCGATATCGGGAGCAATGGTGCCTATGAGTGTCGACTTGCCGACACCCGAGTTACCCGCAACAAGCGTAGTACGCCCCTTGAGCATCTCGCGTATGGTCTCCACACCATCGCCCTTGAGCGACGATAGGCGCAACACCTCGTAGCCAGCATCCCTATATATAGCCTCAAACTCCTCTGCCTCCGTAGCATACTCATCAACAAGGGTATCGGCCTTACCAAGAACGATAGTCACTGGCACCTTATACGCTTCACAGGTTACAAGGAAGCGGTCAACAAACTCACGAGGAGTGGTTGGCGAGTGGAGTGTGACGATGAGGAGTGCATGGTCGAGGTTGGCGGCGATGATATGTGACTCCTTTGAGAGGTTGGATGCACGACGTATGACATAGTTGCGTCGTGGCATAATCTCCACGATAACACTACTATCACCATCGGGCTCAACAACAACCCTATCGCCCACAACCACGGGGTTTGTGGAGCGCACACCCTTAAGACGCAGACGACCTCGTATGCGACAATTTAGACTACCCTCGGCAGTAGCCACCTCATACCAGCTACCCGTAGAGCTAATCACCGTACCCTCAATACCAGATATTGCCATATATCAATGAGTTAATCAAAGAAGAACATCCTTGCTTATACTCTCCTTAGCCTCGTTGCGTACCAAGCTATTGAGACCATCGAGCGATGGCGCAATGGCACGACCAAAGCTTGCCAACGGGTTGAAGAATGTAGAGCTATCGAGGGTCTCGTATTCGACAAAGCGAGGTTTGAAGATTTTGCGCATCATCTCAATATCGCCATTAGCAAATGCTTTGATGTCATCAGTGGTTATACCCTCACCGCTATTTACCCTCTGCTCTGCATAGGCTGATATTTTCTTAATATCGGGCTGATTGCTAATGTTAGCATAGTCGAAGGTTGCAAACAAACCAGCGGTCACAACCAACATAACACACAAGTTAAGCACACCGCCAAGAATCTTATCGAAGCGCTTGAAGGGGTTAAGGAACATTATAAACTTACCAAGGATGGGAGCTGCGAACCATAGGATAAAGATGGCAGCTGCAATCACCAAGAAGAAGCCCGCAATAAAGGCGAGATACTTATTATCGCCCATAAACATTGAGCCAATAGGCTCAGCGATAGCTGGGGCAAGAAGGGTTGCTAAGTATATGCCCACAAGGTGAATAAGCGAGACAATAAAGCCTCGACGATAACCAATGTATATGGCCAAAAGCATGGCGATAATAACAAGAATATCAATCATAGTTGCAAAAATTTAATACTATTAGTAGCACATATTCCGCACGAAGTTAGTAATTTTTTTTCTTTATTCGTATATTTGCCCTCACAAAATATACTCAAATGAGATACATACTCACCATATTCACACTACTCCTCACCATTACAACATGGGCATCGGAGCCTACTCGAGAGTATCACCCCATAAACGACGGGTGGCGCTTCTACTTTACCGAAGAACTCGACAACAGCAATGCCGAGTATGTCACACTACCCCATACGTGGAACGACCACATAACGGAGGGTGACACAAACTACAAGCGCACCTCGGCAAACTACACACGCACAACGTGGATACCCACCGAGTGGCAGGGACAACGCATCTTTCTGCGTTTTGGCGGTGTGCAGAGTGTGGCCGACGTATTCATCAACGGCAAACATGTTGGCGGACATAGAGGCGGCTACACGGCATTTACCATAGAGATTACCGAAGCGGTGAAGTATGGTGCGGACAACTACATACGTGTGGTGGCATCGAATGCCTACCGTAGCGATGTGCTTCCCACATCCTCTGACATAGACCTCTGCGGCGGTATATATCGCGAGGTGGAGCTCATGGTGACACCCCAGAGCATCATATCGCCACTATTCTACTCGAGTGACGGCGTAATTATCGAGCAGCAGACAAACAGCGAGAGCAAGGCAACGGGCGTAGCACACATATACCTATCGACACCCGAGGACCACCTGATGGTAAACCTACGCATCGTGGCGCCAAACGGCTACGAGGTGAGCTACCGCTCGATGAAGGTGACAAAGATAGATGGAGAGAAGTCTGTAAAGGTGCCATACGAGATTAGCCACCCCGAGCTATGGAGCCCCGAGCACCCTACGCTCTACACCGTGGAGGCATCCATAGGCGACCTGGAGAACCCAACGGACATCATTCGCATCAAAACAGGATTCAGGACAATAGAGATATCGGACGACAACCGCCTGTGTATAAACGGTAAAGCCATAGAGATACGAGGTGTAAACCTTGCCCACGACCGACAGGGTGCGGCAACAGCCATAAGCAACCTTGACATAGACAGCGACCTAACGACAATATGCGACCTGGGAGCCAATGCCATACGCTCAATGGTAGGTCCTCACGATAGCTACCTCTATGACGAGTGCGACAAACGAGGCATCGTTTCGTGGGTAGATATACCCTTCACGCGCTCAGCAATAGGCTTCTCGGATATATGCTACTACGGCTCGGAGGCCTTCAAACAAAACGGCAGGGAGCAGCTCAAGGAGATTGTATACCAGAACTACAACCACCCATCAGTGGTGATGTGGGGAGTATTTTCGCTCGTATCGCAGCGCGGCAGCGACATAGCACAATATATCGAGGAGCTTAACGAGCTATCACACAGCATAGATAACACTCGTCCGACGGTGGGCTGCAGCAACGTAGATGGTGAGATTAACTTTATCACCGACCTCGTAGCACTACGCCAGGATGTGGGCTGGACAAAGGGCTCGGCCGAGGATGTGGCGATATGGTGCGAGCAGCTACGCACGAATGGCAACTGGGAGCGACTTAACGCAGGAGTATGCTATGGCGAGGAGGGCGTACCCTCGCACACCACCGAGACATTGGAGCGTGCTAAGCGTGGTACACGCCACCTTCCAGAGCGTCGACAGACACGCCACCATGAGCGATACATCGACATCATCGAGCGTGAGGGTATATTCTGGGGCGTATGGCTCGACAACATGTTCGACTACGCCTCGTCGCGTCGCCCCTACGGCATGAATCAGTCGGGATTGGTGGGCTTCGACCACACGACTAAGAAGGATGCATACTACCTATATCGCGCCCTCTGGAACAAGACATCGCCAACGCTACATATCGCCGACAAGAGATGGAGCGTACGCAACAACCCCGAGCAGCAGTTCACCATCTACTCAACAGCGGGCGTTCCTCAGCTAACCATCAACAATCAGAGTGTAGAGCTCAAGGAGGTGGGACGCAACGTATGGCTAACCGAGGTGGTGACAATAGAGGGCGAGGCCGAGGTAGTAGCTACATCTGCCGATGGAAAACTTAGAGATAGTGCAACGATTAGAGTTGTGAAGCGATAAGTGTGGCACGTGCCTCAGGGCCCTCACACATTATCAAGTCCAAGATAGATAGGTTGGCCTCAAACGTGAACCTATCGCTAAACACCTGAATGTATGGCTCGGCAGCGTATGTCGAGCCATCTCTCTTCTTATCACGCATATCCATATCACCCTCCGTGGCGGTGATATAACTCTCCGAGATACGAGGCATGGGCATCTTAAGGATGGCGCAACACTGCTCAAGGGTGGCCATATTGAGATCTACAAGATAGCGCCACTCACGCTCGAAGAGGGGTAGAAAGCGATGGGCATAGTGGTCGAAGTAGGGCGACGAGCGATAGGCCGACTCTATGGCTACAAGGTGCTGATGTTGCCAGCGCTTCGAGTAATCAACCCTCATAGATGTTATGGGTTGGCGTGGGCGGTTGGCGTGGGCAAGTTGCACGGATAGTTGCATAACACCACCCGATGTCATTATCGTAGTGCGGTTGCGCTCCGAGCGCTTTATATAGTTCTCACCAAGGTCAAGGACGACATCCTCACCACCCTTAATAAGGGCTGTCCAATACTCCGTAGAGCCGAAATATGCCGAAGGTAGAATTATCATAGCGCCTAAGGTTTTACGAAGGTTAGACATCGCCACTCACCATCCTCCAGCGTTGAGACATGACTTAGGCCATAGCCCGTAACAGCCTCAATAATAGGGGCTACATCTTCGGCAAGGAAGCCACTGAGGAGCATACTTCCACCATCATTGAGGATAGCAACGTAGTGGGTAAGATCGCCTAGTATTATATTACGATTGATGTTGGCCATGACCATATCGTATCTACGCCCAACAAAGACCTCAACCGTACCCTCTACAACATCCATACGCTCTGCAAGGTCGTTGAGCAACGCCGAATTACGAGCACTCTCCACCGACCAAGGGTCGATATCCACAGCATCAACATGCTGAGCGCCACACTTCAGGGCAGCAATAGAGAGCACACCAGTACCACAACCTACATCAACAACCTGACCACAACACGCCGTAGCCATAATAGCACGACACATCATGCGTGTGGTCTCGTGATGACCCGAGCCGAAGGACATCTGCGGAGCCACAATAACCTCCACTACGCCCTCCACAGCCTCGTGATGAGGGGCACGAATAACCATCCTGCCATCGATATCTACAGGATGAAAGCTCTCCTGCTCCCAGCGCTCGTTCCAATTCTCATCCTCGACACCCTCCTCTCGAAGCAACGAGCCATAGTCGGCAATAGCCTCCAGAGCCTCACCTCGACACTCCTCCCACCTATCGGCAAGGATATAGGCCTGAAGTATGACGCCCGACTCACTGGGCTCAACATCGAAACACTCGAAGTCGTAGTCCGAGAGATAGGCTACAACAATCTCGGATAACTCCTCAGAGTCACACGATATGGAGAGGTTAATATATCGCTTCATAGGCTCAAAAATTTGCGGTTGTGGATGATATTATGTAAAATTTTTGTATCTTTACCACAAAGATAAGAATAATATGGCAGATATTGCGAAAAGTTGGGATAAAATTCGTGCGGAGTACGCACGCTACATACGCTTCGAGAAGCGCCTCACGGAGAATAGCATCGAGGCCTACATGCGTGACTTCGACGAGTTTCACAACTTTGTGATGCACTACTACGGTGTGCTACCCAAGGAGGTGGAACCCGAGATGATTGAGCGCTTCATGGGGTGGCTCTACGACCAGGGACGTAGCGGAGCCTCACAGGCACGCCGTCTTTCGGGCATCAAGAGTTTCTACAACTTCATGCTCCTCAACGAGCGCATAGAGCAGCTACCCACCGACACCGTGCAGGCACCCAAGATGGGACGTTCGCTACCCGATACCCTCAGCGTGGAGGAGATAGATGCCATGCTCGACACCTTCGATATGCGCACAGCAAAGGGGTGTCGTGATAGCGCCATTGTGGAGGTGCTATACTCATGTGGACTGCGTGTCTCGGAGCTTACGGCACTTACGATCGACAACCTCTTCTTTGGCGAGGGATACATTCGCATCATAGGCAAGGGCGACAAGCAGCGCCTTGTTCCCATAGGCTCCGTAGCACGTGATAAGATACAGCTATACATGGAGTATCGCAAACCACACAAGCCCTCGGAGACTACCCTCTTTCTCAACAACAGAGGCAAGCCCCTGACACGCATCATGATATTCAACATCATCAAGCAGGCGGCCCTTCTTGCGGGCATCGACAAGCAGATAAGCCCCCACACCCTGCGCCACTCCTACGCCACACACCTCCTGGAGGGTGGCGCCAACATACGCCAGGTGCAGGAGTTACTCGGACATGAGAGCATCGTGACAACAGAGATATACACCCACCTCGACCGCAAGCATCTGACCATGGTTGTGGAGGATTCGTTCACAAACATAGAGCTATAGTATCATGATACACAAAGCATTACTATCATTTTTAGGACTACTTCTTATAGGCACCATGGAGCTATCGGCACAGTTTATAGACCACGCCATACCAAGGGAGTGGGGCTCGATAAGCGCCACACTCGACAGAGCATCCTCAAATAGCGATACGGCGATACTCATCATCGCCGGCTCGGGAGCTACCGACCGCAACGGTAACTCTGGACCAAGCCTCGTGACAAACTGCTACAAGATGCTATCAAACGAACTTGTAGCCCAGGGCTTTAGTGTCATGCGCTACGACAAGCGTGGCATAGGCCTTAGCTCGATACCTATGGCCGACGTCCCCAACCTCACCTTCGACAACTACATAGACGATGCACGGGCTTGTATAGAGTATCTTAGAGCCGAGGGCTTCAAGAGGGTATTTCTTGCGGGCCACAGCGAGGGTGGTGAGATAGCCACAATATTGGCGGCCCTCCACCCCGACATCATAGATGGAGCTATACTACTATGCGCCCCAGGCTACCCCATAGATGAGATACTCGTAACACAGCTCTCGGCACAGCTACTTCCCGCCAACAAGGAGCTTATGGCTAAGGCCGAGAGTATTATCAGCACCCTCAAGCAGGGGAGTAAGATAGATATAGCGGATATTCCCAATGAGCTAATAGGGCTCTTCCACCCCTCGGTGCAGCCATTCCTTATCAACTGCATGGAGTACAACCCCGCAGAGTATATCGCACGATGCACAGTTCCCGTGCTCATAATCTCGGGAGGCAGAGACATACAGGTATCGGTAGATAATGGTAACAGACTTAAGGATGCCTGTCCAAGCGCCAAGCATGTCGTCTTTGAGAGTATGTCGCACGTACTAAAGGATGCCAGCACAACAGATCGCATGGCACAATATTACGAGGTATATCTAAACAGCACACCTCATATAACACAAGGTCTTACGAACACAATCACAGAATTTATAAACAACCTAAAATAGTATACGCTATGTCAATATTCAAGAATCTTTTTGGCAGTAAGCCATCAACACCAAGCTATCCATGTGACGAGCTAACGATAAATGGCGAGAAGCTCAAAATCACCTTCTTTGCTCACGCCTCTCTCTCGATAGAGTATATGGATAAGCATATATACCTCGACCCCGTATCGGACAATGCCGACTACGAGCGACTACCCAAGGCCGACATAATCCTTGTGTCGCACTCACACTACGACCACTTCGATATGGCAGCCATCGAGAACCTTCAGAAGGTGGATAGCCACATTCTCCTCGACAAGAGCTCTGCCGAGGGCTTTGTTGGCGAGTGCTACACGATGCTACCAGGCGCTGTGGCTCAGCCCTTCACCGACATCAAGATTGAGGCCATTGCGGCATACAACACCTCGGAGAATCAGTTGCAGTTCCACCCCAAGGAGAGGGAGGATTGCGGCTATATCCTAACCTTGGGCAATGCCGTGCGCATCTATATGTCCGGAGATTCGGAGCCCACCGAGGAGATGCTCGCACTCAAAGATATAGACATAGCCTTCCTTGCTGTTAACCAGCCATATACAATGAAGCCCGAGCAAGCACAAGAGGCTATCAAGACCCTCAAACCCAAGATCTTCTACCCCTATCACTATGGTCAGGTGGAGGAGCCTACCGATGTAGAGGCACTTGCCGAGAGCCTCAAGGAGGTGTGCGATGTTCGCATACGACCACTTGCTTAGGAGGTTTAACCTACGAAACATTGGGCATAGGGTGAGCTCTATGCCCATGCTTCTTGCGCTCATACCCATAATCCTGGGTATCATCCTCGCCGATAGCTACACCATACCACTATGGCTCGCAGCCACAAGCATGACAGCCTTAGCCCTGGTGGCGTGGCGCATAGCACATCGCAGAGGTGCCATGGCCTATAGCTTTGTGGCTCTACTCCTCTTTGGCTACCTCATTACCGAGCTACGACGAGAGCATATTGAGATACCATACAACAGGGATATCGACCTTGTTATCGACATCGACAACCACCCTACCAAGCGCTACGACCGCTATGCCGTAGAGGGAGAGATTAAGCGGTGGAGCGATGGCCAGATGTGGCACGATAGCGACTATAGGGTGCAACTATACACCTCGTGCGACACGATAGGCGTAGGCGACAGACTGTACCTAAACACTCACATCAAGGAGCAGATATCGCGTAACAAGGGTTACAACGATCTGCTACACCACCGTGGGGTGATAGGGCGTATAGATGTCAACGCCTACGAGATATCTCATGTAGAGCATGGCGGCGACATATCGCTTCAGGCCCAAGCCATAGAGCGCCTGGGCTACTACGTACAGGATAGCTCGGCGCATGCGACAGTGGAGGCCATGGCGGCAGGATCACGCCGTCTGCAAAGCACCGAGCTGCGTGAGGCATACTCGCGAACAGGTCTCTCCCACCTTATGGCAGTATCGGGTCTACACCTCGGCATAGTGCTTATAATCATCAACATACTACTTATCCCGGTGCTATTAATACACCGTGGATATATGATACGCAACATACTATCTATCATCGCAATATGGGTATACGTCGTGGTGTGTGGAGGCTCTCCCTCGGTGGTGCGTGCCGCTGTGATGATAAGCATCGTCTACCTAACATATTACAGTTCGCAGCGCTATAACACGGCTAACATTCTTGCCACAGCGGTGCTTCTCATGATTGTATATCGCCCAGAAAGCATCTACGATATAAGCTTCCAGCTATCCGTCGCAGCTGTCATGGGCATAGTACTATGGGCGGTACCCATAATACGAAGGCTCAACGGGGAGCACCTTGCATCCCGATATCTCATAGCCTCGGTGGCTGTGGGCATGGCGGCCTCGATATGGACTCTGCCAATCATTAGCCACACGTTTGGCAATGTCCCTATCATAGGTATCATCATCACACCACTGGCGATGTTCACAGCATACATCATCATTGGTGCAAGCATGGCAACACTCCTGCTGCCACCACCCCTGGGTACGCCCTTTGCGCGCATAGCTGAGTGGTCGGCAGGCATACAGAATGACTTTGTAGTACAAGCCTCACACCTGGAGTGGGCAATCATAGAGTATAGGCTTGGTGAGGGCGGTGTCGCAATGCTCTATGCAATAATTATTGCGATAACGGTCGCCATATGGGCGTATGAATCAAAAAAAAGTGATAACTTTGTCGTTGCATGACAACTACAACAGATATAGAGCTTCTCACCACCGCCGAGGTGCGTGAGGCCATAGAGCGAAACATAGAGCGAGATCCCGCAGCAATAGCCCTCGACCGTAGCGTGCCCCACGCCTCGGCAGTAGCCACTGCGGTGAAGTACTTGCAGCGCTCACGACGTAAGCTACCAAGGCTCTACGAGGTGCGAGCCATCATACCACCACGTGCCTTCGAGCAGTCGTCAAGCGAGGAGTCTGCCGAGCGTAAGCCCATAGCTGGAGGTAGCCTCTTGGAGCTTACCTGCGGCCTGGGTATCGACGCCATGGCCTTTGCCTCACGCTTTAGCCGCGTGGTGACCCTCGAACGCGACGAGCAGCTAGCAAATGTCGTGCGCCACAACCTCAAGCTCCTGGGAATAAACAATGTGGAGGTCATCGCCACCACCGCCGAGGAGTATGTGGCAAACTGCACCGAGCACTTCGACTGGGTATATGCCGACCCTGATAGACGCTCTGCCGAGGGGCGCAAGATGGTCTGTATGGAGGATTGCTCTCCAGATATGCTACAACTCATGCCCCGCCTAAGGCAGATAGCCTCACGTGTGGCAATCAAGCTATCGCCACTCTTCGACTGCGAGGAGGCCTTCCGCCTACTCTCACCCGCCGAGGTGGAGATAGTATCGCTGGGCGGCGAGTGCAAGGAGGTGAACATATACACCGAGGCCGAGAAGAATACTCTTCGCATAGCACCCATAGGCATGGGCGAGTGGGTGTATAGCCCTAAGGATATGCTCTGCGGGCCAAGCAGTGACTCTTTTGCCGAGGGTGAGTGGCGCTATATGCTCATCCCCGATGTGGCACTTCAGAAGGGGCGTGTAGCCATGGCGGCACTCAAGCCCTACGCCTCGATATGGAGTAACAACGGCTACGCCTTTGCTCGCGAGCTACCCGAGGAGCCACTACCCTGCCGCATATACGAGATTCGCAGCATACGTCGCTATCAGCCCAAGGAGCTGAAGCGCGAGTGGCGCAACCGTGGCATAGAGATACTCAAGCGCGACACACACCTCACGGTAGAGGGTGCGCGCAAGGCTATAGGTGCCAAGGCGGGTAGCGAGGCTACCATAGCCATAACAACCATAGAGGGTGAGAACTGGGTCATAGAACTAAAATAACAATGAGTAAGAGTAGAGGGACAACACCTGTGAGGGTGGTCATCATAGGCTCGGGCAATGTTGCCGAGGCCTTGGTATACAATATTGCCGATGACGACAACTTCGACCTTGTGGGCATCGTAGCCCGCAACCGAGAGCGTGGCCGTTGGCTTGCGTCGCTGGGTAACACCAAGTGGGGGCAGCATACCACGGAGCTTTCAGATGCCGACATCTACATCATCGCCGTATCGGATAGCGCTGTGGAGAGCGTAGCTAAGAGCAACACCTTCCCCGAGGAGGCTATCGTGGTGCACACTGCGGGCAGCGTCCCCCTGGAGGTACTTCCCGAGAGGGGTGGTTGCCGAGGTATCCTCTACGCCTTCCAGAGCTTTAGCAGTGGTCGCAAGGTGAAACTTAGCGACGTCACCATATTCATTGAGGCTGAGAGCAAAGAGGTGGAGGAGCGCATTCGTAGCTTTGCCCTGCTTCTAAGCCCAAGGGTCGAGTATGCCACCTCGGAGCTTCGTCGCAAGATACATCTCGCCGGGGTCTTTGTCAACAACTTCGCCAACCACATGTGGGCCATAGGCCGTGATATGATGGTCCAGGAGGGGCTATCGTTCGATGTGCTAAAGCCCCTTATTGCCGAGACTACGGCCAAGGCCCTATCGTGCGACGACCCTAAGAGGATGCAGACAGGCCCTGCGGTGCGAGGAGATAGGGGTGTTGTAGAGCGTCACCTTGCAATGCTTGGCACAAAGGAACGAGAGTCGAAAATATATAACGAAATAACCGAGAGTATATGGGAAACTTCAAAGAGGATATAGCACGCACCGAAGCATTTGTCTTCGATGTCGATGGTGTGATGACCGACGGAGGTATCATACCTACACCCGATGGCGACTTCATTCGCCGCTACTATGCCAAGGATGGCTACGCCCTGGCCTACGCCATTCGTGAGGGGTATAAGATATGCGTTATCTCGGGTGGTAGAGGCGAGATGCTACGCCGCCGCCTTGAGATGTTGGGCATAGAGGATATGTACCTCAACTGCATGGATAAGATTAAGGCTATCAACGAGTTCATAGCAAAGTATGGGCTTAATGCCGAGAATGTGATATATATGGGTGACGACATCCCCGACCTTGAGTGCATGCGCATTGTGGGCATCCCCGTGTGTCCAGCAGATGCCTGCATGGAGGTTATCGAGGCTTCGCGCTACGTCTCGGAGTTCGATGGCGGCAGAGGCGCCGTGCGTGACATTGTCGAGCAGGTGCTCCGTGCCCAAGATAAGTGGGCCAAGAACACCAAGGGTGTGCTTGGCGTAGCCTCACGATAGGGCACAAAGTCAACATCGGTAGACAAGATAAGTGCGAGGTGTGGCCTCGCACTTATCTATTATATGTAATCCCCTCTCTCGCTATTGCGCCTGCTTGCGACAGAACTTACGCTTGATCCAGAGGTAGTAGCCCGTAAGCGGTAGTGTACCGCCGATAATGGCAGCTATCGCCCATAGTATCTTGGTGGTGATACCACCAATACTTCCCGTATGTAGCGCTCTGAGCCACTGGCGAGCATCCTCGCCAAAGAGAGCATAGAAGCCATCACTATACCACTCGAAGGACCATACAAGGCCTGTAAGCGCCATGATGAGTAGTAGTATGGTAGCATACATACCAGCCGATACATGGAGGTCGTAGTTGAAGCGTCGCCACCCCTTGGTCAACGAGACCTTGGTGCGATTCTTGAGCATCTTGATGCCCTTAGGCCACCAGAGCACTATGCCCGAGATAAGGAGTATGACCATAGCAATAGTGCTAATGCCCACAACCAGCTTACCAAAACTCATAGCTCCCTTCTCAGCTGGGGCATCCATAAGCCAACGATGCAGGCGGAAGGTCTCCTGGAAGAAGGCAAGACGCTTGGGCGTACCGAGAACCTCACCCGTATACTGGTTTACATATATGGTCTCAGGCTTACCCTTCTTGCCACCCTTACCACTCTTCACAACCTTAAACATATAGGTGCGCTCGGGGTCTGCGTCGACCTCTACATCTCCGATACTCTTGCCCTTGTCGAGCGTAGCCTCCACCTTAGCGCGTAGTTCCTCCATGGGGAGTGGCTCGCCCTGGGCACTATCTACCCAGTAGTACTCCGATTGCACATATTGGGCAATCTCGCGCTCGAAGACGAGGATAGCTCCCGTGAAGCATATTATCGAGATGATAACACCCAGGGGTATCGAGAGCCAGATATGTAGCTGCTTGATAAAACTCTTCATACTCATAGTTTCAAAATATACTACAAAGATACAAAATCTATGACGTATTGCGCTATTAATTCACGATTTTCTATCTTAGTGGTGACATACGACCCACACAGCCCACCTGCGTAGCTGCCACTGTAAGACCCTTCGTTGCCTCAGCACTATCAATATCTATGGCGTATATTGCAGGGTAGCTATCCGAGGTTGTCACCGCCACATAGGCCTTGCCATCCTCGACATAGGGAGCATTACCAAAGCTGGTTATAACATCCGAGTTAGGGAGTCCTGTAACATAGGTAAGTGTCGATGCCTCGGCATCGAAGATAGCGAGCCTATTGGCCACCATGGTCTGTCCTGGAGCGAGAGGCGAGTCATACATGAGCATGAGGAATTTTGTGCCACCTACATACCATGTGCGCAAGAAAGAGTAGCCTCCCGAGAGCGCCTCGAAGTCGACATAGTAGCTATCGTCGAACTCCTCGGTGCCCGCCTTGATGCGCACAACACCTGCTGGGAGTGTTGTCTGCTGACGCTCGTCGGCCATAGTCTTAGCATACGAGGGTGAGAATACATATACATCACCACTCTCCGACTCCCAAACCATTTGATAGTATTGCGACTTATGGCGGCCCGCAGCATAGCTAATCTTATCGCTACGTATAAGGCGCTTAGTAGACAAGCTCTCATCATCGAAGATTGCCACCCAGCACTCATCGGGGTACTGTGTCCACTGAAGCTCACCCTCCTTGTAGGCACCACTACCCGAGCCTCCCGACTCGGTCTTGATGAGGTCGGCAAAGCCCTCACGCACCCACTTGCCACCCTCAGCCTTCACACCATACTGGCTCAAACCCATAGGCACGGCTGCCGAATATAGCTTGCCACTTACCTCCTCAAGGCCTGCCAACGTTACGAACTCGCCATTGCCCAAGAAGTTCTCGGCCATGTAGTGCTCCTCGAGCGTGTTATTTGTTGTATATGTCTCATTCTCAACATCGAGCAGCGAAGCGAGGATGCTCTTTGGAAGGTAGCCATTCTCATCGGCAAACTCCGTAGGGCCATCACCCGTAGAGGTTGTCATAACGTATTTATCGTATACACCCACCGTCGTGAAGCGACGCACGGCATACTCCGCAGGGCGAGCCTCAAGGGCGTAGTCCTCGTTCATAACATAGGAGCGTGTAGTACCCGCATTACCCTGGTTGTAGGTGAGGCCGTAGAGATACTTATCGCCCCAGAACACCCAATAGGACGCACCATCATTTACCAAGCCGTGCTCCATACCTATAGTGCCCCCATCGAGGCTCTCGGCAGTGAGAAGGGCGTTGGTCGTGGTGTTCGAGAACGTACCCTGCGACGCTATGACATAGGGCATAGGCGTGCCTGGCGCAGGTCTCTGTGTCGATGGATTGTCGTTAGCACCCTCGCAGGCAATAGCACCAAGGAGAGATGCAAAAATCATAATTCTTAGATACTTCATATTGTGTAGTTTTTAATTATTATCGTTGTTACTCACCTCCGAAGCGTATGCGGAGCTTGACATAGAAGGCTCGACCCGCCTTCTGAAGGCTGAAGTTGTCGTATAGGGCCTCGTTGGTGAGGTTGCGACACTCGGCCGTGATGTTATACTTACCACCCTTGATCGAGTAGCTTATGGCCACGTTGTGCGAGAACTGCGAAGGGACCATATAGTCGCTCTTGTTCGAGCCTATGCGCGACGAGTAGTAGTAGAAGCCGGCAAGATAGTTATTGTCATAGGTGATACTCAAGGTGTTACCATGCCATATGCAGTCGTGCCATGTGAAGGTTATGTCGCCATCTGCAAAGAGGTATGGGATATTTGGCATGCGATCCTTATAGCCGAGGTTAGGCATCGAGGTGGTGCCAATGGCTATAGGCATATTATCGCGCACATCCATATAGGTGATATTGCCACCTACGGAGAGCCACTTTGAGAAGGTGTAGCGCATGGTGAAGTTACCTCCAAAGGTCATCACACGGCCATAGTTTATGTAGCTCGCTGCCGACTTACCACCGCTGAGGTCGACGATGTTACGCTGTATGTAGTCGTTGGTATTGCGCCATATGAAGCCTCCCTCGAGGTAGAGCCCATGGTTGTGGTTAACGCCATAGTTTCCCGTATAACTGAGGCTGAAGTTTAGGTTATCGCTACTCTCAGGGCGTATGCCTATATCACCCATCTCGAGGTCCTCGTCGCCAAACATCTCCTCGATGGTAGGTAGACGATAGGCCCTCTCGTAGGAGAGCTTAGCCTGGAGCGAGGGTAAGGGGAAGTAGGTTGCTGCAGCACCATAGCCCAAGGCATCCTCCTTGCGATGATGCTCCACGAAGGCTGTGGCATTAGCATCGGTGGCCATAGGGCCACTCACTGCAAGGGCGTAATACTTGGCAAAGAGCGAGAGGTTCCACCTATCGCTGGGCGTTAGGCGATACTGCAGGCCTGTGATATTCTTATGCGTGCGCTTGGCAATGGCATCATCCTCAGGCTTAGCACTAAGCAGCGATGTGTTGGTGCGCACAAAGGAGCTATATACATGGTTTAGGGTGAAGCTATGCTTGTCGCTAAGGCGATAGCCGAGGGTTGCCGTAGCGCTCCAGTTATCGTTATTGGAGCGAGTATGCTGATAGGACTGCTCGCCTGGCGAGTTAAGACGCTTGGTATCACCCAGCCAGTTAAATTTGTACTGCGCAGTATCTATGTTGTAGGTTATGTTACGGTTGTAGTTTGCCGTGAGTGTGAGGTCGAGGCCACGCACGAAGAGGTTGCGCTTGCTGTACTCCAACGACGGCATCAAGGAGTTGCCACGGCGGTGCTTCTCGCCATAGACAATCTCCTGGCGTACGCCAGTCTGTATCTCCTTATACATCTGCGAGTAGGTCACACCCACCATCAAACGGTCAGCCCAAGGCTTATCCACAACACCAATCTTGGCCACGACAGCCTCGTTGTGATAGGTGTCGTTGAAGCGCTTTACACGCTGCTTATTACTCTTATCTATGCGTCCTGTCTCGAAGTCCTCAACGGGGGCTAAGACCGAGTAGTTGTTATCCGAGTAGTTCTGAAAGGCGTTCACCTCCCACACAAATCCACAGTCGAGAGTCTGACCCGCATGCACCGACGAGCGGTGGGTATTGAATGAGCCGTAGGAGTACGACGCATCGACAAACCAGTTGCGGCGACGCTTGTTAGTCACGATGTTAACCACGCCACCTATAGCATCGGAGCCAAAGCCTACGGGCACCACACCACGATAGACCTCTATGCGCTCGGCATAGCCTGCGGGTATGTTGTTGAGCGAGAAGGAGCTACCCACACCCTCCTGTGGCACGCCATCGATAAATACCTTGACGTGCTTGCCCGTGAAGCCGTCGAGGGTGATTGCCATATCGGAGCCCACACCTCCCGACTCCCTAAGTTTTATGCCTGGGGCCTTGGCAAGGGCGTCGCTAAGACTCTTTGCGCCATTGCTATGTTGACGTGTATCTATGGTCACTGCATTGAAGGGCGAGCGCTTGACACTGGCTATGCCTGATGCCGACACCACAACCTCATCGATATTTGTGGCGTCCTCCTCGAGGTTGAAGTCCAGCACATGTGGCTTACCGCTGCTAAGCGACACACGTTGCTCGGCGGTGTTGTAGCCAAGCGACGATACGGCGATATCGTACTCGCCACTCTCCACCCTAAGGGTATAACGCCCTTGAGCATCGGTGGTCGTGCCACGCGATGTACCCTGCACAACAACCATAGCATAGGGAATGGGCGAGCCATCCTCACTGAGGACCACGCCCTCTACAAGGGCTGATGTAGGAGGATTTGTCGATACTACGGGGGTCGAAGCATGGGCAGTGATGGCGCTATATGCAAGCACCGCCACTATATAAATAAGGTATAGGGATAGTTTTACAATCGTCTTACGCATACACAAAAAAGGTCTACTTTTACGATTGCAAAGGTAGACCTTAGGTGTCAGGTAGACAATCCCCAATATATGGGAAAAGTATTTCGTAAGCTCCCCAAAAGTGGGTATAGAGAGGCTATCGTGCCTGGAGGATAGCCACCAACGTGCCGTTGCTCAACAGAAGCAGCATGTCGCGATCTATCTCGTAGTGGGTGACCATGGCGAGCATGTCGAAGAATTGTTGCTCCTGCGCCATATTACGACACATAACCTTGGTTGTAGCCAACTCTCCCACGGAGAACTCACGCGATGTGGTCATCCTATATGAGCTATTTCCATTGTTGCACGCTCCGCGAGTCGAGAGTGTGCCATTGTCGTGGAGCACAACGATGAAGTTATCACCCTCGGCAGCAACCTCCTGGCCCATGAGCTGTACAAGTTGCCATGTGGTGCCAACAAGGGGCTTTGCATTCTTTGCCTGCTTGCGACAATCGCAGCATCCCACAGCCATAAGCATGGCGCTAATCGAAATAATAGAAAATAAAATTGTGCGTTTCATACTAAAAGTCGAAATTATACCCTATCTTTGTGGGCAAAGATAGTACAAATCACTTAAAACTAATAGAAAAATGAAAAAAGTTATCGCATCACCTTTGGCACCTAAGGCTGTAGGTCCATACTCACAGGCTATTGCACACGACGCTACACTCTACATCTCTGGTCAGCTTCCTATCGACGGCGCTACTGGCGTTATGGCAGAGGGCATCGAGGCACAGACACACCAGGCTCTTAAGAACCTCGGCTACATCCTCAACGAGGCTGGCTACAGCTACGACGATGTTGCTAAGACCACAGTTCTTCTTGCATCTATCGCTGACTTCGCAGCTATGAACGCTATCTACGCTGAGTACTTCCAGGGCGAGAAGCCTGCACGCATCTGCTACCAGGTTGCAGCATTGCCTATGGGTGCACTTGTTGAGATCGACGCTATCGCTATTAAGTAAGCATCGGCCACAAAATAGATAGGACGACCTCGTCGGGGTCGTCCTTTTTTTGTTGGTGGTGCGTAGTGGCGATGACATGAAACACTGATTAGCAAGAGGGAATTTGTTGTCAGAAGGAGCTAGGCTTAGTCTATCGCAAAAGAGAGCATCTTGGGATAGTACAAGAGGTACAGCCCAAGGTGCTCTAATCTTTTGGGATGGGCCGAGAATGGCGCCTTATCACAACAAATTATATTTCGACGAGGTGATTCTTAATGGCAAACACTACCAAGTTGGCGGTGTTCTTGCACCCTGTCTTCTCGAGGATGTTGGCACGATGCTTATCTACCGTACGCTTGGAGATGAATAGCTTGTCGGCAATCTCCTGGTTCGATAGACCTCGACATACCTCGACAAGGATCTCTATCTCGCGGCTAGAGAGGGCATCATCCTCAACCACCGTCTCGATAGTTGGAGCAACCATATGACGTGCAAGCGAGCCAAGGAGGGGTGTGCTGAAGTAGCTATCGCCCACCATAACACTATCAACAGCGGCGTATACCTCGTTGATATCGCTATCCTTGAGCAGGAAGCCCGAAGCACCACTCTCGACCATGCGTGTGTAGTAGTGGTCATCACCAAACATCGAGAGTGTTATTACGCGCAAGTTAGGACGCAGAGCCAGAGCTCGGCTGGTAGTCTCGGCGCCATCTATGCCTGGCATAGATATATCCATGAAGACGACATCTACATCGAGGTCCTCGAGATTAGCGAGAAACTCCTCACCACTACCAAAGTCGGCAACAACACTAAAGTCGTCGCGGTGCGACAGCAACCCCGCAAGACCTGTACGGAAGAGCGAGTGGTCGTCAACGAGTACTATGTTTACCTTTTTTGTCTGCATTTCTAAATAATCTTCGTTTTCTACGTACTAAATCCTCGGGGCGGCGCACAATAGTTGAGTCGGTGGCCACCTCCACAAGTGCACTCATACCCTTGCCAGGCTCGCTATCAAAGGATAGATGACCGCCAAGCGACGATACTCGTGAGCGTATGTTCGAAAGGCCCATACCTCGCTCCGAGACATCGTTAAGCACGAAGCCACAACCGTTATCCCTATAGTTTAATATGAGCTTGTTATCCTGCAAGAGAAGCCCTACATCTATCTTTGAGCACCCCGAGTGCTTGAGCGAGTTGTTGATCAGCTCGCAGGTTACACGGTAGAGTATAACCTCTATGTTGGGGTCGAAACGCTCGGTTTTGAGCTTGGTGCTAAATGATATGTCGGCATTATGAATTGTTGCTATGCGCTCCACGAAGTTGCTGATGCCTCGTGCAAGGCCGAAGTTGTTGAGCACGTGTGGCGAGAGGTTATTGGATATCTCGCGCATGGAGCGTATGGCCTCGTCGATAACCTGTGCCGTGTTGCGTAGCGTCTCACGATCCTTATCCGTCATATTCTCAACCGAGAGTGTCGAGAGCGACATCTTGGCAGAGGATAGCAGCGGGCCTATGCCATCGTGGAGCTCACGCGAGAACTCGGCACGCGAGCGCTCCTCGGTACGAAGCACCGCCGACATGAGCTTATTATCGAAGATACGACGTTGCGCCGTCATACGCTCTACATAGTTGACCAAGAAACGAGCGCATATAACACTCACCGAGATGCTAAACGAGGCAATGATGCCTATCCACGCCTGCAAATAGGAGGATATGTGAACACCATCGAAGAGACATAACTGAAAGACTCGCTCCACCGATAGCATCGAAAGGGCGATGACACAGCATATCCACAGTGCGATATACTTGGTCTTGTTGGTGAGGTATACAGCAATGACTGTGGCAAAGAGCTGTATGACGATAGATATGATGAGTAGTATCTCGACACCCAGCATAGGCCTTCAACTATAAGATTACACCACTAAGGCTACGGAGCATGCCGTAGTCGGTCATATCTACCTGCACGGGGACAACGGCAACATAGCGATGTGCCAATGCCCACTCGTCGGTATCCTCAGCATCGGGCTCTATATTCTGAAAGGCTCCCGTAAGCCAGAAGTACTCCCTACCATGAGGGTCCTCACGACGGAAGAAGTCCTCACGCCAAAAGCCACGTGTCTGACGGCATAGACGTATACCCTGGATATCCTGAGCTGCGCAGCGAGGTACATTGACATTGAGACACAAGGGGCGAGGTAGCCTATCGGCAGCCTCAAGCACCTGAGCGATAATCTTACGGCCATACATCACAGCACCCTCGAAGTCGGCATCGGGATCGTGGTCGTCGAGCGACAGACCTATAGAGGGAACGCCGTAGAAGCTACCCTCGATGGCTGCACCCATAGTTCCCGAGTACATAACATTCACGGCAGCATTAGAGCCATGGTTGATGCCCGAGAGTACAAGGTCTACCTTGCGGTTGGCGAAGATATGGTCGAAGGCTATCTTTGCGCAATCCACAGGGGTTCCCGAGAAGGCGTATATCTCGACACCCTCAGAGGCCTCCACCTGGCGCATAAAGAGAGGCTGGTTGATGGTTATTGCCTGGCTCATGCCGCTCTGCACACGGTCAGGGGCTATGGCAACAACACGACCAAACTCCTTGGCAAGCTCAACGATATGACGAAAGCCCTTAGATAGGTAGCTATCGTCGTTGGTGATAAATATTAAAGGTCTCTCATTCATAGCTTTGTTATTTTACGTATACACTCGGGTCGTCGGTCGAGGCATCGAGGCGTATGGCAATCATTATCAACATGGTGAATGCCACCAACGACGAGCCTCCGTAGCTCATAAGCGGTAGCGGGATACCCATAACGGGCATAAGTCCTATGGTCATACCCACATTTACCCATACGTGGAAGAGCAGGATGGCCGCCACCGAGTAGCAGTAGACTCTACCGAAGGTCTCCTTTATGCGTTCGCCCATCTTCATAAGGCGCATGATGAGGGCTATGTATAGGGCTATCACTGTCAGCGTACCCATGAAACCCCACTCCTCGCCAACAACACAGAAGATGAAGTCTGTATGCTTCTCTGGAACGTAGCCATACTTAATCTGCGTACCCTCCATAAAACCCTTGCCCGTAAGGCCTCCCGAGCCTATGGCAATCTGCGACTGGTTGACATTGAAGTCGATACCCTGAGGGTCACTCTTAAGGCCCACGAAAGTGAGTATTCTATTCTGCTGGTGTGGCTCAAGCTTGGTAAATAGTTTGTCGCACGTGGGGACAAAGAGCATGGCGTAGACAAACATTATTACGGGCCACAATAGGCGCATGGTGCGTGTCTTGATAGCCACAGCACCAAGCACAATAGCCGCAATGGAGCACACTATCATCAGCGCCATATAGCCACTCAACGAGGTGGTGATGGCCAAGAGCAACGATAGCAGGAGGACGAGGGCTAAGAAGCGAAGGTGTCCCACCCAGGCTCGTGTACTATATGCACTATATAGGGTAAAGAGTGTCAGTAGCACACAGAATATCACCACCGGGTTGAAGATAAAGGATGATATAAAGAGCGCCACCGTAAATATTATCGGGAAGTATATGTACTTTGATAGCCCCTCGCGGTACAGGACAAAGAGGAAGGAGCAGAGCACCAAGCCCGAACCTGTATCGTTCTGCAAGATGATGATACCCAGAGGCAAACATATAACACCCGCAACCTTCACAAGGTCCGGAAGACGGCGTATGTTGAACGAGAAGTCGCTCATGACACGCGCCATCATAAGCGCCGTGGCTATCTTAGCAAACTCCACAGGCTGCACACGAATACCTCCAAACTCAAACCACGCCTTAGCACCATTGACCTCACGACCAAAGAGCAGCACGGCGATAAGCACACCAACACCAGCGATATAGGCCGGAAGGGCAAACATGTGGAAGAGACGTCTATCCATCAAGAGAACAACAAGGGCAAAGCCCATGGATATGCCACCCCACAGAATCTGCTTCATGTAGTTGTGCTGGAGCGAGAAGACCGAGCCCACCTCCTCATTATACGAGGCCGAGGTGATGCAGGCTATACCCACAATGACAAGTGCGAAGTATAGTCCCAAAGCCACCAAATCGACCTTACCAAAGAGTGGTAGGGGGTTGCGCTCCTGTGATATGTTACTATTTGTCAACATCTACTCTCTACTTATTATTGCGCTCATCATCATACTTGCGCTGCATACGGTCGTAATACTCGTAGTCAATCTCCATATTCAGAATCTCCTGCAACATATCCTGACGCACGATGGTATCCGTAAGGTACATCTCCTCGATAAGGCTGGCGATAGGCACCGCAGCAGTTGAGCCCCAGCGACCATGCTCGATATATACGGCAATGGCAATCTTGGGGTTGTTGCGTGGCGCAAATGACATAAAGGCCGAGTGGTCCTCATAGACCTTCTTCGTGCCATTGACCATCTTATACCTACCATGCTCCGCAGTACCGGTCTTACCACATACATCCCAGCCCTTAAGCTCGGCTCTACGCGACGTACCCTCCTTATTGACACTCATCCACATACCATCAATAACCGTCTCGAAGTGTATGGAGTCAACCATGGTATAGTGACGCTCACGGAAGCGAGGATCTATATCCTCCTGGCCCTCGATCTCCTTGACAATATGAGGAGTATAGTAGTATCCACGGTTGGCGATGATAGCTGCGAGGTTGGCCATCTGAAGAGGTGTTGCAGCCATCTCACCCTGACCAATGGCACACGATATCACCGTACCCCAGTTCCAATACTTGCCATTGACCTTATCAAGCCACTCGGGCGTTGGCACAAAGCCACCATACTCACCATAGAGGTCTACACCAAGCTTATTACCAAAGCCGAAGCTATAGACATACTCATTCCACTTTGCCGTAGCCTCCTTAATATTGGCATACTTACGGTTGGTGAGTATATTCTTGAAGACATAGCAGAAGTATCCGTTGCACGACTGCGCCACAGCCTCCTTAAGATTTAGGCTTGGGCGGTGATTATGACAGCCCAGCTTACGAGTGTGGGAGCCCACACCATACTGGAAACCACCATAACACTCATAGGTATGCGAGGGGCGCAACACACCCTCCTGCAAGCCAATAAGACCCTGCACAATCTTGAAGGTAGAGCCTGGAGGATAGTTCTCCTTGATAGCACGTGAGTACTGGGGCTTACGCTGGTTGTGGAGCATGATGTCGTTATAGTTCTTATTACGCTGGCGACCAACCATCAAGTCGGGGTTATACGTCGGCGACGACACCATGACAAGAATCTCACCCGTAGATGGCTCAATGGCCACAACAGAGCCTATCTTGCCCACCATAAGCTCCTCGGCAAACTCCTGGAGGCGAGCGTCAATGGTAGATACTATGCGCTTACCCTTCTCGGGAAGGACGTCGTAGGCTCCATCATCGTACGACCCCTTGACAGCACCCCTCGTATCACGTATTCGGTAGGTGACACCCTTCTCGCCCTTAAGATCTGCCTCGTAGAAGGACTCGATGCCACCAACACCCATATAGTCACCGGCAGCATAGCCCTCCATCTTCTCCAACTGAGACTGGCTAATCTCACTTACATAGCCCAACATATTACCACCAATCTTACGAGGATACTCGCGCGCCGTGCGGAAGCGGGTGAAGATACCATCGAAGCCACACTCGTCGAGAACGAGCTTAGCATCCTGTGGCAGATAGCCTATGATAAGGTGTGGTGAGTCTGGCGAACGGCGAGCCTTGGCAAGCTCTGTGCGCAGCTTCTCGATAGATATGTCGAGGATAGATATTAGGTGCAACGAGTCGAAGCCCCTCTTTGGGAGGTTGTTCCACACGACCATAACATCGTAGCACACACGGCTACGGATGAGTGGCTCGCCATAGCGATCTACGACCTCACCACGCATGGGGTACTCAACCTCGGGACGCATGATGTTCGAGGCTGCCAAATCCTCATACTTATCGTCGACAAGCTGTACGTAGAAGAGGCGTGAGAGGATGACAAAAGCCACCAGGATTACAACCCACTTGAGTTGACGATGAGCCGAGGGTATTTCGTTATCATGTCTCATCGCATCAACACCTTAGAGATGAATATACGCACAATAAACCAACCGATGAGCAACGACAGAAGCGTGCTTAGGAGTATGATGAGCATCATGCGGCCAAGGTCGTTGAGCGACAAGGCCTCGAGCATGAAGAAGAGCGTATGGTGCAGGAATAGACACGCCGCTATATAGAGCATTAGTTGACGCAACGATAGCTTAGTGAGTAGCTGCGCCTGGTCACCCGACTCGATACTGCGACGTGTGGTGACATAGACAATCGTAGGACGTAGAAGCGCTAACGGCAGAAGTGTCGCAGCATAGAGGCCCTCGCCACCTACCGACAGGTCCATGATGGTACCCACGACATACGAGGCGATGATAACCCATATCATCTTCAGCTCGATGGGTAGTAGCAACACCACAAGAGGGAAGATCATAGGGCGCATCCATAGAGCTACCGAGGCACCTATGTTGATGTTGTCGAGCAGAAAGATCTGCATGAACAACACCACAAGGCACATCCATATGTATGATGTCTTTTTGTACATAACTCTCTCAATAGAACTTTTTGAAGACTACTTATCTAAATCACCCATTATGGTTCCCAGCTCGTCATAGTTGACACTCTCGACAATAATCACGTTATCCAACGCCGAGAGGTCGGCAGCAAGCTTTATGCGTGACGAATATGCCGTCTTGGCACTATTAATCTTAAAGCTCTCGATATGGCCTATGACCACACCGCGAGGCATACGCTCCGAGCTAACCTCCACAACCATACCCTCCTGGATATTCACATTCACCGATATATCCGAAGCATCGGCATGGTAGCGTGACGAGCCATCCCAGCTTACCGAACAGAAGAAGTTATTAGCCTCGTTGTCGATAAGGCGACCACCCGTCGAGAACTTAGTATTGATGATAGGCTCGACCACAGCATAGTGCTCCGAGCATGAAGTGACATATCCCACAAGGTTGCGCTCAGGGGTCATAACACCCATATTTGGAGTTATGCCATCACGAGCACCACGATCCAAGACCACATAGTTGCGCATACGATTGGATGTTGCCGACGAGACACGCGCTGCACGGAAGCGGAACTCGGCATCCTGCTCCATGGTCATAAGCAGCGAGTCGAGCATAGCCCCCTCCTCAATCTTTCGCAACTGCTCACGCTCGGCCTCCAATGCCGCAAGACGTGCGGTGAGCTCTCTATTCTCTTCGGGGAGTGAGAAGAAGTGGGTAACGTCGGTGACAAGACTGCTGATGGCGCCACCTACGGCAGTGGTGCGTGCAAAGATCTTAGCCTCGGTATAGGGCGACGATGTGGCGTACTGCCAGAGGGCTATACCCTCAAGCAGCAAGAAGATAAGAACGACATATATTCGTCTAAAAAACTCTACCAGTCTGTGCATATCACAACCACAATATATCCAACAATTTAGCGGGACAAAGGCTGCCCGACATAGTGTCGTAGACAGCCTCTGTAATAACTCTATTGCAAGCTAAACAACACTTAACAACTACTTCTCGCCACCCAAGAGGAATGAGAAGTTACCGATGTTCTTAAGCGCTATGCAGGTACCACGAGCAATGGCACGAAGTGGATCCTCGGCAACATGTACCGGGAGACCCGACACCTTGCTCAAGCGCTGGTCGAGACCCTTGATGAGGGCGCCACCACCCGCAAGGTAGATACCGTTGCGCACAACATCCGAGTACAACTCTGGTGGCATCTCCTGGAGTACATCCATGAGGGCGTTATCGAGCTTCACGAGCGACTTATCCAAGGCGTAGGCAATCTCGCTATAGTTGAGTGTCACGGTCTGTGGGAGGTTGGTGAGCATATTCGAACCGGTGAATACATAGTCCTCAGGCTCGTTCTCCAACTCTGGCACCGCAGCACCAATGGCACACTTAATCTCCTCGGCAGTACGCTCACCAATCTTGATGCCGTGCTGCTGACGGATATAGGTCTGAATATCAGTGGTAAAGACGTCGCCCGCTACGTTGATAGACTTTGAGCAAACGATACCACCCAACGAGATACAAGCAACCTCCGAGGTACCACCACCGATGTCGATGATGAGGTTACCCTCAGGAGCCTCGACGTCGATACCTGCACCAAGAGCTGCAGCCATAGGCTCGAAGACAAGATATATCTCACGACCACCAGCATGCTGCGCAGAGTCACGCACAGCACGGATCTCAACGTTGGTAGAGCCCGATGGAATACAAATCATCATACGCAACGATGGTGCGAACATACCACGTGTAGCACCCACCTTCTTGATAAGGCCACGCAACATAAGCTCTGTAGCCTCGAAGTCGGCAATAACGCCATCGCGGAGAGGGCGAATAGTTCGGATGTTAGAGTGTGTTCTACCATCCATCAAACGAGCCTTATGACCAATAGCCATAAGCTCACCAGTCTTGATGCTGAGCGCAACAATCGAAGGCTCGTCAACGACGACCTTGCCGTGATGCATGATCAGCGTGTTGGCAGTTCCTAGGTCAATGGCCAACTCCTGAGTAAGTGAAAAAAGTCCCATATCTCGTATTTTTTATATCATAATCAACATATCCTACGACATTTACCCACAATTGACAGCCTCACCCATTAAATTGTGTGACATCCCAAAATTAGCTCACATCGTAAGACGATGATACACAGCGATATAGCGAGTAATACCCGAATAATCACCGTTATACACCCACAAAGATAGGAAAAAGATATGGACAATTTGCAAGAGTTTTGAGTTTTTTTGCTTAAATTTGTCAATAATTTTTCGTGTTATATGAATACACAACAGCCTAAATGTGCAGTTATCGGCTACGGTAGCTGGGCAACTGCAATAGTAAAGACCCTAACTATCAACCACCACAAAGTTAATTGGTTGGTACTAAACGAAGAGATTCGTCAGTCGCTCAACGAGCGCTCACATAATACCAAGTATCTACCTTGGTGCTACATCGACCGTGACTTCATCGTCCCCTCGGAGAATATCGACGACGTAGTACGCGATGCCGACATCGTGATCTTGGCGATGCCCTCGGCATTCCTCACCAAGTTCTTAGAGCCCCTCACCGTGAGCCTCGAGGATAAGATTGTGGTGTCGGTGGTCAAGGGTATCATCCCTGGCGACTACCTCACAATAGTTGAGCACATGCACACCTTCTACAACATACCTATGAAGAACCTCTGCGTGGTGACAGGACCATCGCACGCCGAGGAGGTGGGCCAGTGTCGCCTATCGTACCTCACCGTGGCTGCCGAGGACAATGTCACTGCCGAGAGAGTGCGTGACGTATTGTCGAACGACTTCTTCCGTTGTAGCATCTCGCACGACGTATTGGGTGTGGAGGGTGCTGCCATCATGAAGAATGTATACGCCCTGGCCGTGGGTATGGCCGTAGGCTTGCGCTATGGCGATAACTTCCTTGCGGTGCTCATCGCCAACTGCGCTGCCGAGATGAAGCGCTTCCTGGATGAGGCTCTACCTACCGAGGGTCGTGATATCAACGCCGCAGCATACATGGGTGACCTGCTTGTAACATGCTACTCGCCTCTTAGCCGCAACCGCCGCCTTGGCACACTCCTTGGCAAGGGTTGCTCGGTGAAGAGCGCTCTGAACGAGATGACCATGGTTGCCGAGGGTTACTACGCTGCCGAGTGCATACGTCGCAGCTCTATGCGCCGCAATGTGGAGATGCCTATCGCCGATATGGTGTGGGAGGTGCTCTACAATAAGGTGGCAGCACGCGATGCTATGCAGAACCTTATCAAAATATTAAAGTAATAACAATTAATATATTAGCAGTATGAGTATGATGAGTATGATTAAGTTTGACGCCAAGCATTCGGGCGTAAGTATCACAAATGATATGTTGGCTGAGGCAGCTCGTGCCAACGCACTTCTTCACAATGGCCAGGGCGCTGGCAACGACTTCCTCGGCTGGGTCAACCTCCCATCATCAATAACTGCTGAGGAGATGGCCGAGATTAAGAGTGTGGCACAGAAGCTACGCGAGCGTGCCGAGGTGGTTATTTGCATCGGCATCGGCGGTTCGTACCTCGGTGCTAAGGCAGTGTTGGAGGCCATGAACAACTCATTCGAGTCGCTCAAGCGCAAGCACGACAACCCAACAATCGTCTTTGCGGGCGAGAATATCTCGGAGGACTACACCTACGAGCTTATGGATGCTGTGAAGGATTACTCTATCGCAGCTATCGTAATATCTAAGTCGGGCACCACCACCGAGCCAGCTATCGCCTTCCGCCTTATCAAGGCCGAGATAGAGAAGCGCTATGGCAAGGCTGAGGCCGCAGAGCGCATCGTGGCTATCACCGACAAGGCTCGTGGCGCACTCAAGACCCTCGCAACACAGGAGGGCTACCCCACATTCGTCATCGAGGATAACGTGGGTGGCCGCTACTCAGTACTCTCACCCGTAGGCCTTCTTCCTTTGGCTGTTGCGGGCGTAGATGTAGAGGCCTTCGTTGAGGGTGCTCGCGACATGGAGCGCATGACAGGCGTGGATATGCCTATCGAGCAGAACCTCGCAGCACAGTATGCTATCGTGCGTAACGAGCTATACAAGAGTGGCAAGAAGATCGAGATCCTCGGTTCGTATGAGCCTAAGTTGCAGTATATTGCCGAGTGGTGGAAGCAGCTCTATGGTGAGTCTGAGGGTAAGGAGGGTAAGGGTATCTTCCCAGCAAGCGTGACCCTCACAGCGGACCTCCACTCTATGGGCCAGTATATCCAGGAGGGTGAGCGCACCCTGTTCGAGACCATCATCTCGGTTAAGAATTCGAAGTATGAGGTTAAGGTGGAGAGCGACGAGGCTAACCTCGACGGCTTGAACTTCCTCAGCGGCAAGCGCCTCTCGGAGATCAACAAGATGGCCGAGCTTGGTGTTCGCATCGCACACGTTGATGGTGGCGTGCCTAACATCATCCTCGAGATTGAGCGTATCGACGAGCGCACCATTGGCCAGTTGCTCTACCTCTTCGAGAAGGGTTGTGGCATTAGCGGCTATATCCTTGGTGTCAACCCATTCAACCAGCCAGGTGTCGAGGCCTACAAGAAGAATATGTTTGCCCTCTTGGACAAGCCAGGCTACGAGGAGGAGTCAAAGGCCATCAAGGCAAGATTGTAACACGAGGTCCAAACCTTTAGATTCGAAACCCTGCAAGTGTGATGCTTGCAGGGTTTCTTTATTGTTCAATGAATTAAAAAATCCTCCTCGCGCCCCAAAGCGCGAGGAGAAAAGAGTAAAGCTGTTGCCACAACCGACAAGCCTAAATCTTAAAAAGTGGACACGGCACGCACATAGTAGTTGTGGGTCTTAAAGGTGTTGTAGGTGCTTCCGTCATCCATATAGACAAACCACACGTAGGACTTAGGGTTAGATACAGGCTCCGTTGACGACCAATACCATAAATCTTGGAGTTTAGCGCCACCATATGCTGTCAAGGCGAAATTAATAGCTGAATTATTTTTGGAGATAGCCTTTAACTCCTCCTTAGCTGGCAGATACCAATCATCGCCCTTTTCGCGACACCAAACAAAGGCGGGATATTGGTCACTATCACCTCGCTCCATTACCACATCTGTATTTACCTTACCATTTTTTTCATTCGTCAAACCTAACTTAATTCCCTTGCGATCTTGCTCATCAGTACACCACTGCGCCATTGTCTCATCCAACGATACAATCTTACCATGGCGACCATTATCCCAAACCTCGAAGACAACGCCCTTCTTGCCATTCACATTGTAGTAGTCACCAATCTTATATGTGGTATATATTTCTGTTTTTTCTTTAGTTGCCACCTCTTTGCTATTATCCCCATTAGAGAATAAATCCTTGATTGACATTAACAACACGACAATAAATAGTAGCAAAAGACACCACACCCACCAATCGCTCTTCTTGGGTTTTGGCTCGCGGTCTATCTGTACTTTGGGTTGTTCAACCTTAGGTTGTGGCGCAACAATCTTTGTCTTTTCGTCATCAGTCACCGTAGTTATCTTTGTCCTCTCATCATCTGCTACAAGCACCTCGACAACTGGCTCGACATTATCCAACAACGCCAAGAACTCCTTGATAGAGTGCGGTCTATCCTTGCGCAGGTAGGACATAGACCTCTCGATAGCCTCGCGAATATTCGACGAGAGTGCACCAAGCTGAGGCAGTCCCTGTTCGGCAACAACCGTAGCCTGAGGTGGCACATTGCCAGTAACAAGGTAGTACAATGTAGCACCCAAAGAGTAAATATCTGTTTCGGGTGAGAAGGTGCTAACACCACCATCCTGGTATTGCTCCATAGGTGCAAAGCCATGGCTAACGCCCACGGGCGTGGTCGACGTCGCCTCGCCACTCTCCAAATCGTAGTGCTTCGAGAGACCGAAGTCAATCAATATGGCGTGGTCGCCCTTCGTGCGCACCATGATATTGCCTGGCTTCACGTCGAGGTGCATAATCTGCTGCTCGTGGATATACTCAAGGGCTGCTGCCACCTGTTTAATATAGCCGACAGCATCGCGCTCCGAGAGTGCGCCCACACTCTTAACCCTCGCACTCAAGGACTCTCCATCTACATAATCCATAACGTAGTAGGCCGTGCCATTCTCCTCGAAGACGTCGTATATAGGTATGATATTCGCATGATTGAGCGTAGCAATAGTCTGCGCCTCCTTGATGAACTTAGCCTTGAAGCGCAACATATTCTCCTTAAAGTTCTCGGAGAGTAGGCTGATGCTTACGCTATCCTCATCGCGTTTATAGTAATCCTGAGGGAAGAACTCCTTGATGCAGACCTTGCGGTGTAGGTTCACCTGCTCGGCAAGGTAGGTGATGCCGAAGCCTCCGCTACCGATTGAGTTGATAATGCGATACTCGCCTCGTTTAAGAAGTGTGCCCGATTGTAGTTGCATAGTAGTTTATTTGTTTGTTTCGGTGATACAAAGATAGGAACGATGGCAACGAAATCCAAACAAAAGAGCGGATATTGTATGAACTATATGGGGTTATGTATGAAATTGCAAGAAAGAGGGAGGGAGAGTGTGCTACAAATTAACAGTGAGCAAGCTTATTAAGCGAGCTGATTTGTTGTCAGAAGGGCGCCGAGTGCACCGCAACCCAATTTGTTATTAGAATAGGCTACGCAACATTAATTAGCACCGCAACCCAATTTGTTGTCAGAAGGGGTTAGATACAACGCTCGGCGAATTTCGAGGCGATGGGCTGTACTTGGTGTACTGCCCATTGACGAAGATAATTCGTTAGCGGCAGTAGATGACCACTTATCACAACAAATTTGTTGTCAGAGTGGTGCTAATGTGGCGCTGACATGATAAAGCCCGGATGGGACATACTAAGCGTATTTCCCATTCGGGCTATAGATTGAAGCGTCGCAGTAGCGCCGCTATCACAACAAATTTACATGCACTGGGTAATATCCCACACAAAAGCACGTGAACCCTGCATCTTGGTTGTTGAGTCAATCTCGCGTACTGCCTCGAGGAGTGTCTCAACCTTCTCGTCCTCGACGATGGCGAGGATTGAGGTGTTCATAGAGGGCCATGCGTGGGTGCCGTAGTGAGGCTCACCATCGTAGGTGCCACGACCCTCGGTGAGGGCCCAGCGGGTGAAGCCACGAACACCATGGTCGTCGAGCATCTTATTCACTCGATCGGTGAGGGCCTGGTTGTATGATAAAAAGAATGCTTTCATTTTCTTTAGGTTTAATGTCGGTGGGCCGCAACCCACCGACAGTGTGTTACATTATTTATTCTGCTCAGCCTTCTCAGCCGCCTGGCGCTGCTTCATCTTGATGAACTCAAGCTCCTCAGCCTCACGGCGTGCCTTGCGGGCTGCCTTACGCTCCTTGCGACCCTGAAGCATGGCGTAGAGCGAAGGTACGATGAAGAGGGTCAAGATTGTAGACATAAGAAGACCACCTACAACGGAGATACCCATAGGCTGCCATATCTCAGAACCCTCACCGATACCCATAGCCATAGGCACCATACCGAGAACGGTGGTGAGTGAGGTCATAAGCACAGGACGTAGACGGCTCTTACCACCCTCGATAACTGCGTCAGCAACGTTACTACCACGCTCAACGAGAAGGTTCATGTAGTCAACCATCACAATACCGTTCTTGGTTACGATACCAACAAGCATGATGGCACCAATAAGCGCGATGAGTGATAGAGGTGTTGCAGTAGCCCACAATGCGATGAAGACACCCGACATCGCAAATGGGATGGTAAACATGATGATGAATGGGTAGATAAGCGACTCAAACTGTGTAGCCATCACGATGTAAACAAGGATGATGATGAGGATAAGAAGCATGGCGATATCACCAAATGCCTCGCCCTGGTCCTCGATAGAACCACCAAGCTCGAGGTTGATACCCGCAGGTGCCTCATACTCGGCCAAGAGAGCGTTAACCTCAGCAACAGCATCACCAAGAGCTACACCAGCACCCACTGAACCCTTAACGGTAACGATACGCTGGCGGTTCTCACGCTCGATCTGTGGTGAGGCGAGCTCATCTTCAACAACAGCTATATCCTTAACACGAACCTTAGCACCTGTAGGGGTGAAGATAGTGATATCCTCAACATCCTGAAGGTTTGTGCGGAACTCCTTGTCGTAGCGAACAACGATGTTGTACTCATCGCCATCCTCACGATACTTAGTACACTCGTAACCATAGATGCGGTTGCGCACCATCTGTGCCACCTGAGCCTTGGTCAAGCCATACTGCGAGAGCTTCTCCTCATTCCAACGCACGTTGAACTCGGGGGCAAGATCCTCGCGTGACAGCTGAACGTCACGAAGAGTGCTGAGATCCTTGAGACGCATCTGCAAGTCCTTAGCAGTTGCCATCGCCACATCCATATCGTGGCCAAAGACCTTGACATCCACGGTGCTTGCGCCACCCATACCGCCCTGCTGACCACCAGGAACTACAGAGAACTCAACAATCTCCTCGATATCACCGAGCTCCTGACGCAACTGATCCGAGATCTCGAAGATTGTTGGACGATCCATATCCGAGAGTCGTGGCATACGGATGTTATAGTTGATGATGTGTGAGCCAGTGGTCTGCATCGCTGCAAAGGCGTTGCTCGACGAGTTCTCACCAGCAGAGGTAGATACCATGTGAACATATGGGAACTTCTCGGCGATGATCTCATCAATCTGACGTGCTACGCGAGCAGTCTCATCCACGTGGGTATTCTGTGGCAGCTTGATAGTCATCGAGATACGAGCATTATCCGAAGGTGGGAAGAACTCGGTTGGCACCTGCTTGATAAGCATTAACGACGCTACGAAGACACCAATAAGAAGCAAGATGGTGGTCTTCTTCCAGCGCACCACGAAGCGAAGCATCTTCTCGTATACGCGGTCTATCCAGCGCAACGCAATGTCGATAGGCTTGTAGATGACACCGATACCCTTATAAGAGTGCTCACCACCCTCGAGCTTAAGCATATATGCCGAGAGCATAGGGGTGAGGGTGATAGCCGCAGCTGTAGATACACACACCACGATGGTTACAATCCAACCCAACTCCTTGAAGAGGATACCTGCCATACCAGGGATCATGGTCAATGGCATGAACACAGCAACGACAACGAGGGTTGTTGCGATAACCGAGAGCCATACCTCGTTGGTAGCGTAGATAGCCGCCTCCTTAGGCTTAGAGCCTCGCTCGATATGTGTGGTGATATTCTCAAGAACCACGATGGCATCATCCACAACCATACCGATGGCGATAGAGAGCGCCGAGAGCGAGATGATGTTAAGGGTTGAGCCTGTGGCATATAGGTAGATAAAGGCACATATAAGCGAGATAGGGATGGTCAAGCAGATGATGAACGTAGCACGCCAACGGCCCAAGAAGATCATCACAACCAAGATCACGAAGATAAAGGCAAACATGATGGTCTCGGCCAACGAGTTGATAGCGTCGTTAATCTGCTGCGAGCTCTCGTAGATGGTCTCAACCTTACAGTCGGGTGGAAGAGTTGGGATGATCTCCTCAAGCTTTGCCTGCACCTCCTCAACGATCTCTACGGTGTTGGCGCCTGTCTGCTTCTGCACAAGGATACGCACACCCTTACGACCATTGATACGCTCATCCATAGTTGCCTCCTCAAGGGTATCCTTGATGGTAGCAACATCCTTGAGCATCACCTTCTGGCCACCAATGTTCGAGATTACGATATCCTCCAACTGACGGCTATCGGTGAACTGGAAGTCGGACTTAAGGTTGAAGGTCTGGGTACCAATATCGAGCTTACCGGCAGGAACATTGGCATTCTCGGCAGCGATGATACCACCAAGGGTCTCAACGGTGAGGCCATACGACTCGAGCTTAACAGGGTCGACATGGACCTGAACCTCACGCTCCTGAGCACCGATGACAGCCACCGAGCCGATACCGTCGATACGGTTGAGCTCGTTAACAAGCTTATCATCAAGGATCTTAGGAAGAGCGTTATAGCTCTCATCAGCAGTTACCGAGAGCATCATCACCGGCATCATCGATGATGAGAACTTCATAACTGTTGGGTACTCCACCTCGTCGGGGAGGAGTGACTGTGAGCGGCTCACAACATCACGCACGTCGTTTGCCGCTTCGACAAGGTCGCATCCATACTCGAACTCCAGTGTTACCATAGATACGTTATCCGACGACTTAGAGGTGATCTTCTTGAGGTTATCAACCGTGTTGAGCTGATCCTCCAAGACTCGGGTGATATTGGTCTCGATATCCTCGGCATTACCACCAGGATACATTGTAATAACACTGATGTATGGTACCTCGATATCTGGGAACTGGTCAACGCCCAGGTTCTTCAACGAGTAGAGACCAAAGACGATGATTCCAATGAATATAAGTGCTACCGAAATCGGTTTTCGCACCGCGGTTTCATAAATTTTCATCTTTCAAAAGGTTTTTCCTGTTTGAACAAACTACTTTACGACATTTACGTTCTTGCCATCAAGCAAACGTGCAAGGCCTGTGATAGCCACGCTCTCACCCTCCTTAACACCATCGAGGATCTCGATGTTCTCATCCTTACGCAAGCCATCCTTAACAAAGCGATAGTCTGCCTTGCCATCCTTGATAACATATACGAAGCGCTCGGCAGAACCAACCTGCTTCTGTACAGCTACGGCAGGAACAACAACACTGTTGCGGGTTGCTACAACGAAGGTAGCATTAGCCGACATACCTGGAGCAAGACGTCCGTCGCCATTAGGGATGGTAACCTCAACCTCGAAGGTGCGTGTAGAGGCTACAATAGCTGGGTTGATACGTGACACCTTACCCTCGAAGATCTCACCAGGGTAGATATCGGTAGAGACCTTAACAACCTGGCCGAGCTCCACACTTGGGAAGTAGCGCTCAGAGACATATACCTTAACCTTGAGCTTGTCAACCTGCATGATGTGGAAGAGAGGCATAGAGGCAAAGAGGTCACCCTTCTCGAAATTACGAGCTGTGACAACACCCGAGATTGGCGACTTGATTACGGTATTCTTACGCAAATAGTCAACCTGCTCCTTAAGGGTATTGAGGCTATTCTCGGTCTGCACGAACTGCTGCTCGGCAACACCACCTGCCTCATATACTGGCTTAAGACGATCGTAGGCATCCTGGGTTGTAGCGAGCTGAATCTCCAACTGCTTGAGATTTGAGTCATCGAGCGTTGCAATCAACTGATCCTCCTTTACCTTATCGCCAACATCTACCAAGATATCCTTGATATGAGCCTGAGCCATTGGGGTAACGTTAATCTCCTTGTAAGCCTTGAGCTCTGCGGTATAGGTCTCCAAAACCTCAATTTCGGAGGTGGTGGCAACAGCAACCTTAACATCCACAGCCTGCTTAGCCTTAGCAGCAGCAGCCTCTGCCGCCTTCTTCTTGGTGTCATCACCGCCGCAAGCAACCATCAAGGCTGCTACGGCCAACATCATTAAACACTTCTTCATAAGTCTATATTTTATTTTTTGTTTTCTAACGAATGACTCTTAGTTATTTGCCATGTAGTCGATACCCAATATACGCTCGTACTCAGCATATGCTGTGAGGTAGTTATAGATAGACTGCGAGTAGTTGAGCTGCGCCTGTGTCATCACAAGCAGAGCGTTGTTAAGCTCGAGCATGGTGCCAGCACCCGCCTCGAAGCGGCTCTTTGAGATGCTATATGCCTTGTTGGCCTGTGCCACAACAACCTCGTTCGAAAGCATTGTCTCGCGCTGTGTGAGAAGGTTGTTGATAGACTGGTTAACCTGAAGGCGGATACCCTCCTCGGCATACTCACGCTGAAGCTCGAGCTGCGAAATCTGGTTGCGTGCCTCGCGAAGCTGGTTTGTCTTCTTCAAACCGCTGAAGATAGGGATGTTGATCTGTGCACCAACAGAGATAGGCACCTGCCACCAGAACTTAGACTGATCACCACCAGCACGTGTCATGGCCTGCTGCTGAGCACCACCGCCACCCATGGCGCCACCCATAAGGCCGCTAAGGTCTACACGCTCCTGACCGATGAGCGACACCTGACCAAAGGCTGCGAGAGTTGGCATGCGTGTTGTCTGGATAAGCTTAACCTGGTGGTCGAGCAAATCGGCATTTAGATCCAAAGTCTTGAGTGTGGTGTTGTTCGAGAGGTCGTAGTTGAAGTTCTCGCCCATAAGCACCATATCGCGGAAGTCGTCGAGCTTGCCAATGACAACAACCTCAACATCCTCGGGCAACGACAGATACATCTTGAGCTGCATCTTGGTGATAGCCACGCCATTCTCGGCCTGCAACACCTGAGGTTTGAGATTGCTGAGCTGCACCTCGGCAGATAGGTAGTCGTACTCCGAAGCCAAACCATTCTCATAGAGCGACTTAGTATCGTCAACAACCTTCTGTGTGGTAGCCACAGCCTCGTTGAGCACTACCAGCGACTGCTCGGCGAGAAGGATGTTGTAGAAGGCTGCACGCACAGCAGCAACCATGTCGATGCGGCTTGCACGAGCACTCTCAACAGCGGTTGCCATCTGAGTCTTGGTCATCTTCATCTGCTCGTATACCGAGGGTACGAAGAGCGGTAGCGATATGCTACCCGCCACGTTGAAGGTGTTCTTACCACCAAACGAGAGACCCTTGGTCATCTCCTGCTTACGGATGGCCAGAGCATACTGCGCCGTAGCATCGATCTGAGGATAGAGCGTCGATACTGCCTGCTTGTAGACATAGTCGTAACGCTCAATCTCCATGTTTGCAACCTGAATGGTTGGGTTGTCGCTGAGGGCTATCTCGATGGCCTTATCCAACGATAGCTCCAAGCGCTGCTGAGCCTGTGCCGCACCGAGCGACATAAGGCCCACACCGATTAACATTAATAACTTTTTCATTTTACCTATATTTATATATTATTACTTACTATATCGCACCCTTGGGTTTGGGCAAGTTCCCGAAGTACTTATTAAAGCATCCGTCGATAATCTCGATGCCACGCATGGTGCACAGTCCACGGATAAATATCACCAATGAGTAGGATACCATAGCCATCTGTTCGAGGTGGTCGTTAGCCTCGTAGCTATCAGCACCTATTATGCCGCCAGCACTATCGTGCAACACCCTTACCACAAAGTCGCAGTCGGCAGTTGTAGTGAAGTAGCCCTGCTCGACGCAGACCTTTATCCATGAGGATAGGGTGTGGCGCGACTCGGACTGCATCTCCTTTTCGAGACGCTGATATACGGCGGGGTAGAAACGCAAGATGTTGCGACGCAGACGACACGACACGGGAGCATCTGCAATCATATCACGCAGTGCTACGATCATAGCCTCTAACGGGTTGTTTGCTTGGGATATGAGTTCGTCGCGACGAGCCTTGAGTAGTTGAGAATGATGCTTAATACTCTGATATATAAGCTCTTCCTTATCTCCGAATAGCTCATAGAGTGTTCTTTTGGAAATGCTCAGCTCACGTGCAATATCGTCCATGCGCACAGCCTTTATGCCCTGCGAGACGAACATCTTCGTTGCACTATCAACAATTATCTCCTTGGTAGTCATATACAATTACCCTAATAAAACGGCACAAATATAGCACAGAAAAACTCAAGAAACAAATAAAGTTTTCAAATTTTATCAAATTCTCCGTTTTACTCCAAAATAGAGGCATTTATGGCCACCACCAAAGGTGATAGAAGGGAGGTTGGCCCACTATGTCGGTGCAATCTTTTTCACGCAACATTTGTAGATGTCTGCATTAATAGCTATCTTCGCAACAAAGAACTAACTTCAAAGAGTACGGATATGAGAAATAGACTATTTATTGGTGCAATAGTTGCCATACTAACCATCATGGGGACAACACACAAGGCTGAGGCGCAGTCGCCATCGCCCTCAACAACATGGCACTGGGACAAGGGTACAATCGTCGTCGACACTCCCGAGCGTGCGGAGGGTCAGACTCACGCCATAAATCTCGCCGTGGAGCCTATGCCCGTGGTGCGTGTAGCCTTCGTAGGTCTGGGCATGCGAGGACCATGGGCTGTTATGCGCTTCTGCCACATCCCTGGCGTTGAGATTGTTGCCCTATGCGACTACGAGCGTGAGCGTGCCGAGGAGTGTCAGCGTTTCTTGCGCGAGGCGGAGCTTATGCCTGCCGACATATACTCGGGGGAAAGAGGCTACGAGGAGATATGCCAGCGTGATGACATCGACCTTGTATACATAGCCACCGACTGGAACCACCACTTCCCCGTGGCTAAGTGCGCCATGGAGAGTGGCAAGCATGTGGCTGTGGAGGTGCCCTCGGCAATGAACCTCGAGCAGTGCTGGACATTGATAGACCTTGCCGAGCAGAGGCGTCTACACTGCTTCATCCTCGAGAACTGCTGCTACGACTACTTCGAGTTAACGGCACTCAACATGGTGCAGAAGGGTCTCTTTGGCGAGATTATACGAGCTGAGGGAGCATATATCCACACCCTCGACGAGTATTGGGATGCCTACTGGCAGGACCCCAACGATGGTGACGAGGACAACCTACACTGGCGACTCAAGTACAACAAGGAGAACCGTGGTGACCTCTACGCAACACACGGCCTTGGACCTGTGGCACAGTGCATGAACATACATCGTGGCGACCGCTTCACAACGCTTGTCGCCATGGATACCGAGAGCTTCGTGGGCAAGAATCTTGTCGAGAGTCGCTTAGGCGAGGAGTGTGAGGAGTTCCGCAATGGCGACCATACGACAACACTCATGCGTACGGCACGAGGTAAGGTTGTTGAGATTCAGCATAATGTGATGACACCACAGCCCTACAACCGTCTATTCAAGCTCACAGGCACCAAGGGCTACGCCACAAAGTACCCTACGCCCGAACTTGCCCTATCGGCCGATGCCGTGGAGCATACGGGCATACCACAGATGGACAACCTCAATGGTCACAGTTTTATGAGCCACGACCAGCGTGATGTCCTTTTGCGTATGTACTACCACCCTATTCTTCGGAGGTATGGTGAGTTGGGTCGTGAGATGGGGCACGGAGGTATGGACTTTATTATGGATTCTCGCCTCGTATACTGCTTGCATAATGGCCTACCCCTCGATATGGATGTCTACGATATGGCAGAATGGTGTTGTCTTGCAGAGCTGGGTGCACTATCCATGGATAACAACTCGGCAGCCGTTGCCTTCCCCGACTTCACACGAGGCCACTGGATGGAGCAGGATGGTTACTATCACGCCTATGCCAAGGAGGAGGTGTGGTATGTGGGCGAGATATCGCACAATCAGCGAAGACTTACCAATGAGTTGGGCTTGTGGAGGCTCTACGACGAGGTGGTCAAGGCTCGTGCCGAGGGTGACGCCAAGGCCGAGGCTAAGGCGCAACGCAGACTCGATGCTGCTAAGTCGAAGGTACGCAAGGAGATGCTCAAGCCATATGTAGCAGAGAATTAAAAATCAAAAAAATAGGGCAAAAGAGTGCGCGAAAAGGAATTTTTACTATCTTTGCGGTCCAAAAGCAGATGTCTATGGGGGTGCGAGTGACTATCGCAACTGAGTGGCATCGAAGTTAAACTATTAATATTTAAACAATTATGAAGTCAATTCAGATTAACGGTACTGCACGCGCTGAGTTCGGTAAGAAGTTCGCTAAGGCAGCACGTCGCGAGGGTCAGGTACCTTGCATCATCTACGGCGGTGGTGAGGAGAAGGCATTCACTATCGACGCTAAGGAGCTCGGCCAGCTCATCTACACTCCTAACTCTTACATCATCGAGCTCAACATCGATGGCGTTGTAGAGAAGGCAGTTATGCGTGAGGTACAGTTCCACCCAGTTCGCGAGCAGATCCTCCACGTAGATTTCTACCGTGTTCAGGAGGGTAAGCCAGTTGCAGTTAACGTACCAGTACGCCTCACAGGTAACGCAGAGGGTGTTAAGATCGGTGGTAAGCTCCAGCTCGCTGCTCGTAAGCTCACTGTTAAGGCTCTCGTTGAGTACATTCCAGATGAGATCGTTGTTGACGTAACTCCTTTGAAGGTTGGTCAGACTATCTTCGTTGGTGACCTTCAGCGTGAGAACCTCACATTCGTAACTCCTGCTACTACTGCTGTTTGCGCCGTTCGCGTAACACGTGCTTCACGCGCTGCGAAGTAGTAGACCCTATTCTGATTAAACCTCAGAATAAGTATGAAATATCTTGTTGTAGGGTTGGGAAACATAGGCGCCGAGTACGCCGCTACCCGCCACAACATAGGATTCAGAGTGTTGGATGCCTTAGCCGAGGCATCCAATATCTCTTTTACGACGGTGCGTTATGGCGCTATTGCAACCCTAAAGCATCGTGGTCGTACAGTATTGCTACTCAAGCCCTCGACATATATGAACCTCTCGGGAAAGGCCGTACGTTACTGGATGGAGCAGGAGCGCATACCGCGTGAAAACCTCCTCGTAATATCGGACGACATTGCCCTTCCGTTTGGAACATTCCGTATGCGTAAGAATGGCTCGGAGGGCGGACACAACGGTCTTAAGAACATCACCGAATTGCTTGGCGATAACCAGTATGCTCGTCTACGCTTTGGCGTGGGTGGCGACTTCGCACGAGGTCATCAGGTAGACTACGTTCTGGGCGACTTCTCCGACGAGGAGAACAAGACGATGCCCGAGCGCCTTAAGCTCTTTGGCGATGCAATATTATCGTTCGTATCCGTGGGTGCCGACCGCACCATGAATAGCTACAACGGCAAGTAGTAACATATAGGAGAGATAAAAAAACCAAGGGGTTGTCCACGCTTGATGGACAACCCCTTAGTTTTTCGGCTACAAGAGCCACTACTGCTTAGGCTCGAAAGATGCGGGAGCCTGGTAGATACTCAAACCGAACTTTGGCGCGAGGGCCACGACATAGGATATGATCTCGGACTGAAGCCACTCGTAGGGCACCCAGTTGACATTTGCCGAGAAGCAGTATAGCTCGATGGGCAAGCCCCACTGCGTAGGCTGCAACTGACGCACCATGGCCAACATGCTATGGTTGATGCGAGGATGGCTATCCAAGAAGCTATTTACCGTGCGCATGAAGAGGTCGAGGTTGGTAAGAGCCATGCCCTCGGCAGTCTCAGGGGTTATCTGCGACACTATCTTACCCACAACCTTGTCCTGACGCAGACGCTCGATAAGCTCATCATCAGCAAAGCGAATAGAGCGAGTGTCGATGTTTAGCGAGCGCTTGATACGTCGACCACCACGGTCGAACATAGGCTGCCAGTTATCAAAGGCCTCGTTGACAAGGAGGTTGGGTGGTATGGTCTGAAGGGTGTTGTCCCAAGCACGTATCTTAACGGTGGTGAGCGATATCTCCTCGACAACACCATCGATATTATTCTTAGGCATTGATATCCAGTCGCCAACCTTGAGCATATTGTTTGCCGAGAGCTGAACACCCGCAACAAGGCCGAGGATGCTATTCTGGAAGATGAGCATAAGGACAGCTGCCGAGGCACCCAAACCGGTGAGAAGCATCACGGGCGACTTGTCGAGAAGGATGGCAACAACGAGGATGATACCCACGCAGATGAGCAGCACCTGAGCCATCTGCAACAAGCCCTTGATGGGCTTACCCTCCCAGCTAGGACGCTGCGACGCAAGGTAGAAGAGCGACTTGATGACAGCATTAACAAAGCGCAATACATTGACAACCAAGTAGATGTCGAGCAAACGCAAGATAAGCGTATAGACCCAACCAGAGTCGCTACCCGAGGCGGTGAAGGCCATAGGTAGCATCATGGCGATGACGATAGGTGTGACGATGTTACACAAGCACGTCATCACATTGTTGTCGAAGAGTACGTCATCCCACTTTGCCTTGGTTCTACGTACAATCTTCTTCACACCACGCAGAACACCCCAACGCAGGATGAAGTTGATGAAGAGTGCAATGAGGATTATACCCGCAAAGATAATCCAGGTGTCGAGCGAACGAGCACTCTCGGCTGACATACCCATATCCATGAGTATGCGGTCAATCCAAATCTGAATATCTGTTCCAGCTTCCATTATTAATATAGTTTATTGTACAAAGGTATAGATTTTTTTGGTTTGTTGCAACCCTCTACTCGGAGGTAATATTGTTCCCAAGGGTGTTAACTGAGCTCATAAGTTGTTCGTAGTAGCTCTTCGACACGGGTATACGCTTGATGCTATCGTCGTCGAGCATAAGGTAGTACATCCTATGCTCCTCGCCGATGAAGCGTATCTTCGAGGTGTTGACGATATAGGAGCGGTGGCAACGCACCATGCCCGTACCCTGAAGCATCTGCTCCACAAGTTTGGTGCGACAACGCAGCAAGTAGCTGGCGATCTTATCGTTATGCTTATAGTGTACGTTGATGTAGTTATCCTCCGACTGAAGGTAGTAGAGCGAGTCGACGTTGATTGTTAGGCGCAGGGTGCCGGTGTTATCCCTAAGGTTAACCATACGGGGGTTGCGCTCAAGGGAGGTCTTGGCCTGCATGGCAGCCTCAATATGTTTATTATCGCTCTCCTGAATAGCTGTAAGGCGTACGTTCTCCTCGCGAGCACGCTGTAGCTGATACTGCGCTGCGGCCAGTTCGGCGCACTTCGAGCGATAGGCAGCGTAGAAGGATATTATGCCGTTGGGGATGGAGAGTATCAGTATGGTACACATAATGGAGCGTAGGGCAAGGTCGGGGATTGCCACGCCAGGTTGCGGGAACATGGAGGCGGTGATGAGGGTGTAGAGCAGAGCGATGGCCACACACTCCGAGAACAACCACCAGACATAGCGCGAGATGCTCATCTGCACTCTATCCTGCAGGGCATACATAATCGTGCGACTGATGATGAGTATGACCACCGAGGCTACGTAGAAGATGATGGTCATCAGGAAGCAAAGCATATCCTTGGAGCTAAACCACATCGAGACATCGAAGCTATCGTAGACCCAGAGGAAGAGTCCCGAGAAGAGGACGATAAAGAGAATGAGTGTTGAGATATACCTTCTCGACACCAAATATACTGGTATTTCGCTACGTGACATTAGTCAATAAATCTACAATTAATGGTGCAAAGTTAAGAATTTTGTAGATTTTCATAACTTTTTTACCACATATATTGTATATTTGCCACAAAATATCAGTTTTTACCACAATTCGCGTGTGCGTATAGTCGTAGAAAGTATCTTTGCACGTCGTCATTGGAGCGAATTTCCATTGAGGCGTACAAACGAATGCAACGGATATAATGTTAAACTAACACAATATTATGAAAATTATTGGAACAGGCTCGGCACATCCTAAGTGCGCAGTAAGTAACGAGATGCTTGAGAAGTTTCTCGATACCACTGACGAGTGGATTACCGAACGAACCGGCATCAAGGAGCGTTGTGTGATATCTTCCGAGAAGCTCGAGGATATGGCAGCTCTGGCAGCTAACCGTGCTCTTGAGGATGCTGGACTCACAGCCGCTGACATCGACTTTATCATCTGCTCTAACGTGGTGAACGAGTATGTAACACCCGCATTGAGCTGTATAGTACAGGGTCTTATTGGCGCAACATGTCCAACCGTGGATATCAACGCTGCTTGTGCAGGCTTCCTCTTCGCCATGGACATGGCCGAGGATAAACTTAAGTGCAATAAGGCTAAGAACATCCTTATAGTATGCGCTGAGGAGCCATCACGCATGGTGAGCTGGGAGAACCGCAGCACCTGTGTACTCTTTGGTGATGGTGCGGGTGCCGCAGTGGTAACCCAGGGTGACGACCTCAAGGCAATACGTCTTACTACGTCGTCGCTAACCGATGTACTCTACTACCAGCGTCGTCTGGAGCCTACACCCTATATCGACAAGGAGGAGAACTTCGAGCCATTGGTGATGAAGGGTCGCGAGGTATTCAAGCACGCCGTGACAAGCTCTTGCCGCGATATTCGCAAGATGCTCAACGAGGTAGGACTCGAGGCTACGGACATCAAGTACTACGTTCTACACCAGGCTAACTGGCGAATTATCGACGCTATACGTAACTTCCTCGGTGTGGAGGAGGAGCGTGTGCCACACAACGTGGAGCGTTACGGTAACATCTCATCAGCAGCACTGCCTGCTCTTCTCGACGAGCTCAACCGCGCAGGTAAGCTTCAGAAGGGCGACAAGCTTGTGTTCAGCGCCTTTGGTGCTGGCTTCACAACAGGTGGCTGCATCATCGAGTGGGGAAAATAGTTTAGTATTAACAAATGGCCACACCGAGGCGGAGTAAACCAAGGTGTGGTATCTAAGAAAAATAGAGATATAATGGAAAAGAGAGTAGTTATCACCGGTATTGGTGCAATTACCCCTGTGGGCAACCACGTTGAGGATACCTGGAAGAACCTCGTAGAGGGCAACTGCGGTATCGACTTTATTAAGGGCTATGACGAGTACAACCTCCCAGTGAAGGTTGCTGGTCAGATTAAGAACTTCGACCAGTCGGAGTATGAGCTCAACAACGGCCTTGCACGTCGTAGCGATAAGTTCTGCGTATACGCCATGGCTGCGGCATCGGACGCTATGAAGGACTCAGGTCTTGTGAGCGGCGAGAACATCGACCCAGAGCGTTTGGGTGTATACATCGGCTCAGGTATCGGCGGTATGGATACCTTCGTGAACCAGACTAAGGTGTTGTTGGAGGAGGGCGTAGGCCGTATCTCTCCATTCTTCGTGCCTATGATGATCTCGAACATCGCATCGGGTAACGTGGCTATCTCGCACAACGCACAGGGCGTATGTCTCCCAGTGGTTACAGCATGTGCTACAGGTACTCACGCTGCAGGTGAGGCTTACCGCGCTATCAAGCACGGCTATGCTGATGCTATCATCACTGGTGGTGCTGAGGCTTCGGTACACCCATTGGCTATCGGTGGCTTCGCAAACAGCAAGGCTCTATCTCGCTCGGAGGATCCTCTCCAGGCATCGTTGCCATTCTCGGCAGACCGTCACGGCTTCGTGATTGCGGAGGGTGCGGGTATGATGATCTTCGAGTCGTTGGAGAATGCCCAGAAGCGTGGTGCTAAGATCTACGCTGAGGTTGTAGGCTATGGCAACAGCTGCGATGCTCACCACTTCACGGCTCCACGTCCTGATGGTATCCCTGCATCACGTGCCATCAAGCAGGCTTTGGACGAGGCTCAGTTCGACGCAGAGAAGGACCTTCTATATATCAACGCTCACGGTACTGGTACACCTCTTAACGATGCTGCCGAGACCAAGGCTATCAAGCTCGCTATGGGCGAGGAGAATGCCAAGAAGACGAAGATAACATCAACAAAGTCTATCACAGGTCACATGCTTGGCGCAACAGGTGCTGTAGAGCTTATCGCATCGGCATTGTCGCTCCACCACGGCGTTGTGACACCTACAATAGGCCTCACAAACCCTGACCCTGAGTGCGACCTCGACTACACACCTTTGAAGGCTGTGGAGGCTCCTCTCACCGTGGCTATCTCTAACTCGCTCGGCTTCGGCGGCCACAACGCCTGCGTAGCCTTGCGTAAGTGGGAGGGTCAGTAATTCACTATGTTATAAACCAAAGAAATATAGAATAAGCTATGAAACTTTTGGAAGGTAAGGTAGCACTCGTAACAGGTGCTGGCCGTGGTATCGGTAAGGCTATCGCAGTGCGTTTCGCACAGGAGGGTGCCAACGTGGCATTCACCGACCTTGCTATAAACGAGGCTGTTGAGGAGACCGTGAAGGAGCTCGAGGCTATGGGCGTGAAGGCTAAGGCTTACGCCTCAAACGCTGCTAACTTCGACGAGACTCACGAGGTTGTTAAGCAGATTGTCGAGGACTTCGGTCGTATCGACGTGCTTGTAAATAACGCAGGTATCACCAAGGATGGCCTTATGATGCGTATGTCGGAGGCGCAGTGGGATGCTGATATTGGCGTTAACCTTAAGTCGGCATTCAACTTCATCCACGCCGTGACACCCGTGATGGCTAAGCAGCGTGGCGGCTCTATCATCAACATGTCGTCTGTTGTGGGCGTATCGGGCAACGCTGGCCAGTGCAACTACTCGGCATCTAAGGCGGGTATGATTGGTCTTGCTAAGTCTATCGCCAAGGAGATGGGCCCTCGTGGCATCCGTGCTAACTGCATCGCTCCAGGCTCCATCATCACCGAGATGACTAACCAGCTATCACAGGAGATCAAGGACCAGTGGGCACAGCAGATACCTATGCGTCGTGGCGGTACCCCTGAGGATGTTGCCAACGTGGCACTATTCCTTGCCTCTGACCTTTCGTCATACGTTAGCGGTCAGACCATCCACTGTTGTGGTGCAATGAACTGTTAATTTGTTGTGATAAGGGGTCATCTGCGACCTCTCAATCATTGGGCTGAATAGGAAATACGCTCAGTATGTCCTATCCAGCCCAATTTAATGTCGAGGCCACATCTAACCCCTTCTGACAACAAATTGCTAAGATTAGCGAATTTAGAGCGTTTAGGGAGTTTAGGGAGGGCGCAGTCGTTAGGGAATTTAGGGAAGTTAGGGAAGTTAAGGATAGCGCAGACATCTTCTCCTTAAGTTCCTTAAACTCCTTAAGTTCCTTAGACTCCCTAAATTCTTTATACTCACTAATATCTACACATCGTATAACCCCACCTTATAGTGTTATAAATATTTTTAGCTTGCACTTATAGTGGTTTTGTACTATCTTTGCAACAGAAACGAAGAGAAAGACTCTTCTAAGAGATTAAGTATAACCAATAAAACTGAAGATATTATGGCAACTAGATTTTATAAGTGTAACAGATGTGGTAATGTAGTAGAGAAGGTCGTTGACTCGGGCGTAGCGGTGGTATGCTGTGGCGAGAAGATGGAGGAGCTTGTGCCCAACACCGTGGAGGCGAGTGGCGAGAAGCATATACCTGTGGTAACATCGCTGGGCGATGGTCGCATCAAGGTGGAGGTGGGCAGTCTCCATCACCCCATGGAGGAGGCGCACCACATAGCCTTCATCTACGTGGAGACCGAGCGTGGTGGCATACGCGTAAACCTCAAGGATGAGCCTGTGGCTGTGGTCTACGTAGGCGACGAGAGGGTCAAGGCGGTATACGAGTACTGCAACCTACACGGCCTATGGAAGGTGGAGATGTAGGCCGATAGCGAGAAAGAGCAATGGCTGTCACTCACGGGTGGCAGCCATTACTATTATTTATAGGTATGTGCGCAGTGACCCCCTTAAGAAGAGGCTATAGCGAGCCTAAGGCGGGTCGAGCTACGGGGAGGGTTGTTAGCGACGAGCCTCCTTAGCCTCGATGCACTCGGTAGCGTGGGGCACACGCAAGAGACGCTCACGAGGGATAAGCTTACCTGTGGTCTTGCAGATGCCGTAGGTCTTGTTGTTGATGCGCACCAAGGCCATCTCGAGGTTGCGGATGAACTTAGCCTGACGCTGTGCCAGGCGGCCATACTCCTCCTTAGAGAGTGTTGTGGCACCCTCCTCCATAACCTTGAAGGTAGGCGACGAGTCCTCGGTATCGTTCTCGTTGCTTGTTGCTGTGCGCAACATATTATAATCTTCGCGTGCCGAAGCCAACTTCTGCTCAATCAACTGACGGAACTCCTCAAGTTCAGCGTCGTTGTAACGTGTCTTCTCCTCTGCCATAATCGTATCGTTTTAGTACGGTTACTCTGATATAATAAGCGAAGATAAGCAAAAATTGTGAAACGAGCAAATATATTTATAAAAAAGTGGAAAATCGAGAAATCGCCAACATAGCTTTTTAATATATGACTGGGGGTGTGATGGGCAGCGGAGCTATCGGGGTTATGGGGTGTGTAGCCCCCTATGGCGGGGTAGTATAAAGAGTGAGGGGCACCCGACAAACGTCGAGCGCCCCTCGCTATTAAATAGAGCGTTGGCTATGCCAAGACTACAAGGTAGCCTCAGGGATTACGATACCCTCAAGAGCATCGGTACCCTGGATATCCTTATCGCCCTCGACAACAGATACCTTGACAAGCTCATAGAGCTTTGCGCCGTCAGCATCGCTGAGGTACTCAGGGCTACGGTCCCACAACTTGCGAGATACATCCTTGCGATACTCCTCGATACCTGCAATGATGTAGCTCTGCAATGACTCGAGCTCCTTTTTAGGCTCATTCTCGCCATAGAAGTCCTTGTCGTAGACAACGGTGATTGCGCTATACTTAGCGAAGTTAGCGCCATTCTTCTCACCCTCGACAACCATATTCTCCTTCAATCTATCGCAAATGTAGTATACCAAAGAGCCCTTATCCTGCTCGTGGTCGTCCTCCTCATGCTCGAAGACACGGCCAGCCTTGAACTGAGCATCGTCGCCCTCGCCTACCCATACTGTAGCGCATACCTTATTCTCGCCGAGGTACTCGATACGAATCTCCACAGGGTCAATGTCGCTGAAGCCCTTGTTGGTCTCGGGAGCACCGAAGCACAACACGAACAACATATAGATCCAGTGTGCCGAGATACCCGCAACAAGACCACCGAAGGTGTGGGCAAGGATAGCCTTAGAGGTGAGCTTGCGGTAGCCAAGAGCGTCGAGCATAGCGGTGTGGGTGCTGAGGTAACCACTCCAGCACATACCGATAGCGGTGAAGACGGCGATAGCGTTGCCATCAGCCCAGCCCTGCTGCACGAACTCGGGAACAAGACCGAGAGCTGCGCCCACAGCACCAAGAGCGGTGATAGGGAATGCCACGAGGTGTGGGTCGCCAAAGCCGAAGAGCCAGTCGAAGATGAAGTTAATCTGGCCTGCCGCCCATGGTAGGAAGCCTACGCCCTCGTATGCAGCACCTGTATAGCCCTCAGGACCTGCGCTGAAGGTGAGAATCATCACAAGAGTTGAGATAATCAACACACCAGGGATGATCGAGAGACCTACGTCGACACCAGTCTTACCACCGTCGAGCAATGAGTTGAGGATGCGGGTGAACATAGATGTCTCCTTAACCTCCTCAGCCTGCTGCTCATCCTGCTCGCTGATAATCTCGGCCATCTCCTCCTTGAAGTTGGGGTGCATCTTGATGATGAAGCGCTGCATAAGGCGTGTTGAGACGATACAGCCGATGAAGGCACCCAACAAGCCGATGAATGGCTCGACGTAGAAGCCGTTACTTACCATGAAGACGATAACCAACAGACCCATACCGAAGGCGGTACCGAAGTTGGTGAGCGAGATAAGCTGATACTTTCTGAAGAATGAGCTGAAGCGCTTATCCTTAGCGAGCGAGATGATCGCTGGGTTGTCCGAGAGGAAGGTCATCACAGCACCGAGTGACGCAACACCTGGGAGGTTGAACAAGGGCTTCATCAAGGGGCGCAAGATGCGCTCCAAAAGGGCAACGACGCCGAACTCAACGAAGATACGACCAAGGGCACCGGTGATAACACAGATGGCCATAAGGTAGAATACGGTGTTGAGCAAGAGGTCGTGAGCGGTCTTCATGATGGTGTTCAGCATGTTGGGCAAGCCCATGACTGAGCCGATACCACCGAAGATGCCGATAACTATGAGCAGACAAACGATGCCTGCGCCATACTTACGAAATTTGTTCTCAGAACTCATAACATGTTATTTATTAGTAGTTTACAATCTTATCGCTTGCTCGAAACCTTATTTACGAGCTTCGACACTGCCTCCACCACGTCGATGCGCCATGTAAGACCCACGGTGAGGTATGAGCCCTTGCCGAGGGCTGTGCCAGCTAGGTTGGTGTTGTGGCCAAAGTTATAGGCATAGGCAGCGTGGAGACGCACGTCACGGTTGCCCTGACCACCCATAGGGTAGTACTCTACACCGCCACCCACACGGGTAAGCTCGGTGCCAGGGATGAGGCCCGATGCGGCGATGGCGCTCTGGCCAACCTTGTCGTAGGTAGCCTTGGCGAAGATGTTCACACGGTCAGCAACGAGGTATGACACCTCACCCATGATAGAGAAGTTATCGAAGAGGAGGTCCTTAGCCTTAGGGCCACGGTTCATAAGGTCAAGCTGGATGGTTGCATCGCCAAACTTGAACTGGTTGCCAAGGGCGATATATTTGTCGTACTTGCCTGGGGCATACTGCATAAGGTTGAATGAGAAGAGCGCAGTATAGAAGTCATGTGAGCCGCTCCAGTAGAGGCCAAAGGCGTAGTAGTCTACATCCTCTGACGTTGTGTCATAGGGGCTCTGGCTCGCCTGGAAGAGGATGGTGTCGTTACCCTCGTTGGTGGTGTATGCCACGCTGGCACCCAGCTGATAGCAGTTCACATTGTTCCAGAACTCCGAGCAGAAGTAGAGGTCCATAGGTGCACGGTCGTACTCCCAGCCACCAATCATAAGCACCTGCTTACCAGCCTGGATAGCCCAGTTCTTGGTAGGCTTATAGGTGAGGGTGAGCCAGTCGGTGTTCTGTGCAAACTCGCTGATGGAGTTGGCACGGTTGAAGCGCTGACGCCATGAGTACGAGAACTTCGACGATATCTGGCCGTCGAGACGAAGGTTGAAGTAGCGCACCTTGAAGCCTGAGCCTGCGGTGTTGTGCACGCCGTCGACACCCTGGTTGAGGTAGTCGAAGCGAGCCTCGATGCCCACCTTGAAAATCTCGTTATCCTTCTCGTAACCAGACTGCGCCTCGGCCTTGCCAAAGGTGAAAAGCGCAACCAAAAGGGCTATGCCCTTGAGCGATGTAGTAAAGGTTTTCTTCATAATAAGTAGATTAATTGCGCAAATATAGTAAAAAAAATGAAATTAGTAGTGAGTGATGAGTAATTAGTGATGGTTGAGCGCTCTTGACGCCCTGGGGAGAGCCGAGGGCGTTCAGGCGGACTGGGTTCTGGTGAGTTCTGGTGGGTTCTGGTGGGTTCTGGTGGGTTGCGGTGGGTTGCGGTGGGTTCTGGTGAGTTCTGGTGAGTTCTGGTGGGGTCTGGTGGGGTCTGGTGGGGTCTGGTGGGGACTCGTCCGCGACACTGGTCCGCGCTCCCCATTAGAACCCATTAGAACCTATTAGAACCTATCAGACCCCAGCAAGTCCTATCAGAACCCAGCCCGCGACAACCCTCCGCGCCTCGTCCGCGACACTGGTCCGCGCTCCCCATTAGAACCTATTAGAACCTATAAGAACCCAGCCCGCGACAACCCTCGGCGCAGCAAATTAGTGAAACTAATTTCCACATTCCAATAAATTTTACTATCTTTGTCCGATTATTGGCAATAACTAAAAAACAATATATAGCTATGATGGAACTCAGCGAACAGGAAGTGTTGCGTCGTCAATCGCTTAAGGCATTGCGCGACATGGGTATAAACCCCTATCCAGCAGCACGTTACGAGGTAAACGCCACAGCGCGCGAGATAGCCGAGCAGTTCGATGCCGAGAAGGGTAACTTCCAGGAGGTGTCGATTGCTGGTCGTATCATGAGCCGCCGTATCATGGGCTCAGCCTCATTTTTCGAGCTTCAGGACTCAACAGGTCGTATTCAGGTCTACATCCGTCGTGACGACATCTGTCCCGAGGGCGACCCTACACTCTACAACACCGTATTCAAGAAGCTACTCGACATTGGCGACTTCATCGGTGTAGAGGGATTCGCCTTCCTCACCAACACTGGCGAGTTGTCGGTACACTGTAAGAAGTTCACCGTGCTCTCTAAGTCGGTGCGCCCACTACCTGTGGTTAAGCAGAAGGATGGTCAGCTCTTCGACGCCCTCACCGACCCTGAGGTGCGCTATCGTCAGCGCTACCTCGACCTTGTGGTAAACCCACACGTCAAGGATACCTTCATCAAGCGCGCCAAGATCATGCAGACCATGCGTGACTTCTTCAACGAGCGTGGCTACCTCGAGGTGGAGACCCCAATATTGCAGCCCATCCCTGGTGGTGCTGCAGCACGCCCCTTCATCACCCACCACAACGCCCTCGACATCGACTTCTACATGCGAATAGCTACCGAGCTATACCTCAAGCGCCTCATCGTGGGTGGCTTCGACGGCGTCTACGAGTTCGGCAAGAACTTCCGCAACGAGGGTATGGACCGTACACACAACCCCGAGTTCACATGTATGGAGATATACGTGGCATACAAGGACTACATCTGGATGCAGGAGTTCACCGAGCAGATGTTGGAGCGTGTGGCCATGGCCGTGAATGGCACTACCGACGTGGTGCTCGACGGCAAGACCATATCGTTCAAGGCCCCCTTCCGCCGTGTGACCATGACCGATGCCATCCGCGAGAAGACTGGCTTCGACATCACAGGCAAGAGCGAGGAGGAGTTGCGCGAGGCGTGCAAGAGCCTCAACGTGGAGATTGACGAGACCATGGGTAAGGGTAAGCTTATCGATGCCATCTTCGGCCAGTACTGCGAGGGCGACCTTGTGCAGCCTACCTTCGTTACCGACTACCCTATCGAGATGTCGCCACTATGCAAGCGCCACCGCGACAACAACGACCTCACAGAGCGTTTCGAGCTCTTCGTGAATGGTAAGCAGCTATGTAACGCCTACTCGGAGCTTAACGACCCTATCGACCAGCTCGAGCGTTTCGAGGAGCAGATGCGCCTCTCGGAGAAGGGCGACGACGGGGCTATGGTCATCGACATGGACTTCGTGCGTGCCTTGGAGTATGGTATGCCCTCGTGCTCGGGTATGGGTATCGGCATCGACCGCCTCACCATGTTCATGACAGGCGAGACCTCTATCCAGGATGTCTTGTTCTTCCCAACCATGCGCCCCGAGAAGAAGGTTGTTGCCGACGCCGAGGAGGTATACACCGAGGCTGGCATCCCCGCAGAGTGGGTAGCCGTAATCCAGAAGATGGGCTACATCACCCTCGAGGCCTTCAAGAACACCGCCGCAACAGGTGGCATGAAGCTCTTCAACGACCTCTGTGGCTTCAACAAGAAGAACAAGCTCGGCCTTGGCACCGCAGAAATCAAGGCGTGGATTGAGGCCAACAAGGAGTAACTGTTATGCTAAATAGTGATAGCCACATAGAGATATATCAAACACCTGACGGAAGCACGGAGTTAGATGTCCGCCTGGATGGAGATACTGTGTGGCTGTCTCAAGCACAGTTGGCACTACTTTACGACACCGACCGAACCTCTATCGGACGTCATATACGCAATATATATAGAAGTGGCGAGTTGGACGAGGTTACAACTTGTGCAAAAAATGCACAGGTTCAAATCGAGGGTAACCGTCGTGTAAAACGCAGCACCCTCACCTATAATCTCGACATGATTATTTCCGTTGGATATAGGGTTAACTCGAAGCATGCAACAAACTTTCGTATATGGGCTAACCGCATTCTCAAGGAGTATCTTATCAAGGGCTATGCTATAAATCGTAATGCAAGAGTCGAACAATTAGACGAACTAAAGCAGACTATTGCCATTATGCGTAATGTCCTCGCCCATAAGAGTGTTACTAAAGGTGAAGCTGTCGGGCTCCTTAGGGTTATCAGCGACTATACCTATGGTCTCGAAACCTTAGACCGCTACGACTACCAAACCTTGGAGATAGCTAAAACTACCACCGAAGAGCCATTTAGAGCCACATACGAAAATGCTATCGAGGCCCTTGGCGTATTAAAACACAAGTTCGGAGGTAGCGACCTCTTTGCTCATGAGAAGGACGACTCGTTCAAGAGCACGATGGGAGTGATATACCAGACATTCGACGGCACGGAGTTATACCCAAGCATCGAAGAGAAAGCATCCAACCTACTATACCTCACTGTAAAGAATCACTCGTTCAGCGATGGCAATAAGCGTATTGCCGCCTTCCTATTCCTATGGTTCTTGGAGAAGAATGGCATACTGTATAGGGAGGATGGTTCTCGACTCCTCGACAATAATACATTGGTGGCTCTAACCCTAATGATTGCCGAGAGCAAGGTAGAGGAGAAAGATATTATGACAAAGGTTGTCGTGAACCTAATTAATCAAAATAACTAATATAAAAACAGTATAACACTATGAGAAAGAAGATTGTAGCAGGTAACTGGAAGATGAATACCCTCCCAGCGGAGGGTGTCGAGCTCGCTAAGGGCGTAGCTGCTGGTCGTAAGGATGTTTGCGACTGCGTGACCCTTATCGTATGCCCTCCTTTCACACACCTATCAAGCGTTATCGAGACTTTGAAGGGCTCTAACATCGCTGTGGGTGCTCAGGACTGCGCCACAGAGGTTAAGGGCGCCTACACAGGTGAGGTGTCTGCCGAGATGATTGCAGCGCTTGGTTGCGAGTACGTAATCCTTGGCCACTCGGAGCGCCGCCAGTACTATGGCGAGACCTCGGAGACCTTGAACAAGAAGATGGCTCGTGCCTACGAGAACAACCTCAAGCCTATCTACTGCGTAGGTGAGAACCTCGAGGAGCGTGAGGCAGGTCGTCACTTCGAGGTGTGCAAGCAGCAGATTGAGGAGGTTGTCTTCAACCTCACCGAGGAGCAGTTCGCAAAGCTCGTCATCGCCTACGAGCCAGTATGGGCTATCGGCACAGGCAAGACCGCTACCGCAGAGCAGGCCGAGGAGATTCACGCCTACATCCGCGAGGTGTTGCGCTCTAAGTTCGGTGCAGCAGCCGAGGAGTGTGCCATCCTCTATGGTGGCTCATGCAAGCCATCTAACGCCCAGGAGATATTCTCTAAGGAGAATGTCGACGGTGGCCTTATCGGTGGTGCTGCCCTCAAGGCTGAGGACTTCCTTGGCATCGGCAAGGCATTCTAACGAGCCGCTGAGTAACGACTACTAAACCTAAAGAGATGGGGGGGGTGTTCGCCATAGCTCGGACATCCCCCATATTGTAACATCGTATGTTCCACCGCTTCACATCCAACATCGAGGGCATAGAGCTACCCACGCTCTTCACCTACCCCTTCCACTATACGCCACACCCCCTGTGCCGCATCGCTGCCACGGAGGTGCAGGCATACCTCGCCCAGCGCACAGAGTGGCACGAGGAGCTCAACGAGGGTAAGATGTTTGGTGTCCTCATTGTCGAGGTCGGTGGTGAGGTAGGCTTCCTCGCCGCCTTCTCCGGCAACCTTGCGGGGAGCAACAACCACGAATATTTCGTGCCCGCCGTCTACGACATGCTGCAACCCGACGACTTCTTTCGTCGTGGCGAGGCCGAGATTACGGCCATAAACCTTAAAATAGCGGAGCTCGAACACGCCGATGACTACCTCGCAGCCAAACGCCACCTTAGGGCCATGGAGGAGGCCTATGCCGCCACCCTCCAAAGCCTCAAGGAGCTTATCGCCCAGGGCAAGGCGGAGCGCCACAGGGCCCGCACGGAGGGCACAGCAAGTGAGGAGTCACTCATCCTCGCCTCACAGCGAGAGAGTGCCGAAGCACAGCGCACGAAGCGTGCCGCCAAGGGTCGTATGGAGGAGGCCGCAGCAACGCTTGCACACCTACAAGAGGCTATCGACAACCTCAAGAGAGAGCGTCAGCAACGCTCGGCAAGGCTTCAGAGTGAGATCTTCGAGCAGTTTAGGATGCTCAACGCCGAGGGCACGGAGCGCAATCTTTGCGACCTCTTCGCACCCACACCACAGCGCATACCCCCCGCAGGTGCTGGTGAGTGCGCCGCACCCAAGCTCCTGCAGTACGCCTATAAGCACAATATGCGCCCCATAGCCATGGCCGAGTTCTGGTGGGGAGCATCACCCAAGGGTGAGATACGCCAGCATGGTAACTTCTACCCCTCGTGCAACGGCAAGTGCAAACCTATATTAGAGCATATGCTCCAAGGACTTAGCGTTGAGCCTAACCCACTTATGGAGATAGCACCCCCCGAGCCCAAGGTGGTGTGGGAGGATGAGGATATAGTGGTTGTGGATAAGCCCAGCGGCATGCTCTCGGTGAGGGGTAAGACGGGAGTACGCTCTGCCGAGGAGTGGGCCCAGGAGCGCTATGCCGAGGCTATGATTGTCCACCGCCTCGACCAGTCGACATCGGGCCTTCTGGTCATCGCCAAGCATAAAGAGGCCCACGAGGCCCTGCAACAGCAGTTCATATCGCGCACGGTCAAGAAGAGCTACGTGGCACTCCTTGAGGGCGAGGTCACCACACAGCGTGGCGAGATACGCCTACCCCTGAAGCTCGACTACGACAACCGCCCCCGACAGATGGTTGCCGAGGATGGCCGCAAGGCACACACCATCTACGAGGTTGAGGGCTACGCCGAGGGTCGCACACGCATACGCCTCTACCCCATCACGGGACGCACCCACCAGCTACGTGTACACATGGCCCACGCCCAAGGGCTGAACACCCCCATCGTGGGTGACGACATCTACGGCACGAGTGCCGAGCGCCTTATGCTCCATGCCGAGACCATAGAGTTCCTCCACCCCACCACAGGCGAGATACTCTCGCTAAGTAGCAAGGCAGAGTTTTAGCCAAACAAAAAGAGCGCACTCGGCGCTCTTTATTACTAATTACTAATTACTCATTACTAACTTTATAAAGTCTCTCTATATGCTCCACAATAGATTGCTCGTCGTAGCCACACTCCTCGTATAGCTCCTCGCACTTGCCATGCTCCACAAAGCTGTCGGCAATGCCGAGGTTCACTATCGTAGGCTTAACCTCCATTCGGGCTATATGGGCAGCAATAGCCTCGCCCACACCACCACGCAAGATGCCATCCTCCACGGTGATGATAGCGCTAAACTTGCGAGCTACCTCCTCTATAAGGCTGATATCCAACGGCTTGACGTAACGCATATCGTAGTGTACCACACTCCTACCGCTACGCTCTATGGCACGCATAGCCACACCTGCCGTGGTGCCAATGGTTATTATCGCCACACGCTCACCCTCACGCAAGCACTCGCCACGCCCCTCGTCGAGGCGCTCAAAAGGCGTACCCTTCCACTCCACGCCCTCACCGATACCTCGTGGGTAGCGTATGACCGTAGGGTGGCTGGCCTGGAGTGCCGTATACATCATCTGGCGTAGCATCCACTCGTTGCGTGGTGCCGCTATCGTAAGGTTAGGCACACAGGCGAAGTATGCCATGTCGAAGGCACCATGGTGTGTAGCACCATCCTCACCCACGATACCCGCTCTATCGAGGCATAGCACCACGGGGAGGTTCTGCAACGCTATGTCGTGTATCACATTGTCGTAGGCACGCTGCATGAAGGATGAGTATATGTTGCAGAAGGGGCGACTTCCCGCCGCTGCAAGACCCGCCGAGAAGGTCACGGCATGACCCTCGGCAATACCCACATCGAAGCACCTCTCGGGCATCTCACGCATCATGATATTCAGCGAGCATCCCGAGGGCATAGCAGGCGTGATGCCCACCACACGCTCATCCATGCGTGCAAGGTCGACCATCGTCTCACCAAATACATCCTGATAGCGTGCCGCCTTATAGCTACTCTTGACCCTCTCGCCCGTAGCCACATCGAAGCGTCCTGGGGCGTGCCATGTAGCGGGGTCAGCCTCAGCAGGGGCATAGCCCTTACCCTTCTTGGTCTTTATATGTAGAAGCTTGGGGCCACCTATATCCCTCAAGGCACGGAGGGTGGTTATTAGCTCCTCGATGTTGTGGCCATCCACCACGCCGAAGTATCTGAAGTTGAGACTCTCAAAGAGGTTGCTGTTCTGCAACAGGCCATGCTTTATGGCATTACCCGTCTTGCGCACCATGCGATGTAGGGGTGGCACAAGACCAAAGCCCTTCCACAGTCTGCGCTTCATGGTGTTGTACCAGCGCGAGGTAGACATGCGCACAAGGTAGCGGTCCAATGCTCCTGTAGGCTTATCTATCGACATCTCGTTGTCGTTGAGCACCACAAGGATGTCGCTCTTGGGCGAGGCACCCGCATTGTTTAGTCCCTCAAAGGCGAGACCTCCCGTCATGGCGCCATCACCAATGACGGCCACCACATGCTCCCGACCACCACGCATCTCTATAGCCTTGGCCATGCCGAAGGCTGCCGATATGCTCACCGACGAGTGTCCCGCACCGAAGGAGTCGTAGCGACTCTCGGCCATACGCGGGAAACCACTTATGCCCCCACGCATGCGGTTCTGCTTGAAGGCCTCACGGCGCTCGGTGATAATCTTATGGGCGTATGCCTGGTGTCCCACATCCCAGACGATGCGGTCCTCGGGGGTGTCGTAGACATAGTGTAGTGCCACGGTGAGCTCCACAGCCCCAAGGCTCGAGCCGAGGTGTCCGGGGTTTACGCTGCAGCACTCGAGGATGTAGGCACGAAGCTCCTTGATATACTCCTTAAGCTCCGCTACCGACAACCTCTTAAGGTCGTCGGGCGTTGCCACACGGCTCAAATATTTATACCCCTTATCCTCCATTATATGCTCTATGCTGCGTGTAGATTATTCTACAAAGATAGCCTTTTTTTCGGGACAGACCAAGACTATACCCAAAAAAAGAGCTAATCGCACCCCGCTACTTCTTAACCTTGAGCCTATCGCCAGGGTGTATCATATGGTTCTCCTTTATGCCATTAAGCTCACACAACTCACTCACGGATAACGAGTTGTTGGTAGCTATACGCCATAGCGTATCGCCCTGCTTGACGATGTAGTAGCCCTCGGGTGCAGGCGTAGGCTTCGCACTCTTCTTGTCGTCAGCCTTGCTCGACGCAGAGCCCTTGGAGTCTACGATGTCATACTTCACGCTACCACGTCGAAGCTCGTCGTAGGCACGCTTCATATCCCTGCGTGATATGCTTATCCACCTATTTACCCTGCGCTTACCCTTGAGCGAGTGGCTGAAGAGCCAGTCGTAACACTCCTCGAGGTAGAATACACGCGCGAGCAACGAGTGCTTGACACCTATAAGCTCCTTATATCTCAGACGAGGTGTCTTACCCCCGCTCTTCATCAGACGCTTCACCCTGCGTGACTGCTCCACAGGGACATCTCTATCCGCCGTGCCGTGCATAATCCATAGCGGCACCTCCCTCAGGCCATCCACCTTACGCAGTGTGGAGCCTCCACATAGGGCCACTGCCGCCGCCACCCTATCGGGATAGGTCGCCGCAAAGTCGAGCGTTCCGTAGCCACCAAGGCTCATGCCCAGGACATATAGCCTGTTAGTGTCCACATTATATCGCTCCGACACCCAGTCCACGACGCTCATCACACGCTCAGGACTCCACCACCCACCAGGGTTCTGCGGCGCCACAATCACCGCATCTATATCCAACCCCGCCTTGAGGGCATCCAGCGGTCCATACTTAAGCACCCTATTGAGGTCGTTACCACAAAGACTGCGCCCATGCAGAAAGAGTACCAAGGGTTTAGCATCCCTCTTAGCCTGCTTCGATGACGATGGCTGCTTATAGCTATCGGGCAGATATAGCCAGAAGTCGTAGCCCTGGGCCACCTTATCACGCATGGCATATAGCTGTGCCGAGGCCGACGCTGGGAGTAGCGCCACGAGGAGTATGATTAGAAGTCGTCTCATAATGGTTGTTTATCTTCTGCGAAGGTAACACATTTATTCCGAATATCGAGCTTTATCGTAGCACTCAGACTATTTATTTATAAACTTCGTGCGTGGCGAGACGAAAAAAATGACTATTTACACTGTTTTTAGACGAAAATTTTGTATCTTCGCATCGAATGTAGATAAACACAAAGTTATGGCAACAGCAAAATATAAGAGAATACTCCTTAAGCTCAGTGGCGAGTCGCTACAGGGCAAGCAGAACTATGGTCACGACGTAGAGGTGCTCCGCAGCTATGCCGAGCAGATTAAGCTCATCAAGGATATGGGCGTAGAGATAGGCATCGTCATTGGCGGTGGCAACATCTTCCGTGGCATCCAGGGTGCTGGTCGAGGCTTCGACCGTGTCAAGGGCGACCAGATGGGCATGCTTGCAACCATCATCAACTCCCTCGCCCTACAGTCAGCCTTGGAGTCTATAGGCGTCAAGTGTAAGGTCCTAACCTCCATCCGCATGGAGCCTATCGGCGAGTACTACTCAAAGGCTAAGGCTTTAGAGTACCTCGAGGCAGGCAACGTGGTGATCATCGGTGGTGGCACCTCGAACCCCTACTTCTCTACCGACACAGCATCGGCCTTGCGAGGCATAGAGATCGAGGCCGAGGTTATGTTCAAGGGCACACGCGTAGATGGCATCTACACTGCCGACCCCGAGAAGGACCCCACAGCCACCAAGTTCGACACCATCACCTTCGACGAGGTGCTCTCACGCCGCCTCAAGGTCATGGACCAGACAGCCTTCACCCTCTGTCGCGAAAACCACCTCTCGCTCATCGTCTTCGACATGGACACCCCAGGCAACCTCGAAAAGGTCATGCGTGGCGAGAACATTGGCACAATTGTTACTGAGTAACACCCACAACTAAACATATTACGTTATGGAGAGAAGAAAGAAGCATAATAAGCGTGGCTCTGCGCTCACGCTTGTTGGAGCACTCATCGTGCTTATAGGCCTTGTTGTGGCCATCATCCTTTGGCCTGTTGAGGGTAGCGCCAAGAGCCCCGCAACAAGCCATGTGCAGGACGACCTTGTGTCGACAACCCTTATCCATGCTGGTGACGTAGCTCCCGACTTCAGTGTCGAGATGCTCGATGGTAGCAGCGTGACCCTCTCTGAGTTGCAGGGCAAGCCCGTGTTGCTCATCTTCTGGGCCACATGGTGTCCCCCATGCCGCGAGGAGCTATCACACCTCCAGGATGGTGTCATCGACCGATATGGCGATGATATCACCGTACTGCCCATCTCACGTGGCGAGCAGCGCACAACCGTCGAGAACTTCATCAACAAGATGGGCTACACCTTCGCCGTAGGCCTCGATGGCGACCAGTCTATATATAGAATGTACGCCTCGAACTACATACCTCGTTGCTTTGTCATCAACGCTGAGGGCGTTGTTGAGTACGCCGGCGTAGGCTACGACGAGGAGATTGCCGCACTGGTACACCAAAGCCTTGATGCCTGCATAGAGTAGATACAAATTAACAAACAAAGATAAAACTATGGATACCAAAACTATTCTTAATGAGACCAGCGACCGCATGCAGCGTGCTGTCGACCACCTTGCCGAGGAGTTGCTCAACACCCGTGCTGGCAAGGCATCAGTAAATGTCCTCAATGGCGTATTCGTTGACTACTACGGCTCACAGACTCCAGTATCTGGCGTGGCGAGTGTCACCGTGCCCGATGCTAAGACCGTGCTTATCCAGCCTTGGGACAAGAATATGATTCGCCCTATTGAGAAGGCAATCATCGACTCGAACATTGGTCTTACACCATCGAACAATGGTGAGCAGATTCGCCTCTCAATGCCACCTCTCACCGAGGAGCGCCGTAAGGAGCTTGTAAAGAAGGTTAAGGCTGAGGGTGAGACCGCACGTATCAGCTTGCGCAATGCTCGTCGCGATGCTGTTGAGGCCTTCAAGAAGGCACAGAAGGAGGGTATGTCTGAGGATGAGCAGAAGGATGGCGAGGCACAGGCACAGAAGCTCCTCGACAAGTTCTCAAAGCTTATCGACGCAGAGCTCGAGAAGAAGGAGAAGGAGATTATGACAGTCTAATCCCCCTACCTATATTTATATATTAGGCGTGTTCCATCAAGGGACACGCCTTTTTTGTGGACTATAGCCGCGGAGGGTTGTAGCGGACAAGCGCGGAGGGTTGTAGCGGGCTGGGGTCTGATAGGTTCTAATAGGTTCTAGTGGGGAGCGCGGACCAGTGTCGCAGACGAGCGCGGAGGGTTGTCGCGGGCTGGGTTCTGATGTGACTTGATGGGGTCTGATAGGTTCTAATGGGTTCTAATGGGGAAAAGCGTCCCCAAACCAAAACCCACAAGAACTCACAAGAACCCACAAAAACTCACAAGAACCCACAAAAACCCACAAGAACCCACCAAAACCCACCAAAACCCACAAGTACTCACAAGAACCCACAAAAACTCACAAGAACCCACAAAAAAAATAGGGTCACCCTCACGGGCAACCCTACATAACATAAAGCAGTTACGAATTACTCGACGTACTCAAACTCCTTAGTCTCGTTGATCTTACATACTGCTGAGTTAGCAACCTCCCAACGGCCGTTCTCATCCTTAGCAGAAACTACTACGAGAACAGACATATTCTCATAGTTCCACTTTGTAGAGATGATAGGAAGCTCGAATGCAAGATCCTTAACCTCGTTTTCCTCGAATGTGTATGAGTCACCCTGAACGTTTGTCTTAGAGTACTCGTGAGACATGTTACGGAGTGCGTTGTTGTAGATTCTGTGGTGGTCCTTAGTAGCACCTGCCTGGTTAGGGCTGTAGATATTGCTCTCGAGCAACCAAGCAGTGATCTTGTACTCCTGAGCTACGCCAGACTTAACCTGTGCAGCAGCGTATACGCAACCCTCATCACCTGCAACAGCCAATGAGATACCTACATCAACACCCTCCTTCTTAACATAGTTCTTAAGAACGTTGATGATATCAGTGTAACCATAGCCATAAGGCTTACCATAGAAGTTAACCAAGATACATGGGTAACCTGAGATCATACCGCTCTGGAACTGGTTGAGGGCGTTAGCAGCAGCTGAGTTACCTGGGTCGCCACCAGCGTAAGTACCAGCGTGGCAAGTTACCTCGTTGTAGTACTGGTGCCACTCGGTGTTCTCCAAGGTCTTGAGCTGATCTGTAGCACCAGGGCAGTAACCGCAGTTAACACCTGTCTGGTCGATAACGAGAGCACGGTGGTTGAATGTGAAGTTCTCAGGCTGTGGGTCAGCAGGAATCTCAGGAACCTCAGCCATAACAACTACAGTAACATAGTTAGAGTTCTCAGCACCTACAGTAGCGAAGAACTCGTAAGAGCCAGACTCGTTGAAATAAACTGTTGAGCCTACATCGTTGAAGTCCTCATCGTAGATAGATGCCTGAGAAGTTACATCCTGACCCTCAGCGTCAGTTACGGTGAAGGTAACAGTCTCACCCATAGCTACAGCTGTCTTATCAGCAGCGAGCTTGATCTTACCAGTAGGTATTGGATCTGGCTTTGGCTCCTCACCACCCTGAGGAGTCTCATTACCACAAGCTGCGAAAGAGAGTGCAGCCAAGGCGAATGCGAAAAACTTAGTAAGTTTCATGATTGTTAATGGTTTTAATTAGTTTGTAAATAAATTATATCTTCTATTTGTAGTCGTAGGTTACCACGTCGTTCATTGGGCAGATAGCGACATTTGCCACCTCGAACTGACCCTTCGCATTCTTAGCGCTCACAATAACCATAACCTTTAGGTTATCACGGTTCCACTTGTTACCAACGATGTTGAGCGTAAGAGCCGTAGACTTGGTCTCACCAGCAGCGATAGTGCCGAGGTCAACACCCGAGATGTCGTCGCTCGATACTCTCTGACGGATAGCATTGTTGTGAGTATTCATCCACTCCTCGGTAGCGTTAGTCTGCTTAGCGTAGATGCCATCCTCCAACAACCACGCAGTGATGCGGTAGTCGTTAGCCACAGCGGCCTTAACCTCGGTGTTCACAACAACCGACTTAGAAGCGAGGCTCGCCGCAGCAGCAATACCTGCATCAGCACCCTCAGGCTTCCACAAAGCGTCAATCTGACCCATGATGTGGGCATCGTTGTAGCTCGACTGTGTGGTGTGGTAGAAGTTGTAGGTCAATGTTGGGTAGCTCGATACGCCATGGTGGTTCGACACCACGCTCGCAGCACCCGAGAATGCAGGGTCACCATTTGAGTAGGTGTGCGCAATAGCCTCGTAGTACTTAGAGTGGTAGTCGCCAGTCTCCGATACGGTCTTGAGCGCCTCCATCATATGAGGGCAGTAACCACAAGTGTTACCTGTGTGGTCCACGAGCAAGATGCGGTGGTTGAACACGGTGTTCTCAGGCTGGGCATCATCAGGCAATGCTGGGATTGTTGGCACAACGCTCACCTTAACAGTGTTGGTGATGATGCTACCCACAACAGCGTAGAACTCATAGTCGCCATCCATAGTTGGGGTGAAGGGGTTCTCCACCACTGTGTAGTCGTGGCTCTTGTCGTAGATTACCGCCTCGGCAGTGAGGTCTGTGCCATCAGCCGCAGTTACGGTGAACTCGATAGGGGTGTTAACCTCTACTGAGTTGTTGTTTGCCACAAGCACTGCGTCGCCCGTAGGCTTGTTCTCGCCACCCTGTGGAGTCTCCTCACCACAGCCAACGAGAGTAAATGTTGCAAGTGCAAGTGCAAAGAGCTTCGTGATCTTCATAAATCCTCTATCTCAAAATTAGAATGAAAGTGTCAAAGCGAGGTTAGCACCTGTGTAGGCTGGCTGGAAGCGACATACACCACCCGAGCATACATAACCTGCGCGGTTACGGCCATAAGAGAGCTGAACACGGATGCTGTTGTGTGTGAAGCTTGCACCCACCTGGTAGTAGTGCAAAAGCTCGTGCTGGTACTCGTAGGTGTTAACATTCATAAAGTAGTTACCATAAGCGCCATCCTGCATCTTCTCGCAGTTCCACATATCGCTCACGTAGAAGCTGAACTTAGGAGCGAAGTTGTACTCCACGGTAGCTGCTACCCAGTCACCCTCGTAGTCGTTAGAAGCGAGGTACTGAGCCTCGAAACGCAACGAGTGCTTCTTGTTGATCTTGTAGGTCACATCACCCACAAAGATGTGCGAACGGCAGTAGTGTGAGTGCGCAGCATCGTAGTGGTTGATCTCCTCATCCCAGCGCTGGAAAGAGTAGAAGAAGGTAGTCTTCAACGACTTATTCCACTGACGCTCAACATCGAAGTTGAAGTCGATCCACACGTTGCGACCCTCCATATCAATACCTGTCATTGGGTTTGTGTGGTCGATGGTGTTGAACATAGAGAAGTTAGCGTGGAAGTTCCAATACTTACCGCGAGCCTTAGGGTTACGCAATGAGTAGTAGAGGTCAATCTGACCACCTATCTCACCACCGGAGTGTACGCTTGAACCACGGTATGGGTTGAGGTTAGCGAGTGAGTAGGTGTGCTGACGAGTGAGGAGTGGCACATAGTTGATAGAGTTACCACCACCGATACCCAAAGGACGATACTCGATGAATGTTGTCATATTCTCCATGCGGCGGAACGATGCCGACGCTGAGAAGCGCTTGTAGTTGTAGCCGAGGTCAACGGTGATAGCGTTACCCTTAGCAGCCTTGTACATAGGGTTGTAGATATCATCGTTGAGCTTTGCAGCATACTCACCACGCAACGAGAAACCAGCATACTCCAAGTTCACACGACCCGAGATCATGTTAAGAACATCGTTCTCAACGCCGTTCATGAGATACTCCAAAGCAGCATCCTTCTGATAGCGACCAACATAGCTACCCTCGATAGCTACGTTACCATCAGCCCAACCAGCCATCTCCGAGATTGACAACGAGAGGTCACCACCCCACACAGCGCTCTTAGAGCGTATGTCGTAGAGGCGAGGAAGACCTGCCACAACCTTAACATTCACCATGTTGTTGAAGTTGTAGTAGGCACGACCACCAGCGAGTGAGTTGTTGAAGCCAAGAGCACGATCCTCATAAGCACGGAAGATAAGACCGTTACCAAACTGGTCGTAGATATCACCGAGGCGAACACCCCAGTTAGCATCCTCCCACTGAACATACTTTGTAAGGAACATATTGAGCTTAGAGTCACGCTGACCATAGTCGTAGAAGTCGTAGCCGTACAAAGCTGGGAGGTAGCCATCTACCTGGATACCAGCCGAGAAACGACCGATGTTGTAGTCCACCTTGAGGTAGTCGTTAGAACCGAAGTCGCCACGAGTACGCTTCTCAGGCACTACAAGGCCAATATCCTCGAGCTTCTTGTCAGGAGCGTAGTATGAGCTGTTGCTCTCCAACGCCACAGAGATCTGACCCTCACCCACCTTAATCTGCGCTGATGCCTCCTCAGCAGCAAATAGTGAGGCTACAGCCACGCCAATCAAAAGTAAAAATTTCTTCATCTGTTGTAGTCTATTTTTCGGGAACAAGGGGAGCTACCGCCAAGTAGCTCCCTCTGCCCGATGTTAATTCTAAACCCTATTCTTACAACTCCTTGATGATCTCAAAGAGCTCATACTCGCTACCTGGAGAGTAACCAGAGTGTGAGTATACGATGTTACCGTCGCCGTCAACGATGAATACGTGAGGTGTCTGAGCAACGTTCATAGCACGCTTGAAGTCCTGGTTCTTGTCGTAAACGCATACATAGTCGTCCCAACCCTGACCCTGAGCCATAGCACGAGCACGGTTGATTGTACGAGCGTCGTCAACAGATACTGCAACAACCTTCATGTCAACCTCCTCCATCCAGTCGTAGAGGTTGTCGTTGATGGCGTTAAGCTCCTGGATACATGGCTTACATGTTGTTGACCAGAAAGAGATGATCATAGGTGTGCCATCTACAAGGTCCTTTGTAGAGATAACCTTACCCTCCTGATTCTCAACCTTAACATCTGGAAGTGACTGAGCAGAAGCAGTGAAGCCCACCAAGATACCAAGCATCAAAAACATTAATTTTTTCATAATCTAAAAAGAAGTTTTAAGTTAATACTATTTCTCTCTTATTACGTTGTGCTATCTGAAATATATCTACCTAACTATCAAAACATTACCTTCAAACAGCACTCATACTATGCTACTATAACGTACGATATACTATTTTATTTGTGCGCAAGATAGTGATTTTTCGGCAAAGATGAATAACTTTTACCAACTTTTTTGGGTGAATCGCCCCAAAAAGGGTGTGAACCGCCCTTGGAGGGGACTCTCTTACAGAGAGAGGTAATCATAAAAATGAGAGGAGAGATGGGGGCAATGACGCGGGCTGGGATCTAATGGGTTCTGATAGGGTCTAGTGGGGAGCGCGGACCATTGTCGCGGATATGCGCGGTGGTTGTCACGGACAAGCGCCCCACAAGAACCCACTCTCCACGACAACCTCAATCAGCGAGTGAGAATTTGTCATCAGCGCCGCTAATGTGCCGCTATCACGACAAATTTCTCAATAGAGGGCTGCAGATACAACGTAATATTAGCGAGAGGGGATTTGTTGTCAGAGTGGTGCTAATGTGGCGCTGACACGAGAAAGCCCGGATGGGACATACTAAGTGTATTTCCCATTCGGGCTTTTGACTGAAGCGTCGCAGTAGCACCGCTATCACGACAAATCATATTTGTTTGCGCATACGAGCTACAGGTATATCCAACATCTCGCGATACTTGGCAACAGTACGACGTGCTATGCAGTAACCTTTATCGTTGAGGATATCCATAAGGTTCTCATCGGTAAGTGGATGACGCTTATCTTCGTTGTCTATACACTCCTGAAGAATGGTCTTAATCTCGTGACTCGACACCTCCTCGCCTGAGGATGTCTGCATACCCTCGGAGAAGAGAGACTTCAATAAAATGATACCGAAGGATGTCTGTATATACTTGCTGTTCACCACGCGCGATATTGTCGATACATCAAGATCTGTGCGGTCGGCAATATCCTTGAGTATCATGGGCTTAAGCTTACTCTTATCGCCATCTTGAAAGTACTCACGCTGGAAGTCAAGGATGGTCTGCATGGTGCGCATGAGGGTGTCGTGGCGCTGCTTGATGGCAGATATAAACCACTTCGCCGAGTCTATCTTAGACTTCACAAACTGCACAGCCTCCCTATCCTTAGCCTTGACGGTGCCATCGGGAGCCACCATGTCGCGTATCATATCGCGGTAGCGACGTGATATGCGCACCTCGGGAAGTCCTGAGGAGTTGAGCATAAGGCGCATCGAGCCATCGGTATTGTCGAGAAGGAAGTCGGGGGTTATATATGGAGTGGTATCGACACCTCCCTCAGCATATAGGTTTCCCGGCTTGGGGGATAGTGAGCGTATGTAGTCTATGGCCTCGCGAAACTCCTCCTCGCTGACGGCAAGGCGTGCCATGAGGCGCTCGTAGTGCTTCTTGGCAAAGGCCTCAAAATGTTGCGATACTATCTTATGTGCCAGGCGCTTATCTGGGGTGTCGAGGTTGTGCTGACGCATCTGCAGAAGCAGACACTCCTGGAGTGTGCGTGCACCTATACCCGCAGGCTCAAGCTCATGGACGATATGGAGTATACGCTCAATCTCGGTCTCCGAGACATCGAGACCTCGTGTGAAGGCCAGGTCGTCGGATAGCGACTGAAGATCACGACGCAGGTAGCCGTCATCATCTATGCTACCCACGATGTAGGCCGCTATGGTAAGCTCCTCCTCGGTTAGCGAGCGGAAACGTAGCTGCTCTATGAGCGACTCGCCCAGGGAGCGTGCCTCGGTGATATATACGGGGCGCTCCTTGTCATCCTTGGAGAAGTTATTTATGCGCGCCTTGTAACCTGGCGAGTCATCCTCCTTGCCGATATACTCCTCGACGGATATCTTCTCCTGCACCTCCTCACCATCCGACGTGGTGTCGGTATCCTCCTCAAGCACGATGTTATCCTCTATCTCACGCTTGATGCGCTCCTCGAGCTGCATGGTGGGCAGCTCCAGAAGCTTAATCATCTGAATCTGTTGTGGCGAGATCTTAGTCTGTAACGCCAGGACTTGTTGGAGGTTATTAGCCATAACTACTGCATTTTATAAAACAAAGACGGTCGGCCCTGGGCCGGCCGTCTATAGGGCGCATCTGCTGGCTTAGAACTCTGCGTTCTTAGGAGTACGTGGGAATGGTATCACATCGCGGATGTTACCCATACCTGTCACGAAGAGAAGCAGACGCTCAAAGCCTAAGCCGAAGCCTGAGTGAGGTGCCGAACCCCAACGACGAGTGTCGAGGTACCACCATAGCTCCTTGCGGCTCATGCCCAACTCATCTACTCTAGCACAAAGCTTGCCAAAGTCGGCCTCACGCTCCGAACCACCGATAATTTCACCAATCTGTGGGAAGAGAACGTCCATAGCACGAACAGTCTTGCCATCCTCGTTCTGCTTCATATAGAAGGCCTTTATCTCCTTAGGATAGTTGATGAGGATTACAGGGCGCTTGAAGTGCTCCTCCACGAGGTAGCGCTCGTGCTCCGATTGAAGATCGCAACCCCAGTCACATGGGAACTCGAACTTCTTGCCCGAAGCCTTCAATATCTCGATACCCTCGGTGTAGCCGAGGCGTACGAAGTCGTTGTCGAGGACAAACTGAAGGCGCTCCAAGAGGCCCTTGTCCCACATCTTATTCATAAACTCGAGGTCCTCACGGCAGTTCTCCATAGCGTAGCGGATGAGATACTTTAGGAAGTCCTCCGCAAGGTCCATATCGTCCTGCAACTCGTAGAAGGCCATCTCAGGCTCAATCATCCAGAACTCTGCCAAGTGACGAGGGGTGTTAGAGTTCTCGGCACGGAAGGTAGGGCCAAAGGTGTAGATCTGACCCAATGCCAAGGCACCAAGCTCACCCTCCAACTGACCAGATACGGTGAGGCTACATGGCTTACCGAAGAAGTCCTGAGTGTAGTCTACCGAACCATCCTCGTTGCGTGGTGGGTTCTGCATGTCGAGAGTCGACACGTTGAACATGGCACCAGCACCCTCACAGTCTGAGGCTGTGATAAGTGGAGTATGGAGGTAGTAGAAGCCTCTGTCGTTGAAGTACTTGTGGATAGCAAAGGCCATAGCGTGGCGGATACGCAACACAGCACCAAAGGTATTGGTACGTGGGCGCAAGTAGGCGATGTCGCGCAAGAACTCCAAGGTGTGACCCTTCTTCTGCAATGGGTATGTCTCAGGATCGGCAGTGCCATAAATCTCAATTTTTGAGGCCTGCACCTCGACACCCTGACCAGCACCCAACGATGCGACGAGGGTACCATCAACGCGCAAGCAAGCACCTGTTGTCACGCTCTTAAGCTCCTCCTCGGCAATCTTCGAGAAGTCTACAACCACCTGAATGTTGGCAACGCACGAACCATCGTTGAGGGCAATGAATGCCACATTCTTGTTTCCACGTTTGGTACGCACCCAACCCTTAACGGTAATATCTCTGCCATCACCCTCCATCTTGAGGATCTCGGCAATACGAGTTAGTTTCATAGTAAAATATAATTTTTTGTCTCTATATGCGTTTTCGGTTTATGCCCCTAATACGGGCATTAAATCGTGCAAAATTACTAAAAAAAATGTAAACGATTGCAGATTATTGGCTTTTTTGTACCTTTGTGCTAAACTATTGCTATGAGAAGAGGAATTTTATATACATTTTTAGCCCTTACCGCTACACTTTTTGCGGTGGAGGAGCTATCGGCGCAGGCTCAAGTACGCCGCACCGAGTTCATCTGTTACGACAAGCGTGACGATGCTAAGAGAGATATCCGCACAGCCATCGAGCGGTATATCGTCGTGGAGCCAACCCTTCAGTTCGAGAGCGAGACAGGCGTCGTGCGTGCCGCCTACGAGCAGAGCTTCGAGGTGGAGCCCTCGTGGAACGACTACAACACCTATCTTCATGTCGAGAATGTAGGTGCCGACTATACTATATTCATTAATGGTGTGCAGATAGCCTCAACCTTCGATCAGTTTACACCCTCGGAGTTCCTCATATCTCCATACCTCGACCAGGGCACCAACACCCTGGCTATAGTGGTCGTGGAGGAGCCATATATGTCGCGCCTCGACGAGGGCTTGGAGCAGCCCTCACGCCCACAGTTCGAGAACTCGTATATCTTCTCGCAGCGTCGCCTGGCCATCTACGATATGAATGTGCGCCTGCTCCCCGACCAGGAGAATAGATTTGCTGAGCTACACCTCGACGTCCTTGCCGATAACTCGTTTACTACCGACGAGGTTATCGCCATAGGCTACGACATCTACGCCCCCGATGGCAAGCTTATGGAGTATAGTGTCAACGACTTAGAGCTTACTGGCAGCAGTCGTGACACCCTTCACTTCAAGCCATATATCTACCACTCCAATCCCAATAGATGGTCCCCCTCAAACCCTAAGCTCTACGACCTTATGCTCTACACCAAGCGTAGTGGCATACTCTGGGAGTACATACCATTGAAGGTAGGTTTTGTGGATTATGGCTACAACGAGACAGGCGAGATAACAGCCTTTGGCAAACCCCTGACTCTCAGTAAGAGTAGCTACAATGCCGCCGCCGATGCTACGACCACCGAGCGCGAGGTCAAGGCGCTGAAGAGCAAGGGCATAAACTGTCTATGTCCCGACTACCCACAGCCCCGCTGGTTCTACGACATATGCGACCGTGTGGGCATCTACGTCATAGACTGCGCCGCTATCTCATCTACGACCGATGCCGACAACCGCAACCTTGGTGGCACACCCGCCAACGCTCCTGAGCTCTGCGAGGTATACCTCATGCGTGTGGAGAGCATGTATCGTCGTGCGCAGAACCACCCCTGCATCATAGCCTTCAGGCTTGCTGGCGATAAGTCGGGTAACGGATATAATATGTATAAGGCCTACGAGCACCTGAAGAGCATGGGCGATAGCCGTGCTATCATCTACGAGGGTGCCGAGGGTGAGTGGAATAGCGACTTATAATGTGGAATAGCGACTTATAATATCAAAGGATGAATATTGAGCTTGTCGTTGTCGGTAAGACCGACATGAAGGAGGTGGAGAGCCTGGTCACGATGTACACCAAGCGTATAAACCACTACGTGCGCTTTGCTATAACCACCATCGCCGATGTGCGCAACACCAAGAAGCTCTCCGAGGCGGAGCAGAAACGCCTTGAGGGCGAGCAGATACTGCGCCTTGTGAACGACTCGGACCACCTCATGCTCCTCGATGAACATGGCGCCGAGCTGCGCTCCATAGAGTTTGCCGAGGTTCTGCAGCGCCGTATGTCGGCAGGCACCAAGCGCTTAGTCTTTGTCATCGGAGGCCCCTATGGCTTCTCGGAGGCGGTGTACCAACGTGCCAATAGCAAACTCTCGCTCTCGAAGATGACCTTCTCGCACCAGATCGTAAGAGCCATCTTCACCGAGCAGCTCTACCGTGCATTCACCATCCTCAAAAACGAGCCATATCACCACGAATAGCGGCACCGCGGGGTGATACTCTCACTCTTTACTCCAGTGATAAATTGGCGACCAAAACGATCGGTGGCCACAATAACTATAAGACTATTTTCAGCTGTTCTACGACATCTGAAATAGTGGTTATGCTTCTGTGCCGAGCGGCGTAGACGACCCATTATAACATCGTTATAATCAGCAACATTCTCCACATAGTATATATAGTCGGGGTCGTATATCTCTATCTGCTCCATAGCACCCATCTTTTGACCATTTTCCATCCACTCCACGCTCCACTTCTCATCCCAGCCTACGACCTTCACAACGACGCTATCCTCGTAGCCACTGACACTATTTTCAGTCCATATATCGAGGATATCTTCGGACGACACGCCGAGCACTCTATAGTGCCATGTCCAGCTATCATCACGCTCCTCGATGCAGAATACACTTTGTGGCATACCATCCGAGCACAAGGGGGAAAACCATAGGTTGCCATTCACCTGCGACACGTTATGCTCAATGGCCGTGGGCGATATATCTGCCGTAGCATGACGGTGACGATGACCCGTTACGAAGTGTAGCTCCCTATCCCCCACAATACGCATCAACGAGCGAGCATAGGGAAGGAGCTCACCTCTCTTGTAGTCCACCGCAGGGGCGTGCATAAGGATGGCAACACGAGCATCTTGGGGCACACCTTTTAGTTGTTGCTTTAGCCATCTAAGCTGCTTACGATCAACCTTTAACGAGTAGTTTTCATAACTCCTATAGCGTATGTTATCGAGGGCAAAGAGATAGGTATCACCCATAGTAAAGGCATAGTATCGCTGGCCAAACACCTCCTCATAGCAACTCTCAGCCTTAGCCTCGCTACCCTTCACACGCCTATCATGGTCGTGGTTACCAATAACGGCATATACGGGCACACCCAACGCCTCGAAGGCAGCTTTAACACGAGGCAAGAAATCCATGTTATCCCACACCACATCGCCCGTAAGGAGTATCGCTGTGGGGTACCCCGTATCACTATATTGGTCTACGATGACTTGGATATGTGGTATAATCTCTCTCTCAAGGGCAACCATCTGCTCCTCAGTCTGCGGCTGCGGATCCCCCACAACAATAAGATTAAATCCCCTATTCTCGCCCTCCTGCGCCAATGCTACATGACACAGAACGAGCATCACAAAGGTCTGAAGCAAAGTAATAATTCTCATAGTATCACCCGTTTTATTCGACAAAGATAGCTATAACCGAGAAAAAAACAAGGTCGAGACGCAAAAACCTCCACGCATACGCGCACACAATGAGAAAAATTTTATACCTTTGTCGAGTTATGGAGAATTTTGTAGTATCAGCAAGAAAGTATCGTCCCCAAACCTTTCACTCGGTAGTGGGACAGCGACATATTACCACAACCCTCAAGAATGCCATTGAGCGTGGTCAGCTAGCACACGCCTACCTCTTCTGCGGTCCTCGCGGTGTAGGTAAGACTACATGTGCCCGCATCTTTGCCAAGGCTATCAACTGCCTCAACCCTCAGGGTGGCGAGGCCTGCAACGAGTGTGAGTCATGCCGTTCGTTCAACGAGGGTCGCTCGCTCAATGTTCATGAGCTGGATGCCGCATCTAACAACTCGGTAGAGGATATCCGCAACCTCATAGAGCAGGTGCGCATCATCCCACAGGTTGGCAAGTACTCGGTATTCGTCATCGACGAGGTCCACATGCTATCGGCGGCAGCCTTCAATGCCTTTTTGAAGACCCTGGAGGAGCCACCACACCACGCCATATTCATCCTCGCAACAACCGAGAAGCACAAGATCATACCCACCATCCTATCACGCTGTCAGATCTACGACTTCAACCGTATCAAGGTGGAGGATGGCGTGGAGTATCTGCGCCACATAGCCTCACAGGAGGGCGTTACGGCGGATGACGAGGCCCTCAACCTCATAGCCCACAAGGCCGATGGCGGTATGCGCGATGCCCTCTCGATGTTCGACAAGGCGGTGTCGTTCTGCGGCACAACGCTCAACTACAAGGATGTTGCCGCTACGCTCAACGTTCTCGACTATGACACCTACTTCTCGATAACCGATATGCTCCTTGGTGGCGACTACGTCAATGCACTCATCGCCTTCGATGGTGTGCTTGCCAAGGGCTTCTCGCCACAGGTCTTCATCGCGGGTCTCAACGCCCATATGCGCGACCTGCTGATGTCCAAGGGCCCCGCCCTCTCGCTGGTGGAGTTCACTGGAACACTTGTTGAGAGGTATAAGGAGCAGGCGTCGAGGTGTAGCGAGGCGATGCTCTTCAACGCCATAGCGCTACTCACGGAGGCCGACGGCAAGATACGACAATCGTCAAATCAACGACTGCTTGTGGAACTGGGACTTATGAAGATTGCGGGTCTCGGTCAAAAAAAAAATGACGAGATAGATAGCCTCACCTTCGACACGGCAATAGCCCTTCCAGAGCTATCTCCGGCGGCACCTATTGTGGCAGCACCAAGCGTGACGCCAAGTGCAGCTCCCGTGGTGAGCGAGCCGAGGGTAACACCTCAACCACAAGCGCCTGCGCCACAACCAGCACCTCAACCACAGACACCTGAGCCACAACCCGTGGCAGCACAGGCCATAAAGGTGCCAGGCATCAGCACAGAGAGCACGCCCGCAAGACGTCGACCCACAAGCGCCAAGGCCCCATCGACAAGCATATCGCTAAACGCCCTTATTGGCGGTGGTGCAAAAACAGCAACGGAGCTTGCCGAGGAGGCTCTAGCAGCAACAGAGATACACATCGACCCTCAAAGCGAGAGCAAGATACGAGCAATCAAGGGTGGCTATGTACAGAACCTCATGGCAAAGAGACCTCGTTACGGTGTGATATTCAACACTATGGAGGCTGAGGGAAATGTCGTATTGGTGACCGTAGCATCGCAGGAGACAGCCAACGACCTTATGTACAACAAGACCGAGTGGCTTAACGAGATAGCTGCTGCGGCGGGTGTAAATGGAAGCTTGGACCTTAGAGTTATAGTCAACGAGGAGGTGCGCACAGCACGCCCCATAACCCTGGAGGATAGACTTAAGCACCTTGTAGACAAAAACTCCAAGCTTAGGGATATGATCGAGGCCCTGGGTCTTGATGCCGAGTAGTGGGTGGCAGAACATAGAGGAATATGATTAACCCCCGATGGGGTAGACGATATTAATGAGATAACTAAAAAACAGATAAAACGATGATTAAGAATTTTGTTGAGGAGCTCGAGTGGCGTGGTATGATACACACCATCATGCCAGGAGCTAAGGAGCAGCTAGAGAAGGAGATGACAACAGCATACTTGGGTATCGACCCAACAGCTGACTCTCTACATATTGGACACCTTGTGGGTGTGATGATCTTGAAGCACTTCCAGATGTGTGGTCACCGCCCCATCGCCCTTATCGGCGGTGCTACAGGCATGATTGGCGACCCCTCGGGCAAGTCTCAGGAGCGTAACCTCCTCGACGAGGCAACACTGCGCCACAACCAGGAGGCCATCAAGGCTCAGCTCTCTAAGCTCATAGACTTCGACTCTGAGGCCGAGAACCACGCCTTGTTGGTGAACAACTACGACTGGATGAAGGAGTTCTCGTTCCTCGACTTCGCTCGCGAGATTGGCAAGTGCATCACCGTGAACTACATGATGGCCAAGGACTCTGTTAAGAAGCGCTTCAATGGCGAGGGCGATGGTATGTCGTTCACCGAGTTCACCTACCAGCTTTTGCAGGGCTACGACTTCCTACACCTCTACAACGAGTATGGCTGTAAGGTGCAGCTTGGTGGTGCCGACCAGTGGGGTAACATCACCACAGGCACGGAGCTTATCCGCCGTAAGCTCGGCGCCGAGGCCGAGGCATTCGCCATCACCTGTCCTCTTATCACCAAGGCCGACGGCACGAAGTTTGGCAAGACCGAGAGCGGCAACGTATGGCTCGATGCTCGCTACACCTCGCCATATAAGTTCTACCAGTTCTGGCTCAACGTGAGCGACGACGACGCTAAGCGCTACATCAAGATATTCACACTCCTCGACCGTGAGACCATCGAGGCTCTCATCAAGGAACACGACGAGGCGCCACACTTGCGCGTATTGCAGAAGCGCCTTGCCGAGGAGGTGACAACAATGATTCACTCTAAGGAGGAGTTGGAGAAGGCTCAGGCAGCCACCAACATTCTCTTTGGCAATGCCACATCCGAGGCTTTGCGCTCGTTGGACGAGGCTACCCTCCTCCAGGTATTCGAGGGTGTACCACAGTTCACCATCACACGTGCCGATCTCGAGAAGCCATTTGTTGACATCGTAGCCGACGTGTGCAAGGTATTCCCATCGAAGGGCGAGTGCCGCAAGATGGTTCAGGGCGGTGGCGTACAGCTCAACAAGGAGAAGGTCACCGACGCTATGCGTGGCGTATCGGATGCTGACCTCATCGCTGGCAAGTACCTCCTTGTGCAGCGTGGCAAGAAGAACTACTACCTTATCATCGTTGAGTAAAACAGCACACTACCGTGAATCCAGTATACACCATACGCCTTGACGGCATATATGTGCGTGCCTTCCACGGCTGCTACGACCTTGAGCAGCAGGTGGGCAACCGCTTTCGTGTCGACATGGCCATACGCACCACACTTGGCGACCTTCCCACGTCGGATGATGTCACCAAGGCGGTGAACTACCTCACCGTATTCGAGATTGTGGAGCGTACCATGCAGCGCACACAGCGCACCATAGAGGCGGCGGCAGCCAACATCATAGAGGCCGTGAAGGAGGCATTTCCCCAGATCATTGAGGTGGAGTGCACCGTGGCCAAGATTGCCCCACCCCTCGGGGGTAAGATCGACAAGGTAAGTGTAACACTAATAGGATAATTGACAATGGCTCCAAAGACAACAAATCGTGGCGGCTTCGGTGGTAAGCTTGCCGCCATACTCGCAGCAGCAGGCTCGGCCATAGGTCTTGGTAACATATGGCGCTTCCCATATATCACCTCGGAGAATGGTGGTGGTGCCTTCATCATCATCTACTTAGGGTGTATTCTTCTACTCGGCCTTCCGCTACTCATCGCCGAGTTCTCGGTGGGCCACAACGCCAAGAGCAACCCTATAGATGCCTTCAAGAAGATACGCAAGGGCTGGGGCTGGCTCGGTGGCGCGGGTCTCATCTCCGTGACGCTCATCATGGGCTACTACTTCGTAATCGCGGGATGGACCATAAACTACGCTGTAGCCTCGGCAACCAACAGCATAGGTGGTGACTTTGGAGCATTCTTCACCGACTTCACCACCGATACATGGAAACCGTTGCTCTTCACCTATATCTTCATCCTTGCCAACCACTTCATCATCACAGGAGGTGTGCAGGGTGGTATAGAGAAGGCCTCAAAAATAATGATGCCCCTACTCTTTGGCATCCTTATAGTCTTGGCCATCTACTCGCTATGGCTCCCCGATGGCCGTGAGGCTGTGGGCAAGGTCTTCACCCCCGACTTCTCGGAGGTTTCGGGCAAGACCTTCCTCGACGCTATGGGTCAGGCATTCTTCACCCTCTCGATAGGTATGGGTGCTATGCTCATCTACGGCTCCTACTTCAAGAAGGGCACAAAGATTTCGGGTACGGCCATCAGCGTGGTGGCTCTCGACACCCTTGTAGCTATCATCGCTGCAGTTATCATCTTCTCGGCAGGTGTCGAGGATGCCAAGGGTGAGCAGCTCGCCTTTGTGGCAATGCCCAAGGTATTCTCAGGAATGGCAGGCGGAGGCATATGGGCAACGCTCTTCTTCCTACTCTTGGCCCTTGCCGCCATATCATCAACAATATCAATGCACGAGGCTGTGACATCCTACTTTGTCGAAAAGCGTGGCATGTCACGCAAAGGTGGCGCATGGGTAGTAACGTGCATAGCCATGGCACTTGCCACGGTGGCCTCGTTGTCACTGGGCGACTGGAGCGACTTCACCATCGCCGACATGAACATCTTCTCACTTCTCGATAGCTTCACCGCCATCATCATGTTGCCTCTATTGGGCATCCTTACTGCTATCTTCGTAGGCTGGCTATGGAAGAAGCAGGATATGAAGGCGGAGCTCACGGCCGAGGGTGGTATCGACAAGAAGACATACCCTATCGTTCGTTTCCTTCTACGCTACGTATGCCCTGTGCTGGTATCTATAGTCTTCGTCTTCGGCATTATCGACTTCTTCTCACCCAAGGCGGATGAGTCTAAGGCCGAGACCCCTACGGTGGAGAGTCAGGCGGATAATGCTCAACAGCCCAATGACATCACTGTGAACATGACCACACCCAACGTGAAGATGTCGGGACCTAGACTACGAGGTACTGATGAGGTCTACCCTATCGATGACAAGATGGCTCGGTTGGAGCACGTAAACATTACGGTTAAGAAGATAAACAACACAAACAATAACTTATAAACATTTAAGCAATTATGGCTGATTTCATCTATCAGGAGCCCTATCCTATCCAGGCGGATAAGACAGAGTATCGCCTTCTCACGAAGGACTATGTCAAGGTCGTAGAGTGCGACGGACGTAAGATATTAAAGGTTGACCCCAAGGGTCTGGAGCTCTTGGCAAAGGAGGCATATAGCGATGTATCGTTCTACCTTCGTGCCTCACACCTTCAGAAGCTTTCGAACATTCTCAACGACCCTGAGGCTACCGACAACGATAAGTTTGTGGCATACACCATGCTCATGAACCAGTGTGTAGCTGCTGAGGGCGAGTTGCCAACATGCCAGGATACAGGTACTGCCATCTGCATTGGTCACAAGGGCGAGGATGTATACACTGGTGCTAACGACGCTGAGTGCATCTCGCGCGGTGTCTACGAGACCTACAAGGAGCGTAACTTACGCTACTCACAGGTTGTTCCATTCACCATGACCGAGGAGAAGAACTCGGCAACCAACCTCCCTGCACAGATCGACATCTACGCTGGTCACCCAGGCATGGAGTATGAGTTCTTGTTCATCACCAAGGGTGGTGGCTCAGCTAACAAGACCTTCCTCTACCAGCAGACCAAGGCACTCTTGAACGAGGAGTCACTCACAGCCTTCATCAAGAAGCATATCCTCGACCTCGGCACATCGGCATGTCCTCCTTACCACTTGGCAATATGTATCGGCGGTACATCTGCAGAGATGTGTTTGTCAACAGTAAAGAAGGCATCAGCAGGCTACCTCGACGAGCTTCCAACATCGGGCAACGAGGGTGGTCGCTGCTTCCGTGACCTCGAGTGGGAGGCTAAGGTGGAGAAGATCTGCCAGGAGATAGGTCTCGGCGCTCAGTTTGGTGGTAAGTACTACGTACACGATGTACGTGTTATCCGTGCACCACGTCACGCAGCATCATGTCCTGTGGCTATTGGCGTAAGCTGCTCAGCAGACCGTAACATCAAGGCAAAGATCACCCCTGAGGGTATCTTCATCGAGCAGTTGGAGAAGAACCCTGCACGCTTCCTCCCAGCACAGGCACCAGCAATGTCTCCTGCCGTAGACATCGACCTCGACGAGGGTATGGACAAGGTACGCGAGATTTTGTCGAAGTACCCTATCAAGACACGTCTCAACCTCAAGGGTACACTCGTTGTGGCTCGCGACATTGCGCATGCTCGCATCAAGCAGATGCTCGACGAGGGCAAGCCTATGCCTGAGTACTTCAAGAAGCACCCTGTATACTACGCAGGTCCTGCTAAGACCCCTGCAGGCATGGCATCAGGCTCGTTTGGTCCTACCACCGCAGGCCGTATGGACCCATACGTAGACCTCTTCCAGAAGGCTGGCGGCTCAATGGTTATGGTGGCTAAGGGTAACCGCTCACAGCAGGTGACCGACGCTTGTAAGGCTAATGGTGGTTTCTACCTCGGCTCTATAGGTGGTCCTGCAGCTATCCTTGCAAAGAACTCTATCAAGAGCGTCGAGGTTGTCGACTTCGAGGAGCTCGGCATGGAGGCAGTGCGTAAGATATACGTGGAGAACTTCCCAGCATTCATCATCGTTGATGACAAGGGCAACGACTTCTTCGCAGACTTCGCTCACTAATATACTCTATAACTACTACTATCGGGGTGCTTGGCATAGGCCCAGGCGCCCCGCATGGTGGTAGATAGAGAACAAACATCGACTGCATAATACTAAAATCACGTGACGAAGCGTTGATACTGCGAGGTGGCATAATTACCACTATTGAGCCCCTTCGTAACAAAACATTTTTTTGGATGAAACGACTCTTAATACTACAATCTACCCTTCTGCTTGTGATGATGCTCAGCATTACATCATCATGGGCACAGGTATCCTTTACCGTTGATGCACCCTCGCCCGTAAATGTTGGCGATCGCTTCCGTGTTGAGTTCACCGTAGACAGCGAGCCCGACAGGGATAGCTTCGAGGGTCCCAACTTCGAGGGCTTCGACGTGCTTGCAGGCCCCTCTACATCTGTGGGTCACAGCATACAGATTATCAACGGAAAGCAGTCATCGAGCTACTCATGTACCTACACCTACGTGCTTTTGGCAAACGAGGAGGGTAGGTTCAACATTGGCTCGGCATCAGTAAATGTTGATGGCAAGAGATATACCACAAAACCCCTACCCATAGAGGTTTTGGAGGGTGGTGCATCACCCAATGGCACCACACCCGAGAGTCAGATTACCAAGGATAATATCATGCTCCGCTGGGTACTCTCCGATAGCGAGATATATAAGGGAGAGGCTGTCAGAGCATCACTCGTACTATACTATAATGTACCACTGGCCGACTGCGAATATCCCGAGGTAGGGCCTTTCGACAACTTCTGGTCACAGAGACTTACGGGACACTCACCACGTTCGCGCACTACATATAATAATAGGGTGTACGACACATATAAGTTCTACGACTACATACTCATACCACATAGCGACGGAAGCCTTGAGCTCCCCGAGGCAAGCACCACAGCTGTGGCACTTGTCGAACTACAGAGCTCAACACGCGACATCTTCTACGGTGGCATGGAGCTATACCACATACCACGCCTCATAAAGACCGAGCCTACGGTTATCAACGTCAAGGATTTTCCCGAGGGTGCTCCCGCCTCATTCAACGGCGCTGTGGGCGACTTCACCATGACCTACGACCTTCCGGATGAGGATGCAAATACCGTAAATAGCTCCAACAAGATTAGTGTGACGATATCTGGTAGTGGTAATTTCAAGTTTATCACCGCTCCCAAATTCAGCATGCCTAAGGCCTTTGAGCTCTACGACACCCAGATCGAGGAGGACATCCAGAATAGCAACAACACCATGTCGGGAAGTGTGACATATAGCTACCCCTATGTTGCTCGTGTCGCTGGCGAATATGAGCTCGACGCTATTGAGTTCTCATACTTCAACCCCTCGACAGGCGAGTATAACACACTATCAACACCCCCTATCGAGCTATCCATCATCAATGATGGAAGTATCCCTATGGGCACTACAGCCTCTGGAGATAGTGCACCATTGACATTCGATAACAAGCATCAGATATTAAACAAGACTATACGTTATATCAAGGAGGGTAAGATTGATAAGAGAGAGAAGGGTTCGTCGCTTCTAATCTTTAGCTCCACCTACTGGCTTATCATGCTTATCCTCATCGCCCTCTTTATTGCGATATTCTTCATCATGCGCCAGCGTATCCGTGCCAACCGCAATGTTGTCATGCGCCGCATGAAGCACGCCGACAAGGTTGCCATCCAGCGCCTGCGCGTAGCACGCGACTACATGAAGCGAGGCGAGCGCCACGCCTTCTACGAGGAGCTCCTTCGTGCCATGTGGGGATATATCAGCGATAAGTTTAACATCCCTGTATCGAACCTCACCAAGGAGGCCATACGCGAGGAGCTTACATCACGAGGCATGAGCTATGTGGATGCCGAGCTATTCTGCACCATTATCTCGCGAGCCGACGAGGCACAGTATGCACCAAGCACCGATGGCGACATGAGCGAAGTATACAACGATGCCGTTGATGCAATATCGAAGATTGAGTCCGTAGTAAAACATAGGAACACCATGCGCTCAGCAACCAACATCATTGTAGCACTCATCGCAACAAGCATCGCCTTAGTTAGCTCAACAACTGCCACATACGCTAATGACAACAACGCAGAGAGCCTCTGGGCTGATGCAAATAGTGCCTACAACAACGCACTCTACGACGATGCCATAGCTAAATACCAAGCCCTTTTGGAGATGGGCTACGAGGATGAGTCAGTGTACTACAACCTCGGTAACGCATACTTCAAGCGCGGTGTTACCAACACCAACAATAAGGGCTACGGCTTCAATAACGGAGAGCTAGGCCGTGCTATCCTCAACTACGAGCGAGCACTGAAGATAGACCCAGAGATGGAGGATGCAAAATATAACCTCGAGATAGCCAACGAGCTTACGCAGGCTCCCGAGGCTGTACCCGTAAACTTCCTGACAAGCATCTGGCAAAGCATCAGCAGTATGGTGGCCTCTAATACTTGGTGTATAGTGTCAATCGTGTTATTCTTCATGAGTCTCACGCTCGTGCTACTATATCTGCTATCGGCAAATCGTCGTATGCGCATCATATCGTTCTTCACAGCTATTGCGACAACCATACTCTTTATGCTTACTACCGGCTTTGCTATGACACAACGTTCAGTGGAGCTTGACAATAGCCGTGCTGTGGTCATTTGCAACGATACGCAGAGTGTATACTCCGAGCCCAAGAAGGGATCTACACAGATACGCACATGCGGACAGGGCGTTGTTGTCACCATCCTCGACACACGCAATGGCTGGACTGAGGTTAAGTTTGCCGATGGCGATAAGGGATGGATTCCGTCGGATAATGTTGAGAGAATATAAAGCATAGCTACGATGTCGAGACTCCTTGATAACCTCTGTTCCGATCTTCAGCGCCTTCCGGGCATAGGTCGACGCACAGCACTGCGCCTGGCTATGCACATCCTTAAGATGGACGAGAGTCATGTAGATAGCCTCTCGGAGAGCATAGCACGCTTTCGCCACGATATACGCTACTGCCGCAGCTGCAATAACCTGTCGGATAGCGACATCTGCCCTATATGCAGCGATACTCGTCGCGACCGCTCGACGATATGTGTTGTCGAACAGGTGCAGGACCTTATGTCGATAGAGAACACGGGGCAGTACCACGGCATGTATCACGTTCTTGGCGGAGTGATATCACCTATGCAGGGCATAGGTCCGTCGGACCTGAAGATAGACCTTCTCTGCGACAAGCTCCTCACGGGCGAGATTAAGGAGGTCATCATTGCCATATCGACATCTGTCGAGGGCGAGACCACACTCTTCTACCTTAGCAACCGCCTTAAGATGTTCCCCGATGTTAAGGTTACCACCATAGCGCGAGGCATTGGCTTTGGCGACGAGCTGGAGTATGTCGATGAGCTTACCATAACCCACGCCCTTATGAATCGCCGCGAGATTGGAGGGTAGTGTATGACGACAAAAAATTGGGGATATCCACTCGGATATCCCCAATTTTCTACTGTTCTTATAACTCCTTGAGCAGTACCGTTTCGCCGTTGACAACTACGCTGTCGTATAGCGCCTTGAGGCTTGAGAAGGTTTGTCTTGATGGCAACATCCTGGGCCTTGACATTCGTGCAGAAGAGCATGCCAAGTAGTAGTGGGATGTAGAACTTTAGTTTCATAACCTTATTATTTTAATTTATTTTTAGTCGTATATTTTTGTTTTCCACGGGTTTCAGCCCATGGTTGTGGGCTCTGTTTGCCAAGTTTGCGCCTAAGATTTTACCATAGGGCAGCAACCCATTGTTAAATAGTTTGCCTTTATTAAAACCTATTTATTAACCTTTAGTATGATTTTTTTTAGTCTTTGTCTTCATCAATGCAAAATCGGAGAAATTCTCACAAGTATAATTACTTATAAAAACAGAAAAATCATGGATAAAACAAGAAAAATCATATTTCATTTTGATGATAAAATTTTATGATTAATTGAACTTTTGCTTCTTCAATTTAACTTTTAACCATATTACACTTTAATAGTTTATTCATATCTCACGCCCCACACCATCGCCACACCCTCGGATAGAGGCTCCCACTAAGAGCCAGATAGCATATTGCGATTGTGCGCAATATTTCGTATCTTTGCTACGAGTATTAAGGGAGGTTCTATAAATTAGGTCGCGATGATTTTCCAGGACAACGTAAAACTTGTTTACTAATTTAAAGAAGATACCTAAAACCACTCACCCTCACGGGGAACAACCCTGGATAATGCTTATATATTATACTATGAAACTCAAATCAACATTGCAGCATGGGACGATGCTTCTGGCTGCAGCAGTAATGGTTGCTTGTGGAGGCAACGACAAGAAGAAGGAGGTTCAGGCTAAGCCCGCAGAGCCGGTTGTTGATACACACCCAGTACCAACAAAGTCTATCGAGGAGGTTAGCTACACCCCCGAGAAGACGCTCTTTGAGCTATGGTCACCAACAGCCGAGAGCGTTGTTGTACGCCTATACAACGGCGACACCTTAGCCGAGGAGATAGCCATGACCGAGGGCGATGACAACCTATGGCACGCCGAGGCCTTGGGCGATAAGAAGGGTATGTACTACACCTTCCAGGTGACAATCAATGGCCAGGCGCTCAACGAGACTGCCGGCATCTTTGCCCGTGCTCTCGACATTAATGGCGACCGTGGTGCTATCATCAACCCTCGAGAGACCGACCCTAAGGGTTGGCAGAACGACAAGAGCCCCAAGGTGGACCCTGCGGAGATAGTGATTTACGAGATGCACTACCGCGATATGACAGCGCACCACTCTGCCAATAGCAGCAACCCTGGCAAGTATATCGCCATGGCCGAGCATGGCACACGCTCGAACGATAATCTAACCACTGGTATCGACCACCTTGTGGAGATGGGCGTAACACACGTACACCTCCTCCCAACAGCCGACTTTGGCTCTATCGACGAGTCACGCCCAACAACTCAGTACAACTGGGGCTACGAGCCAAAGAACTATAACACCCCCGAGGGCACCTACGCTACCGATGTCACCAAGCCTGAGACCCGCATCCTTGAGCTCAAGAGCCTCGTACAGGCACTACACAAGGCGGGCATCTGCGTAGTTCTCGACGTGGTCTACAACCACACAACATCGACCGATAGGTGTGGTTTCGAGCTCACCGTGCCTGGCTACTTCTACCGCATGCGCGAGGATGGTTCGTTTGCCGATGGTTCGGGCTGTGGCAACGAGACTGCCAGCGAGAAGCCTATGATGCGTAAGTATATGGTTGAGTCTTTGGAGTACTGGGTTAAGGAGTACCATATCGACGGCTTCCGTTTCGACCTTATGGCCATCCACGATATCGAGACCATGAACCTCATACGCGAGCGTCTCGTGGCCCTCAACCCCGACATCCTGCTCTATGGTGAGGGTTGGGCAGCAAGCTCACCTCTCTACGACGAGAGCAAGCTCGCCTTCAAGCGCTACACCTACCAGATGCCAGGCGTAGCAGCCTTCTCTGACGATATACGTAACGCACTACGTGGTACTCTCGACTGCTCAACAGGTGGTTTCATCCACGGCGTGGAGGGCAATAAGGAGGCTCTCAAGTTTGGTATCGTGGGCGGTATCGACCACCCAGAGGTCGACTATAGTGAGGCGGCATGGTGTGCTAACCCACGCCAGCATATAAGCTACGTAACATGCCACGACGACCACAACCTTCGTGACCGCCTTGAGCTTCTCTCGCCCGAGGCCAAGGTTGAGGAGCTCCTGAAGATGGATAAGCTCGCACAGTTTGGTGTCTTCACCTCACAGGGCGTACCATTCTTCTTCTGCGGCGAGGAGATGTTCCGCACTAAGCTCCACGAGAAGAACACCTATAATATGTCGGATAAGTACAACGCCATAGATTGGCATAACAAGCTAGTGTACAACGACCTTGTGGAGTACTACAAGGGTCTTATAGCGCTGCGTAAGGAGCACCACGCATTCTCATTGGGCGATGCCGACCTTGTGCGCAAGCACCTACGCTTCATCGAGAATGAGAATAGCTGCGCTGTGGGCTTCTACCTCTACGACCTCGAGGGCTACGACAAGGCTAAGAGTATCATAGTGCTTATGAACGGCTCGCGCGAGGAGGTTGAGTTCGACATCCCCGCAGGCGTATATACATGGATTTGCGATGGCCGCACCATCGTGCCTCACGGCATGGGCAGTGTAGATGGTAGAGATGGTAAGTTCACCGTGCCACCAATCACTGGTATCATCCTTGCCGAGTACTCCGAGGAGTAGCGAGGTCGGGCACAAATATAGATAGGGCGCACCCATTTGGATGCGCCCTATCTATTTATCTACAGGCAATTAGCTGTTACTCCTTGCGATAGCTATACTTGCCGTCGGTGATATCCTCAATGTCGAAGCACTCATATACAATGGTGTAGCCACCATAGGCGAAGTTGCTCTTACCGTAGGTCTCCTCCTCGTAGAGGAAGCCGAGACGGTTGTCGCTCTGCCACGCCATGGTTGAGTATGCCGAGTTGAGTGTTGTCACCTGCTTCACTCCATCCCAATTGGCAGCAAGCTCATAAGAGGATAGATAGTCCTCCTGCGACGCAAGCTCCTTGTAGTAGATGCCCACATTCTTGCGATCGGGACCCAAAGGCAAGGACTGCAACAAGAGGTGCATAGGCTCGCCATCCTCGATGCGTGTTACGGGCAACACCATAACCTCGCCATTTGTAGAGTTCTGCTTAGCCTCAACACCACCATTTTCAGCACCCGAGAATACAGCATCGTCCCATAGGCCTGTGCCCAAAGCTACATCTGTGAAGGTGAACATATTGTAGTAGCGGCCATTGTTGTAGCGCGAGCTGAGCATGATACGTCCGTCGGGCATCTCCTCGACCTTAGGCTCATCCGCCGTGTTATAGACCGCAGGGGTGTTGATATCGCCAAGCACCTTCCAGTTTAGACCAAAGTCGTCAGAGAAGAGGACATAGTTCATATGCTTGGCGCTCTTATCACGCACCAACACAGCGCAGTATAGGCGGTAGTGGCTACCCACCTTGACGGTGCTACTCTGCATGATGCGACCCGAAGCTACGAACATCGAGCGCACAGGGCCATACTGCGAGGCGTCGAACTGCGAATATATTGTCTCGGCGATATCCTCAGGCGCGCTCCATGTCTTGCCCCCATCCTCGCTATAGAAGCGAGCTATGCACTGGTGGTTTCTGCGAGTGCCATTCTGGAACGACACATTACCGGCGCACGAGAGCATAAGCACACGATCAGACTCTCTATCAGCCACAATGCAAGGGTCACCATAGCCCACGCTCATAAAGTCGGTAGCATCCTCACCCATACCCTCGATGAGTGGCATAACATCAGTCCAGGTGTTACCGTTGTCGTACGAGAGGCGGTAGTGGAGGTCTATACGGCCATGGTCGGTTACGCCGATATCTGTACCGCTATGGCGGTAGTCGGCAATGGCCACAAGCGTACCATCCTTTGTCACAGCCAGGGCGGGGATGCGGTAGGGGATGTCACCCTCGGTGGGTGTAGGCATCTGGAATACCTCGAAACGCTCGGCCTTAGGTGTTTGGGGCGTAGGCTCAGGCTGTGGGTTGTCACCAACCTCGGTGCAGCTGTAACCCACGAGTGCCAACACTCCCAACATAAGAGATGTTATTGTCATTGTAAATCGTCTCATAAGGTGCATAATTCTTATTTACGATAGGTGTAGTATGCGCCAGCCTGACATGTAGGCATGAGTACGATGTCGTTAACGTTCATGTGCGCAGGGAGGGATAGCATCCAGGCGATAGCCTCGGCGATATCCTCGCCCTGCAACGCCTCAACACCCTTGTAGACACCCGCAGCACGCTCCTTATCGCCGTGGAAGCGCACCTCCGAGAACTCGGTCTCCACCATACCTGGGCGCACCTCGCCAACCTTGATACCTGCGCTGAGTAGATCGGCACGCATAGCCTGAGATATGGCATGTACGGCATGCTTCGATGCACAGTATACCGCACCATTCTCATATGGCTCGGTACCTGCGATAGAGCCGATGTTGATGATATGACCACCCTGGCCCGCCTCAACCATGGCGTGGCTGATGATCTTGGTAACATAGAGTAGACCCTTGACGTTGGTGTCGATCATAGCATCCCAGTCTGCCGAGTCGCCACGGTCGATATGCTCGAGACCAGCAGCAAGACCTGCGTTGTTTACAAGGACATCAACACGACCAAGTGGTGTGAGGTGCTCGATACACTCGGCCTCCGAGCGCACGTCGAAGTGAAGAACAAGACACTCTGCTCCCTTGGCCTCAACCTCGCTCTTAAGAGCCTCAAGGCGCTCCTTGCGACGACCTGTGATTATAATCTCGGTGTTGGGGGCTGCAAGCTTGAGGGCTGTAGCACGACCGATACCCGATGTTGCACCTGTAATAAGAATTCTGCGTTTCATAGTCTATAGTTTTAGTTATTTGTATTTCAATTATTTACGCTCCTTGCCACAAAGCTCCACAAGGTCGTTGTAGAGTATGGAGCTCACCTCCTCAATGGAGAATTGCTTGATTACCGCCTCACGCTCGCTGTAGTCGGGGTTGCTATGCGCACGCTCCAGTGCCAGGGTCATTGCTCGGTAGAAGCTTTCGGCGCTATGCTCCGAGAGGATGACGGTGTTAAGCCCTGCGAAGACCTCACGTGTAGGGGTGTCGGAGCCACACTCGGTGATAATCATGCGGTTTGTCTTGAGGTATGTAACAATCTTGCTCGATAGAAAGGGATCGCTCTCTCTGTCGGCATTGATATCTATCAACACGGTAGACTCCCTGAATAGGGGTTCAAGGTCGTTGGTATGCTCATATACCTCGATGTGCTTAAGTTCCTCGGCCGAGAGTATCGAGCGCATATCCCTAAACTTCATGCGCATACCCACAAACACAATCTTAGCCTCGGGGTACTCCTTCAACAGACGCTTGAAGGCCATGAACATGTAGTTGGGGTTGCGCAGGCCATATAGCGAGCCTGTGTATAGGAACACAGCCTTGGATGTTACGGGCAGGTTATACTCCTCGGCAGGTGAGGGTGTTAGCAGAACATTGGAGCGCAGGCCCTCCTTATGCTCAAATGTTGTAAGCTGAAACTCGAGCATATGTCTATTCGACGATGCTACATAGTCGGCAGCCGAGAGGGTGCGTGCTATCACACGCAGCTTACCACGATACTCGCCAGGCTTAGTCCAGCCGCCGGGAGCAGGTATAGCATCCACCGAGTATGCTGCGAACTTTATGCCTCGCTGCTGAGCCATATACTTACCGAATACCAGAGGTGTAAGCTGTGCCGATGTTACAAAGGCAATCACCATGTCGTAGTCGTTTGCCACGCAGTTTATGGCCTCCTTGCTCCACGCCGTGGAGAAGGGTGTAGCACCAAACCAACGCACAAACTTACGATACCACTTACTGCGCCCCTTCGAGAATGGGTGTGTATATATCTTGCGCACGCCACTCATATCGAGTATTGGGCTCTGGTCGGTGAGGATATCCACCTCGGCTCGTTGTGCGATATTATTTATGATACGCTCATATATCACCGAGACGCCGCTACCAGCTCGAAAGTATACTGCTAAGATTTTCATATTTTCATTCATTAACACAATACCTTGCAAATATAGCAAATTTTTGTTGTAATCACAATAGACTGGGGCAAAGATGAGGGATGTGAATTGGAACGAGAGAGTATAAACCGAGAACCCCACCCATAAAAAAGGTCTCCTCGAGCCACTGCCCAAGGAGACCACTATTAACCGAATATTACCCTACTTTCGCTTTCTTAGATATTTGAAATAGACTATTCCCGCCAGGAATATAGCGCACACAACAAAGAAGGGGGTCACAAGTGGAAATACAAATCCGAATATAAATATAGCTGCAATAGCTACAAACACCAACAACATCCACTTGAAATTTAGTAATAAATCTATAATATCCCTTGATTTCTCTCTTTGTGTATCTCGTGGCATCTCTCTTTGTGTATCTCTTGGCATCTCTCTCTGCATCTCTTCTGACATAGGATGAATCGTACGCTCAGGCTCCGCATTCGGAGAGATAATTCTTGTCTTCTCATCCCCCAATGAAGGCGCTGTAGTTGCTGTCTTCACCTCCTCCATGAGCGCCAAGAACTCCTTGATGGTGTGTGGTCTATCCTTACGCTTATCGGCCATAGAGCGCTCGATAGCCTTGCGCACGCCACTCGACAGGTGAGAGGGGAGTGGGGGTAGTCCATCGTCAGCAATATCCGCCGCCTGAGGAGGCACGCTGCCCGTAACAAGGTAGTAGAGCGTAGCACCGAGCGAGTAGATATCGGTCTCGGGAGAGAACCTATTGACACCACCCTGCTTATACTGCTCGATAGGTGCAAAGCCGTGGCTTACACCCACAAGGGCTGTAGAGGTGGCATCGCCACTCTCGACATCGTAGTGTTTCGAGAGGCCAAAGTCAATCAATATCGCCTGATCATCCCTCATGCGCACCATGATGTTGCCAGGCTTAACGTCGAGGTGCATAATCTGCTGATGGTGGATATGCTCAAGTGCCGATGCCACCTGCTTGATATATGCCACAGCCGCACTCTCATCCATAGCACCACAGCGTTTCACACGAGCACTAAGCGACTCACCCTCGATATACTCCATAACGTAGTATGCCGTGTTGTTCTCCTCGAAGACATCGTATATGGGGATGATATTGCCATGGTTAAGCGTGGCGATAGTCTGCGCCTCCTTGACGAACTTAGCCTTGAAACGCAACATATTCTCCTTGAAGGAGTCGGAGAGTAGGCTAAGGCTGACGCTATCACCTTCGCGCCTATAGTACTCCATAGGGAAAAACTCCTTGATACACACCTTGCGCTTAGCCATAACCTGCTCGGCGAGGTATGTCACACCAAAGCCACCGTGACCGACAGGCTCAATAATGCGGTATCTGCCACCCTGAAGGGTAGTATCTCTCTTAAGTTCCATAGTTGATAAGTAGTTATAGCACAAAGGTATTAAATATTACACTACAAACCAAACATTCAAGAGGATAATGTATAAAAACAGAGAGAGTTCCACATCTTCGTGGAGACTCTCTCTATTTTAGGGACTATAAAAATCTACCTCTTAAGGCGCTGGTAGTGGCACAACAGAAGGTTCTCATCGTCGTCGTAGAGGTGCATACCATTGCCCTCGCAGTACTGCCACATCTTGCAGTCGGCACACTTACCCTTCTTAGCCCAACTGCGATTACGGAACTTCTCGAAACGGTTTTGCCACACATCCCAGAAGTTATCCTTGTAGATGTTACCCTGCGTGAAGTTGGCTCTCACGCTGGTGCAGCCCGATATGTCGCCATTGACACGGATGGAGGCAACACCCACGCCAGCATGGCACTCAAAGGGGTTGGTGCGCACGCGCATCTCGTAGCCCGCAAGGAAGCCCTCGCAGCCATACGACGCTACCACTCTACCCTCCTTGCGACACTCCTCGATAAACTTCATAAGCGTTGTGAAGTCCTCATCGTTGAGTTGTAGTGTTGGGTCGGTAGCTGCACGACCCACAGGAAAGATGGTGAAGAGTCGCCAACGACGCACGCCGAGCGAGTAGAGGAACTCCTTGAACTCGGCCAAGCGTGGCATAAGGGCGGGTGTCACGCAGGTAACCACATCCGAGGCGAGCTCCTTATCTGCCGATATCATCCTAACGGCCTCCACCGCACGGGCGAAGCTATCCCTGTTCTGACGTATATGATAGTGGTGCTCCTCGAAGCCATCGAGCGACACGGTTATAGAGTGGAGTCCCGAGCGGATAAGCGAGTCGAGCCTCTGGCGACTAAGGCCAAGACCATTGGTCACCATGCCCCAGGGGTAGCCACGGCGGTAGAGGTTGATGCCTATCGTCTCAAGATCCTTGCGCACGAGCACCTCGCCACCCGAGAGTATGACAAGCACCTTATGTGGGTTGACATTGGGGGTTATCTCATTGTCGAGCACACGGAAAAAGTCTTGCGCTGGCATATCCTTTAGCATTGTATCCACCTTGCAGTCGCTACCACAGTGGCGACACTGAAGGTTACAGCGCAAGGTACACTCCCAAAATAGGGTGTTCAAGGTATGCTCTTCGCGGCGTATCTGACGCAACTTCTTAAATAGCTTGAGTGTCAACCACTGGCGCACTCCAAATCGTTTTCCCATAATCGCTTAAATAGAGTTTACTCCTGACCCTCGGCCGATTCATCCTCGCTTGCACTCTTAGGCTCAAGCGTGATATCACCAACCTTTACCTCGTAACAGCCTGCATACCAGCCTTCACCCTCCTCAATCTTATTTAGGCGGTAAACTGGGGCACTATGCACAAGCTCCTCAAAGTCGCCACCATTAGCCTCGCCATCTACATCCGTAAGTTTTATGTAGAGTTTATTACCTCCCGTAAAGCTAGATGTCCTACTCTCGGCAAGAGTACCATCCTCCAGAGTTGTGGTCTCAAACACTCTTCCCCATTTAGGGTTAAAATCCTCTTTTTGAGAGATAATAACCTCGATACCCTTAATTGGATTACCCTCCGAGTCGACAACACGAGCCTTTACCTCATAGGTTACTGATGGGACACCATACTCCTCCATAGCCTCTGACTCACAAGCCGCAGAGCCAAAGCCCAATAGGGCCATCAAAATGTAAATTAGTCGTTTCATAAGTATCAATTTAGATGTTATAAATTATCATTCGTATCATCAGCGGCGGGCTCCTCCTCACCAACCCTATAGAGCACAATATCGCCAACCTTCACCTCATAGCAGCCTCTATACCAGTTGCCATCGCCCTCCTCAATCTTGTTAAGGTGATTAACATTAACGCTCTGCACAAGCTCCTCAAACTCACCGCCGTTCTCCTCGCCATCGACATCCGTAAGCCTTATGTAGAGCTTGAATCCACCCATCATGCCATGCGTCCTACTATTGGCAAGAGTGCCATCCTCCTGCGTTGTGGTCTCCAATACGTACGCCCAGCTATTGTTAAAATCCTCGATTTCAGAAACAGTAACCTCAATATCCTTTATTGGATTACCCTCCGAGTCTACTACACGAGTCTTCACTTGATAGTTTACCATTGGTACACCATACTCCGCCACACCATATGACTCTGGCTCACAACCCGCAGAGCCAAAGCCCAAGAGAGCCATCAAAAAGTAGATGAGTCGTTTCATAGCTATTACAATTATTAGTTACACTAATCGATGATAGGAGGATACTCCGTAGGGTCCCAAATCTCGAGCGTGATATCGCCAATATTCACCTCATAGCAACCCTGATACATTCCCGAGCCCTCCTCAATAAGCTTGGCCTCCGCCATCTGCTTGGTAATATGAGGCGTCTCACCCTTGAACTCGCCACCATTATCCTCGCCATCGACATCGAGAAGTCTCAAAGAGAGAGGGTAAGCAATAGGCAACGCCCTTGTTGCTGTGGTCACGACAAGCTCTCCCTTGGCATTAGTCTTGGTTTTCAAAATCTCCTTCCACTCTGTCTTGAAGTCGGGGTCATCGCTGAATGTCACCTCGATACCCTTGATAGGATTACCCTCGGTGTCCACAACACGAAGATTAAACTTATAGGCTAGATAGGGACCATCATACTCAGGTGCTGAAGGAACATCGTCGGTTTTCTCACAGGCTACACTAAAGTTCAAGAGAGCAATCATAAAAAAGAATAATCGTTTCATAAGTATTAATTTAGATGTTATAAATTATCATTCGTATCATCAGCGGCGGACTGCTCAGAAGCGGGCTCCTCCTCACCAACCCTATAGAGCACAACATCGCCAAGGTCTATAAAGGGGGTGCTCTGGGTCGTTATGGTGCGTGACTTGAAGCTACCACCATTCTCCTCACCGTCAACATCCATGAAGTAAACACCTGTATTATAGCCTCGGATGAAGAACCAACCATTATCGTCGGTAGTTGTATGATTGTTTGCCACCGAAGCCCTAATGCCTGGAATGGGGTTACCGTCACTATCGACAACACGTCCCGATGCTGAGAACTCTTCGCGATACTCGGTATACTCAACGCCGTAGCATGCCACACAGGTGAGCGTCATGCCAAAGAGGGCAAATAATCGTGTGAGAACTCTTCCTAACATATCTCTATAATTATATAAGTGTTAAAACATTACTATTAATAGCACGACTCACCAAAGCTAAAACATACACGGCAGTCGCTAAACTTACCTCTCTTAACCTCTATCCTATCGCCACTCTCGCTGCGCCCCGTGAAGCTGAACTCACCACCAAGCAGGTAGTCGTCGCCATACTCCTCCATAGAGGTGAAGAGGATATAGCCATCAACAGCCTTGTAGCTATATATTGTTCCATCGCTGATGTAACCACCACCATCTATAGGTCTCTTCTCGCCATACTCCAAGAACTCTATTCGCGCCTGCGACTCACCATCCTCGAAGAGCGGGTAGCTCTGGTCGAGCATAAAGGGGAGCTCATCGCTACTTACATTAAAATATATAGTAGCCGCAGCACCATCCACACTGCCCATCTCACGGTAGAGGTCGAACTCGAAGCCTCCACCATCCCCCACTACAACCTCGGGATGGTTATACGAGGAGAAGTAACCAGCATCGCTCGATATCGTCTCGTTGTAGAAGTTATACCTCGACCCCGATAGCGTCATAGATATATGTGCATCGACATCCATATTCGATAGCGAGTAGATATCCTTGCGACAAGCTACCGATAGTAGCACCACCACAACCAACACCAGCAACACCCTATTTCGTAGACCTCTCATAAGTCGAATTTATTAGTTATTTACCTAGTGCAAAATTAGGAATATTTGATAGGACAACCAAATTTTTCGCTCGAAATTATTTCCAGAACGCCGCTTAAAACCCACTGATTATCAACCTGTTACAGAAGTGTGAATTTCTATTTTTTCAACCCTCTGATTATCAATAAGTTACAAGCGTCAATAATCATACATATATAACACACTGATAATTAATTGATTAGATATTGTGCAAATTAAATTTATAGACACCCACGGCAATTCGCGAAAAAAGAGTTACCTTTGCGTAGATAGTAACGCAAGAAGCCATGGCAACAACACTAAGATATAGCCGACAGCCAAGCCACGAGGTGAGCTTTGGTGGTGTTAAGATAGGTGCAAACAACCCCATAGCCGTGCAGTCGATGACCAACACGCCGACAGCCGACATAGCGAGCACCGTAGCGCAGATTGAGCGCATAGCCGATGCTGGCGCCGAGATTGTGCGTGTGACGGCTCAGGGCAAAAAGGAGGGTGACGCCCTCGCACCCATAATGGAGCAGCTACGCCGCGAGAGGTACAACACCGCAATAGTTGCCGACATACACTTTACCCCCGAGATAGCTATGATTGCCGCCGAGGCGGTGGACAAGGTGCGCATAAACCCAGGTAACTTCCGCACGACAAATGGCGAGCTGGAGCGCCTAATAGAGATATGTCGCCGCAGGGGTGTTGCGCTGCGCATAGGTGTCAACCATGGCTCACTCTCGAAGCGTATCTTCGACGAGTGGGGCGATACGCCTGAGGGCATGGTAGCCTCGGCACTCGAATTCTTGGAGATGTGCCGTAGGGCCGAGTTCCATAATGTGGTGGTCTCTATGAAGTCGAGCAACACTCGCGTGATGGTCTACGCCTACCGCATGCTTGTGAAGGCCATGGCCGAGCGAGGCATGACCTACCCCCTACACCTCGGCGTTACGGAGGCGGGCGATGGCCTGGAGGGTCGCATAAAGAGCGCTGTGGGCATAGGAGCACTCCTCGCCGATGGCATAGGCGACACCATACGCGTATCACTCACCGAGGCCCCCGAGAATGAGATTGGCGTGGGCGACATGATTGTTGACCACTTCGCATCGCGTAGCGACGAGTTCGAGCTACACGATGACTACGACATACTACCAACAGCCTTTGCGCCACGCACAAATGCTAAGCCTATAGTGCACAGCGAAATAGGCGATGAGTACGAGGTGATAACAGCTACCAGCAACAACCCCACACACGAGTGGCGAGCAGCCATCTGCAACAGCTCGGAGCAGCGCCCCGTAGTACTCAAGCGTAGATACGAGGCTACCGACGTGGAGCGTGTAGCCATCGAGGCTGCCCTCGACATGGGAGCGCTCCTCATTGATGGTCTTGCCGAGGGCGTATGGATAGATGCCCCCAATATCAACGAGGCGACAATAAAGGATATAGAGCTTATGCTCCTTCAGGCAGCGCGCCTGCGCTTCTCGCGCACCGAGTATATAGCCTGCCCAAGCTGCGGACGCACACTCTATAACATAGAGGCAACGTTGGCCGCAATCAAGGCACGCACCTCGCACCTCAAGGACCTCAAGATTGGCGTTATGGGGTGCATTGTGAATGGTCCCGGTGAGATGGCAGATGCCGACTACGGCTACGTGGGCTCGTCACCAGAGCATATCACGCTCTATCGTGGTCGCGAGGTTGTTGAGCGCAACATACACCAGAGTGAGGCTATAGACCACCTCATAGATATTATCAAGCGTGACGGACGCTGGCACGACCCTGAGTAGAGCTAAGGATGAAGAGCTATAAGGCACGAGGCATTGTTTTGGGCACGCTGAAGTATGGCGACAAGGGGGTCATAGCACACATCCTCACCGATGTGCATGGCCGCCAAAGCTATATGCTTCAAGGTGTTAAGCCTACGGCAAAGGGGTCGAAGATGGCTCTTCTGCAGCCTATGTTCGCCGTTGAGTTCGAGGGTCTCACATCCTCGAAGATGACCATGCACCGCATGAAGGACCTTGTCTCGGGCATGGTGCTACATACCACACCCTACGATGTTCGCAAGTCAACCATGGCACTCTTTATGGCCGAGGTTCTCTACCGCCTTGTCAGGGAGAGTGAGGCCAACGAGGGTCTCTTCGAGTTTGTGTGGGGCAGTGTGGCGGCCCTTGATGCTATTGACGAGGGCATAGCAAACTTCCACCTATGGTTTCTGGCCAACCTCAGCCGCCCCCTGGGCTTCTCGCCCGATAATGAGTATAGGGATGGCGACTGGCTCGACATTAGGGATGGACACTTCACACGCACGGTGATATCCTCAAACCTGGCACTATCGCCCGACAACGCCCGCATACTCCACGACATGCTGGAGTGCGATGTCCGCTACCTTGGCGAGATAGGCCTCAACCGCACGGAGAGGGTTGAGTTCCTGGACTCGATGCTCAGATACTACGCCTACCACCTGGAGTCTATACGCTCGGTTGAGTCGCTCAGAATACTGAGAGAGGTGTTTTAGGCTGAATAGAGCGAGCAATATAGGGAGTATAAAGAGTTTAGGGAGTTTAGTGGTTGTGCACTATACTCCCTAAATTCATTAATATCACTATTATATCCTAAAAGAAGATACCCAAACCAATAAAGACCGACTGATCGAGCTTAAGGCGCGACACATCACTCTTATTGAAGGAGAAGTCGCCGCTCATATTTGGGCGTGGCGACATCATAAGAGCCTGGTAGCCAAGGGCTATCTCATACTTTTGGTCGCTTTCGGGAGACTGGATGCGCACACCCACGCCACCCATACCTGTAGCGCCAAAACGGACACCCTTGTCGAAGAGCATGTTGGTACCGAGGTTCAGGAAGTTGAAGAGGCAGGTCTTGCGCTTGCCGTAGTAGTAGTGAAGGGTTGCCATTACGGGAACTACGGTGTAGTCGTACTGCATCTGTGCGCCGAGCTCGGCACCGAGGCGCCAGTGGTTATCGAAGAAGTAGCCGCCATTAAGCATTATGCTACCGCCAAGACGAGCCTGCGCACGATAGTCCTTAACACCCTTCTCACCATCTATATGGGTGTAGTTAAGGTCACAGAATATGAGGTTGAAGCGACCCGTAGCACCCCACTCCCAGCCTGAGTAGTGGCGTGTCTTGCGCTCTATCTCTTCGGGGGTCTCGCGACGCTTAGCCTCGGCAGAGGGAATCACAAAGGCCAAGGCGAGTAGTATAAGAATAAATCTCTTCATAGTAAGTTTTATTTACAAAGATGCCACATAGAGAACGCCATGTGGGACCTATTATTGTTTTATGTTACGCACATGGCACTCCCACGCCCAAGCTGAGCGCAGTGTGTCGTCGAGCTCTCGCTCGGCATGCCAGCCAAGCTCGTTGTTCGCAAGTGCTGTGTCAGCCCATACGGCGGTGACATCGCCTGCACGACGTGGTGCCACTTTGTAGTTTAGTTTTAGGTTGTTAGCACGCTCGAAGCTATGCACAAGTTCGAATACCGATACGGGGCGACCTGTGCCCACGTTGAATATCTCGTAACGCTCCTTGCTGCGACCCTCAGCCATGCGACCTATGGCCACCACATGAGCACGAGCGAGGTCTACAACATCTATGTAGTCACGCAAGCACGAGCCGTCGGCTGTTGGGTAGTCGTCGCCAAAGATGCTTAGACACTCACGAATGCCGGCCGCTGTCTGCGTGATGTAGGGCACAAGGTTGTTGGGCACGCCACGGGGCAGCTCGCCAATGAGTGCTGAGGGGTGTGCACCTATGGGGTTGAAGTAGCGGAGGGCTATACCTCTGAGGTTGGCATTTGCAGCTACGCTGTCGCGCAGGATATCCTCGGCCATCTGCTTGGTATTGCCATAGGGTGATGTTGCGGGCTTGCGTGGTGTGAGCTCCGTCACGGGCAGCACCTCAGCATCGCCATATACTGTTGCCGAAGAGGAGAAGAGTATGTTCTCGCGGCCATACTTCTGCATAAGCGTGAGGACGTTGACCAGCGAGGTAAGGTTGTTATGGTAGTACTTCAGTGGCTCGGCAACCGACTCACCCACAGCCTTGTATGCTGCAAAGTGTATCACCGACTGGAAGTCGTGCTCAGCAAATATGCGCTCCATGGCCGCCATATCGCAGCAGTCGGCCTCGATGAATAGGGGCTCCACACCCGTAATCTTGGCTATGCCCTCAAGAGATGAGCGGTCGCTATTCGAGAGGTTATCGACGATGACAACCTCGTAGCCGGCATTAATAAGTTCAACCACGGTGTGTGAGCCTATATATCCCGCACCACCTGTGACAAGTACTCTTCTACTATTCATACTCATAGTATGTTCTTTTAAAATCTATTTCAACTTACAAAGGTAAAAATTTTTTTGCTCATCGCAATAATCGTGTCAAAAAAGCGCCATATCTGCATATTACTTTGCATTTATTTTGACATTACTACTATATTGATTATCTTTGCTCTATAATAGACACAAACAACCCAAACTATGAATCTTAAACCAGGTGTAACGCTCCATGGAGGCAGCTACCGCATTATAGATACCTTGGGCCGTGGTGGCTTCGGCATCACCTACCTCGCCGAGCAGGTCATGGCCGAGCGCAAGGTCTGCATCAAGGAGTTCTTCCCTGAGGAGTACTACAACCGCGATGCTAACGGATGTAGCATATCTCTCGGCTCGCAGGGCAGTGCTAAGATTATGGATGCCTTCAAGGCAAAGTTTATCAAGGAGGCTAAGACTATCGCCAAGTTCGACCACTCCAATATCATCCATATCCACGATGTCTTCGAGGAGAATAATACGGCCTACTATGTCATGGAGTATATCGATGGCGAGTCGCTTAGCGCTGTTGTCAGGCACCGTGGTGCTCTCGACGAGGCTGCTGCGGTGGGTTATATCCGCCAGGTTGCTGATGCCCTGGGTTATATCCACGAGCAGCGCATCATGCACCTCGATGTTAAGCCTGGCAATGTCATGCTCCGCTCGAGGGACGACCGTGCTATACTGATAGACTTTGGTTTGTCGAAACACTACAATGCCGAGAGTGGCGAGGCTACCTCGAGTAGCCCTGTGGGCGTGAGCCACGGCTTTGCCCCTATGGAGCAGTATAAGTCGGGCGGTGTTAAGGAGTTTTCGCCTGCTACGGATATATACTCGCTTGGAGCTACACTGTACTATTTGGTTACGGGCTTGGTGCCTCCCGAGGCTGCGGATGTTAGTGATGAGGGACTACCCGCACTTCCTGCCCACTTGTCGCAAGGCGTGCGCACGGCTATAGAGCGCTCTATGGCAGACAAGCGCAAGGCTCGCCCACAGAGTATTGATGATTTCTTGAAGCTGCTGGATGATAACACCCCTGAGGTTGTGGCCCCAGTTGCCGAGGCTGCTATTATAAACGTAGGGCCTAAGTCTGTGGATGAGTCTACCGTTATCAACGTTGAGCCAAAGCATACACCACAGCCCAAGAATGAGCCTAAACCCAAGAGACCTAAGAGAGGCTTGTGGATAATGCTTGCTGCCTTTGTTGTGGCAGCTGTTGCATCGTTCGTGCTACTTGGTGGCGGCTCGAATGAGAAGGTTGCACCACAGCAACCGCTTCCTCCAAATGATGAGATATGGTATACCTCATCTGATGGCAATGTTGTTGTACCTTATAAAATCCGCGGTGAATTTATATATGAAGATAAAGAGCTATTTGGAGCAGAGATAGAGTCTAATACATATAAGGACGGCAAAGGTATTCTCAAGTTTAAAGGCGATGTAACGACGATTGGAGATAGTGCATTCAAAAGTTGCAAAAGCCTAAAAAGTGTCACTATTCCGAATAGTGTAACGACGATTGGATGGTATGCATTCGATGGTTGCAGTAGCTTAACCAGTGTCACTATCCCGAATGGTATAACGACGATTGAATTTTGTGCATTTCAGTGTTGTAGTAGCCTCAGAAGTATTACTATCCCAGATGGTGTAACGAAGATTGGAGAGCACGCGTTCTATGGTTGTAGTAGCCTTAGAAGTATTACTATCCCGTATAGTGTAACGACGATTGTAGATTGTGCATTCTATGGTTGCGAGAGCCTAATAAGTGTTATGATGCTGAATAGTGAAACGACGATTGGAGATAGAGCATTCTGGAATTGCGATAATTTGTCGGAAGAGACAAAGAACAAGATTAGAGAAATTAATCCTAATGCATTATAACACTCTGCGGGGCTTAGGCTCCGCAGATTTTTTTGTGGGGCTGGCAGAGGAAGGTAAGGGGAGTCGCTGGCTGGTTTCTTATAGGTTCTGATGGGTTCTGGTGGGGGCTGACGGACAAGGACTCTGAAAGGGAGCACAGCCAATCCCCACAAGAACTCACAAGAACCCACCGACCCCAGCCAACCTGAACGCCTCCACAAGAACCCACAGGCCCCAGGCCGCGGCAATCAAAAAAGGTTATCGTCGATTATCAAACCAACAAAGAGTCATACCTTACGCACCATTTTACGCACGATAATTGCCATTTGCAATTTTTTTTACTATCTTTACGCCGTAATGTACATATACAATTGTAAGACGATGAGTTGTAACAAAAAACATAATCCGGAGATGGGTCGTGGATGCGTATTCTGCGACTGTGGTGATGAGATTGAGGCTATCGCCTCGGAGGGCTGCTACAAGCTTCACGAGGTCGACTGGCTCGAGGAGTATCCCAACAACATCCCGACAGATATATTCGAGGTGCGATTCAAGAATACACGACGCTCCTACTACCAGAATGTCAACAACCTCGACCTCAAGCGCGGCGATATAGTGGCCGTAGAGGCACAGCCAGGTCACGACATTGGCATCATCTCGCTCACTGGCGACATGGTGGCAAAGCAGATGCGTCGTGTGGGCTTCAACCCCCACAATGGCGAGTTCAAGAAGATATACCGCAAGGCTCGCCCCTATGACATTGAGAAGTGGCAGGAGGCAATAGCCCTCGAGCATGAGACGATGATTGCCTCACGACAGATTGCTGCCGACATGGGCCTCAACATGAAGATTGGTGATGTGGAGTACCAGGGCGACAAGGTGAAGGCCATATTCTACTATATCGCCGACGAGCGTGTTGACTTCCGCGAGCTTATCAAGGTATTCGCCGACCGCTTCCACATCCGCATCGAGATGAAGCAGATTGGCGCACGCCAGGAGGCTGGACGCATAGGTGGTATCGGCGCATGCGGTAGAGAGCTATGCTGCGCATCGTGGATATCGAGCTTCTCGAGTGTCACAACAAATGCCGCGCGCATGCAGGAGATATCACTAAACCCACAGAAGCTTGCGGGTCAGTGCTCGAAGTTGAAGTGCTGTCTCATGTACGAGTATGACGTATATGCCGACGCACGACGCACAATACCTCGTCTGAAGGATGCCCTACAGACTCTCGATGGCGAGTACTACCTTGTGAAGATAGACCCACTGGCACAGACCATGACATTCTCGACAAGCAAAGGGGCTATGGCAAACCTCACAACACTGCCTATAAGCCGTGTCAAGGAGATTATTGCCATCAACCGTGCGGGTCAGAAGGCCGAGACACTCTTAGGCAGCGAGGCCGAGGAGCGTGTTGAGGAGCCTACATACCGCCATGAGGAGGATAGCATCACCCGCTTCGACGGCAAGGGCAAGCGCAACAAGCGTAACAAGCGCCGTGGTGGCAAGGAGCGCACCGAGGGTAGCGAGCCCCAGGCAGAGCGCACAGCCGAGAGCCAGGAGCGTGAGCCACAGCCAAAGGCCGAGAAGCAGGAGCGACAGGAGCGACCCGAACGTCACGAGAAGCGTGAGCGTCGTGGCGAGCGTCAGGAGCGCGAGCCAAAGCCTGAGCGTCAGGAGCGCGAGCCACAGCCAGAGGGACAGGAGCGTCAGGAGAAGCCCGAGCGCCAGGAGGGCGAGCGTCGTCAGCGCGACAGAGGCCGCCAGCGTCATGGACGTAACCGTCGCCCAGGCGACAGAGGCAACCGTGGCGAGCAGCCAGCAGAGGTGACACACGAGAGAAACGAGACAAAGGAGTAGGTGATGAGCAATAAGATATTGCGATGGATGATACTACCACTACTCCTATTAGTAGTGGCGTGCGGAGGCACAGAGCGCAAGGCTGTGGTCCACGACATCGAGGGTGAGGTATGGAGCGAGGCCGAGGAGTTTCGCTACACCAACGAGGACTCGCTATCGAAGCGCGACATCTCGATAGTCGTGCGATACAGCATGCCCTATGTTGCCGACTCGCTACCCCTGAGGGTGCTCACCATATCGCCCGACTCAATGCTCCTCGACGAGCCATTCACACTACATATACCCCACCTTGCGGATATGTACCCCGAGGAGCACACCTTCGTATACCGCAGCAACGTGGTGCTTAGGCGCAAGGGCGACTATATCTTTAGGCTCACCCCCGACAACCCCGTGGAGGGCATAGCTGCCGTGGGCATAGTAGTGAGCGAGTAAGAAAGATAAAACAAACAACCATTATGGGAAAAGATAAACTACGCAAATTTGCTGAGAACCTCACCTTCAAGTGCATGGTACAGCCCGAGTTTGACGACATATTCCACAAGGACCACCCTCTAAAGGGACACTGGCATGAGGAGTTCTTCCACAACAACAACCCCATCATCCTTGAGTTGGGATGTGGTCGTGGCGAGTACACCGTGGCCCTCGCAGAGCGCAACCCCGACAAGAACTATATAGGCATCGACATCAAGGGTGCCCGTATGTGGCGCGGTGCTAAGACAGCTACCGAGCGAGGCATGGAGAATGTGGGCTTTGTGCGCACACGCATAGAGTTCATACGCTCATTCTTCGCCGAGGGCGAGATATCGGAGATATGGATAACCTTCCCCGACCCACAGCTCAAGAGTCGCCGTGCCAAGAAGCGCCTAACATCGCCACTCTTCCTCGCCGACTACAAGCGCATGCTTGCCGAGGATGGTGTCATCAACCTCAAGACCGACTCCAAGCACCTATATAACTACACCGCAGCGGTGATAGAGCGTCTGGGTCTCAACGTGGAGGTGCAGAACGACGACATCTACGGCTCAGGATATGCCGACGAGGTGCTCTCGGTGAAGACCGCCTACGAGACTAAGTTCGTGGCCATGGGTCTGCCCATCACCTACACACGCTTCGGCCTTAAGGGCTGCACCGAGTTCGAGTACTTCGACTGGGAGGGCGACGACATCCTGGAGAAGGATGCCGAGGAGAACAGAACAAAAGCTTTCTAAATAGACTACTTATGGGAAAGAGAAGAAAGGATTACCCTCTTATCGAGGGTCTACATATCACCACCCTGGCTGCCGAGGGTAAGGCCATGGGTAAGGTGGACAACCAGGTGGTATTCGTGCCAATGACCGTGCCTGGCGACGTCGTGGATGTGCAGGTGCGCAAGCACCACCGCCGATATATGGAGGCCACCGTGGTGCGCTTCGTGGAGCGATCACCCCTACGTGTGGAGCCCTTCTGCGAGCACTTTGGCGTATGCGGCGGCTGTAAGTGGCAGAGCCTACCCTACGAGGAGCAGCTCAAGCAGAAGACCACACAGGTCGAGGATCAGCTTGTGCGCATAGGTCACCTCGAAATACCCGAGGTGCGCCCATGTCTCGGCTCGGAGCGCACACGCGAGTACCGCAATAAGCTCGAGTTCACCTTTGCCGACAAGCGCTGGCTCACGTACGAGGAGATTGCCGAGGGTGGCGACATAGCTGCAACACCCGCCGTGGGCTTCCACATCCCCGGCTGCTTCGATAAGGTCCTCGACATCAACAAGTGCCACCTCCAGGTAGACCTCTCAAACCGCATACGTCTGGCCACCAAGCAGTTCTGCATAGAGAATGGCTACTCGTTCCATAACGCACGTGCCCACGAGGGTCTTATGCGCACAATGGTCATCCGCACAGCCTCAACAGGTGAGGTCATGATCATCGTGGTATTCAACGAGAACGACACCGAGCGCATCAACGCCCTTATGTCATATTTGCAGCGTGAGTTCCCCGAGATCACCTCGCTCATATATATGATCAACGAGAAGTGGAACGACTCGCTGGGCGATCGTGAGCCTATATGCTTTGCGGGCAAGGACCATATCATCGAGGAGATGGAGGGTCTACAATTTAAGGTGGGACCTAAGTCGTTCTACCAGACCAACTCGGAGCAGGCATACGAGCTATACAAGGTTACGCGCGACTTTGCAGAGCTTAAGGAGACGGATGTCCTCTACGACCTATATACAGGTACGGGCACCATCGCCAACTTCTGCGCACGTAGGGCTAAGAGAGTTGTCGGCGTGGAGTATGTCCCCGAGGCTATCGAGGATGCGGTCATCAACTCTAAGCTCAACAATATTGAGAATACGGTGTTCTACGCTGGCGATATGAAGGATGTCTTGAGCGACGAGTTCGTGGAGCGCAACGGACGCCCCGATGTGATCATCCTCGACCCACCACGTGCGGGTGTCGACGAGAGAGTGCTGGAGGTTATCAAGCGTGCAGCCCCCGAGCGTATGGTATATGTTAGCTGTAACCCCTCGACACAGGCTCGTGACTTGGCAATCCTCAGCGATATGTACGAGATTTTGGCCGTACAGCCTGTCGATATGTTCCCCCACACCCACCATGTGGAGAATGTCGTGAAGCTAAGAAAGAGGTAACACACGGATATCCAATATAATAACACTAAGAGGGATGCTCATTACTATCACGAGCATCCCTCTTAGTATTTAATGGCTATGTGCAATTTAGCAAGTTGGCATCTCCATTTTAGAAATTCTACGCCAACCAAGAAGACACATTAAGGCTCTCAATACATCTACTAGGACCATGACATGAAAAACAACTTTAGGACTCACTGAAACATCAAAATTCATCACACACTCTACACCCAACAAACATCCTATCATCAGAATGGTTGATGCGAGTAGGTATCTCATACCAACTACGGCTGTCTTGTCTACATCCTTCTTTGAGAAGGCTAAACCGCACATACCACAAACCGATATTACCAAACCTACATAAGATAGGGCTTTTAGAATACTCATAATGAGGTCAAACCAAAATGGGCCTAACTCTGTCGCAAACATAAAAGTAATAAACATTCCTGCAGCAATTGGGCTTACAGAGAGTAATGACACCTTAAGACCATTGATAAACAAAGAGAAATTCTTCTTTGTATTTCCCTTCAACATTATACTCCAAATGTCAATCTGAGCAGTCTGTTTACAAGTAATTATAAACGACAATAATGCTCCTAAGATAGAAATAAATAATAGTATTACAGACACGGATGAAGGCAGTGAAGTAACATCTATTACAATAACAATAGATAATAAGGTTAACATCGTAACGATGAATTGGGCAAGTGCCTTAAACCAAATAGAGCGAGAAGACTCTTTCCATAGCTTTGATTGACGAACAGAAAATGGTGTGTTCATACTTGTACTTTAATCTTTACGTCCGCCTCATCCCCAATAACGGAAATTACAAATAATAAAGAAAGTGTGGAGATGTTCGTTTATTTATTGAGAGGTTCTGGTATACCTTGTATCAAATAAACAATACCCCACACCTGTACAGTATGGGGTGGGCATAGAACATGCCAACTGAACATACCAATACAAGCGATGAGTGTACTCGTTACCTTGATACAATAGAAATTTACCAGATTTCTCAATAAGGTCAGCGAAACACTTTCACTATATAATATTTACAATATCAAAAGCAAGCCTTTGACAACACAAAGATATATATTTTTTTACGGCTAACAATATATAATGGAATAAATTTTAAGAATATTCGTATTTATGTCGACAACATAACAATAATGCGAATGTAGTTGTATGAATAACTATTCTATGTAAAGACACCATATAACATAATAATTAGTTTTTTAGAAGGCAGCAGATACAACGCTGATGATACGACACAAAGCGCGAACTAATTTGTTGTTAGAGTGGTGCAGTAGTGGCGATGACATGAAAAAGCCCTGGATAGGTAGTACTTGACGTACGTCCTATTCAGGGCTTTGATTGAAGCGCCGCCAATGCGTTCCGTCACCACATCATTTAGCGCACGGGGAATTTCTTGTCAGAGTGGTGCTAATGTGGCGCTGACATGAAAATGCCCTGGATGGATAGTACTTAGACGTACATTCCATTCAGGGCATTGATTGAAGCGTCGCAGTAGCGCCGCTATCACAACAAATTACTTGGTGGTGATGACAATTTTTGCAGCTTTAAGCCCCTTGGCTGTGGCGGTAAGGGTAATCTCGCCAGCCTCGTCGGTAGACTGAACAATGGCGGTCATCATACCATTGAATACCTTCATCTTAGGGAGGTGGAAGAGCTCCAATGATACGGGGTTGCCACTAGCGCCGGCACGATACCAGCCATTGCCCTTGACGCTATACTTAATCTCGTGCTGAGCATCGGGACATAGGTTGCCATCCTTGTCCACAACCTTGACGGTGACAAAGGCAAGGTCACGGCCATCGGCCTTGATTGTCGAGCGGTCGACCTCGAGCTCGATATGATGTGGCTTACCTGCAGTCTTGACCTCCTTCTCGGCAACAGCTTCGCCAGCCTCGTTATAGGCAACAACCTTGACGGTGCCCGCCTCGTACTTGGTATCCATCCACATCAGGCGGTAGCGCTGCTGACGCTTGAGGCTTGCCTGAGAGGCCTCATCCATAGTATCCTCAAGGGTGATGGTCGCATCCTTGGTGCGCACACCCTGGCTCACGCCATTGATGAAGAGCTCGGCAGAGGGGTAGTTGGTATATACGAATATAGGTGTGGTCTCACCCTCACGACCTGGCCATGTCCAGTGTGGGAGGATATGGAGGGTCTCCTCCTCCTTGTTCCAATGGCTACGGTAGAGGTAGTAGCGGTCCTTAGGAAGACCCGCAAGGTCGACAATGCCGAAGAGCGATGAGTGGCTTGGCCAGTTGGTGTAGTATGGCGTAGGCTCACCGAGGTAGTCGAAGCCTGTCCATACGAACTCACCTATAGCCCACGACCAGTCGTCGTGCCACATCCAGTCGTCCTCGGGGAGGTTAGACCAGCTGCAGTGCTCAACATCGTATGACGATGACTGGTGATCGTCGTAGGTGGCCATAGAGCGGCGCTCAACAGGGAACTTATAGACACCACGGCTACTTACCGTAGAGGCGGTCTCTGAGCCGAGGATAATCTGCTGAGGCAGAGCGAGGTAGTTGTTAGCATAGAGGTGGCAACGGTAGTTGAAGCCCGCCACATCCATCATAGCCGCCATATTGTTATACACCACGTTGTGTGACTGATCCATACCCTGGGTCACAAGGCGCGTAGGATCCTCGCGGTGGCATATATCCTGCAACATACGCGAGAGCTTAGGGCCCCACACCTTATCACCCTGGTCGGGAACCTCGTTACCTATGCACCACATAACGACACTTGGGTTATTACGGTAGTGGTGTATGAGGTTTACAAGGTCGCGCTCTGCCCACTCGTCGAAGTAGCGGAGGTAGCCATTAGCGAGCTTAGGGGAGCGCCACTCGTCGATGGTCTCGAGCATAAGCATCATACCCATCTCGTCGCACGCCTCAACAAGCTCGGGGGCTGGCATATTGTGCGAGGTGCGTATGGCGTTACAGCCCATATCCTTCATGATGCGTATCTGGCGACGTATAGCAGCATCGTTCACGGCAGCACCCAAAGGACCGAGGTCGTGGTGGTTGCATACGCCCTGGAACTTAGCTATCTCACCATTGATGAACATACCCACCTCGGGGACAATCTCTATGGAGCGGATACCAAAGCGAGTGGTATACTCATCCTTAAGCTCGTCACCAGCATAGACCTTAGAGGTGGCGGTATAGAGCGTAGGGCTATCTACCGACCATAGGCGTGGCTCGGCGACATCCATACTCTGCTCAAATAGGTTACCATCATACTTGCTAACCACAGCCTCGTTGCTCGCAACGATAGCACCCCTATCATCTATAATCTCGGTTACTATGCGCAACGACTCCTTAGCCACACTCTCGGGGTACTCCACCTTGGTGCGTAGCTCCACACGTGCCAACTCCTTGGTGATGGTGGGTGTTGTAAGCTGTGTGCCCCACACGGGAATATGAACATCCTCGGTGATTACGAGGTGCACATTGCGATAGATGCCGGCACCTGGATACCAACGTGACGACTCTGGCATATTCTCGAGGCGCACGGCGAGCTCGTTAACCTCGCCAGCCTTGAGGTAGTCGCTAATATCGAAGTGGAAGGAGTTATAGCCATAGGGCCAGAAACCGACCTCATGGCCATTGACATAGACCTTGGCATTGCTCATGGCACCATCGAAGATGAGCGTAGCACGCTTACCCTGAGCAAAGCCCTCGGCCTTGAAGTCGAGGCGATACCAGCCCACACCTACAAAGGGGAGACCTCCGGTACGGCCAGCATGCTCCATAGCCTCCTTCTGACCATCCTGCGTGATAGCCACATTCTGTCTATCGTTGTGGATGCTGAAGGGACCATATATAGCCCAGTCGTGGGGCACCACAACACTCTGCCACGATGAGTCATCGTAGCCTACGCTGCTAAACTCTGCGCTATCCTCGCGAGTAAACATCCACCCCTTCTCCAGGAGTTGCTCGGTGCGCACCTGCGCCTGAAGCGTGACGTTTAGCGCACAAACGCCAAGAAGCAAAAGAATAAATCGTCTCATATCGTATAGTTTTAGGTTATCAATATTATGTGTTACTCCTCGCTAAGTAGTCTTATGCCACTTATGGGGTAATCAAGACCCATGCTCTCGAAGCTCTCGAACTGCTGCTCAGAGCGTGTTGCGGACTGGGTTATATGCTTGCCCGTGATATGGCTTAAGGCCGCTACAAGGGCTATGTCGTAGCCCATATCTCCCCACTTGGTACGTGGTATGGGGTAGTTAGCATCATGAACACCTATGCCGTTATCCGCGGCCCTAAGATCTATATCGGGAGTGATACCCTCACCCCAGTCGCCCACGCCCTTGGCATTAAAGCACATGAAGGTGATGGGGGCAAACTCGAGGCTCTTGCCAGCGATGTTTTTGCGTGTCACATCCATACCGCAATTCTTTCCTTCGGTCTGTGAGCCAATAAGCATGACTGGTACATCCAAGCCCCTAAGACCCATAACGACAAGCTCCGAGGCTGATGCCGAGTAGTTGGAGCATATCACGGTGAGCCTGTCGAGACTAAGTATCGAGCCCGCATCCTCGAGGTTAAATTCGGAGGTCTGCTTACTCCTCTGATTATTAGGGTTACGCACAAGCTTACAGAGGGTCTTACCCTCCAGGCTCTGCGGCATGAGTGCCGAGCATAGCTTCTGTGCAGAGGTGACCGAGCCGCCACCATTTATTCTAAGGTCGAGTATTACATCCTCGGCACCCTCGGCAGCAAACGTGCTAAGCTCTGCGAGCAGATCTTCGTCATAATCACCGTCGAAACCCGTATATACCAGATAGCCAATTCTCTTATCATCTACCACGATGAGCTCGCTATGCGCCACAGGGCTTGCATCGTACGACGCCTTGGCAAGCTCCACCGAGAAGCTATCCTTGGTGGTCTGACGCTGAAGGGTGAGCTTGAGCGTCGACCTGGAGCCTTTCTGAATTGAGGTGAAGAGCTCCGAGTAGTTGTTCCGTGTGATATAACCACCGTTAATCATCGTAATTATATCACCACGCTCGATGCCCGCCTGAGCAGCTGGCGAGTCGGGATATACATGGTCGACAACAAAGTAGTAGTAACTATTCTCCACATTACCAAGAAGAATGGTGTAGTGCAAAAGAATACCAAAACCCGTTGTTGCAGCTCGTGTGGATGACCCCACCTCAGATATGTACGAGTAGAACGAGCGCTGACCATTACTCTTTACAGAGCCATCGTCCATATTGGTCTGAAGCTTCGATAGTGAGTTAGTGAGATAGCTCGACCACTTGTCATGCTCGCGATTGAAGAGGTGGCGCTTCTCAGCTACCTCGTCAAGCCAGTAGTACTCCTCGTCGAGACGCTGGTCTATATAAGCTATAATATCCCTATCCACCTGACTATTGGGCGCTTGCGTTGATGGGCGATCAATAGAGGGGTAGCTATTCTGTGTGCAGGCTGCCACGATGAGCAGTGCCAAGAGGGAAAGATATCTCATAGAGCTATTGTTTCGTTTTAATAGTTTCGTTATAGTGGCGACACACCTCCGTAATGCCACACATCGTGCACTTAGGCTTGCGTGCCACACAGGTATATCTACCGTGGAGTATCAGCCAGTGGTGGGCTATAGGCAACAACTCCTTGGGAAAGCCTTTCTCAAGTTGACGCTCGGTAGCCAATGGGGTCTTTGCATTACGGCTAAGACCTATGCGTGCTGCCACACGGAAGACATGGGTATCCACGGGCATAACCTCCCTGCCCCAAAGCACCGCACCCACAACATTTGCGGTCTTACGGCCCACACCCTGCAACGACTGAAGGTCGTCGGGGTCGGTGGGAACCTCGCCACCAAAGCGTTCGACAATCTGTCGTGATAGCTGCGAAAGGTGCTTAGCCTTATTATTGGGATAGGATATGCTCTTTATATAGTCGTAAATCTCCTCTACCGTAGCCATAGCCATAGCCTCGGCTGTGGGGTATGCCGCAAAGAGGGCGGGCGTGGTTAGGTTTACACGCTTATCGGTACACTGCGCCGAGAGCACAACGGCCACCAACAACTCGAAGGGGTTGTTGAAGTTAAGCTCGCTCTCGGCCGTAGGCATAGCCACGGAGAAGTACTCTATAACTCTCCTGTATCGCTCCTTTGTTGTCATCGTCTACTCTTTTTATGCCACATACGCCAACATATCTTCTTAACGAAGAGTCCGTATGAGAATTTATTTTTTAGCAATGGGCGATGCTCTCTTATATCACGCCACCAACGCCTGATATACTCCGCTACCGAGCCATTGTAGGAGAGCACCCATAGTGCTGTGTTATGCTTGGCAAGGAGTAGCTCATGGCGCAACTTACATTCGTTATAACGCTCATCGTACCAGAGGCTTATGTCGGCAAGCGAGTCCACAAAGGCTATCTTCTTCCTATAATCGGGGTTGTGACTCACACTATAGGTGAGCACGCGGTGTACCGACATTGGGCAGTCTATGGCCATATAGCGGCTGTTGGCGGCAAACCATAGCCACATGGGCAGGTCGTCGGTGAGCCACTCAGGGTGGTTGTAAGGCTCCACCTCGGCGTAGTACTGCTCCACGAGGTGGCGACGTGCCACAACGGTGCAGTTCTCCGCAGGGTTGCGCCTAAGCATCGCCTCGAACGTGGTGGCACACTCACCCTCGGGGTATATCGTCGTATTGCCATTTTCGTCAACACGCTCCGAGCGGCCGTAACACATGCCAACATCGGGGTTTGCCTCCAGGAGGTCGACCTGCATCTGCAGCTTCTTGCGATGGGTGAAGTAGTCATCACCATCGAGCATGGCTATATACTTACCACGAGCCGCAGCTATGGTGCGACGATAGTTCTCCCTCCACCCCACATTATGCTCCGAGCGCACTATGCGTATCGCCTCGGGGTACATGGCCTGGTAGTCGAGGGCTATGTTGAGCGTGCGGTCGCTACTACAATCCTCGCCTATGACTATCTCAACACCAAACGAGGTCTGCTGACGAAGCACACTCTCTATCGCTGTTGCGATATAGCGTTCGTGGTTGTAGGTGGTCATCACCACCGAGAGCACTACCTCATGCATAACACCTATCTTATAGTTTCGTAAGCTTGGCAAAGGCCGCTAGGAGGGTCTTTGAACCATAGCTATCGAAGTTGATAACTACCTTATGATCTGTTGCCAAAGGCTCAATACGCTCCACCGTACCCTTGCCAAACTTGGGGTGCTCAACACGCTGACCAACGCTATAGGCACACTCGCCCAACGAGGTTGAAGACTCGGCCTGTCGCACACCCACCGAGCGCATACCTGCACGCTGCGGGTCTACGGGTGGCGGTGTTGTGATTATCTCGGGGCGTACACGCTCAGAGGTTGTCTGTCGCGAAGCAAAGCGCTGCACGGGCACCTCACCTCGACGCGTGTCGTAGCGCTGCTGGGGGCGTGAGGGTCGTGCAAAGATGTCGTCGTCATCGTTCGAGGCTCGCTCCCAACGGTTGCGTCCCGAGAGCTCCTCGATATCGAAGTTGGGGTTTAGGTACTCCTTGTCTATCTCCTTAAGGAAGCGGCTGGGGGTGGTATTCTCCACCTTACCCCACACACGTCGCATCTCGGCAAACGAGAGCATCGCAGCACGCTTAGCACGTGTTAGCGCCACATACATAAGGCGACGCTCCTCCTCAAGGTCGGTAATAGACTCCACGGAACGTGACGAGGGGAAGAGCCCCTCCTCCATACCAACGATATATACATAGTCGTACTCCAGACCCTTAGCCGAGTGCACGGTCATAAGGGTTACTCGATTGCCATCATCCTCCTCATCCTGGTCGGTCTGAAGCATGATATTCTGCATCCACTCATCGATGGTGGGCACAAACTCCTCATCACGCAGACCCTCATCCATATCTTTGGCACACTCCTCCTCATAGGAGCTCATCATCGAGAGCAGCTGGTCGAGGTAGTCCTTCGAGGTCTCGTTCTCCACCTTCTTCTCCGACTCCAACATATGTAGGATACCCGAACGGGCCATGACCTCCTTGCCGAACTCCGTAACACTCATAGTCGTACGCTGCATGGCAAGTTCCTTAATCATACGCACGAACTCACCCACCTTGCGCACCACAACCCTCTCTACGGGGTCGAGCACAGGGCTTGATGTCAGCTCCTCGACGGCATGCCACATCGAGAGGTTCTTGGCCTTGGCTATCTCCTCAATACGAGCGATGGTGGTATCACCAATACCTCGTGCCGGGTAGTTCACAATACGTTTGAAGGCCTCGTTGTCGTTAGGGTTGATGATAAGGGCGAGGTATGCCAAGATGTTGCGCACATCCTTATGCTCCAAGAGCGACATGCCCTTATAGACACGATAGGGGATACCACGACGTGTGAGGGCCTCCTCGAAGAGACCATGCTGCTTGTTGGTGCGATAGAGGATGGCGAAGTCGCGCCACTCGGCACCAGCACGTGCCCTATCCTTGATATCCATAGCCACCTCAACAGCCTCGTAGCTATCCTCCAACACACGCACAAGGCGTATCTTCTCGCCACGTGCCGCCTCCGAGAAGCAGCGCTTATCCAGGCGACGTGAGTTATGAGCTATGAGCGAGTTGGCAGCATCGACGATGGTCTGTGTCGAGCGATAGTTCTGCTCGAGCTTATAGACCTTAGTCGTTGGGTAGTCACGCTGGAAGGAGAGGATATTCTCGATCTTGGCGCCACGAAAGGCGTAGATACTCTGCGCATCATCACCCACAACACAGACGTTAGAGTGCTTGAGTGCCAGGCGACGCACGATGATATACTGCGCCATGTTGGTATCCTGGTACTCATCCACAAGCACATATTTGAACTGATCTTGATATCGCTCCAAGACATCGGGGGCATCTCTGAGGAGTATGTTGGTCTGCAACAGTAGGTCGTCGAAGTCCATGGCACCATTGCGCTTGCAACGTATGCAGTACTCGTTGTATATGTCGGCAATCTCGGGCATCTTAGCCTCGCGGTCCTCGCCAATAAGCACCGCATTGGCCATATATGCACCAGGCGTGATAAGCGAGTTCTTGGCCATAGATATGCGAGCTGCCACAGCCTGTGGCTTGTAACGCTCCTCTGGCAGGTTCTTATCCTTGATGATGCTCTTTATGAGGTTCTTGACATCGTTAGGCTCGTAGATAGTGTAGCTATCGGGGTAGCCTATGCGTGCAGCATTCTCGCGCAATATTCGTGAGAATACCGAGTGGAAGGTTCCCATGCGGATAAAGCGAGCATCCCTACCCACGAGGGCCTCGATACGCTCACGCATCTCGCGTGCCGCCTTATTGGTGAAGGTTAGCGCAAGTATGGAGCTTGGGGCAACACCATTGGCGAGCATATAGGCTATGCGTGTGGTGAGCACACGGGTCTTGCCCGAGCCAGCACCAGCTATGATGAGTGTTGGTCCGTTGAAATTGACAACTGCCTCACGCTGTGAGGGGTTAAGACCTTGTATAATATCTTCGTACATTCTCTGAAATCTTTACTGCACAAAGATAATCTTTTCCGAGGAAACTTAGAAGCCGTTTTGAAATAAAATTCAAAACGGCCTCTCAGAACTCGTGGTTTATCAACATCACATGCCCATCTATCGCTTCTTGGGGAAGTAGTCGCGACGGCTGACGTGTGTATAGTACTGCTGCAATGTTGCCTTGATAAGCGAGTCGATACGCCCCATATTAACCTTTGAGGATATATCGTTGCTATGTCTATAGTCATCATAGCGATAAGCGCCATGCGACGACGACTCGGCAAAATCAACAACGCAGTCGTCCGTAAGTGCCGTATAGGCATAGCCCGAGCGTATAAGCGTAAATGGCTCACGGTGAGGCTCATTGAAGATATCACGGCCTATAGCAAAGTAGGGCTCGTCGCAACCCAAGAGTCCCAACACCGTAGGCATGATATCCACCTGCGAAGCCACATGCTCGTAACGCTGCGCTGGAAGTGCGCCATCGGGGGTGTACATAGCACCCACAATATGGAAGCAGCCAGGAACAGCAAGGGTGCGCTCTGCCATACGCTCGCTCGACACATGGTCTGCAACAAAGACAAAGAGCGTATGCTTGAACCACTCCTCATCCTTGTACTTCTCCATGAAGCGACCCACGGCACGATCGGTATAGGCTATAGGGCGGTGGTTGAGTGTGGTACCCATAGGTAGTTCGCCCTTAGCACTATCGGGAACATTGAACGGATGGTGCGAGGTGAGGGTGATTATACTTGCGAAGAATGGCTCGTTAAAACCGCTTAGCTTCTCACCCATAAAGTCGATGAAGGGCTCATCCCATATTCCCCATGCATCGTCGAAGTTACACTCACCATGGCTGTCGTAGTAGTCGTCCATGCTATAAAGCTCTTCTATATCAACAAGATGGGCGTATGCTCCAAAGCCCATAGAGCCATGCTCCGAACCACAGAAGAATGCCGTGCGGTAGCCTTTATCCTTAAGGATTGTAGGTAGCGCCTTATACTCGGCAAGCGACTCGGCCATAAGCATGAAGGAGTGCTCGTAAGATGGTATAGAACTCCACACAGCTGGCGGTGCAGCGATGCTCGTAAGACCATTGGCATAGCAACGATCCAACGTCAAGCCATTGCGCATAAGATTATCGAGATGAGGCGTATAGCCCTGGCCAGAGTGTATCTCGGGCATAAGGTATGCCGAGTGCTCAGCCGAGAAGCTCTCAAGGATGAAGACCACTACATTATAACCCTCGCAGCAGCCAAAGAGCTCACTCTTCTGCATATCCTCAGGGTAGTGCGAAGGGGTATATATAGCATCGACCTCCTTCTCGTCGAAGAAGTGTGGCACCACAAGATGGTGCGACATGGTGCGGATAATACAGAATGGGTTCGACAAGATAAGGTTTGCCTTATTTGGCGAGAATGTATAAAGCATTGAGTTTGAGAGGGTAATGGGTCGTGTCATACGCGTTAGCCCTCCTCGTATGCCATACACGGCAAAGAGCACCATAAGCGACATGACGACCATTCGCAATAGAGCAAAGAGGCCCATGCCCTTCAACATTCTTGGTGTGAACCACGCCTTGACACCCTCCTCCCGCTCATCGCGCTTTGGGAAGTCCACAATATCCCTGGTCTTAAAGTTTATGCGATAGCCAAAGACTATGGCAGTCATAAGAGCTGCAAAGAGGATTGCCAAGTACCAGTTCTCGATGAGGAACTGAAACATTAGCTGCGTGGTGTTGCTATTGTTGGCAAAGAAAATCTCCTCGGCGGTGCAACGCTTTTGGGTGTAGTGGAAGTATACCACATCACCAAGGTTAGCGATGAGCATGATGGCCACAGGGAGGATGTAGATGCCAAAGGTCACCCAACGATACCACTTATTGTTCCATATATTCTGGCTTACAGGGAATAACGTTAGTATCATATAGAGAGCCAAGGAGTACATTATAGAGGCGTTGTCGAAGACCAACGAGCCCTTGAAGAGGAGCCATATCTCCTCGCTCTCGATAGTGCCAATAAGATCCTTATTGTAGAAATAGAAGGTCGCACGGCATATCTGCAACGCAACATAGAGCATCAATATACGCCATACGGTGATAGCCGCACGGGTGCGGAGAGCCACCCCACCCCACTCGTATATCTTAGTAGCGACACCCTTCAACTTTTCTCTATTAATCTGCATGGTTTTCAATGAGTTAGTTCTTTGGAATAGATTGAGCCTTAACCTTGAAGAAGTTCATCGACGAGCCAGCATCGAGTATGCGATAGTCGTAGATGTTACCCCAACCAGCTGGGCGGTCCTTAATCTCGCAATCCTCCTCGGTGTCGTTGACAACATAGTCGCGTATCATAGAGTGCCAGCCGTTGATACGATCAATGGAGTATTGATAGTAGAAGAGGTTATTGGCTGGGTCGATAAGCTCGTTGAGCGCCTCGACATATATCTTGCGGTAGTCATCATACTGCAATATCTTGCCAATCAATGGACACTCATTCGTATTACCCCAGTTCAATGGGTCGTGACGGCCCGAGTCGCTCTGCACGCCGCAGTTGAGCGATGTGCCAAGGGTGTTGTCGTAGTCGTAGGGGATAAGGAAGAATTTGTAGTTGTGCTTATCCGATGAGTTGAAATAGATATAGTAGTTATTCTTGTTGTTCCAATAGTCATCCCACATGCCTACACAGACATTCACAGCGTAGGTGCGCAACAATAGACGCACATCGCATACGGTGGCTATCCAGTCGTGGAAGTCCTGACCCGTGCGCTGTGTTACATTCTTCGAGAACTCTATGAGCTGATCCTTTGCAGCCTTGAAATTCTCGATATTGCTCTTTAGCTCGTAGGTACGATTTGCGCCCGAGTCATCGTCGTAGTAGATGTCGGCATTGCGAATATTATTATAGTTTAAGTCGGCGCCCCAACGACACTTCCATAGGTTGTGCTTATGGTCACCAAAGAGCTCTTTGCGCTTCTTGACATACTTGTCGTCAATAGCCTCAATCATCTCGTACACACCATAATATGCTGCCTTAGAGTCACCCTCTACATGTATCCAAAGGCGGCAGTAAGAGCTGTAGGGTGCTGTCCAGATGCCGAAGCGGCGGAATAGGTCGTAGCAGTAGAGCTCACGGCAATATGCACGGTCGTCCTTATGCCACTTGAGGTGAAGCTTACGCACATTGTATAGCTCGTGGGCATCATCCTTCTGATACTTGCGTAGGTTGATCATGAAGTGGCAGTGGTGCCAATCGGTGTTATCCTTGCGATGCATCTCGCCACCATTGCCCTCAGGGCGCTTGCGCGAGGTGTTGCCTCTAAGGCGTAGGCCCGCATCTGCGAAATTATGGGTCTCACCCTTCGACTTAAACTCCACATCGCAGTGTACATAGGCATTGGTGTTGTTATCCCTGTCGAAGGCCTCAAGAAGGTCGTTCCACTCGTCTACGCTTATCTCGATGTGAATCTCGGGTAGGACATTCATGTCGAAGACCCAGTCGAGCTCACCTACTGCCCACGATGTATCGGGGTAATCGTTGTAAACAGGTGGCTGAGTGGTGCCGCTGTCATCACCCTTATCCTCATCCTTATCCCCGCCATTACCGGTATTATCATCACCCTTATCCTCCTCGGGGGTCTCGTTCTCGGATGGCAATTCTGGGAAGAGGGGCACTCTATCCTCCACACAACCCGTAACGCCCACAACAAAGAGCGATAGCACAAGAATTAGAGCATAATTTTTCACACTGTATAGATAGTTCATAATCGTTAATTTATATCCGTATATCGGGCAAAGGTACGAAATTTAATTTACAAACAACAATCATCCACTATTAAAAATAGTGTTGGGCAATCTCGGAGGAGATGAAAAAGGTAAAAAAGGCTTGATGTTTTCAAAGAAAATACATACATTTGCAATAATTTAGCCGTGTGTAGCGTTTCCCCTTACGAGTCGAACCATCATAGATGTGAGGATAGGCTGAAGATTTTGGAATTTAGAGAATAAAAACAATAGATAAGAAACAATGAACGAAGTAGTTAATATCCGTGAGCTCAACGCTCAAATCGAGCAGGAGTCGATATTTGTTGAGGCCTTGCGCCGAGAGATTGGCCGTGTGATCGTAGGTCAGCAGCACCTTGTCGACACCCTACTCATAGGTCTTTTGTCGAACGGACATATCCTCTTGGAGGGTGTACCAGGTCTTGCTAAGACATTGGCTATCACCACACTATCAAAGGCTGTTGATGCCAAGTATGCCCGCATTCAGTTTACCCCCGACTTGCTCCCTGCCGACCTTATTGGTACACTCATATATTCGCAGCGCAACGAGGAGTTTACCGTGAAGCGTGGTCCTATCTTCGCCAACTTCATCCTCGCCGACGAGATCAACCGCTCACCAGCCAAGGTGCAGTCAGCCTTGTTGGAGGCAATGCAGGAGGGTCAGGTGACTATAGGTGATACTACATACGAGCTACCCAAGCCATTCTTGGTGCTTGCAACACAGAACCCCTTGGAGCAGGAGGGTACCTACCCACTACCTGAGGCACAGGTCGACCGTTTCATGCTGAAGGCTAAGATCTCGTACCCCAAGCGCAACGAGGAGCTCGAGATCATCCGCATGAACCTCGCCGGAGGCTCGCTTCCTGAGGTCAACAAGGTTGTTTCGCCCGAGGACATCATCCGTGCTCGCGAGATTGTGTCGAAGGTATACATGGATGAGAAGATCGAGAAGTACATAATAGACATCATCTTCGCTACACGTGAGCCTATGGAGTATGGTCTTCAGCACCTTCAGCCACTCATCGCCTATGGCGGCTCGCCACGTGCCAGCATCTCGTTGGCCAAGGCAGCCAAGGCCTACGCCTTCATACAGCGTCGTGGCTATGTCATCCCCGAGGATGTGCGTGCCGTATGTCACGATGTATTGCGCCACCGCATAGGTCTCACCTATGAGGCTGAGGCAGAGAATGTGACTACCGAGCAGATTATCACCGCCATATTGAACAACGTCATAGTACCATAGTATGCATCTTAGTGAGAACGATATTTTACGCCGCGTGCGTAAGGTCGAGATAAAGACCCGAGGACTCTCCGACGAGATTTTTGCCGGTAAGTACCATACGGCCTTTCGCGGTCGAGGCATGTCGTTTTCGGAGGTGAGGGAGTATCTTGCAGGCGACGATGTACGCGACATCGACTGGAATGTCTCGGCACGTTCGGAGCGCACACATGTCAAGGTCTACGAGGAGGAGCGTGAGCTCACCATGATGCTCTTGGTCGATGTGTCGCCATCGAGACAGTTTGGTTCTAAGGAACTTACCAAGAAGAACATCATCACCGAGATAGCTGCAACACTCGCCTTCTCGGCAGCCAAGAACAACGATAAGGTGGGGTGCATATTCTTCTCGGATCGTGTGGAGAAGTTCATGCCTCCGAAGAAGGGGCGCAGTCACATCCTTGCCATCATACGCGAGTTGGTGGGCTTCGAGCCTACGGGTACCACGACAAACATATCACAGGCACTACGCTACCTGGTGGGTGTGAATAAGAAACGTGCCACCTGCTTTCTGCTCTCCGACTTCATAAATTCCGAGGGCGACATGGCACCCTTTGAGGATGCCCTCAAAATCGCATCGTCGAAGCACGACATAATGGCCATACGTGTTCACGACGAGCGTGATGCTGAGCTTCCGAATATCGGCATAGTGGAGATGCGTGACTCGGAGAGTGGCGCCACCGAGTGGATAGATACCTCGGCACGTAGGGTGCGCGAGGCCTGGGCTGAGGAGTATCGCACACGCAACGAGCGCATAACCTCGCTACTAAGACACCACCGCATAGATATTGCCGATGTGGCTACCGACGACGACTATGTCGTTAACCTAATAAAGATGTTTAAGCAACGATGAAAAGAGCATATACGAGATATTGCTGGCTTATAACCGCTCTGATGCTATGTAGCCGAGTCTACGCATCTGCCGATGTACCTACCTTCTCGGCACACTTCTCACGCGACAGCGTGGAGGTGGGCGACCAGGTGGAGTATATCATCGATGTCGATGTCGACCGCGCCACACACATGGAGTTCCCCATATATGGCGAGATGCTGACAGATGCACAGCGTGAGAGAGTTGCACAAGATAAGGCAAAGATATCGACATACACCGCATATGACGAGGATAGGTTGGAGCTGATATCTATGTACGCCACCGACACCCTCAAGGTTGATGGCCGCGCACTAAAGCTTAGAAAGCGCTATCGCTTTGCGGCAATGGATACGGGAGATATACCCATACAGCCTGCCATACTCTACTTTCCGAAGAATAGCTCAAAGCCCGACACACTCCTAGCCAACGAGCCAGTAGTGTTGCATGTCAAGCGCTACGAGGAGCTAGACTCGCTCAACTTCATGAGCAATAATATGTTCGTAGCACCCGGAGCTATGGGAGCACCTGGAGCTCAGGTAGATACAGCCGTTGTAAACAAGTATATCAAGCTTGATGGCGTGCTAACTCAGCAGGATATGCCCTTTATCGCCGCAGAGATTCCCGACAAGGATGGGGGTGATAAATTGATGTATATCCTCTTAACAATCTTAGCTTTGGCTATCCTGGGCATTGGTGGATACTTCATCTATAAGCGTGTTCATGCGAAACGTGTTGAGAAGAGCATTGCACTACTTCCTCCCCATGTCGAGGCAAACAAGGCTCTTGTGGAGTTGCACCATCGCAAGCTATGGCAGAATGGCAACTACAAGGGATACTACACGCAGCTATCTATGATTCTGCGTAGATACATATCGCGCCGCTGGGAGATACGTGCCCTGGAGTTCACCACAGATGAGATTATCGCAGCCATGCGTGACATCAATATAGCTGGTACCAGTCGTGACAACCTTATGACGATACTACGCACTGCCGATATGGTTAAGTTCGCCAAGGCGGAGCCCGAGGCGGAGCATAACGAGGAGTGCTACACTATGGCCTACTACTTTGTTGAGAACACCAAGGTCGAGGAGATTGAGGTAGACAAGGATAAGGAGGATATAACGATAGATACTAAAATTGGTGACTAATGAGAGTAATAACTATATACATATCACTTGTTATCATGGCGTTATGCGGCATGGAGAGTGCCTCGGCACAGCTCCTCCCCGAGCGCAAGCTCGTGCGTAGCGGCAATGAGGCCTTCGAGAACAAGGAGTATAAAAAGAGCCTTGAGCTATACAACGAGGCCCTGGAGGTTGCCCCCGACTGCTATGAGGCCACATACAACAGAGCCAATGCCTATCACCATGTTATGCGTGAGAACAATGGTCAGGATAGCACTATAAGTTGGGAGACGTCGAATCAGTATTACGAGGAGATGATAAACAACCCCAAATATAACATCGATCAGCGTGCCGAGTCACTTCGCAACATTGGCGAGAGCCTTATGGCACAGGAGAACTACGAGGCTGCACTCAACGCCTTTCGTGAGTCGTTGTTGCTCAATCCCAACGATGCTGAGACCAAGTATAACTATGTATTATCCAAGCGCATAGTGGATCAAAAGCGCAACCAACAGCAGCAGGACCAAAACCAGGATCAGCAGCAGAACCAGGACCAGAACCAAAATCAGGACCAGCAGCAGAACCAGGACCAGAATGGTGGCGATAACAACCAGGATCAGCAGGGTGACCAGAATCAAAACAAGAATCAGGATCAGCAGGGTGACCAACAGAGCGATAATCAGAAGGATAAGGATGATAATCGTGAGGGTGAGGAGCAGCAGCAAGATGGTAAGGATGGCGAGCAGGAGCAGGAGCAGAACCAAGAGCAGCAGCAGAACAATAGTGGCAAGGGTAATGGCGAAGATGAGTCCGAGAGCGATTCTGATGAGGGAGATGAGCCACAGCCTACAGGGCTAAGCGACGAGCAGGAGAGGTTGCTTGATGCCATACAGGGCGAAGAGGATAAGACACAAGATAAGTTGGGCGAAAAGCGTAAGGCTATATATGTCCCAGGAAAGAAAAATTGGTAAGCTATGACATTCCTATATCCAAAACTACTATGGCTTGCGGTGATAATACCACTGCTGTTAGCCTACCACATATGGGTTGGCCGTCGTAGCGCCACACTAAGCGTGTCGACACTTGGCAAACAACGTATGCCCCGCACACTACGCTACTGGCTACGTCCACTGCCCATAATGGTACGAGTGGCAGCCATTGCTATGCTCATCATCGCCTTGGCACGCCCCGTGGAGACAGAGCACAACCGCAAGATTAGTGTTGAGGGTATCGATATTGTACTTGCTGTCGATGTCTCAACCTCGATGTTGGCTAAGGACTTCAAACCCGACCGTCTTGAGGTTGCCAAGCGCATAGCCTCAACATTTATCGCCGACCGCGAGGCCGACCGCTTCTCGCTGGTGGCATTTGCGGGCGAGGCATACACACTGACCCCCATCACTGCAGATCGTGGCGTGGTGCAGACCCTCATGGGCAACCTACGCAGCGGCGTTGTAGAGGATGGCACCGCCTTGGGTAATGGTCTTGCCACGGCTCTAAACCGCCTACGCGATAGCGAGGCTAGGTCAAAGGTTGTGGTCTTGCTTACGGATGGTGTGAATAATGCTGGCCAGATATCGCCTATGATGGCTGCAGAGATTGCTCGCGATATGGGTGTTAAGCTCTACACCATAGGTGTGGGTAGTATGGATAAGGCACCATACCCCTACCAAGATATCTTTGGTAACTACCAGGAGATTCTTGTAGATGTGGAGATTGACGAGGAGCTATTGACCGAGATGGCTGATATCACAGGAGGTCAGTATTTTAGAGCTACCGACGAGGAGGCGTTGAAGAGTATATACGACAAGATTAACTCTATGGAGAAGAGCGAGGTTCAGGTGATGGAGACATTCCGCCATAACGAACTATTCGAGCCATGGTTGGTACTGGGTCTACTACTTCTGGCACTGGAGTTTATCATCTCACGTATAGTGCTTAATAGAATACCTTAGTTCGGCTGGGGATAGTGAGTGATTATTGTTGATTTAAAGAAGTGTAAATATAGATGGGTGAATTTGAATTTGGTGCTCCAGAGAGGCTATGGCTACTACTCATAGCACCGCTCATACTACTAATATATTGGGGTTTGCTACGCCTACGTAGTCATAAGCTACGACGTTTAGGCAACCCAGCAACCCTCAAGGAGCTAATGCCCGACTTCTCGTTAGGGCGTGGATGGCTTAAGATATCGCTCTTAACGCTCGCCGTAGTGATGCTGGTATTGGCCCTGGCGCATCCACGTACAGGCTCTAAGCTACGTCACGAGACACGTGAGGGTCGCGAGGTTGTGCTTGTTGTCGACGTGTCGAACTCGATGTTGGCCGAGGATGTGCAGCCCAGCCGCATGGAGCGCACACGCTACGCCATAACACAGCTCGTTGAGCGCATGAAGGATGATGGTGTGGGCATCGTAGCCTTTGCCGAGGAGCCACAGGTGCTTCTGCCCGTAACCTCGGAGTACCGCACAGCGAAGTCTATGGTCAAGCGCCTGGACCCCAAGCTCATAGAGAATCAGGGAACGAACCTTGGAGCCGCCATAGAGACTGCGGCCATATCCTTCTCGTCGAGTACCGATAACAATAGCAGCCGTGTTATGGTGATAATCACCGATGGCGAGGACCACGACGAACAGGCCATAGCCGCAGCACAGCGTGCCGCCGATGATGGCGTGATAATATGCTGCATAGGCATAGGTACCCCCGAGGGCACACCATTCAAGATTGATGGTAAGCAGGTGCTCAACGACAAGGGAGCCTTCGAGCTTACGAAGCTCAACGAGGCACTGCTACAGGAGATTGCCAAGGTGGGTGATGGCATATATGTTCGCTCGAGCAACGAGGAGTTTGGCCTTGAGACCATCTTCTCGCGCCTCGACAACGTGGAGCGAGCAAAGCTACAGAGACTCAAGTATGATGACTTCGAAGAGCAGTACCAGTGGTTCTTGGCCGCAGGCCTGCTGCTCCTTGTGCTGGAGATGTTGATACTCTCGCGTCGCAACCCACTGCTTCGCAACGTACGCCTCTTCGACCGCAATACAGATAGTAACAAAAAGAGCAATAATAACTACTAATAAAACTTATTACTATGACAATTAGAGATTTGGAGCCCAAACTTATTTGGGAGCAGTTTGACGATGTAACACGTGTGCCACGCCCATCGAAGCGTGAGGAGAAGATTATCGCATGGCTCATCGATTTTGCCAAGAAGCATGGCATAGAGTACCAGACCGACGAGACTGGTAACGTAGTTATGCGTAAGGCCGCAACCCCTGGCTACGAGGAGCGTCCAGCAGTTATCCTTCAGTCGCACATGGATATGGTATGCGAGAAGCGTTCGGACGTGGAGTTCGACTTCGACAACGACCCTATTCGCACATTCATCAAGGATGGTTGGGTATATGCCGAGGGCACAACCCTTGGTGCTGACTGCGGTATCGGCATGGCAGCAGCCTTGGCAGTATTGCTCGACGAGAGCCTTGAGCACCCCGCTATCGAGGCACTCTTCACCGTGGATGAGGAGACAGGCCTCACAGGTGCCTTTGGCCTTGGCGAGGGCATGCTCACAGGTAAGTATCTCGTAAACCTCGACTCTGAGGACGAGGGTGAGATCTTCATCGGCTGCGCTGGTGGTATCGACACCGTAGCTCGTATGCCATACGAGATCGAGGAGGCTCCTGAGGGCTATAGCTTCGTGCGTCTCGAGATTGGCGATCTGCTTGGTGGCCACTCAGGCGACGATATCGACAAGGGTCGTGCTAACTCTAACAAGCTCCTTGCTCGCTTCCTCTACAACGCTATCGACACCTTCCAGGTGGTGCTTGCCGACTTCAACGGCGGTAACTTGCGCAACGCCATTCCTCGCGAGGCCTTCGCTATCGTAGGTGTGCCTACCGAGTCGAAGGAGGATTTCGAGGAGCGCTACTTGGAGTTCGGTCAGTCTATGATGGAGGAGTTCAAGCACACTGAGCCAGATATGCGCTTTGCTGTGGAGGATGTGGAGAAGGCTCCAGCTATGGTTATGACCAACGACGACTTCTGCTACTTGCTCCTCACACTCATAGGTCTTCCTAATGGTGTCTTGGCCATGTCGTTTGCTATGCCAGGCCTTGTTGAGACCTCATCGAACCTCGCATCTGTGAAGTTCAACCACGAGGAGCAGCAGGTTGTTATCACCACCTCGCAGCGCTCATCAGTGGAGAGCGCTAAGCTCTACGCTGCACAGACCATCGAGTCTGTATTCTACCTCTCGGGCTGCGATGTAGAGCACTCGGATGGCTACCCAGGTTGGGCGCCTAACCCCGACTCTCACCTCTTGAAGACATCTGTGGAGTGCTACCGCGACCTCTTTGCTACAGAGCCTAAGGTGCGTGCTATCCACGCTGGCTTGGAGTGTGGCCTCTTCCTTGAGAAGTACCCACACCTCGAGATGGTGTCGTTCGGTCCTACCTTGCGTGGTGTACACTCGCCTACCGAGCGTTTGGAGATTGCTACCGTTGATAAGTTCTGGAAGCTTTTGGTTGAGCTTCTCAAGCGCATCAACTAAGATAGCTATAAAAGAGTTAGGCGTGTCACACTGTGGACACGCCTAAACTATTAATCTAAACCTTAGTGTCATGAAACTCTTTCTTGCCTTTATAGGCGTAATGAGTCTTATAACCTTCGTAGCCTTTGGCATCGACAAGCTAAAGGCTAAGCGTGGGTCGTCGCGCATTAGCGAACGTCGCCTGCTACTGCTATCGCTCATTGGTGGCGCTGCGGGTGCTATGTGCGCAATGCTCCTATTCCGTCATAAGACACAACATCTAAAGTTTACACTCTTAGAGCCACTGCTCCTCGCTCTACATATACTCATATTCATATATATAGTATAGCGAAGAAAAGCTGAAACCTATAACAAAGCAGGGGATGTCCAAATGTGCTGGACATCCCCTGCTTTTACATAATAGGATGGTTTAGGTAGCGACGCATGCTGCGAACATCCCACCCTAATATACCTCACCGAGTCTTACTCAACGTCACCCTTATCACAAGGGGTCTCACACTGCTCGCAGTTGCCACAACACTGGCTCTCCTTACTCTCCTTATCCTTCTTATCGCCACCAGCGCAGGCCGACAAAGATATGGCAGCAAGCATGATTGCGAATGCAAAAAACTTCTTCATAACTATCAAATTTATAGCGTTTAACAATATTTACACATTCAAATATAGAAGACCTAATTGCCGTGGTTCTAAGGCTACCACTCTGTTGCCCACGCAGGATCCTCGGCAGTAGCCCTATCCTGCGATGCATCTGATATCTCACGAGCAAGATCATCGAGATACAACATCTGCACAAGGGCCGAGTCACGCTGCATCACGATGAACATTGTCTCATCCTTGCGCATCTCGTCGCGGAACTCACGATAGTGGAGCAGCGAGTCACGCACCATAAGGTCGAGCTCCAGGCAGTCGGCCCTACGGCGCACATTGCCAAGCTCCGCATAGCTGATATTATCGCGGCGTGTGAAGGCTCCTGGATAGCTACGAATAAGCTTATTGCGCAACATGAGCGCCTCCTCGGCAGAGAGACAATCGCCAACAGAGACCTTGAAGTATGGCTTCTCATAGACAAGGTAGGCATTAATCTCGGGATACTCCTTCTTGAACTGCTCCATAATCTCGTTAGCACGATCCTGAGCAAACTGCGCATTATCGTAGAAGAGCACTACACGATAGCCAAGTACCGACCCCTTAGAGCCCATAGCCTCAACGGCCATAACAGCCTCCTGGGTGCTATGGTCCTCGACGATAGTTATCTCCGAGCCATTGGCCGAGCGCATCTCGAGCATGCTACGCATTGTAGAGATATTTTGAGCCGCAACACTGCTAACGCCCGCAATAATAGCCATGATAAACACCATAAGGTGCATAGTAATTCTGTTCATACTATATAGTTTGATATACTTATTATTCCTCTATCACTTTACCATCTGCCATAGCTCCTCTATGGCATCCACCATACCCACACGCGAGGCGATAACATCACTAAGACGTATGTCCTGACCCTTGTAACGTAGGCTTATCACACGCAGACCCGCCCGCATCCTATACGACAGGGTTATACGATCACTCTCGCCATGCATCACCCGCCACAACAGTCGTCCCACGGCGAAGGAACTCTGCGACTCGAAGCGCAAGGGCAACAGGATATCTCCACACTCTCGGCGAGGGATGACCACCTTATCGCGTAACGATATGGTCGCCACATGGCTACCATCTATGGCGATGTCCACCTCGCAGCTCTTGATCTCGTAGCGCCAGATAGACTCGTTGTTGATAGTCACCCACAGGTTCATGCCCGATGTCGAGATGTGCGACACCTTGGCAAAGCCCTCAAAATATACCCTCTTGGGTAGCACCTGCGCCCGTGTCGACATAACAGAGCCCATCAGCACAGCTCCCACAAGGAGTAGGTATCGAAGTACTCCGCCCATTGCTACTTCGTTGCCTCGTATATATAGGCGATACCAAAGCTCTGCGAGCGGCGCTTAACACGCATAAATCCGCAATCCTTGAGCATCTGAGAGAACCTCTCGGGCGAGGGGAACTCATCGACAGACTCAGGCAGATAGACATACGCACGCTTATCCTTAGATATTATGCCACCTATGCGTGGCACAAGACGGTGGAAGTACTGCGCATATACCCAGCGGATGACCCTATTGCGAGGTGTCGAGAACTCCAAGACGACGAGTTTGCCTCCGGGCTTAAGCACACGCCACATCTCCCTAAGGCCTCGCTCAATATTCTCGAAGTTACGCACACCAAAGGCTACGGTAACGGCATCTATAGAGCTATCAGCAACCATCGATAGATTCTCGGCATCACCCTTCTCGAGCATGATACGCTCCTCAAGACCCTGCTTCTGCACCTTGCGGCGGGCTACGGCGAGCATCTCCTCCGAGAGGTCCACGCCAAGTATCTGTGTGCGGTCAGCACGCTTAGCAATGGCTATGGCCAGGTCACCAGTACCTGTGGCTACATCCATTATCTTCACAGCCTTAGAACGACGCACAATGCGCATAACACGACGACGCCATATACGGTCGATGTTGAGCGACATGATGTGGTTCAACTTATCGTAGGTGGGGGCGATGTTGTCGAACATCTCCTCAACCTGCTGTTTCTTTGTTTGCTCTTCGTTATAAGGTTTCATATCAACGTTATATACGATTTATTCATATCTTATCGCCTTATCGGGCGAGGTTCGTGCCGAGAACAACGCAGGGATGACCATCACGACCATGGCAACGACAACGGTCGAGATAATTGCCACACCCCACAAACTCCAGCACATGGCCGAAGGCATTGTTGTGAGCATATAACCCTCGCTCGGCAGCGGCACGGGGGCCCATATATGCTGTATGGCTGCAAGGCTCACGCCAAGAAGCGCACCCCAGGCTACGCCACGCATAACTATAAACATAGCTCGGTAGATAAATATGCTAACCACACTGCGACGAGGCATGCCCATGGCACGTAGCTCGCCAATCATACGCTGACGCTCAAGCACGATGATGAGTAGTGCGGTAATCATGTTGAGCAAGGCTACAACAACCATTATCACCGTAACAACAAGAGCGTTTATATCGTGGGTGGCAAGCCAGCCAAAAATCTCGGGATAGACCCTATCGATAGCGTATGCCTCGGCAAGGATGCCATCCTGCAAAAAGATTGTGGCAAGCTCACTATTTACCGATGCAGCAACATCCGACGCCCTATCTCTATCCTCGAGCCATAGCTCATAGCCCGTAACAAGCTTGGCATCACCATCATACTCACGAGCGACATTCTTTATATCCGTAACTACCAGGATGTTGTCGATAGCCTCGATGCCTGTCTTATATATGCCCGACACCATAAAGCGATCGCGAAGCATACCTCCCCGGCTATCTACAAACACCATCTCTGCTCTGTCGCCAACCTCAAGAGCCATCATCTTGGCCACCCGCTCTGAGAGCATAATATCCTTGGTGCGAGGCTCGCACCCAATGCGTGGCACATCACCTCTAATAATGTGCCTTTGGAAGAAGGAGATATCGTAGGTAGCATCCACGCCCTTGAGCAGCACGCCCACAAGGTTGTCCTCGCTCTTGATGACACCCTCCTTGGCGATATATGGTGCATAGCGCGCAATATCCGCATTGCTACTAAGTAGCTGCTCTATAGCCTCGATACGCTCGATACGCACCTCCGAGACAACACCACGGCTCTGTGGCGCAGTGATGACAACATCGGAGGCTGCCGAGGAGATAAGCTCACCGACACCCTGCTTGAAGCCGACAACAACAGCGAGGGTGAGGATGATGACCATGACGCTTATGGCCGTGGCGATGGTCGCCACACGCTCCATAATACCGGCACGCCCGCCCTGCTTGCGGCTCGAAAGCCTTCGTGCTATGTTAAACTCTACGCCCATATTAGCAGTGTAGAACTACTTAATAACTTACAAAGATAAAAAGAATTGCGCAATTATCCTCAAACATATAGCGAAAAAAGCCAATCTTGAACACTTCATGGCGATAGCGTGGACAATGATATGCAAAACAAAACGTTCACAAAGGGCGATAAAATATATACAGGTGATGCTACTTACACCCCCTGTATATCTATGAATGAGCACTATCCGACTAAGGATTTAGCGGCAGTGCAAGAATGTAGCGTTGTTAGCCTTGAGAAGATTGCTCCACTTAGTGACCCTGTTGAAGGCGGTATTCTCATAACCCGCATCCTCCAGGCCCAAAGTCTCCCACTGCTCACTATTGATAAGCATTACAGAGTAGTAGACCCTATCCACATCCGTCAAATTTGCACAGCGCTGGTGGACGATAGCATCCTTAGCTGCAGACTTTATATTCTCGGCAGCCTCGGCGATATCACTAAGCTGGGTAGCCTCAGCAACCTTAAAGGCTATATCCACAATATCGAAGGCGTAGCTTAGACGATACCACGACATAGTCTTAATATTGCTCTCAGAAAAGAAGGTATTCAATGGATAGTAGGCCTCGCTTAGAGCCTCATCTATAGTAGCCGTGGTAAAGCCATAGCGACTATTCATCCCATCGCTGCCTATTATCTTCTCCTCGTCGTAGAGCTCAACAACCGCGTTTGTAAAGGCACGCACAGTGTTGTTTAGCTTGTTTATCTTGCGGCACTCGGTAAGCGTATAGTCGATAGTCAGGTAATCTTGATCCCACAAATCGTTGAAAGCTTGATCTATGTAGTATGCTGCAGCCTTAGCAATGCTTGTACTATCATGCTGCTCAATGTTGATTAGCCCATCAATAATAGAGTAGATCTCTATACCACAGGGGGATGTAACATGATTTGGGGCGAGGTAATAGTCTACGTATGGAGCAAGCTCAGTTATATACTCGATACTATTTGTTAGGCAGCTGACCATGTGCATAAGGCCAAAGTGAGATTGTGTGGTCTTAAAGGCCTCAGCTATATCGGTCAAGCCCATATAGACAATCTCATCGTCATCACGCAATATGCCTCGTGTAGCACCACCTTCGAAGCTGGGGTGATAGGCATTGCCATGACCCATGAAGACGATGATGTACTCATCGGCAGGGGCCTCGGCACGCGCCCACTCAATGAACTCAGCCAAGTTCTTGGGGTCGTTCACCATGAGGCTACCATCGGCAAACTTACTGTTATCATAACTATTGGCCTCATGATTGTACTTCATTCGTGTCACACAACCACTACCATCTGACCAATCAGACCTATAGCCATTGCCCCACTTCATCTGACCAACGATATTGATATATTTTGGCACATCCAGTAAGTTTACGACATCTATCGCATACTCGAAATATTCGTCAATCTCACCATCGCCACAACCATATACCATAACAGTATACCTCTTATGCTCCTGAATCTCAGGTGGCACAACAGAATTTATAGGCTCATCAGTACTACACGCCACAACCAGAAGCATGACACCTACGTAAAGATATCTAAACAGACCCCTCATAATTGTATTTTTTATATTGAAAATGTTTTATTCATTTAATTGTGGCATATAGACAATCTGCCACGGTAGCCCCTCGTCGCAATACCTATCCCTATGCATCACACTATATAGAATGTCAACCCATCTATGCAATGCGCAAGAGACTAGCACCAATCGCAACACCAGACTACTCTATGTCCATTAAAATTAAACTATTGCCAATACAAAGGTATATAATTTTTGCTGAAATAACAAAATGAGATAGCATGATAGTAGAGTGAGCAATAGCGAAGAGCCAGCATCTACATATCGTTAATCCTACTCGTCGCAACAACAACACCTACAACTCCTTGACATATGCTCTGCGGCGCTTGTGCTGGATATAGTCGAAGTCCTCAAAATTGGCCTGACTCTTATGGTTATCTTCGAGGATTGCTGTTGTCTCAACACGCTGAATGCCATACTTCGCAAAGTGGGGCGTCATCTCATTGAAAATCATCGCAGTAACGCCCTTATCCTGATAGTCGGGACGCACGGCAATAAGGAGCAAGTCGAAGTCGGTCATACGCTTGGCCTTCAACGCCTTGAGGAGGTGGTACCATCCAAATGGGAAGAGGTGACCTCCACACTTACGCAACGCCTCGGAGAGCGAGGGCATACCCAGACCCACAGCTACGATCTCATCCCTCTCGTTGGCCACCATGGTAACAAAGTCGAAGTTGAGGATCGGAAAATACATCTTGCTGTAGTACTGCTTCTGGCGAAGTGTCATAGGCTGATAGTTATACAGCTTCTGATACGCCGCATCCAGAACATCGAAGTAGGAGTAGCCATACCTCTTTCTCAGCTCCCTGGAGTTTTTAACCTTCACGATGTGTAGCCCGCATCGCTGCTCCACAACTTGTGCGACACGCCTCATGCGCTCAGGAGCCTCCGCAGGTGGTGTAATCTGATACTCAATCCAGTCAGCCTCCTTGCGCAATCCATATCGCTCGTAGTGAGCAACATAGTAGGGATGGGTGTAGAGACTCGCCATAGGGGCGTTGTAATCGAAGCCCTCCAACAAAAGGCCCTGATGGTCGAAATCCGTAAAACCTACGGGGCCATTCAAGCAGAGCATACCCTTGCTCCTACCCCACTCGGCAACAGCATCCAACAGTGCCTTGAACACATCGTAGTCATCAACAAAATCAAACCATCCAAAGCGACACTTCTTAACACCCCAAGACTCATTGGCACGATGGTTAATGATACCCACAATGCGACCTACTATCTTGTTGTTGCGATAGGCCATATATATTACATACTCGCAAACCTCGAGTGCGGGATTACTCTTGGGGTCGAAGGTGTTTACCTCATCAAAGAATATAGGCGGACAGTAGTATGGATTACCCTCGTAAAGATCTATTCCGAACTGCACAAAACGTTTAAGTTCGCGCTTGGTTGTTACCTCTCTAATAACAATATCTGTCTGGTTAGTAGTAGACATATAGTATAGTTTTAGTCTCTTCGTTTCTCTGTTTTTCCGATACGGAACATAAAGAGTATTAGGCTCTAAACAGCTTATGTAGGGGTCTGTAGCTTGTTTTTTCTATCGTAAAGATAGGCATTATTTATGAGTTTTCCAAATGAGGAGATCTCTTTGATTGTTTATACCTATCTTTTGCGATTAACAAATTATAGATATATTACTATGGTAGAATAGCTCTTTTTTGTGATACATCGTAAGAAGTTTGGCTATATCTTTGTATCAGAAATAAAGATGTAATATGAAAAAGTTGAGTAAAGCGGCCCTTGTGGGTTACCCCGCGGGAATAATCACAGGCATAGCATACGGACTCAATCCGCTATTTGGGATGCCGTTGATAAACAACGGTGCCGCCATAGAGTCGATACTATTCTTCCGCTACGCCTTTGCTGTGGTGATCTTGGGCGCATTCCTTTGGCTCACAAAACAGAGCTTCAAGATTACGGCAAAGCAGGCAGGCGTATTGCTTGTTCTCGGCTTGCTCTACACCTCGAGCAGCATCTTCCTCTTCGAGGCGTACAACTATATAGCCTCGGGGCTGGCAACAACTCTCATTTTCCTATATCCCGTAGTGGTGGCAATTATTATGGCCTTCCTGCGTGTCGTGCCATCGTGGCCCGTATGGCTTGCCATAGCGGCGACTTTTGGCGGTGTACTCGTTATGACACAGGGCAGTGGCGACGAAGGTACAAATCCTATCGGCATAGTGCTATCGCTCGGCTCGGCATTGGTATATGCACTCTTTATCGTCATCATCAACCGTAGTAAGGCTATTGCCAAGATATCGAATACGCTGCTGACATTCTATGCCCTAATGGTAGGAGCGACTCTCTTCTTGGGGATGATTCTACTCTCCGATACCGCTATGACCACAGGTATCGAAGGTGGTGCTGCCTGGCTTAACTTGATAGGCTTGGCACTGCTACCGACAATCGTTTCTACGGCTACGCTTGCCATTGCAATACGCAATATCGGCGCAACAAAGGCCTCGGTGCTCGGTGTTTTTGAGCCTATCACCGCCATCCTTGTCGGCACACTGATGTTCGGCGAGCCATTGACCTCGAACATTGTTGTAGGCATCTGCATAGCCATCATTGCCGTAACATTTATGATATCTGTGACGAAGCGATAAGAATCTCGTCTCAAACCGCGCTAATTATTGATCGCACAAATATCATCTATTACTATAGATCGCCACCTTAATCACCCCATCCAATTTGTTCTCGAATAAATGATACGCCTCGGCGATGTCGGCGAGTTTGTAACGGTGCGTAATCAGTGGCGTCGCGCGGACTTTGCAATTCGGGCTTCGGCTTGTCGATCAACTCGAACTTGCCAGGAGTTATGTAGGTGTAGGCGAGCATTATATCTTTTTCTTTTGTAATAATTCTTTATGCCTCTTAACAAGCGTTTTAGGACTTATTTCATTAATTTTAATAATTAATTCAAGTATCTCACGCTTGGTCATATATATTTTGTCCTCATTCACTTTCCACCATTTGTAGAACTTGAGCGGATTTTCAAAATATACAGTTTGAGCTGGAACACTTGTAGGATAACCCTCTATGTCGATTTTCAACCTTAAACCCAATGAGTCTCTAAAATATGCAAAATGATGATTCTTGAGTTTTGATATTAGTATTTTAAATACATCTGAGGAGATAGATAATTCATACTCTCTGCGTATCTTATCCAATGCTACAGGGTCATCAATTAACCATCTACTGACTTTTTGTGTTTTATTCCCAATTGTCAAATATCTATTTTCATCAAAATATTCATTCTTTGTAGGGTGAAATACATGTATCTCGCTTTCCTTCGAATCATTATCTTCATTGCTTGACAATAGCGGTATCTCGATATTATCTGAAATATACTTAACAATATTTACATGATTCCTCTCACCGCCTGGATATCTTGCTAACAAGTCATCAATTGATGCACCCAAAAAATAATCCTCAATGAAAGACCATCGTTCTTCATTCTTAAATGAGTGCATAAAGAAATGGTCAAAAATTTCAAAACTTGTTTTATGGCGCTTGGTCGTTTTACTTAATATTGAATTATCGTATTTTGAATTTACCGCATCCCTCTGAATTCTTAACGGATCGTTTATACGAATAAAAATCATTGGGTTATCACCACCTCTAGTTTCATAGGTGGCAAGTTCAAGTATTTCCAATAAACTTCCCAATCTAATATAATCTTGAAGATGTCCTGAATTACTTGAAATGAATTTATACGCAGACATATCTTCGCCTACACTAGATACTATAACTGAAAGTTTTTTTCTTAAGCTTGCAAAACGCTGCAAGTATTGATTGTTAAATAATCTATATTCATACTCTTGTCGCACACTTTTTCTGCGCTGTAAAAAAGCATCGCCTTCAATGGTTGAATTATCAATTGCACGTCCTGAGTATGATGAAAGAATGAATTTGATTATTTTTTCTCTCTTTTGCTCATCTCCAATATAGTCGGCCAATAAATTACCAAATTGCGTTTTAGAGAAATAGCCTCCTCGCAATTGGTTGAATACATTTTGAATAACTGAAATTAACCCATCAAATGATCTTGCAACACTTCTTGCATCACAAGATAACGTATATTTCATTTGGACTAACGGTGTTAGGTTAATTCCTTCTTGCTCAAATAACTTGCCCTTGTAAAACAGGCTCTTGATAAACGGAAAACTATTGTCACTATACTCTTGCTGCCATAGTTTATCTAGATCCAATATTATTTCATACCTATCTTGTCCATCATCTGAAACTTTCTTAAAGAAGGAACTATACTTTTCATTAAGGAACTGAAAACCGATTCTATTAGTTCTAGCAAACACCTTAACAAATAGTTTCTTTGGTCTAGCTACAATTACATTAAACCTATACTTTGCAAGGTAATCCTTCTCGATCATCATTAGGGCTGTCATAACCTTCTGGTCAACATCGTCGGTCACATTGAAAATATAAGCAAAGTCTTCTGCTGCTAATAGCATATTTCGTTTTGAGCCTTGCGCAATAAAGATTTTGTGGATTTTATTAATCACCTCTCTAATTTGATATTGCTTTAGTGATGATATTCCATGCAAAACCTTACTATATCGTTGATCTTCTTCAGAATAACTCAATGCTGCGTATCCGGATATATCAGTTCTACGAGCAGCACGACCAATCTCTTGAACATAATCAGGAAGCATTCCCGATGGAGCGTGATGATATACAATTTGAATATCTGATATATCCACGCCCATACCAAAGGCTTTTGTGGCAAGCATCACTTTTGCATCCCCACTCTTATATCTCCTATATGCCAAATCTTTAGCATCAGTACCAAGGCTAGAGTGATATGAAACAACGCCTTCGATATTATCATTATCTAACATTTGGCGCATTTTATCGACATCGCTAGTATAAGGAACATACACTATTGTCTTAGCATCAATTTGACAAATTTCTTTGACAAACGATGTGGTTTCTTTCCTCTTCTCTGCATCGTAATTAGATCTATATTTGTCGTGGTTATCTATTACAAATGTGATGTCGTGACGTTTAACCTCTCCAATAAAGACATGAGGATTATGCATATATAGACTATTTATGCTATCAAATACCATATCATTATCTCCTCCATATATTGCGGTTGCTGTTACGGCAACCAAAGGGAATTGGTATCCTTTATGTTTACGCATTTTGTCTATATGTTGTCCTAAAAACCAATAGTCAACACGAAAATCTCTTCCCCATGTGGTGATTAGGTGTGCTTCGTCAATTACTAGTAATCCAAGATTCCTATCTCCTAGGAAAAATGATATATCATATGACAGAAGTAGTTCAGGAGACATGTAAATAATATCTATCTCTCCATTCTTACACCCCTCAATAATCTTATCTCTATCTATAAGACTGAGATTGCTATTGATAAAGGCAACCTTATGATACTCTCTGTCTTTGTGAATTTGTTGTACTTGATCCTCCATTAATGCGATTAGAGGAGAAACAACTATGGTAACATCACTTTGAGCTGATATATGAAATGCTGGTAATTGAAACAATAATGATTTGCCTGCACCAGTTGGAGCTGTTAAGAATAAATCTCTAACAGGTCTTCCATTCTTGGCATTGTCATATTCCCCAATAATAGTTTCAACTATAAGACCTTGAGAAATTGATGTAACTGAATTCTCGTAATCTGGATTATCATATACCCTAAGAGTTCTAAACTCAGCTTTGTCTCCCCAATAATGATGTAGTAATGATAAAACTTTATCAGAAGGCGTGTAATCCGTGTTAATATTTGTTACAACATAATGCCCTAATGAGCCTCCGCCTTTATTAAGTAGGGCATTGACGCTTTGCAATAATTCAATTTGCTTCTTATCTTGTGGATACTTAACATGATACTTAACCAAAACATTGTGTAAGAAATTATTTTCGTCCAAGCATTGGTTAATGAATAAATCTAATCCATATGGGTCGCTAGTAATATCAATTATTCTAGCATCTTTATTTGTTGATTGCTGTAGTTCGATATACTCATTAAGTATCTTTATAGTTTTATATGATGAACTAGGTGATTTTAATGTATAGAAAAACTTATCGTTAATCTTAACTTGATCTGCCATGTATATAGGCATATCATCTGGGCGCTTCTCTATATTCTCGTCAGCTCCTTTTTCTACAAAATCATCTTGTTTTAATGGAAATAACGCTCTAATTCCATCACTTACAATCACAATACGGTCCTCAAAAAAATGAGGGCTATACAAATCGATATAGCTAAATTGTGGCAATGATAAAATATGGTAGTTTTGAGCTGGATTAGTATGAGGTTGTAGCAAGATAGGAAATACCCTTGCGAACCATTGCTTACTATATACAGAATCATTTGCATTTAGACCAAATGTTTCTATATCAACTATATTATCATTAAATTTGGATATATGAACGAAATCTTCTAGACCCACGAAAACAAAAATCGGATTTTGGATTTTCTTGAGAGTACCAAGAATTAATCTGCGTAGTTCTTCTGTGTAAAAATCTCGTATCATATATGGTGTATTTAATTATTCTCATACAAAGTTAAACATTATTTCAATACAAAGAGTAGAGAATCATCAATAATCCTCCTCATAATCATCGTAATCGTATGACGAATCATAGTCGTGAATGTTGTCGTGCGAGGTAGTGTCCGAGCCATCATCGAACACCTCTTCATAAATCCACGCTGCAAGCAGCCAATCCCAAAGTGACATAACAAACAAGTTTTAGTAGTTTCTTGGTCGGCTCGTGAGAAAAATCTCAACCGCTTCCCAAGCAATTAAGGGTTACTTTGCAACAAAGTAACCCCATAGTTTTGACAATTTCTGACAATCGGTAATAAAAAAGAGAAAAAGCCGAAACTTTTTCTTTCTATCTTATAAACGCAGATTTACTTAATAAACTCCAACCACTGTTTACAAAGGGCTTGCGAACACTCATTTCACTCCGTTCTATCGACCGAGCCGAGCATCCCGAACCCTCACCACCTATCATAACTACTGAAAATCACTGTGTTCGATAGTTAATACTTCCATAGTTCTTGGTTTTATTGGTTTAACATAAATGTAAGTCTGTGCAATTGAGGTCGCTTCATAAAAAGGATAGGGACATCCAACCGTAAAGGTTGGACAATAACACAAAAAAAGCAGAGGTGTTGCCTCTGCTTGTGGTGGGATTAGAGATCCTTATTATCTCCTATTAAGACTACTTAGACCGTCGATAAGTAGCGATATGCCATCTATAATTGTCATAGTGCCATGCTTTGCGATTTGACGATTACAATCTTCAATGTGCTGCTGGCACTCTATAACTATATTGTATTCTTCTTGTGTGCAATATCCTCTAAATCTGGCAACGCAAACAATGTAGTTGCATAGTTGAGAAAACTCAACAATCATCGCCTTAAAGCGGGCTATCTGCGAAACATT
>JAZRMM010000027.1:0-23559 GCA_045647535.1 Alistipes sp.
TTTGTCGAAACGGCGGACCTGCACAAAAACACGTGGTCATTCGACATATCCTTGAATGCCACTAAACGATAATTCTCTGGATGAATACCCTTTTTCATTTCGTCTTTTTGTTATAATTAATATTGCAATAATTAATTCGGCGACAAAGGTAACACATTTTTTCTAACAAACAAGCATTTCCATCTTTTTTTTTCTATCTTTGCTCGGTATTTGTAGCCTAGCATGGCCACAACACCTAAATATTATCTATATATGAACATTGATAGACAGAATGGACTACCCGAGAGCCACGACTTCTCGGCCGAGGATAGATCCTTTATGCAGATGGCCATAGAGCTATCGATTGAGAATATAGACCAGGGCGGAGGCCCCTTTGGTGCGGTGATCGTGCGCAACGGCCATGTAGTTGCCAAGGGCGCCAATCGTGTGGTCCCCAACAACGACCCAACAGCACATGCCGAGGTGGTGGCCATACGCAACGCCTGTCGTGAGCTTCAGACCTTCGACCTCTCGGGGTGCACCGTATACGCCTCATGCGAGCCATGCCCCATGTGCCTTAGTGCCATATACTGGGCAGGCATCGAGCGTATATGCTACGCCAACACCAAGCGTGATGCCGCAGCCATAGCCTTCGACGACTCGTTCATCTACGACCAGCTACGCCTCGACTACGACCGCCGCTCGATACACTGCGAGCACTTCATGCGTGACGAGGCCATGGAGGCATTCCGCAAGTGGAGAGACAAAAGCGACAAAATAGAGTACTAGAAACCATATACATAAATATAAACAAGACTATGAAACTCAAATACAACACCGACGACCGACTCCCCGCAGGACAGCTCGTAGCCTACTCCATACAGTGGTTTGTGCTGGCTATAGCCGTGGTGGCAACAAGTGTCTTTGTAGCTCAGGGAAGCCCTGCCGAGAAGCTGTTCTACGCCCAGAAGCTCTTTGCCGTGATGGGCCTTGCTGGCCTTGTGCAGATACTCTGGGGTCACCGTCTACCCATCGTCGTTGGCCCAGCCGCCGTACTCCTTGTGGGCGTATCGACATCGCTCGATGGTGGAGCATCTACAGATGCCATATACACCTCCGTGGCTGTAGGTGGCGCCCTTGTGTCGTTGCTCACCATTGGCAACACAATGCGCTATGTACAGCGCCTCTTCACCCCACGCATCGTGGTGGTGATACTCATGCTCATTGCCTTCACCCTAACGCCCACCATAGCCCAGAAGCTCATCTTCCCCGGCTATGCCACACACGGCCAACATAACTTCGGCCTTATAATGGCCATCGTGGCACCCATGGTGATGGTCATGCTCAACCGCCGTCTCACAGGCGTTGCCAAGAGCCTGATAATACCTGCAGCCTTGGCAGTAGGTAGCGTGATATACTATATGCTCTTCCCCATGCCCGAGCACACCGCAACAGCAGCCTCATGGGAGGGTCTCTTCATCGCTAAGCCAACACTCAACGGAGGCCTTATAATCGCCTTTGTTGTGTGCTACATAGCCCTTATCATCAACGATATAGGCTCCATAGAGTCTGTTGGCGCCATGCTCAAAAGCCCCAATATGGATCGCCGTCTAAAGCGTGGCATCGGCATCACGGGTGTGACAAACATCCTATCGGGAGCTATGGGTGTTCTCGGTCCTGTGAACTACTCGATGAGTCCTGGTGTCATAGCATCGACAGGGTGTGCCTCTCGCTTTGCACTCATACCCTCGACCATAGCTCTTATGGTGTGCGCACTATCGTCCGACCTTATATGGGTACTCACAGCCATACCTATGCCCGTCATAGGCGTAATACTACTCTTCCTCATGGGCACACAGCTTGCTGCCTCGTTCGAGATGATGCACTCCACAAAGTCGGCCGAGACTTTCAGCGACGCCCTCACCTTAGGTCTCCCCATCATGATTGCTATGCTCTTTCAGCTTATGCCTAAGGGTGTTGCGCCCGATATTATACAGCCTTTGGTCGGTAATGGCTTTGCCATGGGTGTCATCGCAGTCATCCTCATGGAGCATGTAGTGAACCGCAAGAGAGGCTAATGGTGAAAAAGTGTTGATAATTTCGCACAGAAAGTAGTTGTATTAGCATAAAATTTACTACATTTGTAGCCGTAAAATTACGCCATAACGTGGCGTGACACTATTAAGGGCACTAAAAAGAGTTAACTTATGAACAATACATTGGTAGTTGTAGGCGCACAGTGGGGCGACGAAGGTAAAGGTAAAATCACCGATTTCTACGCTGGTAATGCAGACGTTGTGGTACGTCACCAGGGCGGTAACAACGCAGGTCACACCATCGTCTTCGACGGCAAGAAGTTCGCCTTGCAGTCTATACCTTCGGGTGTCTTCAACCCACATATTATAAATGTAATGGCCAACGGCATGGTCATCAACCCTGTATCGCTTATCGAGGAGCTCGAGCGTCTTCACAGCGCCGGCATCACCGACTATAAGCTCTTTATCTCGGACCGTGCAGCATGTGTGATGCCCTATCACTCGATGCTCGATGGCGCATACGAGAGCCTCAAGGGTGGCCGCCAGATTGGCACAACAAAGAAGGGTATCGGCCCAGCCTACACCGACAAGTATAGCCGTGTAGGTATCCGCATGGGCGACCTTCTGAACAAGGAGTACTTCGCCGAGCGTTTGAAGGATGCCCTCATGCAGAAGAACATCGAGCTCAAGGCCCTCGGCATGGAGCCTTGCGACTTCGACACCATCTACAACCAGTACCTTGCCCTTGGCGAGCGTCTGCGTCCAATGATCTGCGACACCTCGGTGTTGCTCAACCGCCTTATCGAGGAGGGCAAGAAGGTTCTCTTCGAGGGTGCTCAGGGTGTTATGCTCTGCATCGACCATGGTACATACCCCTTCGTGACATCATCAAGCCCTACAGCTGCGAGTGTCCCTGTAAACACAGGTATCGCACCTCGCTACGTAAATAACGTCATGGGCGTAGCCAAGGCCTACACCACCCGTGTAGGTGAGGGTCCATTCCCATCGGAGCTCTTCGACGAGCGTGCCGAGTATATCCGTGAGCGTGGCCACGAGTATGGCACCGTAACAGGCCGTCCTCGCCGTGTGGGTTGGCTCGATACTGTAGTACTCAACCATGTACGTCGCATCAGCGGCCTCAACTACCTATCGTTGATGCTCTTCGACGTGCTATCGGGCCTCGAGACTATCCGCATCTGCACAGGCTACAAGCTCAATGGCGAGAAGATTGACTATGTGCCATCAACCATCGCCGACCTCGAGCGTGTGGAGGCCGAGTATATCGAGCTACCAGGCTGGCAGGAGGATATCACCGCCATCAAGAGCTACGATGAGCTACCAGCAAATGCTAAGGCCTACATCGCTAAGCTCGAGGAGCTCACAGGCGTAGAGGTGGCTGTAGTATCGGTAGGTCCCGACCGCGAGCAGACCATCATCCGCAAGCCTATATTCTAAGCAAGAGGTTAGTAACCCTATACTGAGTCCGTCCGACACCACGTTGGGCGGACTTTTTTTGTAAAAAAATCACCCTTTTAATCGCATCTTTGGCAAAAAATTTATAACTTTGAGGGTCAAAGTGTCCAGAGCCTTAGACCATATAGATAGCTCCGATAGTTGTGGAGCGCAAGTTATTTAGGATAAATGAGATAAAACATAACGACCTATGAACACTAAGTATCAACTTCCAATGGATGGTGGCCTTGCCAACGAGGTAGCCCCCAACGACATCGTGCATCGCTACGAGCGCATACCAACAAGGGTATTCAAGAGCGAGTACTATGGTGTGCAGTATATCGCCGACATCATCTGTCGTCTAATACGCAACCACACCAACAACGCCTCGGCACGCGACATCTACGAGGAGCTGCCACCATTTGTGTTGGGTCTTACCACAGGTCGCACACCATTGGGCCTCTATCGTGAGCTTGTCAAGCGCCACAAAAATGGCGAGGTGTCGTTCAAGAATGTGGCGGTATACTCGCTCGACGAGTTCTACCCCATACGCAGCGACGAGTATCAGAGCCGCAACTACCGCATACACGAGGAGTTCCTCAAGCACCTCGACATCCCCAAGGAGAATATACATCTCCCCAACGGCATGGTGCCACTCAGCGAAGTGTCGGAGTATTGCGCTGCCTACGAGAAGCTCATCCGCAAGATAGACCTCATGATCATAGGTATTGGCGAGGATGGCCAGGTGGGCTTCAACGAGCAGGGCTCATACGCCAAGTCGCAGACACGCCTTGTGGAGCTATCGCACAACTCACGCAAGGTACAGTCGAGCCAGTTCTTCGACCTTGAGAACACCCCCAAGATGGGTATCACCATGGGTATTGGCACCATCATGCGTGCCGACCGCATTGTCCTCATGGCCTGGGGCGAGGAGAAGGCTCCTGTCGTTCAGCGCATCGTCGAGGAGGAGATCTCGGACATAGTCCCTGCAAGTCACCTCCAGGAGCATCCAGCAATCGAGGTTGTCATCGACGAGAATGCTGCCGAGAACCTCACACGTGTGCAGACACCATGGCTCGTAGGCCCCTGCAACTGGACACCCAAGTTCGTGCGCAAGGCCGTAGTATGGCTCTGCAACAAGGTGAACAAGCCTATCCTCAAGCTTACATACAAGGACTACATCGAGAACTCGTTGGGCGAGCTTCTGGAGAAGTGTGGCTCGTACGACAAGATTAACATCCGTGTATTCAACGACCTCCAGCACACCATCACAGGATGGCCTGGCGGCAAGCCTAATGCCGACGACTCGACACGTCCCGCACCATCACTACCATACCCCAAGCGCGCACTGATATTCTCGCCACACCCCGATGACGATGTCATATCTATGGGTGGCACCTTCATCCGCCTTGTGGAGCAGGGCCACGATGTGCATGTGGCATACCAGACATCTGGAAATGTTGCCGTGCACGACGACGTAGTGCTGCAGAACGTGGATACCGCACGAGAGTTAGGTCTGGGCAACACCTACGATGAGGTGCGCAACATCATTGCCTCGAAGCGTCGTGGTGAGCCTGAGCCCCGCATGCTTCTCGACATCAAGGGTGCTATACGCCGTGCCGAGGCACGTGCTGCCGTGCGTTCGTTCGGCCTCAACCCCGATACCAATGCCCACTTCCTCAACCTGCCATTCTACGAGACGGGAGGCATCAAGAAGGGAGCTATCACCGAGCGTGATATCGAGATTATAGTCAACCTCCTCCGCGAGATACGCCCACACCAGATATACGCTGCAGGAGACCTTGCCGACCCACACGGCACACACCGCATGTGTATCGAGGCTCTTCTCGAGGCATTGGACATCACCAAGGATGACGACTGGCGCGAGGAGTGCCACCTATGGCTCTACCGTGGTGCATGGATGGAGTGGAACCTCGGCCTTGTGGATATGGCTGTGCCCCTCTCTCCCGACGAGATGCTCAAGAAGCGCCACGCCATATACCGCCACCTATCGCAGAAGGATATCGTGCCATTCCCAGGTAGCGACACCCGTGAGTTCTGGCAGCGTGCCGAGGAGCGTACACAGAATACCGCAAAGCTCTACGATAAGCTCGGCATGGCTGAGTACCAGGCCATCGAGGTATTCGTAAAGATGTTCTAACGAGCACTACAACGTATAAGATAATTACCAAAAATTATAGAAACAATATGAGAGTTATCATCAAAGATCTTTCTACGGAGGTTGCCGAGTGGGCAGCCGCATATATCGTTAGTGAGATTAAGGCTAAGGCCTCACGTACCGACGCCCCCTTTGTTCTCGGTCTCCCCACAGGCTCAACACCTCTTGAGACCTACCGAGAGCTTATCCGCCTACACAAGGCTGGCGAGGTGTCGTTCAAGAATGTTGTGACATTCAACATGGATGAGTATGTAGGCTTGGAGGAGTCACACCCCGAGAGCTACCACTCGTTCATGTGGAACAACTTCTTCTCGCATATAGACATCGACAAGAAGAATGTACATATCCTCAACGGCAATGCCGAGGACCTCGTGGCAGAATGCGAGGCATACGAGAGGGCTATAACTGCCGCTGGTGGCATCGACCTCTTTATGGGCGGTGTTGGTGAGGATGGACATATAGCCTTCAACGAGCCCTTCTCGTCATTGCAGTCTCGCACACGTATCAAGACCCTTACGTCGGACACCATAGCTGTTAACTCACGCTTCTTTGGTGGCGACATCTCGAAAGTGCCCACCCAGGCTCTCACCGTGGGTGTTGCCACAATCCTCGATGCCCGCAAGGTGATGATCCTGGCTACAGGCCCCAAGAAGGCTCGAGCACTACGCCACGCCATTGAGGGTAGCTACAACCATCAGTGGACACTCTCAGCCTTGCAGACACACCCCGCAGGCATCATCGTATGCGACGACCGTGCAGCCGAGGAGCTCAAGGTTGTGACATACCGCTACTTTAAGGATATCGAGAAGTAAGAGATAGCAGCTTAACAAAGAGATAGCGTGCCAGCATCAAAACTGGCACGCTACTATTTTATATAGCCACGTTCTAATCCTCACCAAAGGGGGCGATGTCGGCATCCGCAGCACGCCACGATGGCTTACGCTTGGCATAGATGATAAATGGTATCACCACAAAGACCAAAGCACCTATGATCAAGACACCAAACCATACGCCGTTGCTACCCACAGCAATCTGTGATGGTGGTATGAAGCTAAGCACAAAGGCCAAGAGCGAGCCGCAGAAGCCCATGCCACCAAGCAACCATATTAGGCCATTACCCTTGCGACCGAGACGGAAGGGGCGCTCGAGTTTAGGGCGCTTATATCTAAGGGTTATGGCTGCTGCGAACATCAGCATATACATAATAAGGTATAGCAAGACGGTGAGCTGCGAGAGTATCTGATAGAAGCTCTGCACCGAGGGCATGATGACGAAGAGCATGCCGAGGATGGTGACTATGACACCCTGCACAAGAAGGATGTTACGCTGCACACCATGCTTATTTGTGCGCTGGAAGAAGGGAGGTAGGTAGCCGGCACGACCCACGGTGAAGATACCCTTGGATGGTCCCGACACCCAGGTGAGCACACCCGCCAAGACACCAAAGACAAGGGCTACGGCGACAATAGGTCCCATCCATGAGATGTGTAGCGAATGGAAGTAGTTGTCGAAACCTATGAGCAGCGTCTGCGTAAGGCTTATCTCGCTTGCCGGCACGATGATACCTAAGGAGAAGGTGCCAAGGATGAATATCAAGACGGTGATGAGCGAGCCTATGATGATGGCACGCGGATAGTTACGCTTAGGATTGTCAACCTCCATGACGTGAACACCCATCATCTCCATACCGGCATAGAAGAGGAAGATACTACTTGCAAGCACCAGGTTGTTGAAGTTCGAGAGGTCTGGGAAGAAACTCTCGTGCATATTTAGATTGTTCTTACCACCACCCGCGAGATAGACTATAGCCAGGAGTATCAATAGGATAGCAGGTATTATAGTACCTATCACACCGCCCCACTTGCTAACTTTGCCTACCCAGCCTATACCACGCAAGGCGATGAACGTTGCAACCCAGTATATGGCCAACACCACAACAAGCGTAAAGAGTCGGTTTGAGGCGAGCGCCGCATCAGCACTCATATCCATGCCGATGAAGGCGATGCTCACAGCACCGAATGTCAATACGGTGGGATACCATATTGTTGACTGTATCCACTGCAACCATATAGCCAAGAAGCCAATGCGAGCGCCAAAGGCCTCGCCTACCCAGCGGAAGACACCACCCTGCTTCTGCGAGAACATTGCCGCAAGCTCGGCAGCAACCATGGCCGTAGGAATGAGGAATACGATGGCGGCAAAGAGGTAGTAGAAGGCCGAAGCAGGGCCATATACCGCCTCGGTGGCAAGACCTCTGAGGCTAACCACCGCCGTGATGTTCATGATAGCCAGCGTCATCACGCTCAGCCCAGAACCTTTAGATTTGTTAACACTTTGCATAAAACTAAGGTTTAGATTGTTCATCGCTATGCAATTACAATTATGGTGCAAAAACAAGAAGGGGAGCCTTAAAGCCCCGTTATAATCTATATATAAGATTTAATAACTCCTATATAATAATATAGTATATTTCTTGGGGCGCAGAAGGCTATATAGCGCACTATATATTATCAACTACACCAACACAATAAGTAATAATTATAAGCAAATGTTATAATGCAATAAGATAATACAATCAAAAAACTATTGCGGAAAACGAAAAATAATCTACCTTTGCAACAGAAACAAGAAGATAAACCTAATAAATAACAATAATAAACCTAACTAAAAACTAATACGACTATGAAAGATTTGAAGGGAACAAAGACTGAGAAGAACTTGTGGGAGGCTTTTGCTGGTGAGTCGCAGGCACGCAACAAGTATACATATTTTGCATCTAAGGCAAAGAAGGATGGCTATGTTCAGATAGCTAAGATCTTCGAGGAGACAGCAGCTAACGAGAAGGAGCACGCTGAGATTTGGTTCAAGCTCTTGAACGGCATTGGCTCAACAGCCGAGAACCTCAAGGCAGCAGCCGAGGGCGAGAACTACGAGTGGACCGACATGTACGCCGAGATGGCTAAGGATGCTCGTGAGGAGGGCTTCGACCACATCGCATTCCTCTTCGAGGAGGTAGGTAAGATTGAGAAGGAGCACGAGGAGCGCTACCGCAAGCTCTTGGCTAACGTAGAGGGTGGCTTGGTATTCTCACGCGATGGCGATATGATCTGGCAGTGCTCAAACTGCGGCCACATCCACGTGGGTAAGCAGGCTCCAGAGGTATGCCCAGTATGTGTTCACCCACAGGCTTACTTCCAGATTAAGGCTGAGAACTATTAGTAGATAACAATAGATAGACGATAGAGGGGGCTGCAAGCATAGTTTTTGCTCAGCCCCCTCTCTACACAAGGTAGATGAGTATGAATATACTGCCAATACTCCTTATACCCTTCTTGGGAACCATGGTCGGAGCGTCAACGGTGCTCTTCGCCCGACGTAGTGTCTCATCACGTGTGCAGAACGCCCTGCTGGGCTTTGCCGCGGGAGTGATGGTTGCCGCCTCGGTGTGGTCGCTAATCATCCCTGCCATGGAGCTATCCGCAGATATGGGGCGAATGAGTTGGCTACCTGCCACCGTGGGCATACTCCTCGGCATGCTCTTTCTCCTGGCTCTCGACAGTCTCGTACCGCATATGCACCCTACGGGAGATAGCGCCGAGGGTATGAAGTCGTCGCTTGGCCGCCGACAGATGCTCATGCTCGCCGTGACGCTGCATAACATTCCCGAGGGTATGGCCGTGGGTGCCGTTGTTGCGGGTGCACTCGGAGGCTATAGTGGCATCACCATGGCTGCCGCTATGGCTCTGGCCGTGGGTATGGCCATACAGAATATCCCTGAGGGAGCGATAATATCACTTCCGCTGCGTGCCGACGGCATGCCACGACGCAAGGCCTGGATGTACGGCACACTATCGGGTATTGTGGAGCCACTATCGGCACTTGTGATGATACTCCTCTTCGAGCATATATCCCCCGCACTACCCTATCTTTTGGCCTTCTCGGCGGGAGCTATGCTCTATGTTGTTGTCGAGGAGCTTATCCCCGAGACGCAACAAGGCAAGCACTCCGACACGGGAACTATCGCCTTCGCTATAGGCTTTGTAATAATGATGATTTTGGATGTAGCTCTCGGGTAGGTGAAAGGTTAAAGGTAAAAAGTGAAAAGTAATGTGCCTGCGGCGCTTTATTTTAATTAGTAAAGAGTAATTAGTAAAGAGTAATACCGAGTGCCGCTGGCGCTCTTTTTTTTGGTAAAAGGTTAAAAGTGAGGTGCGCTTCGCACAAGTTTTATAAATATGCGTCGCAGACACCTTACATTTCACGTTAAGTTTTTCACTTCAAAGTATTACTTTTTTATTCACACCTAAAAAGATGATTACGTTTATTTAATAGTATATTTTCAAATCTACATTTTGGTTTATTTGAAATTTATTTTTATATTTGTAGTGTCTTTCAACGAGAAATGTGTAAGACATACATATTTCACGAAAGTGTTTTCGCTTCTGTCCTTAATCGAAAATGTGGAAGCTTTCAGAACTGAAGGGCTAAACGAATGGCACTCATTTCTTGTATAGCTATGTGGCTATGCACTTTTGTGCGTACACCCCATACTATCCAGGTGTGGGGCGTAGTATCGTTTGTTTCAGTTCAGGTCTTTCCACAACCTTCGATTAAATAGACGAAATTGACTCCACACTTTCTATTTATATAAATACACCATTGAGGAGTTAGATGGTAATTAAATTTGAAAGTTGTATTACAAACCTTATAAATTTAATTACGATGAAAAGATTTTTTATTTTGGCACTGTTGGCTATATGTGTATCAACAGCTGCAAGCGCACAGGAGAAAGCGAAAGTTGCAGTTTATGTAACTGGCTCATTAGAGAGTGTTGAGATGAATCTAGTCAGCACAAAGGCCATCTCTCGTATTTCAACAAGCGACAAGTATTGTGCTTTGGAGAGAAGTGAAGCTTTTTTGCAGGCTATGAGACAGGAAGAAGACTATCAGCTATCTGGAGAAGTTTCTCTCGATCAGATTGCAAAACTTGGAGCAAAGCACGGTGCTAAATATGTTGCTGTATTTGATGTTATCAAGACCAGCGACGGCTACTGCTCTATGACCGCTCGTTTGGTTGAGGGTGAAAGTGGCATTGTTATCAAGTCTGTGGATCAGGAGCGTACAATTAAAACAACCCCAGATCTCGTAGCCTTGACTAACAATGTAGCCTACCGTCTGTTCTTCCAATAGCAAATACCCTAACCGATGAAAAAGCTTCTAATAATACTGATAATATTAATAATCCCTATCTGTAGCACTGCTCAAGTTCAAAAGAGAATTGCCGTGTTGGTAAATGGCAACACAAATATCCGACAAGCAAAACAGCAGATGGAAACTTATATGACATCAACTATTGTCAAGACCAAGGGATATACTGCAATTGAGCGCAACAATGAATTTCTAAATGCAATAGAGAACGAGATTAATTATCAATTAAATGGCAATGTTGCTATTAATCAAATTGCAAAAATTGGTGAACAATTTGGTGCTCAATATATTGCCATAATTACAATAGATTCATCACAAATATATCATCGAACTGAAAACGGAAGTTTAAAAGATGCTGGAACAGAGTTTTATATTTCTGGTAAAATCATTGATGTTGAAACTAGCCAGATTGTAGCATCCGAGGAAGAGACAAGTGCTAATAGTATTGAAATAGAAGATATTGGAAAAAACATTACTGATGGACTAATATGCGAGCTCAAATACCCCAACTTGATCGATGAAGTTGTAATTAGAGGACCGTTCTACCGTACAAGCGATATTAGTGATGGCATAATTAACCATTCCAATAGCAACATGGAGATGATAACCGACCCTCGAATTGCGCGATATATAATGAGAGAGCTTGAGAAGAGAGATGGCAATATACGAGCTGTTATGTATGGATGGGACAAGATTGAGCGAACCAAACAGATTGATCGTAAAACATCAAAGACAACGGTAACGTATAATGTATATGTTATTCAAAATCGCAGTTACATATACAATTATTTCAAAACTCAAGATGATAGATTTACTCATTCTGAAATTTACACAACAGAGACAAAATCAAAAGGTCGCAGCCTTACAACACGAACTAAAGATAGTAGTTTTGTACAAGGATTAAGCGTGCTATACTGTCCATCATATCTATTAAATGGCATGTAATTGAAGGAATCTGTTACAGTATAATGTAATTTTCACCTATCACCTAAAATAGCAATTGGCACTCGGGCTCGAGTGCCAATTGCTATTTTACACAGATTATATTTATGCCGTCGCGGATGGGGATGATGACGTTATCTACCCTGTCGTCCTCCCTCACCATGCGGTTGAACTCGACGATAGCCTCGGTATGTTTGTCGTTGTGAGCTATGGGTTGTGCCACCTTGCCATACCAAAGGATGTTGTCAGCAAGGATGAAGGAGCCACTCTTGACATAGCCACCATCCATCAACATACGGTAATAGTCGGGGTACTCACGCTTATCGCCATCCATGAAGACCATGTCGTAGCACTCGCCAAGGCGTGGCACAACCTCGAGGGCCGAGCCTATATGCTGGCGTATGCGCTCACCGTACTTAGACTCCGAGAAGAATTTTGCAGCTATCTCCTCAAGCTCGTCATCAACCTCTATGGTGTCGAGGTATGCACCCTCGTCGAGGCCACGAGCAATGCTCAACGCCGAGTAGCCGGTGAAGGTGCCTATCTCCAGCACTCGCTCGGGGCGCATCATACGCACGAGCATCTCGAGGAGCTTGCCCTGCAGGTGTCCCGATATCATTCGTGGGTTAATGACACGTAGGTATGTCTCTCGCTCGAGGCGGTGCATCAACGCCTCCTCGGGCTTTGTATTATCAAGAATGTACTGCTCTAAGTTATCCATAGTAATATCTATTATCGTTTCATCATCTATACAGGAGCTTCGAGAGGGAGGCGAAGCTATCGAGAGCAACATCTCTAATGGAGCTTGCCGAGATTGCCATAACCTTCTTATAGGCCTCCTCCAAGGTCTCGATATCCTTATAGAGAAGATAGCTCTTGCCCGCACCCAGCATATAACCCTCATTCGACTCCATGGATATGGCCATCTGCGCAACAAACTGCCTCTTGGCAATAGCCAGGCGGCGAGGGGTGATATCCTCACGCATAAGGCGCGATATTTCAGCCTCGATAAGCTCAACACACTGGTCGGCATTATCGTGGTCCGACGAGAAGTATATGCCCACAATACCCGCGTCGGAGTATGGAGTATATGTAGCCTCAACATTATACGAGAGGCCATGGCGCTCACGCAGCTGTAGGTTGAGCAGCGAGTTTGCCGAAGGACCTCCGAGTATGTTTACAGCAAGGGCCAAGGGCAAGCGGCGATCGTCGGTGATGCCATAGCCACGGCTACCAATGATTCCATGTGTCTGGTGGGTATGTCTCGACTTCTGCACGTCGAAGGGCTCATAGGGGGTGACACGCTCACGGCCATAGCCTCGTGTTGTGGGGGCGTATAGGCCTAAGTAGCGTTCAGCAACACTACGTGCCGTAGTCACCGAGAAGTTGCCAATAGATGAGAACACCATCTGGTCTGTGGTATAGGTTCTATCGACGAAGCCACGAAGCTCGGCAGTTGAGAGGCGTGCTATGGATGCCTTGGTGCCGAGGATGTTATGTCCCAGCTCCGAACCACGAAACATAAGATCCTCGAAGTCGTCGTAGATACGCTCCGAGGGCGAGTCCTTGTAGGAGTTTATCTCGTCGGCGATAACCTCACGCTCCTTGCGCAACTCATGCTCAGGAAAGGTGGAGTTGAAGATGACATCCGAGATAAGCTCCACAGCACGGCTGAAGTCGTGACGCATGACCGTAGCGTGGAGCGTGGTATCCTCCTTTGTGGTGTAAGCGTTAAGCTCGCCACCGAGGTTCTCAAGACGGCAGTTCACCTGGTATGCCCTACGATGTTTCGTTCCCTTGAATAGGGCGTGCTCCGTGAAGTGGGCAATGCCATACTCACCCTTGAGCTCATCGCGGCTACCAGCATTGACAACCAATGCGCAGTGCGTGACACCACTACGCACCTGACGGTGTATGCCTCTAATGCCGTTAGGAAGTGTATATGTCTCAAACTCTTTCATCACTAAAGTTTCAAATATTGTCCTGTGTAGCTCTCCTTGCACACGGCTACCTGCTCGGGAGTGCCAGCAACAACAACCCTACCGCCATCACTACCCGCATCGGGACCGAGATCTATGACCCAGTCGGCGCACTTGATGACCTCCATATTATGCTCCACGACGACAATGCTATGACCCCTAGATATCAGAGCATCGAAGGTCTGCAACAGGCGTCCTATATCGTGGAAGTGAAGACCCGTGGTAGGTTCGTCGAAGATGAACATCAGCTTATCTTGGCTACGCTCCTTAAGTAGGAACGAGGCGAGCTTAACACGCTGCGACTCACCACCCGACAGTGTCGACGATGACTGACCGAGCTTAACATAACCCAAGCCCACTTGCTCAAGAGCACTTATGCGCTCGACGATACGGCGACAGATAGCATTATCCTTATCCTCGCTGAAGAAGGCCACAGCCTCGCTTACGGACATCTCCAAGATGTCGTATATAGACTTTCCTCTATACTTTACCTCCAGGACCTCGGGCTTGAAGCGCTTACCACCACACGCCTCACACTGAAGCTCCACATCGGCCATGAACTGCATGCTCACCTTGATGACACCCTCACCCTCGCACTCCTCGCATCTACCACCAGGCATATTGAAGGAGAAGGATGCAGCAGTCAAGCCCGTATGCTTGGCATAGGGCTGGTCGGCAAAGAGCTTACGTATCTCATCGTAGGCCTTGATATAGGTCACAGGGTTGGAGCGTGTAGACTTACCAATAGGTGCCTGCGACACCATCTCGACACCCTGCAACTGACGGCTATCTACATCGATACCATCGTGGTCACCAGGCGTGAGTGTTGTCTCCTGCAGGCGGCGCTTGAGGGCTGGGAAGAGCACCTCATCGGCAAGAGAGGACTTACCCGAGCCAGAGACTCCAGTGATGCAGGTGAAGACGCCTAAAGGTATCTCAACATCTATGTTTTTGAGGTTGTGGTGGCGCACACCACGAAGCCTTACAACACCCGCTCCGGCACGACGACGCTCAGGCGTGGGTATAGCCTTGCGACCTGTAAGGTAGTCGGCCGTAAGGGAGTTGGTTGCCTCATCAATATTCTCGGCAGGGCCATTATAAACGACCTCACCACCAGCAACACCAGCCTCAGGACCCATATCAACAATCCAGTCGGCAGCACGCATAATCTCCTCCTCGTGCTCCACGACAATAACCGTATTGTCGAGGTCTCGTAGCTGCTTTAGCACACCGATAAGGCGGTTTGTATCGCGAGGGTGAAGACCTATGCTCGGCTCATCGAGGATATACATAGAGCCCACAAGGTTACTACCCAGTGATGTTGATAGGTTTATGCGCTGCGACTCGCCACCCGACAGCGTAGCGGAGAGGCGGTTTAGCGTGAGGTAGTGAAGACCCACATCCATGAGGTAGCTCAGGCGGTTGCGTATCTCGAGGAGCACACGCTCGGCGCTCGTAGTATCATGCTCGTCGAGCTGTAGGTTGTCGAAGAAGGCTTTCAACTCCGAGACTGTCATCTCCACAAGCTCGGCGATGGTGCGTCCTCCGACCTTAATATACAAGGCCTCCTTGCGAAGGCGCGTACCGCCACATGTAGGACATAGGGTCTTGCCCATATATCGTGCTTTGAGCACCCTATACTGCACCTTATGGCGCTGGGTGTCAACGTATCTAAAGAACTCATCAATGCCTGGGAAGTGGTCGTTACCTCGCCATAGGAGGTCACGCTCTGCATCCGTGAGGGCATGATAGGGTTTATGTATCGGGAAGTTAAAGAGCGAGGCGTTGTTTATGAGCTCCTGCCTCCATAGTCCCATGGTAGCACCATTCCAGCACGCCACAGCACCCTCATAGATGCTCTTCGACTTATCGGGGATGACAAGGTCCTCGTCGATACCCGTAACCTTGCCATAGCCCTCGCATGTAGGGCATGCTCCAATAGGGTTATTGAAGGAGAAGAGGTGCTCGGTGGGTCGCTCGAACGAAATGCCTGCATCCTCGAGATGCTGCGAGTAGCTCTCAACCTCGCTATCAATGATAAGGTACATCGAGCCATTGCCATAGCCCATAGCTCGGGCCACAGAATCGGCCATACGTGATATGGTGTCGTTATCCGAGCGCTTAACCACACGGTCGACGATGACCATGACCTCCTCTAAGGGCATATCGTCGCTCACCTGTGGCATGAACTCCTCAACAAGCATTATCTCACCACGATAGCGCACTCTGTTTACGCCATCCTCCATGAGCGTGAGCATACGCTCGACGATACTCTCCGACTGCTTGAGCACGAGAGGCGAGGCAACAACAACACGTGTACCATCCTCCAAGCTCTTCAGTCTATCTACGACGTCGTCAACCTCGAAACATCGGACCTCACGACCCGTTGTGGGCGAGTAGATGCGTCCTATGCGTGAGAATAGAAGCTTTAGGTAGTCGTATATCTCGGTTACGGTACCCACCGTGGAGCGTGGGTTGCGCGATATGACCCTCTGCTCGATGGCTATGGCGGGGGCTATGCCCTCGATGAAGTCGACATCGGGTTTCTCGATACGACCCAAGAACTGACGGGCATATGCCGAGAGGCTCTCGACATAGCGGCGCTGACCCTCGGCAAAGATGGTATCGAAGGCTAAGGTCGACTTACCCGACCCGGAGAGGCCTGTCACAACAACGAGCTTGTTGTGGGGGATCTCAACAGTTATATCCTTGAGGTTGTGAACCCTCGCATTCTTAATGACAATCTTGTTATCCACTGATATTACTAATTTTCTCTATACCAATCAACCGCTAAATCCAGTCTATCAGGATTTAATGACATTATCAGCTCTATCTTTCTATCTCTACGCCAACCCTTTATCTGTTTCTCACGTGCTATTGCTTGATTAATATCTGCGAAATCCTCAAAATAGAGTAGGTGCGAACATCTATAACGCTGCGTAAAACCTTTAATCTCCCCGTTCTTATGCTCCCACACACGCCTAACTATATCATTGGTAACACCGGTGTATAGTGTAGACATGTACTTATTGCCGATGATATATACCCAATACTTTTGCATCTGTTACTATATGTATCACTATCAATGTCATGCTGAGTGCAACGAAGCATCTCCTACACGACGGCAACCTGCAAACACACACTCGATTGTCGGCTTTGAGGAGATTCTTCACTACGTTCAGAATGACAAACTCCAATAACCAACATAGACAGAGATGATATATACCCAATACTTTTGCATCTGTTATATATGTATCACTATCAATGTCATGCTGAGTGCAACGAAGCATCTCCTACACGACGGCAACCCGCAAACACACACTCGATTGTCGGCTTTGAGGAGATTCTTCACTAACGTTCAGAATGACAAACTCCAATAACCAACATAGACAGAGACGATATAACCCACTATTCTACTATATCTACCGTGGCGCCTTCGACCTTCTCAAGGCGGTTGATAAGCTGCTCCGACTCCGACTCACGTATGGAGAGAGTCATCGTGCAGAGGTTGTCGAAGAGCTGCTCCACGATGCGGGGCTGCATATCCTTGACGATGCGCATGACGTCGTTCATGGCGATGTAGGAGAACGACACTCTGATGGTCGTATCCACCGTGCGCTCCACAATCTCGCACTCGGCCAACACCTGTGCCGTAGACTCCTTATAGGCGGCGATAAGGCCAGGAACACCAAGCTTGGTGCCACCGAAGTAGCGCACTACAACAACCAAGCAGTTGGTGACCTCCTGCGATAGGAGCTGTCCCAAGATGGGCTTGCCGGCTGTTGAGGAGGGCTCGCCATCGTCATTAGCACGAAACTGCTCGCCATGAGGGCCTAAGCGCCAGGCGTAGCAGTGGTGCGTAGCATCGAACCAGCGCTTACGCAGAGCGTCGAGGTGCTCCTTAATCTGTGCCTCGGTCTCCACGGGGTAGGCATAGACCAGAAACTTACTACTCAGCTGACGGTAGGTGGTCTCCTGGGCTTGCGCTATGGTCTTATAACTATCCGACGCCATCATCGAAGATTACTTAATGGTTGTGAACATTCTATCCCAGCGTATCTCGCCCGTATTAGGGTCACGTGAGAACCATATATACTTAGCCTTACCCACGATGTGGTCCTCAGGCACGAAGCCCCAGAAGCGTGAGTCGAGAGACTGGTGGCGGTTGTCGCCCATCATGAAGTAGTAGTCCATAAGGAAGGTGTAGTGGGTGGCCTCCTTGCCGTCGATGAAGTAGACGACAGTGCCATCCTCCTTGGCCTCGCTCTTTAGGGAGCGGTGCTCATAGACGGTGATGCAGCGGCCATATAGCGCTATGTTATCGGCATTGAGCTCTACACTCTGGCCTGCAGCGGGTATCCACACAGGGCCGAAGTTATCCAACGACCACTTAGCAAAGTGAGTATCACCATCGGTTACATGGGGGATAAGGGCTCCAGCCATGCCATGGATGCTCATGTCGCCATTCTGCTCCGAGTGAGCCTTTGTTATGCTATACTTGGTGGTATCGGCATACATCGACGTTGCGAGGTCTCTATCAGCGATAAGGACAGGGTCCTTGCTAAGCTTACCAGTCTTGAGGTTCTGGATAGTGTACTCATACTGCTTTGTGGGGACACTACGCTCAGCCTCGTCGTTGGTATAGACTATGCCATCACGCACCTCGAGGATATCGCCAGGCATACCTACACATCGCTTGATGTAGTTCTCCTTCTTATCCACGGGACGCACGGCGATGGTGAAGTTGTTGAGCAGGGTCTGACGACGCTCCGCAGGGGTGCGACCAAGCTCCACGTTGCGTGGGTTACGCACAATCTCGTAGTAGCTCTCAGCGGCGAACTCCATGACTACGGTATCGCCCTCGGGGAAGTTGAAGACAACAACATCGCCACGCTCAATCTGTCCTGTGCCCGCAAGGCGACGGTAGGAGCGCTCCCACGATGTGTCGAACGACGACTTAGTGTCGTTCAGAGGCATGGTGTTATGCACAAATGGGAACGACAATGGGGTCATGGGGACACGAGGTCCATAGGTCACCTTATCCACAAGGATGTAGTCGCCCTGAAGGAGTGTGCCCTCCATAGAGCCTGTGGGGATGACGAACATCTGGAAGATGTAGAGCTGTATGAGTGTTGCCACTATGGTAGCAAAGAGTATGGCGTGCACCCAGCTATATATCCACCTGTAGGCCTGCTGCTGACCCTTGATCTCGTTCCATAGGGCGTAGGCGCCAACGAGGAGGAAGGTGATGATAAAGGGTATCTCCCAGCGGAAGAAGAGCATGTGAATCACCACGCCGATGACAAGGGCGAAGATTGCTGCGCACCACACAGCCCACGCTATGCGATACCAGTTGTAGCGCTCGATCGACTGACGGTGGTAGGAGCGAATCTTACGAGTGATGTAGAAGTCGTAGATGAGGGGCAGGGCGATGAACAACGACCACCATGCACCATACCATATAGCGAAGAGTGTCACCATCACCGACATTAGGGCACACAACAGCCATGGGTGGGTGATATAGAACTTACACTTTGTCCAAAACATCTTAAGCTTATCCATATAATCTAAGTATTCTCAAATATTACTACAAAATATCATCCATGGTGTGGACACCACGCTTGTCGGCAAGGTACTCGCCCGCAACCACAGCACCCATGGCGAGAGTACGGCGGTTGAGTATCGAGTGCTTGAGCTCTATGAAGTCGTCCTCCGAGGTGTAGGTCACGGTGTGGATGCCTGGGGTCATGCCCTCACGATAGGATATAATCTCAAGCTCGCCAGCCTCCTTAGCGGCGCTATTCACCCACGACGTCTTACGCTCGACACCCTCTATAATACCCTCGGCAAGGGTTATGGCCGTGCCACTGGGTGCATCCTTCTTCCATATATGGTGTGTCTCCTCGATGCGCACGTCGTACTGCTTATGAGGGTTCATAAGCTCGGCAAGACGGCGGTTAAGGCGAAACATCATGTTGACACCTATCGAGAAGTTCGAGGCGTAGAGAAGGGCGCCACCACCCTCCGTAGCGAGACGCTGCATGGCGGGAAGCTCACTAAGCCAACCCGTAGTACCCGACACTACCCTACCGCCAGCCTCAAGCACTGTGCGTATGTTGTTAAGTGCCGTATCGGGCGTTGTGAACTCAAAGGCAACATCTATGTTTGCGAGGTTCTGGGCGGTGAGCTCATGGGCATTTGCCTCGTCGATAATAAGGTCTACGCTGTGGCCACGCTCAAGGAGTATTCGCTCAATCTCGCGACCCATCTTGCCATGGCCTATAATTGCACATTTCATAACTCTTCAATGATTTATATATATAACGCACAAAGATAGTAAATAATTTCTATTATTTACTGACCTTGCGAGATTAAATGTAAACATTACTCTTATCACTCAACTTGGAGTATGAAATTAGAAACGTAAATTTTGAAATTAATTTTATTATCACTATCTTTGACGTACAAAATTTTATCACTATGAAACGTCTTCTGTTTTTACTATTACTTCTCAGCCTAACCAGTTGCGGAGCATATCTACAAATAGCAACATTTCATTCAGATGAAATGACAAAAACCAATAACGGCTATGAATATAGTGACGATGTGGTAACGGTTAGCTATAAAATCAACAAAGAAGGTCCAATATTTGATTTTACCATAACAAATAATAGCGAACAGGACATCTACATTGTTACCGACAAATCATGTTTTGTATACAATGGAAATGTCTACGATTATGCAGGTTGGAGTACAACATCAACCCTCCACAGCTACAAAGTCTCAGAGGTTTCGCACACCGTAACTAGCACAAGCTACAATAATGCAAATATCTCTGGAACAAGCATATCGAATACACATAAGGTTGGCAACGAACTTGTCATACCCCCAGGATGCCACAGGGTATTTAAGAGTTTCAATATAAACAGAGATCTGTACTACAACAAACAAATCATTAATGGCTTGATGAGTGGTAAAACAATATCTATCATTTGCTACGAAGAGGACTCTCCTGTAAAGTTGATTAATACAATTACTTATCTACAGGGTGACACAGAGAGAAAGGTTACCAATAAGTTGTATTTGAAGAATATAGAAACAGGATATTTCAGTCTAGAAGAGTTGAATATTTTGGATAATTCACTTTTAGACGATAATCAGACATATCATAAGATTCGAATTATAGACCCAACAGAAATATCAGAGAGTAACGGGTGGGTAGAATTAAAAGGCTAAACTTGAATATAAAAACAAAAAGGGTGTCCAACCTTCGGTTGCGACACCCTTATATTTCTCATTTGAACCTGTCTGTTAATACCTCACATCCGAGAGGAAGAGGCCGCAGGCGGGGGCACCGGCACTCGAGCGCGAGAGGTCCTTCGAGAGGATGATATCCTCGAACTCCTCGACGCTATATCTACCACGGCCAACATCGACCAGTGTACCCACGATAGCACGCACCATATTACGCAGAAACCTGTCGGCACGGATGGTGAAACGAAGTGTGCCATCTGCCTCAACAACCCACTCGGCATGGGTGATATGGCAGATGTTTGTCTTGTTATTGGAGTTTAGCTTAGCGAACGATGTAAAGTCCTCGTAGTCAAGGAGCTTGGATGCTGCCATGTTCATCCTATCGACATCCAGGTCGGCGGTATAGTGCCACGCTGAGAAGCGACGGAAGGGCGACTTACGAGGGGTGAGAAGGTAGGTGTACTCCCTGCTCTTAGCATCGAAGCGAGCATGCTTCTCGGCCGCCACCTCGTAGATGCGGAGGATGGCTATATCCGAGGGTAGCACCTTATTTAGTTTATAGCTTAGCTGCGAGCAGTCCACAGGGGTCTCGGCATCGAAGTGCGCCGTATAGAACGAGGCATTAACGCCCGTATCGGTGCGTCCTGCGCCCACAATCTCGGTGGGTGTGCCACGCAACATGGAGAGCTTGGCCTCGATAGTTCCCTGCACGGTGGGGGTATCGGGCTGTCGCTGCCAGCCGAAGTAGGCAGCACCATCGTATTGTAGCTCTATAAAGTATCGCATAGACTAAGCATTTGAGTGCAAAGATAGGAATAAAATTCTATCTGTCGCCCCCAACGACAAAAAAAGAGCTGTCCAACCCTTAAGTTGAACAGCCCCATCAATATTATAAGACGCTGAGCGCTGGCCGACTACTTCACCTCCTCGAACTCTACGTCCTCGGGCTGTGATGCCTGCTCGCCACCCTGCTGTGCGCCTGGGTTAGGCTGGCCCTGTGCCTGCTGCTGCTGAGCGTAGATATCCTGAGATGCTGCCTGCCATGCTGCGTTGAGAGCCTCGATAGCGGTGTCGATAGCTGCAATATCCTGTGCCTTGTGAGCCTCCTTAAGCTTACCAAGGGCGTCCTCGATAGCTGCCTTCTTATCGGCAGGAATCTTATCGCCATACTCCTTGAGCTGCTTCTCCGAAGCGAAGATGTTTGAGTCGGCAGCGTTAATCTTCTCAACACGCTCCTTCTCCTGCTTATCCTTCTCCTCGTTAGCCTTAGCCTCGTCGCGCATACGCTGGATCTCGGCGTCGGTAAGACCGCTCGATGCCTCGATACGAATCTTCTGCTCCTTGCCTGTGCCCTTATCCTTAGCCGACACGTTGAGGATACCGTTAGCGTCGATATCGAAGGTCACCTCAATCTGTGGCACGCCACGTGGTGCTGCAGGGATGCCGTCGAGGTGGAAGCGGCCGATAGACTTGTTATCGCGAGCCATAGGGCGCTCACCCTGGCATACGTTAATCTCTACGGATGGCTGGTTGTCGGCAGCTGTAGAGAATACCTCGCTCTTGCGTGTAGGGATTGGTGTGTTAGCCTCGATAAGCTTGGTGAAGACACCACCGAGAGTCTCGATACCGAGTGATAGTGGAGTAACGTCCAAGAGGAGGACATCCTTAACCTCACCTGTGAGGACACCACCCTGGATGGCAGCACCTACGGCAACAACCTCATCGGGGTTTACCGAGCGGTTAGGGGTCTTGCCGAAGAACTCCTCAACAACCTTCTGGATAGCTGGAATACGTGTTGAGCCACCCACGAGGATAACCTCGTCAATCTGGCTTGCTGAGAAGCCTGCATCACGCAATGCAATGCGGCAAGGCTCGATGGTCTTCTGCACGAGGTGGTCGCACAACTGCTCGAACTTAGCACGTGTGAGGGTCATCACAAGGTGCTGAGGGATGCCGTTTACAGGCATGATGTATGGGAGGTTGATATCTGTTGTTGTTGCCGACGAGAGCTCAATCTTCGCCTTCTCGGCAGCCTCCTTCAAGCGCTGCAAGGCCATAGGGTCCTGACGAAGGTCGATGTGGTGCTCAGCCTTGAACGCCTCGGCCATGTAGTCGATGAGCACGTGGTCGAAGTCATCACCACCAAGGTGGGTATCACCATTTGTTGACTTAACCTCGAAGACGCCATCGCCAAGCTCAAGGATAGAGATATCGAAGGTACCACCACCAAGGTCGTATACGGCAATCTTCATGTCGTCCTGCTTCTTGTCGAGGCCATAGGCCAAGGCAGCAGCAGTAGGCTCGTTGATGATACGGCGCACCTTCAAGCCAGCAATCTCGCCAGCCTCCTTGGTAGCCTGACGCTGTGAGTCCGAGAAGTATGCAGGCACGGTGATAACAGCCTCTGTTACCTCCTGGCCGAGGTAGTCCTCAGCGGTCTTCTTCATCTTCTGAAGGGTGATAGCCGAGATCTCCTGTGGGGTGTACTGACGGCCGTCGATATCTACACGTGGGGTGTTGTTGTCGCCCT
>JAZRMM010000028.1:0-28589 GCA_045647535.1 Alistipes sp.
ACTCTTAAAACACATCGTGGTAATGCGTTTGAAGATACGCATCAACTTCTCGGCAGAGTTGGCTTGCAGGTGGTAATCGACCTTCAAATAGGCCTCAAAGTCGAGCACAAAATCTCTATCGACCAGCGATACGGGGATATCTGGTCGATTGCGTTTCACTCGCAGAAACTCTTCCAAGCGACGAAATGTCAAGTCGAACTTGTTGAATGTCGATTGCGTAATATCCACGCCGATAAGATTCTCCTGTCTATCATTGAACTCGGCAAATACCGAAAGTAGCGTCTTGCTGGGTGTTTTCACGCCGAGGAACTCATCACGCACCATTTGAGCCGTTACAGCCTCGCTCTGCTCGCATAGGCGATAATATATGGTATTGATGCGTGTAACGACGCTGTCGAGGTAGCGGTTGGCTTGCAGGGCCTCGTGGCTATGCCCGATGGCACGACCACTCTTGGCATCCCAGATTTTCTCCGATACACGGATTTTAAGGCTGAAACGAGCCTTTGTGCCATTGATTGTAATGCGAACATAGATTGGGAGCATCTTTGCCTCGTCGCTTGCCTCCCACTTTGCGTAGAATAGGATTCTGAATGTACTTTTCATCTGACTGTTTTTATTAAAGCGTAGGCAACTGCCAGCCCGAAAAGTTTGTGAAAAGCCGAAAAAATATCAAAGTGTCCCCTCATTTCGGAGTAAGTGTCCCTTAATTTCACGGTGGATATTCGGAGGGACACTTCGAGGTTCGGGCTATGTCGGGTTGGGGCTACACGAAGTCGAAACGATACCGACTAACAACAAATGAAAAACCCTCTGAAACGATGTTTCAAAGGGTTTTGCTTGATTTTGTCCTCAAAACTTTTGGACTTGGAGCGGAAAACGAGACTCGAGCCCACGATGCTCGTGGGCAATATCTCGCGAATTTATATTTACACCCCCGCCCCCTGAGAGGGGTGAGTGGGGTCGCTTCGTGCAAGTCTGTTGTCAGCAATACAAAATGAAAAAAGACAGCCCTTAGCTGTCTTCTTCGTTTTGAGCGGAAAACGAGACTCGAACTCGCGACCCCAACCTTGGCAAGGTTGTGCTCTACCAACTGAGCTATTTCCGCAACACTAACATCTTAAATTTTACGACTACAACCTTTTCGATTGCGAGTGCAAAGGTACACCAAATTTTTTATTCTGCAAATTATTTACAAACTTTTTTGCGTTTTTTCTTATATTTTCAACAAACAGGCATAAAGTTTCAATAAACACCGCAAAGAAAAAGAGGTTCAACAACCTATTTTAGTATCACATAAGTCAAAAATATATCACATCATCTCCCCATAACCATCATAGAAACTTCTAAAATCTCTCTATTTCCCTACCTCAGCGTGTGAGTTTCCACCCTATTTTAAGCAATCGCGGGCCGAACGGTCATCCCATTCAGCCCACAAAAACTCTAATATCGGTCACTATGTGACCTCACATACTCTCTATTTATGAGTCCTGCCCTCGAAGATATCTATCTGGCTCTTCACCGACTCCTCGTGTATTGAGCTAAATATACGCAGGATAAACTCTTTGGACAGCCCCACAGACTCCGCCCTACGCTCGGCCACCTGAAGCAGCTCGTTATAGCGGTTACGCTGCACGATGGTGATGCCACGCTGCGATTTATAGCGGCCTATGTTACGCGCCACCTCCATTCTCTCGGCCAAGAGCTCCACGATACGGCTATCTATGGAGTCGATATGCTGTCGGAACTCGCCCAAGGCATCGCCCTCGGCATTAGCACTACGGTGTTTCAGCGAGGCAAGAATCTCACTGAGCACCTCAGGGGTCACCTGCTGCTGCGCATCACTAAGTGCCATGTCAGGTGTTGGGTGGCACTCCACCATAAGGCCTGCGAAGCCTAGGTCGAGGGCCTCCTGCGACAGCGGAGCAATAAGCTCCCTGCTGCCTCCAATATGGCTTGGGTCGCAGAGGATGTCGATATTTGGCAGTCGGCGGTGCAGCTCGATGGGCACCGACCAGTGGGGGTCGTTACGATAGCGGCTATTGTTATGTGTGCCGAAGCCACGGTGCACAGCGGCTATATGGCGCACACCACTATTATATATACGCTCGACAGAGCCAAGCCAGAGGTCTACATCGGGGATCACAGGATTTTTGATAAATACCGAGATATCCACGCCTCGTAGAGCGTCGGCGATAAGCTGTGTTGCAAAGGGGTTTGTCGTGGTGCGCGCACCTATCCACACGCCGTCGACACCCGCCTTGAGGGCCTGCTCGAGGTGTTCGGCAGTAGCCACCTCGGTGACTACCCTCATGCCATAGGTATGCTTAACCTCAGCAAGCCATGCCAAGGCCTCGTTACCCATGCCCTCGAAGGAGCCTGGCTTGGTGCGTGGCTTCCACACACCAGCACGGAAGATATTGATGCCAGCACGGCGTACGCCCTCAGCAGCCGCAAGCACTTGCTCGTGGCTCTCTGCGCTACATGGACCCGCAATATATAGCGTGGTGGTAGCATCAATATCGAAAACCCTCTTAATATCCTTCACAGCAATATATGTTTACTCCTCAACGATAGTGATCGAGAGAATCAAGTCACCTGGGCGGATATCGTCGATTACATCCACGCCCTCAACGACCTTACCAAAGCAGGTGTGAACACGGTCGAGGTGCTGGGTATTCATACGGTTGTGGCAGATGAAGAACTGCGAGCCGCCGGTGTTAGGGCCACGGTGTGCCATAGAGAGGACTCCACGGTCGTGATACTGACGCTCGGCACGTGTCTCACATGGGATGGTATAGCCAGGACCTCCAGCACCTGTGCCCAATGGGCAGCCACCCTGGATAACGAAATCGGGGATCACTCGGTGGAAGGTTAGAGCATCGTAGAAGTGGCTCTCTGCGAGCTTGATGAAGTTCTCAACGGTGATAGGAGTCTCCTTCTCGTAGAGCTCCGCCTTCATATCACCCTTCTCTGTAGAGATAATAGCGTATTTCATAGCTGTTCGTTTTTTACGGTTATATGTGACAAATATACAAATTATATATCAAAGTATCAACGTGAGGCTATCTACCCCAGCTCTCTCTGTCGAGTGATCGGTAGCCTATAGCCTCGGAAATATGATTTGGCTCTATACTCTCAGAGCCATTCAAGTCGGCAATGGTGCGTGCCACCTTGACTATGCGGTCGTAGGCACGTGCCGAGAGGTTAAGATGCATCATGGCACGCTCCAGGAGCATGGAACACTCCTTGCTCAAGGGTGCAAACTGACGGAGCATGGCGCTATTCATCATGGCATTGCAGTATATGTCGACGCCCTCGAAGCGGCGTAGCTGTATCTCGCGCGCTGCAACAACACGCTTGCGCACCTCGGCACTCGACTCCGAGCGCTCGTCGCCCATCATCTCCGATATCTCCACAGGGATGACCTCTATATGTATATCTATACGGTCCATGAGAGGTCCCGAGATATGGGACATATAGCGATGCACGGCAGATGCCGAACATGTACACTCCTTCGTCGGGTGGTTATAGTAGCCACAAGGGCATGGGTTCATCGAGGCTATAAGGGTGAAGTTCGCGGGGTACTCAACACTATACTTAGCTCGCGAGATGGTGATACGCCTATCCTCCAAGGGCTGTCTGAGCACCTCAAGGACGCTACGCCCGAACTCAGGCATCTCATCAAGGAAGAGGACTCCGTTATTTGCTAACGACACCTCGCCAGGTTGTGGCGACTGTCCACCACCTATGAGTGCCACTTGTGATGTCAGGTGGTGAGGAGCACGGAAGGGGCGCACACGCATAAGACCTCGGTGTGCTCCAATCTTGCCGGCCACAGAGTGTATCTTTGTTGTCTCCAAAGCCTCCTCAAGAGTCATGGGGGGCATAATAGTTGGCATGCGGCGTGCGAGCATGGTCTTACCCGAGCCAGGAGCTCCCACCATCATTACATTATGTCCTCCTGCCGCAGCAATCTCCAAGGCACGCTTCACATAGCTCTGGCCCTTGACATCGGCGAAGTCCTCGGCAAAGAGGCTCTCCTCAGCCTCATCGCTCGATATGACACTCTCTGCTACACTATATGGGATGTTACCCATAGCTATCTGGCACATCTCCACAAGTGAGCCTACGCCAACAATCTCTATACCCTCGACAACGGCACCCTCAGCGACATTATCCTTGGGCATGAAGACCCTTTTAAGGCCTCTATCACGCGCCATGGCAACAAGAGGCAGCACACCCTTCACTGGGCGTAGCGAGCCATCCAGCGAGAGCTCGCCGATGAACATAGAGTCATCGAGCATAGAGGTTGTTATCTGCTCGGTAGCGACAAGGATACCAATGGCTATGGGCAGGTCGTAGAGTGAGCCCTCCTTGCGCAGGTCGGCAGGGGCGAGGTTTACAACGGTCTTCTTTGCAAGTAGCTTATATCCCGAGTTCTCGAAGGCGGCGTGTATACGCTGCTCGCTCTCCTTGATGGTGTTATCAGGAAGGCCCACGAGGAAGAGGCCAAGGCCACCCTGGGCGACATTAACCTCAACGGTAACCTCCACAGCTTCGATACCCGATATAGCTCCTGTATGTACCTTTGTAAACATCTATATTATATGTTTGTTATAACCTAAAATGGTGCGTCGTTATTATTGCCGGGAGCACCCATGGGTGACGATGGAATGTCGAACTCGCTGGGCACACCACCCATAGCCATACCCCCCTGCATACCCATAGGCTCCATACCCATAGGGGGCATCATACTATTACTGCTCGACGATATATTGTCGTAGCTCTCCTGCATCTGCACCCTACCACCTGAGGCAATGGCCGCCACAGCCGAGGCATCGGCATCGGCAAACTTAGCCTGCTCCTTGATAAAGCGCATAGGCACATCGGTAACCTCACCATTACGGTGCTTGGCAATGATGATCTCAGCCATACCCGCCGTAGGAAGACCATTCTCACTTGTTGTGAGGCCATAGTACTCGGGACGGTGGATGAAGGCTACAACATCGGCATCCTGCTCGATAGCTCCCGACTCACGAAGATCCGAGAGCTGTGGGCGCTTCGTGCCACCTCGGTTCTCCACATTACGGCTGAGCTGCGACAGGGCTATGATAGGCACATCCAACTCCTTGGCGATAGCCTTGAGCGTACGCGAGATGAGCGACACCTCCTGCTCACGATTGCCACGTGTCTCGGGCGATGCTGCAGTCATAAGCTGCAAGTAGTCGATGATGATAAGCTGTATGTCGTGCTGCGTCTTTAGACGACGAGCCTTCGAGCGGAACTCATAAACAGAGAGGGCTGGGGTGTCATCGACATATAGCGGTGAGCGACCAAGCTCCACGGTCTGCTTCTCGAGGTGCACCCACTGGTCAGGCGTAAGATTACCCGTACGCAACAGCTTTGAGTCGAGCTGTGTCTCGGCAACGATAAGTCGGTTCATAAGCTGCACCGACGACATCTCGAGCGAGAAGAAGGCTACAGGAGTCTTGAACTCAACGGCCATATTGCGGGCCATGGTAAGCACAAAGGCGGTCTTACCCATAGAGGGTCGTGCCGCGATGATGATAAGGTCGGAACGCTGCCAACCGAGGGTTACGCTGTCGATATCGGTAAATCCCGACCTCACACCGTTGTACTCACCCGCACTCTTCGAGGCCTCCTCAATCTGAGCCAATGCCTTGCGCAAGATATCGGAAGCGGCCTGCACAGAGCGCTTCACATTACCCTCCGACACACGGAATATCTCCTGCTCGGCAAAGCCAATAAGCTCGGTGACATCCACCTCCTCATCGTAAGAGCGGCGCTGAATCTCGGTAGCCGAGCGAATGAGCTCACGCTGCACATACTTCTGCGCAATGATCTTGGCGTGGAACTCAACGTGCGCTGCCGAGGCGATACGCTGCGTGAGCTGCGCAAGATATCCCGCACCACCCGCCTTGGTGAGCAACTTCTGTGACTTAAGGCGCTCGGTGACCGTATAGAGGTCGATAGCCTTCATCTCGGTAGATAGCTCCTGTATGGCCTTGAAAATCAACCTATGCTCCTCGGTGTAGAAGGTGTCCACGTTGATATACTCCTGCACATCGATGATGGCATCCTTCTCGAGGAGCAACGCTCCCAATACGGCCTGCTCAAGTTCGATGGCCTGAGGTGGTGCAATGCCATTAAGGTCAGCAAGTTGCACAAATGCGTCGCTATTATTCTTGGATGGTTTACTATATTGCTTTGCCATAGTTTCACTTTTTAACATCCACAAATTTAAGATTTTTTATGCGATTAGCAATAATATTTCTTCGTCAATTTGTTATAAGTTATAAACACGACTATGTTAATAAAAGGATTTATGTTACTACGTGTAACAACTCGAGGCATAGGGATATATCAAAAAAAAGGGACACATCCTCTCAGGATGCGCCCCATATAAAGCTATCGCTATACGTTACTCTGTGATACCAAGAGCCTTCTTAACCTCAGCAGTGACGTCGGTAACCTGCTTAGGATCGAAGTAGGCAAGACCTGCAGATGATGCCTGGTCGCCAGTGGTGCTGAAAATAACGGTATATGCACCAGCAACTGCAATCTTACGAACAGCCTCATCAGCCTTCTTGTAGATAGGCTCCATCAACTCGGCCTCCTTACGCTGGATATCCTGCTGTGCCATCTGCTGCATATCCGAGAAACGCTGCTGCATCTCCATCAACTCACGCTCCTTCATCTGGCGAATAGAGTCGCTATATGTTGACATATTCTTCTCGTACTCAGAATACTTTGTTGTGAACTCCACCTGCATCTGCTCGAGCTGAAGGCTAAGCTCGTTACCATAGGTCTCAAGCTTCGACTGAGCATCCTTAAACTCGGTCATATTAGGAATGATAGCGGCCAAGTCGACACGACCAAGCTTCTGCGCTGATGCCGACATTGCTCCAAATACAAATACTACGGCGAGGGTCAGTTTCAATAAATTCTTCATCGTTTGTAAATTATAGTTATTAAATTAATTTCTCTACTTCAAAGCCTTGATAATCATCTCGGTAAAGTCTACCTTTGATGAGTAGTACAACACTGTTGGGTTGGCAGCGATGTCGATAACAAGGTCGTAGCCATACTGCTTAGAGAAGCTCTCTATAATAGAGAATACTCTCTCCTGGATAGGCTGTATCATCTCTACACGCTTCTGCATAAGCTCGCCCTCGGTGCCGAACAACGACTCCTGTAACTCGGTAGCCTCGGCCTCCATCTGAAGGATGCGCTGCTCATACTGCTGACGTGTGCTCTCAGAGAGTGAGTTACGCATCTGCACATAGCTATTATATAGCTGCTCCACCTCCTGGAACTTAGCATCCACCTGCTGCTGGTAGCTCTCAGCAAGCTTCTCGAGACTATCCAAAGCCTCGTTATATGCGCTCACCGACTTAAAAACCTTCTCGCTATCAACAACCATATAGTTTTGTGCCGATGCCATACCTGCAGTCATCAACGCCAATACAAGCGTAAGAATAATCTTTTTCATAGTCGTAAATTTTAGTGTTCTTTATACTATAGCGTTCTATATCTCAAATTTATTGCCACATTAGGCACATTAATTCCATCTAATATCTCCCCCACTCCTATGCCACAGTTATCGCTGAGCGATTAGAACTGCTGGCCAAGGACAAAGTGGAACTGCGAGCCACTCGCCTTATTCTTGCCGTAGGCTGGGTCGAAACCGTAACCCCAGTCGATACCGAGCATACCCACGATAGGCAAGTACAATCTCACGCCCACACCTGCCGAGCGCTTAATCTTGAATGGAGAGAACTCCTTCCATGAGTTGAAGCCGTTACCACCCTCCAAGAATACCAGAGCGTATATTGACGAGTTAGGCTTGAGGATGATTGGGTAGCGCAACTCCATGGTGTACTTATTATATGCCACAGAGTAGTAGCTCGATGGGTCGAGAGCACCATCCTCGTAACCACGCAATGCGATGATGTCGACACCATATATATTATAGCCAGTCATACCATCACCACCAATCTCGACGCGCACGAATGGCGACACCTTGTGCTTGTTATAGTGACCCAAGTAACCCATCTCGGCACCAAGCATAAGCACGAGGTTCTGGTTGCGTGTGAGAGGGAAGAACCAACGAGCCTTGAGCAACCACTTATGGTACTCAATCCAGCGATACATATCCTGCTGCGCCTCCTTAGTACCGGCCTTAGCCAACGCCGCATAGTCCTTGCCATCCCAGAGCGAGAATGGAGGTGTTGCCTGCACCGAGAGCGTAAACTCCGAACCCGAACGCGAGAAGAATGGAGCATCTACCGACGAGCGCTGCAACACAAGCTTCAGGGCAAGGGTGTTAGCCACACCATCGCTGATGATAAACGAGTTCCAACCCTTAAGGTCGTAACGCTGATAGCCCAACTCACCATAGAAGGTGAAGTATGGATCGGGCCACTGAAGACGCTTACCAAAACCTACGGCAAGACCCATAGAGCGGTAGTGCATAGTGGCATTCTGCCATACGTAATATGCGTTGTTCTGCTCCGAGATATAACCCGACACGGAGAATGAGTTTGGCCTACGGCCACCAAGCCAAGGATCGGTAAAGCTCAACGACAAGGCCTTATAGTATGTACCGTTTGTCTGTCCCGAAATCTGCAGACGCTGGTTCTGACCCGAAGGATAAGGGCGCCATGCACCCTTCTTGAAGAAGTTACGCAACGAGAGGTTGTTAAGGGTAACACCGATAGAACCTACGAAGGTACCAGAACCCCAACCACCAGCGATGTTAAACTGATCGGATGCCTTCTCCTGCAATGGCCAGTTGACATCAACCAACTCATCGCTCACAGGCTGGATATCTGGCATGATAGCCTGCTCGTCGAAGTGACCCATACCCATAAGGGTACGCATGGTCTGCATAAGAAGAGCTCGGTTGTACAACTCACCAGGACGCACATAGAGCTCACGACGGATAACCTCGTCATCTACACGCATATTTCCCGAAATGCCAACATTATTGATGGTGAAGGGCTTTCCCTCGAAGATACGAATCTCCAAATCCAAAGAGTCGGGACCCACAACAATCTCGGCGGGCTCTATCTGTGACATCAGGTAGCCATTATTCTGGTAGAGCGACGATATAGAGTACTCATCGGGGTTCATCTCCTTGCCAATGCCGAGGCGCTTGTGCATAGATTTCTTATCGTAGATATCGCCCGTATGTATGCCAAGAAGCTCATCGAGATACTCGGTTGTGTAAATAGAGTTACCCACCCAATTGATATTACGGATGTAGAACTGATTACCCTCATCCACCTCGATGTCGATACCCAATGTCTGGTCATCGATGACATATATCGAGTCGCGAACGATGGTAGCATTGCGATAGCCCTGTGAGTTGTAGAAGTCAAGCAAAAGCTCCTTGTCGGCCTCATAGTCCTCCTCGTTGAGTTTTCTGTTCTGGAAGAAGAGGATGCTCTTCTGGTGCGTCTTCTTGAAGGTACGACGTAGGCGCTTATCGTCGAAGGCCTCGTTACCCTCGAAGTTAATCTGACCAACCCTCACCTTAGGACCACGGTCGATGACAAAGGTGACATTAACACACTGCTCATAAATAGTGTCGTTGGTGATGCGCACATCGACCTCGCAGGTTCTGAAGCCCTTAGTTGCATAATGGTCCTTGATGAGCTTTACATTCTTGTCGATAACATAGTCCGAGAGCTCGGTGTTACGACGAAGCTTGAGAACCTCGTCACGCAAATCCTCCTTCTTGCTCTTAGACACACCCTCGAAGTTCCATGTCAAGATACGTGGGCGCTCCTTGAGGAACACCTCCAAATCGAGAGAGTCACCTTCGATGGTAGCACCAATCTGAATATCCGAGAAGTATCGTGGTGCCCATAGGCGGTGCATAGCATTCGATATGAAGGAGCTTGGTAGGTATATCGAGTCACCCTCCATGAGTCCTGCTGACTGCTTAAGGATGTCGTGGTTGAGGTACTTAACACCGTGGATGTTGATATCACGAATGTAGTACTGCTTACCATCGCCCTCGGTCATCACAGGTAGTGAACGGTCGAAGTCAATGGTATCGCTAAACCTATTATTTGCATCTTCACCAATATTATACCTCGTTGTTCGCTGTTGTGCCTCAGCTGATGGCATCACAGCGAATAGTGTCATTAAGGTAATAAGGAGTATTCTAATGTTTCTCATCGTCACTTAGTTTTCTTCCGTCACCAAGCCATAGCGGCGATCACGACGGGCAAATACTTCGATAGCCTTGTCAAACTCTGCCTCGGTAAAGTCGGGCCACAACACCTCGGGGAAGTAGAACTCGGCGTATGAGGCCTGCCAAAGCAGGAAGTTGCTCAAGCGACACTCTCCACTGGTGCGTATTATCATGTCGGGGTCGGGCATATCACAAGTCATGAGGCTTGCAGCAATACTCTCTTCGTCGATATCCTCAACCTTTATCTCGCCATCCTTAACACGCTTAGCCAACTGCTGCATCGCCAAGGCTATCTCGCGACGCGACGAGTAGTTGAACGCAAGTACGAGTGTAAGAAGACTACCCTCGGCAGTAGAACTCTCGATATAGTCTATCATCTCGAGTACCTTTGCCGAGAAACGAGTGCGCTCGCCAATGACCTTTACCCTCACACCCTGGCTCTTAAGGTCGTTGCACTCACCCATGACACTCTTGCAGAAGAGCTCCATGATGGCCTCAACCTCAGCGGCAGGACGACCCCAATTCTCGGTAGAGAAGGCGTATAGCGTGAGCCACTTTACACCATTACGTGCTGCAGCACGCACCGAACTACGCACCGACTCAACACCAGCGATATGACCCTCATATCGTGGCTTGCCCTGCTGCTTAGCCCAGCGTCCGTTGCCATCCATGATTATGGCAATATGTTCGGGTATGGCTCTTTTTTCACTCATAATATCTTGCAAATGTAAGTAATAAATTCACTTTTCACAACTCGTAAAACCCAAAAAATCATCGTGTGTGCGCGTAACACACGTACACAATATTGATTATCAGTGAATTACATAGTATGATGATATATGGATATTTATTGTAATTTTATCTATTATCTACCCCCCACATCATCTTCTCTCTTAACGTATCGTAGAAAGTATTATTATGCGGAGTGGCCAAAATGAGGCTCTCTTTGGCCAAACCGAGGGTTACGATAGCTCCATCATGCAAGATATATGTGCGGTTATCAGCCGAGAGAAAGGCCTCGCCACCACGAGACATGAGGCGCAGTGTTATGGTGTTGTTATCGGGAATAACAACAGGACGCATGGTGAGGTTATGTGGAGCAAGGGGCGATAGCACAAAACATCTGCACAGAGGGTCGACAATAGGACCACCAGCACTCAACGAGTAGGCCGTAGAGCCAGTAGGCGTAGAGACCACAAGGCCGTCGCCATGGTAGGTAGCCACAGGGTTACCATTGACAAGAGTCTCTATGGATATCATTGTTGCTCCATGACGATGTATGGCTACCTCATTGAGAGCCAAGCATCTATGACCACACTCGAAATCTCCGTCTATATGCAACATTGTACGATTCTCAAAGGTTAGCTTGCGCTCCACAATACGCTCGAAAAGCTCCTCTATACCCTCACCATCATCTGCTGTGAGATAACCCAAACGACCACAGTTGATACCTACCACAGGGGTGTTGTAATCATCAAGCAGACCTACTGCCTCAAGCAGGGTGCCATCACCTCCGTAGGTAACAACCACATCATCACCCGTGAGAGGCATGGCTCCTGTGAAGCGATGCCCACTACTGATACTTATATCCAAAAGACGCTCGATATCCGAGGCAAAGTCCTCATTTATAGAGTAATCAACACCCAAACGCGACAATACGCTAAGCATTGTTTTGAGCTGCTCGGCACGGTGGTTTACCTGCTTACGTGAAAAAAGTATTATCTTCATTGTGACAGAATGAAAAAAAATCGTAACTTTGCTTTTGCAAAGATATGAAAATTATGACAAAATTAAGCGTTAACGTAAATAAGATTGCAGTCGTTCGCAACTCACGAGGTGGCAATATGCCCAATTTATTGAAGGCTTCGCTCGATATCGAGCGTTTTGGTGCCGATGGTATTACCGTGCATCCACGCCCTGATGCTCGCCATATTCGCTACTCGGATGTGCGTGAGCTAAAGGCGAATATCGCCACAGAACTCAATGTCGAGGGTAACCCTATTGAGAGCTTCTGTGAGCTTGTTGAGGAGATGCGCCCAGCACAGGTAACCCTTGTTCCTGACGCCGAGGATGCAATCACTTCGTCGGCTGGTTGGGATACTATCAAAAATCGTGAATTCCTTCGCTCTATGTCTGAGCGTTTCCATAAGGCTGGAATACGAGTATCTATCTTCGTAGATCCTGTTGTTGAGATGGTTACAGCAGCCAAGGAGTGTGGTGCTGATCGTGTGGAACTGTATACCGAGGCCTATGCTGCAGGCTATGCCAAGGACCGTGAGGCAGCCATAGCACCCTATGTTGCAGCTGCCGAGGAGGCACGCCGTGTAGGTTTGGGTCTCAATGCTGGTCACGACCTCAACACCGAGAACCTTCAATACTTCATCGAGCGTATTCCATGGGTTGACGAAGTATCTATTGGTCACGCACTTATCAGCGATGCCCTATACTGGGGTTTAGAGAATACTGTTGGTATCTACCAGCGCTGCATAAGCCGTGCTCATAATGGAGCCGCAGAGGAGTAATAGTGTTGCATATATGCCATTAAGTAACCCTATTTTTAAACATATTACACGCATTGTAGATCGCTTGGGCGTAGAGGCATATGCCGTGGGTGGCTATGTCAGAGACTACTATCTGCATCGCTCATCATCCGATATAGATATCGTGGTGGTGGGTAATGGTGTGGAGGTAGCTCAGGAGTTAGGCAAAGAGCTGGGTGTCAAGGTCTCCATATTCAAGACCTATGGCACAGCTATGCTCAACTGGCGAGGTATTGAAGTGGAGTTTGTGGGTGCTCGCAAGGAGAGTTACAGGCTAGAGTCGCGCAACCCCATTGTCGAGCCTGGTTCTCTGCAGGATGACCAGCTACGCCGCGACTTCACCATAAATGCCATGGCATGGTGTGTGAATGGCAATAGGTTTGGTGAGCTTGTCGACCCCTTCAATGGTTTAGAGGATTTGGAGGATTGTATAATTCGCACTCCCCGAGACCCCGACACCACATTCTCGGATGACCCTCTGCGCATGATGCGTGCCATAAGATTTGCTACGCAACTTGGTTTCGACATAGATGATGATACCTTCGATGGAATATGTCGTCAGGCCGAGCGTATAAACATAATAACCAAGGAGCGTATCGCCACCGAGCTAAACAAGATTATGGCCTCACCCGTGCCCTCGATGGGTTTTAATCTACTGCATAACTCAGGTCTGTTGAAGTATGTGATACCCGAGCTTGAGCGTATGACAGGGGTTGAGAGAAGAGGTAAGCATGCTCACAAGGATAACTTCGAGCATACGCTCAAAGTGTTGGATAATGTTGCCAAGCGCAGCGATGATATATGGCTACGCTGGGCGGCACTCTTCCACGACATAGGAAAGCCTCAAACTAAAGCCTATGAGCCTAACACAGGATGGACCTTCCATCAGCATGAGGCTGTGGGCTCGAAGATGATACCTCAGCTTTTCCGTCGTTTGAAGCTCCCTATGAACGAGCCTATGCGCTTTGTGCAGAAGATGGTATTCCTTCATATGCGACCCATAGTTCTTTCCGAGGATATGGTCACCGACTCGGCCGTTCGTCGCCTACTCTTTGAGGCGGGGGATGATATAGAGAAGTTGATGACACTTTGTGAGGCAGATATAACATCGGGCATCGATAGTAAGGTGCAGCGATACCTCAAAAACTTCCAACTTGTAAGGGTGAAGATGAAGGATTTGGAGGAGCGTGATAGGGTGCGTAACTTCCAACCACCTATCTCGGGAGATATCATCATCAAGACCTATGATATTCCACCTTCAAACGTTATAGGTGAGATTAAGGAGGTTATCAAGAATGCTATCCTCGATGGTATTATTCCGAATGACTACGATGCTGCCTACGCCCTTATGGAGGAGGAGGCTGCAAAGCGAGGCTTGATGAAAAGAGAGTAGAGAGTTATGTGAAAGCGCCTCGTAAATAGATAACTAAATAAGGGAGATTAATAAGTTTTATGGGGGGTAAGTTAACCTATGCTTATTTATCTCCCTATATTTTTTAAACTTATTAAAAAAAAGTGAGTTATGATGTGGATGTGGATTGCAATGATGTTGCTTTATTTAGGCGGTAATGCATATATATTTTTTAGATTTTATCAGGCTCTACACCCAGCACCCACAGCTGTGCGCATACTCTTTGTTGTGCTATTCTGGCTTGCTACCATATCGCTCTTCATATACTTCGCCCTACGTGGAGCATCTATTCCACAATCTATCTCCAGGATGCTTTTTAGCATAGGCTCCATATGGCTTGTCTTCACCCTCTATATGGTGCTATCATTAGCCCTCTTCGACCTACTACACCTATTCATACCATCACTTCATAATGGAGTGTGGTACTCTCTTATCATCACCTCTGCCCTACTACTATATGGATACATCAACTATCGCACACCACTTTCTGAATATATCACTATAGATATAGAGAAACCAATTGAGGGAGAAAAGTATCGCATGGTAGCCATCAGTGATGTTCATCTTGGCCACGGCACCACAAGAGATGACCTTAAAATGTATGTAGATATGATAAATAGTCACAACCCCGATGTTGTGCTTATCGTTGGTGATCTCATAGATAACAGTATTGAGCCTGTTATTAAGGATAGGATGCTTGAGGAGTTCGATAATATAAGAGCCAAGGATGGTATATATATGGTAGCGGGCAACCATGAATATATAAGTGGTATTGATGAGTGCATGGAGCATATATCATCAAGTAGAGTACACCTACTACGCGATAGTGTTGTTAAGCTAAGTTCTGGGGTGCAGATTATAGGTCGTGATGATAGCTTTAGACTACGACGCAAACCTTTAGATTCACTCCTCATGTATGCAGATACCGCTCTTCCAATGGTAGTTCTCGACCATCAGCCAAAATCTATCTCTGAGAGCAAAGAGCATGGTGTTGATATCCACATATCGGGACACACGCATCGTGGCCAGGTATGGCCTCTAAATTGGATTACAGACGCCATGTATGAACAGAGTCACGGCTATCGTAGATGGGAAGATACGCATGTGATAGTATCATCGGGACTTTCGTTATGGGGACCACCCTTCCGCATAGGTTCACAAAGTGAACTTTGGGTGATAGATCTTAAGTAGTGAGAAGCTCTGGGGATGTCGACATGAGGTTGATGTCCCCATTTTTTCATATATGTTACCAACATATGTTTTTTATTTTTTTATACTATATATAAATATTAATAAAAATCTAAAAATAATAATAGCTGTTGACAATGTCAATAAAGTGGAGAAGGGTCTGACTATTAACATTAGTTATTATTTTTGTTTATAATTTCATATATTTAAGTAATTAAAAATAAATAAATTATGTAGATGTTAACATTATGAACAATTAGATTATTAACATATTTATATATGTTGAAATATTAACATTTATAGTTGATAACGTCGGAAAAAGGAGTTGAAAATAAAATAGTAAAAATATAGTCTAATAATTTGTAAAATAAGGGTGGCCGTATATACAACAGCCACCCTTAATAATGCAAATTTTTTTATTGATATTTTGCCAACAGTTACTAACAGTGAAATTAACAATCGGTAGGCAACTTTTCAACAACGTTAGCAGCGATCTTAGCATAGTACTCCTCGACACGCGAATCGAAGCCTGTAGCTGGGCGTCCCTCATCACTACCCTCCATAATAGATTGGATAATGGGTACCTCTCCCAAGATATCGACACCAACCTCCTCGGCATAGCGCGAAGCACCACCCTTGCCAAAGATATAGTAACGATTATTTGGTAGCTCCTCGGGAGTAAACCATGCCATATTCTCAACAATGCCCAAGATAGGGATGTTTACCTGCTCATGGCGGAACATCTCAACACCACGCACAACGTCGGCAACAGCAACCTGCTGAGGTGTAGATACGATGACAGAACCCGAAATCTTGATCTCGTTGATGATAGATAGGTGTATGTCGCCAGTACCTGGAGGAAGGTCTATCAACAGATAGTCGAGCTTACCCCACATAGTCTGGTGGACAAGCTGGTGAAGAGCATTCACAGCCATACCTCCACGCCACATAAGAGCGTCGGTAGGACGGATGAAGAAGCCTATGGATTGAAGCTTGATACCCAAGGCCTGGGCTGGGATTATAAACTGATTACCCTCATCATCAACATATGCCTCAGGGGTGTAGCCCTCAACACCAAACATCTTAGTCTGCGATGGACCATAGATATCTGCATCGAGGATACCTACGTTGTAGCCTCTCTGGCGTAGAGCTACAGCCAAGTTAGCTGTTACGGTAGACTTACCAACACCACCCTTGCCCGAAGCTACGGCGATGATGCGACATATCTCATTGGTTGTTGTAGGCTGCTCACGACGGCGTGGCTTAGGCGCTGCCTCACGGATGATTACAAGGGTCTCCTTATCAGGATAGTTATCCTTCATAAGTTGCTCAACACTCCTCTTAATCTTCTGAGCAAAGGGATCACGAGCCTTCTGAAAACGTAGGGTGATGGCTATATTACCATCCTCGCCCATATCGGCACGATCCACAAAACCACTGTCTACAATATTCTGCTCGGTCTCGGGATGGATGATACGGCGTAATAGCTCCTCTAATTGTTCGTTCATAACTATTAAGTATATTCTATAAATTAAGTCTTATATTTCCTGGCATAACACACTGAATACCATGGTTGTTAAATAGGTACATATTCTCTGTTAACAACTTTTTAATATCTTCGCCATAGATAGCTGGGTTAACACCCCACGACTGTGTAAATAGTCCTGTTACGGTGTTTAAAAACTCCTCAATTTGTGTTGGCTCTGGTGCTAACTCATATATAACAAAGTTATCAGTGATATCTGCCATATCTGCAGCCATGGCTATAGCCTCGGTAATACCACCAATATGATCGGCAAGACCATTTTCCACAGCCTGACTACCACTCCATATTCGTCCCTTAGCTATGTCCTGTACTCTATCTATGCTAAGGTTACGACCCTTGGCAACATGCTCCGTAAATGTGGTGTATATCTTATCCACACCCTCCATCAACACCTCCTTTTGGCGAGGTGAGAGAGGTGATAAAATATTGATACCATTTGCCATAGGGGAGCTTCCTGCTGTATCGATTGTTATGCCTAAATGTTTTTTGAGGGTATTCTCAAAGTTGAAAATAATACCATAGACACCTATGGAACCAGTAAGTGTTAGACGGTTGGTGAAGATATAGTCGGCAGGTACAGATATGTAGTAGCCACCACTTGCCGCAGTGCTACCCATAGATACGATGATAGGTTTGGTCTGCTGTAAAAGCTCCATCTCGCGCCAGATGACATCCGAGGCGAGGGCGGAGCCACCGGGTGAGTTAACACGCAAGACAACAGCCTTGGTGTTATCATCGAGGCGTAGCTGGCGTAGCTGTGCAGCAAGCATCGAGCCGTGAACATAGTTGTCAACAAGCATATTACCATCGACAATCTCGCCCGAGGCATATACCACAGCTATGAGATTTGTGTTAGCAGGAGTCTGATACTTATCGCTACCCTCAAGGAATGGAATACGCTGCCAATTACCATTAACAATATTAGAGTATCTGCCCAGCGACATCATATTCATAGTGTTGAGGTTATTGCTCTTAACACCCTTTGTTGTGAAGTAGTCGTATAGTGCATCCTCATAAGCTACGACGTCAACAAGGCCAGCCTCAAGAGCATCCTCGGCAAGAGATATTTCGAGGTTTGAAGCAAGAGATTTTAGTCTCTCAGTATCAATATTACGGCTCTTAGCCACATCGTTAACTATAGAGTCCCACATGTCATTAGCAAGCGATGTCATCTGCTCACGATCGGCCTTCGACATGGATGTAAGTGTGAAGGGCTCTACCCCACTCTTATATATGCACGATGTTGGCCTGAAGACCTCAGCTTGAGCATCTATCTTGTCGAGTAACGACTTGAAGAATACCATGCTAAAGCCTACACCTTGCCACTCTAACGAACCCTCTCTTTGGAGTATTACATGGTCGGCAACAGAGGCTAAGTAGTACTCTGCCTGTGTATAGTGGTCGTCGTAGGCAACGACAAACTTTCCTGAGGCTTTGAAGCGCTCCACAGCACGGCGAAGCTCCTCGATATTGGCTGCATCGACTATGCCATTACCATTTAGTCGTATACATATACCCTTGATATTTTCGTCTACGGCAGCCTGCTCAATGGATGCAAGGGCGTGTACCAGGGTGAGAGGTTGGGTAAAACTCATTGTTGTGGCATCAAACACACCAAATGGTGAGACTGTGGGTGCGTCGATAATATCCTCCGCAAAGTCGATACATAGAATGGTTTGCGGCTTAACAACCTCTTGCTCCATCTTAATGTTGAACATGGATAAAAGGCTGTTACTAAATATAATAGTACATATAATTATGATGACCATGCAGCTTCCACACGCAGCAACAGTGGCACCAAATATTTTCCAAAAATTCATAAGTATAAGTTTTATTTACTTTTCATGCAAAGGTAAGAAAAAATTGGTAAAAAGAGATAAGAATTTTTCTATTGATATAGCCTTGTGACTACATAAAGTGATAGTTATTTAGGATAATAAACCATTTTTGCTGAGGATAATTTTTTGTTAATAACGCATTTTTCATAAAATTACTTATACCAAGACAATACTTTTCATTCTATGATATCTTAGTTTTAAGAAATTATTAGTAACTTTGTACGTTCAATATATATATGGTATCGAACAAAAAATATAGCAAACATTAGGCAAACAATATTATATCATATGATACAGAAGATAGAACAACTTTTACAAGAGATTGAGGCCTTCCAGCCAGCTACTGCTGCTGATGTTGAGGCCTTCCGCATCAAGATACTTGGTAAGAAGGGCGAGCTCGGCATCCTTATGGAGGAGTTCAAGAGCGTACCTTCAGACTTAAAGCGTGAGTTGGGTCAGCGCCTCAACCACCTCAAGAATGTGGCTACCGAGCGTATCAACTCGCTCAAGGAGGAGTTGCAGAATGCTCAGGCGATGAATGCCTCAAAAATCGACGATATGACACGCCCAGGCACATCGGAGCCTGTGGGCTCACGCCATCCTATATCAATCGTTAAGAATGAGATTGTTAGCATCTTCTCACGCCTTGGCTATACCGTTGCCGATGGTCCTGAGATTGAGGATGATTGGCATGTGTTCTCGGCTCTTAACTTCCCACCCGAGCACCCAGCACGCGATATGCAGGATACCTTCTTCATCGAGCAGAACCCCGATGTAGTACTCCGCACACACACCTCATCTATCCAGGTGCGTACCATGGAGCGTCAGAAGCCACCTATCCGTGTGATTTGCCCAGGCCGTGTGTTCCGTAACGAGGCTATCTCTTACCGTGCTCACTGCATCTTCCACCAGATCGAGGGTCTCTATATCGACCGCAACGTGTCGTTTGCAGATATGAAGCAGTCGTTGCTCTACTTCGCTAAGGAGCTCTTTGGCGAGCAGGCACAGATTCGTATGCGCCCCTCATACTTCCCATTCACCGAGCCATCAGCCGAGGTTGATGTGTCGTGCTCGATCTGCGGTGGCAAGGGCTGCGGCGTATGTAAGGGTACTGGTTGGTTGGAGATTATGGGTTGCGGTATGGTTGATCCTAACGTTCTTATCTCAAACAATATTGACCCTAACGAATTCTCAGGCTTCGCCTTTGGTATGGGTATTGAGCGTATCGCTATGCTCAAGTATGGCGTGGGTGACCTACGTCTCTACTTCGAGAACGATGTGCGCTTCCTCAATCAGTTTGACTCAGCACTCTAATCTAAGGAGTGCTAAGTCATCTGTCGGGGTGACATGCATCCTAAGCTTTTTGTAAACACTTTATGGGGTGGTCTATGCTCCACCCACGATTTACTGTTTTGTATCGTACTCGTTATATAGTAGCTACACTATGTATGCTCCTGTCTACCATCACGCTATGGGCGCAGGAGTCATCACATCGTGGTGTGAAGGGGGATGTGTATGAGGCACTACCAGATAGCCTTCGTCGCTCCTATCGTCACAGCGATGCCGTGCAACGTCTTGCTATACATGGCGATACTCTCTCGGCACAACAGATATGGCGAAAACTTCTCGAGGATGACGACAGCTATGCACCGGCCCTCTATCACCTCAGTCTTACGTCGCAAAGACGTAGCCAAGAGGCTCTGGAGTATGCTCGTCGTGCATATATTGCCGACTCCACAAATAAGTGGTATGTGCAGAACTATGGCACTCAGCTGCTCTCTTCCGATAGGTACGAAGAGGCTCTGCCCGTCTATCGTCGTCTACTAAAACTCGACAAGCAGGATCTCACGGCATACTATGGCCTTGCCTATCTGTACCATATAAACGATATGCCCTACTCGGCGATATCCATTCTCGATTCTGCTGATATGCGCCTTGGGCGTAATTCTCATACCTCGTCACTCAAGCAGCGCTTGCTCTTCGAGACCCGTCAATTGGATAGGGCTATCGATGAGGGTGAGCGCATAATTAATGAGCTCCCCTACGATGTAGATGCCCATGTGTCGCTGGCATATGCCTACTTTGCTGCCGACAAAGACTCTATGGCTATCAACACTTTGGAGCAGGCTCTAAAGATTGACTCAACAAATGTGCAGACCTTGTGTATGTTATCGTCATCCTACGCACAGCTTGGCGATTTGCAGCGTATGTTCTCATACGATGCTATGCTCTTTGGTGCTGATGGCATGACAGCCGACGAGAAGGTTCAATATATCGAGTCGTACACTTCGGATATTAAGTTCTATGTGGCAAACTATCTCAGTGTTGGTAAGCTAATACAGGTGCTCGCTTTTAAGTACCCCACACATCGAGGTGTCATAGATCTATACGCTACCCATCTGCTTATGGCCGATGAGGATCAGCAGGCTGTGGACTACCTACGTCGTCATCTCAAGGACGATACGGTGCGTCCTGTAGACTATATCTCGGTGGTGCAGTTGGAGCATTTGCTGCAACTCGAAGACGTAATGTTCGAGGACCTCAGTGAGGCTCTGCGCCGCTACCCTACCGATTTTAGCGTTATCTCGTTTGCGGGTTACATATATAGTGACAAGGGTCTTTTGCGTGAGGCAATAGATATGTTTAAGCGAGGTATAGTTGTTGCCCAAAACGATGAGCAGATAAGCTTGTCGTGGGGCTATATTGGTGATGCCTACCACGAGGCGGGTAACGACAAGAGGGCCTTTGCTGCCTACGATAAGGCGTTGCGTTATAATCCCGACAACCAGCTTGTCCTTAACAACTACGCCTACTTCCTATCACTCACAAATCGTGATCTCGAGCGCGCCCTCATTATGTCACAGCGTGCCGTCTATCTTGAACCCGACAACTACTCCTATCTCGATACCAATGCCTGGATACTACACTGCTTGGGTCGTAGCGATGAGGCAAAGGTGATGATGCGTCAGGCTCTATCGCTAAGTTCGCAGCGTGATCCCGATATCTTGGCTCATTATGGCGACATTCTTTGGGCTTTAGGTGAGGAGTTCCTTGCCGAGACCTACTGGGAGAAGGCTGTGGATAATGGCTACGATGCTGAGCTTATGGAGGAGCGTCGCTCAAAACTTATGAAATGATAAACCGCATATCGCAATGATACGAAAGGCATCTATTATACTCACTACCCTACTCTTCATGCTTCTAATGTTGCCTGAGGATGCCTCGGCGCAGCGTCGTAAGTCGGAGGTCGAGGCGCAGCGTAAGCGTACCGAGGAGCTTAAGAAGGACCTCGATAAGTCGAAGAAGAAGGTGGAGAATCTCAAGCGTGAGAAGAGTACTGCGTCGAAGCGTGTGACAGAACTTAACCAGCAGATCAACCTTCGTAACTCACTTATCTCCGAGACGGAGTATGAGCGAGAGCTCGTTGAGTATGATATTGAGGCCCTCGAGCTTGCCATCGACTCCTTGGAGGTAGCCTTCGAGCGAAGCCGAGAGAACTATACCGAGATGGTGCGCCTTGCCTATCGTCTGCAGGAGCGTAATAGCTATACCACCTATCTCCTATCCTCTTCATCCTATGCCGACTTCACACGACGTATGTACGATGTGGAGCGTTTCGCAAGCCAGTATAAGGAGGTTGCCAACATAGCTCGTGTCAAGCGTGAGGAGTTGGCCATAGCCCGCTCAAGCCTCGAGATTCGTCGTGTTGAGCTCGACTCCATATCCTCATCGTTGGATGCAGAACGTAGGGCGTTGAGAAGCGATAAGGCCGAGGCTCAGAGTGCCTATGATAAGCTATCAAAGGCGGAGAAAGATGCACTCAAGGAGCAGAAAAAACAGCAGGATCTATATAACGAGGCCGATGAGCGCCTTAAGCGTATCCTTGCTGAGAACACCGTGGGTAGCAACTTCTCATCAAATACACGAGGTCTTAAGCTCCCTATTGAGGGTGGTAAGATACGACCTTTGCAGCCAAATATGGCAGAGATTAGCGGACGCCGTGGCTCGCCTGTACGTTGTGTAGAGGCTGGTACCGTTGGTGAGATTACACGCTCGCGTGGCGACCACTACATTGTTAAGATTGCGCATGGTAAGGATTTCTTCACCGTATACACACATGTTAGTAAGGTTTGCGTTAGCGTTGGTCAGAAGGTAAAGGCTAACCAGCAGATTGGTATTGCCGGTGTCTTTGTGGACTACGATGGCAGCGAGCGTTCGTTCATACAGTTCATGGTGCATAACCACCGTACGGGAGAGTTAGAGTCGGTCATGAAGTTCTTTAGTAAGTAGTATCTATCATACATCTTTACAATCATGATACATTTCTATAATCAAGAGTGTAAATATTTGCCTATCAACCGTTTAGCCTTACGTCGTTGGGTCACCGAGACCATTCGTCGTGAGGGTTATCGTGCGGGCGAGATTAACTATATTTTCTGCTCGTCGGAGTACCATCGCCAGATGAATAGGGACTTCCTCGGCCACGACTACTATACGGATGTAATCACCTTTGAGGATCGTGAAAGTAGATTGGAGGAGGGTGTTGTCGCTGGTGAGGTATATATCGATGTTGCCACAGTTGAGGACAATGCCGACCTATATCACGCTTTGCCCGTAAACGAGATGCGTCGTGTTATTATTCATGGAGCACTCCACCTATGTGGCCACCTTGATAAGTCGCCCACGGCAGCTAAGAATATGCGCCGCCTGGAGAATAAGTACCTCAAACTTTTGCGCGAGGAGATACTATGATGCTAAGGTACGATGTTGTAGTCATTGGCGCTGGTCATGCTGGCTGCGAGGCTGCCTCGGCAGCAGCACGCCTCGGTTCGCGCACTTTGCTCATAACTATAGATATGGAGAAGATCGCCTCCATGTCGTGTAATCCGGCTGTTGGTGGTGTTGCTAAGGGTCAGATTGTTAGAGAGATAGATGCTCTTGGTGGTATGATGGGCCGTATCACCGATCACTCAGCCATACAATTCCGTATGCTTAATCGTTCGAAGGGCGCTGCTATGTGGAGCCCTCGTGCCCAGTGCGACAAGGCAGAGTTCTCGCGTCAGTGGCGACGCACGCTGGAAAACACCGAAAACCTCTATCTGTGGCAAGATTCTGTCGTGGATATACTCATAGACCATGAGGGTGAGAAACCCCGTGTAAAGGGCGTTAAAACGCGAATGGGCGTGATTATAGAGTGCGATAGGGTAGTGCTAACCGCAGGAACATTCCTTGAGGGCGTTATGCACTGTGGCAACGCCTCGGCTGAGGGTGGTAGAGCGGGCGATCAGGCATCGCATGGCATAACACAACGTCTTGTGGAACTAGGCTTCGAAACGGGACGTATGAAGACAGGAACACCTGCTCGCCTCGATGCCCGTACCATCAACTTCGACTTGTTGGAGGAGCAACCGGGTGATGAGCAGCCTTCTAAATTCTCTTATGACCCTGATACTGAGGCTGTTAAAGAGCAGTTGCCCTGTTACATGGTATATACCTCGGAGCGTGTTCACGATATTTTGCGTACTGGCTTTTCGCGTTCGCCACTCTTCAATGGAACCATATCGGGCATAGGCCCTCGCTACTGTCCCAGCATCGAGGATAAGCTTCGTACCTTTGCCGACAAGAGTCAGCATCAGCTATTCCTTGAGCCTGAGGGTCGTACCACTAATGAGTACTATCTTAATGGTTTCTCTTCGTCGTTGCCCTATGAGGTGCAGCTCGAGGCATTGCGTACTATAGTGGGTCTCGAGAATGTCCATGTCTATCGCCCGGGATACGCCATCGAGTATGATTACTTCCCACCTACGCAGCTTAACCATAGCCTTGAGACAAAGCTTGTCGAAGGTCTATACTTTGCTGGTCAGGTTAACGGTACGACAGGATATGAGGAGGCCGCTGCGCAGGGTCTTATAGCTGGTATCAATGCGCACCTCTCGATGATAGGGGAGTCCCCACTTATCCTTGCTCGTGATGAGGCGTATATCGGTGTTCTCATAGATGACCTCGTGACCAAGGGTGTTGATGAGCCTTACCGTATGTTTACCTCAAGAGCGGAGTATCGTATACTTCTTCGTCAGGATAATGCCGACCAGAGATTGACACCTCTTGGCTACAAAATTGGTCTTGTAGGTGAGGAGAAGTACCAAAATTTGCTCAAAAAAAATAACGCTATAGAGTCGCTTATTTCCTTCCTTCGTGGCTATACGGTCAGAATATCGGAAATTGACAGCTATTTAATTTCGGTTGGTGAGGAGCCTTTGACGCAGGGTCGTAAGCTTCATGATATCGTTTTGCGTAGTGGTGTTACACTAAATGGACTCATTGGGGTCGTACCCAAGCTCGCAAAATTTATCAAGAGTAATGCGATATCTTCGGAGGTTATCGAGCAGGTGGAGATACAAATTAAGTATCGTGGCTATATCGAGAGAGAGCGTTACTTTGCTGATAAGATGCACAGGCTCGAGAGTATTGCTATTCCCGATGGTTTCGACTTTAATGCAATGACCTCCCTGACTATTGAGGCTCGCCAGAAGTTGAGTCGTATAAGACCAAATACCATTGGTCAGGCGAGTAGAATACCTGGTGTTTCGCCCGCTGATATTAATGTTTTGTTGGTTAAGTTTGGTCGATAGTAGTAGGGTAGTGCCCTCTAAAATACGATATTATATATTGAGCGTTCCACGTGGAACGCTTTTTTTGTTTCTATTATGCTCTTATTTAAGATAATTTGTGTTGATCTATAGTGGCGTTTTTGAGTATTTGTGCGGGTCATAAAAGAAAACCCTATGGAGTTCACTCCATAGGGTTTTCTTTTGTTTGGGTCGTTGACCCGTTGATGCAAGATAAATTACATTACCTCTACATTCCAGTTGTGAACGTCCTCAACACGGCCGTACTGGATGCCCTGGAGGTGATCGTACATCTTCTTGCAAGTCTCGCCTACCTTCATGCCATAGTCATAAGTAATGCCATTGTCAAGGTCGTAGAGAGCACCAATTGGTGAGATTACTGCTGCAGTACCGCAAGCACCAGCCTCCTCGAATGTAGCGAGCTCCTCAACAGGAATGTCGCGCTCCTCAACAGTGAGACCAAGGTCAGCAGCAATCTGACGAAGGCTCTTGTTGGTGATTGAAGGAAGGATAGATGTTGACTTTGGTGTTACGTAAGTGTTGTTCTTGATACCGAAGAAGTTTGCAGCACCAAACTCCTCAACCTTTGTGTGGGTCTGAGCGTCAAGATAGAGAACATTTGAGAAGCCCTTAGTGTGAGCAGCCTCAAGTGACCAGATTGATGAAGCGTAGTTACCACCAACCTTAACATCACCTGTTCCACGTGGAGCAGCACGGTCCTGATCACGCATGATAAGAGCCTTGATAGCTGTCATACCACCCTTGAAGTATGGGCCTACAGGAGCACAGAAGATGATGAGGTCAGCCTCGTCTACAGCGCGTACGCCAAGGCAAGTCTTAGTACCGAGAAGTGTTGGACGCAAGTAGAGTGATGCGCCAGTCTCGTATGGAGGGATGAAGTCAGCGTTGCGACGAACACACTCAACGCAACCCTCTACGAACTGCTCAACAGTAGGAGCTGGCAAGCAGAGACGGTTAGCTGAGTTGATCATACGCTTTGCGTTCTCATCTGGACGGAACAAACGTACCTTACCATCAACGCCACGGAATGCCTTAAGACCCTCGAAGATCTCCAAACCGTAGTGCAAGCAAGCTGCTGACATGTGCATCTTGATGTACTCGTCATCGGTTACCTCCATCTGGCTCCACTGGCCATTAGCGTAGTGGTAGCGAACATTGAAAGCGGTCTTGTAGTACGCAAAACCAAGCTCTCCCCATTTAATGTTTTCCATAGTTAAGCTTAAAGTTTAAGTTGGTTATTAATAATTGTTAAGTGTAAACTATTGATATTCAATGCGTTATTATCCTATTATCGCGCCTGCCATAGTCTTGTCCTCAGGCTGTACCAATACCAAGCGACCCAAAGCATCCTCAGCCATGAGAATCATGCCTCGCGACTCGATACCCTTAATCTCGCGTGGTGCGAGGTTGGTGAGAACCAACACCTGACGGCCTACGAGCTGCTCGGGAGTGTAGTACTCCGCGATACCCGACACGATGGTGCGCTTGTCGATACCCGTGTCGATGGTGAGCTTAAGAAGCTTCTTTGTCTTGGCAACCTTCTCTGCCGCGAGGATTATCGACACGCGGATATCCATAGTCTGGAAGTCGTCGAACGTAACCTCGGACTTCTGCGCTGCTACGTTCTGTGCTGCCTCGGCAGCGAGCTTCGCCTTACGCGATGCCTCGAGCTTGTCGAGCTGCTTCTGGATAACGTCGTCCTCGATCTTCTCGAAGAGAAGCTGTGCCTCGCATATAGTGTGGCCTGCAGCCAAAAGTTCCATAGAGCCGAGCGACTCCCAGCCAAACTTATCCACAGCCAACATATCGAGAATCTTGCGTGATGAGAATGGCATAAATGGCTCGATAGCGATAGCCACGTTAGCCGTAATCTGCAATGCGATATTGAGGATTGTCTTTACACGCTCGGGATCGGTTTTAACAACCTTCCAAGGCTCTGTGTCGGCCAAATACTTGTTACCGATACGCGCATATGCCATAGCATCTTTCAACGCCTCACGGAAGTGATAATGCTCGATATTGCGCTCCAAAGACTCCTTAATCTTCTGCAACTCCTCGATGGTAGCCTCGTCGTAGTCGTTGATCTCGCCACGCTCTGGGATCACGCCATCGTAGTATTTCTTCGTAAGCACCAACGCACGATTGATGAAGTTACCCAACACAGCAACAAGCTCCGAGTTGTTGCGTGCCTGGAAATCCTTCCACGTGAAGTCGTTATCCTTGGTCTCGGGTGCATTTGCACACAACACATAGCGCAATACATCCTCCTTGCCTGGGAACTCATCGAGGTACTCGTGGAGCCATACTGCCCAGTTCTGCGAGGTAGAGATCTTGTCACCCTCCAAGTTGAGGAACTCGTTGGCAGGTACATTCTCTGGTAGGATGTAGTCGCCGTGAGCCTTGAGCATCGATGGGAATACGATACAATGGAATACAATGTTGTCCTTACCGATGAAGTGTACCATCTTGGTATCCTCGCTCTTCCAGTATTTCTCCCAGTCGGGTGTAAGATCCTTCGTAGCAGAGATATAGCCGATAGGAGCATCGAACCATACGTAGAGCACCTTACCGTCGGCACCCTCGACAGGAACAGGGATACCCCAGTCCAAATCGCGGCTTACGGCACGTGGCTGAAGACCAAGGTCGAGCCAGCTCTTGCACTGACCGTATACGTTAGACTTCCACTCCTTGTGACCCTCCAGAATCCAGTTGCGCAAGAAACCCTCGTACTGATCCAAAGGCAAGTACCAGTGCTTGGTCTCGCGCTTTACGGGAACAGAGCCCGACACGGCGCTGCGTGGGTTGATGAGCTCATCGGGAGAGAGCGTCGAGCCACACTTCTCGCACTGGTCGCCATAGGCCTTCTCGTTCTGGCAACGAGGACACGTACCTACGATATAGCGGTCGGCGAGGAATGTCTGTGCCTCCTCGTCGTAGTACTGCTCCGAGGTCTGCTCAATGAACTTACCCTCGTCGTATAGCTTGCGGAAGAACTCCGACGCTGTTACACGGTGTGTGGGCGAAGAGGTACGCGAGTAGATGTCGAACGACATACCGAGACGGCGGAACGACTTCTCGATGATCTCGTGGTAGCGGTCTACAACCTGCTGTGGGGTGATACCCTCCTTACGCGCCTTGATTGTGATGGGCACACCGTGCTCATCGCTACCGCATACTGATATTACGTCGTG
>JAZRMM010000029.1:0-22408 GCA_045647535.1 Alistipes sp.
TGGACCTCGCTATATCCTAAGTCCATTCCTTTACTATTATAGTGTGGATGGATGGTTGGTCAAAATCATAGGGAAACCGACCAACCAACCACCGTTATTAACGCCATTCACGCATTCACGCATTAACAGGGGCGTGAATGATGTTAATAGCGTTAACGATGTTAATGATGTTAATGATGTTAATGATGTTAACGATGTGAATAGTGTGAACGGCGTTAATGATGTTAACGATGTGAATGATGTGAATGATGTGAACGCCATGTGTTCGTTCCGTTCGGTTCGTTCGGTTCGTGCGTTCAGGCGGACTGGGTTCTGGTGAGTTCTGGTGGGGTCTGGTGGGGAGCGCTTTCCCCATTAGAACCCATTAGAACCTATCGGTTTTTTCTCCGTTCGTTTCGTTCGGTTCGTTCACCCTTGGGACGTCCCAACTAAAAAAAAGAAGAGCGCCATGGGCGCTCTCTATTACTCATTACTAATTACTCATTACTAATTACTAATTACTCACTACTAATTACTCACTACTAATCGTCTCCTCGTCGTATATTCGCTCGTAGACCTTGCGTAGCTCCGCCTTGTTGGCTATGAGCCTACGCAGGCTCTCAAGTCTCGCCTCGTTCTCCGAGCCCTCAATCCACAGCTTAAGGTAGCCGCCGTAGTCGTACTTCTCCCTCAGGTGCTCCACCATGCGCTCGTAGCCCTGCTCCCTATCGAGGTCGGGGTGGTGGGTGAGGGTGAACTGTATGGTGCGGCGTATGATGGTCGAGCTATCTATGATGCGGTCGGCCTCGGCAACAATACGTCCATAGATGCTACGTGGCTCGCTCTTCGACGATGCTCTATGGTCCTCCACAGCATCGCCCATGGTGGCAATCTGCTCCTCGCTGAACCACTCACGAAGCCTCGTGTCGCCGAGTAGTATGCGCTTCGAGTCGGTGTGGTGGTGCTCACGCCCATACTGCAGCCCCACATCGTGGTAGGCGGCAATGGCGTAGGCCATGTCTACGTCGAGGTCGTAGCGCTTAGCAAGGGCTATGCTCGCCCCTATGACCATATCCGCATGGTTGCGGCGGTGTGCCGTGTCGAAGGTGTCGTAGAGGGGGAGAATACTCTCCTCTACATACTCACGCAGTCTAAGGTTTATACTCTCCATAGCGCTATCCTACAACAACTTCCACAAGGTCTTCTCTTGCCAAATACCTCTCGGCGAGGGCCCTAATATCCTCGGGTGTTATGGCGAATATCTGGGCAACGTTCTCCTCGGTAGCCGCATTATCCTGACCACACATGATGTTCTCTATCGATACATCGGCAATGCCGAAGGGGCCATCCAAGATGCGTAGTATCTCGCCAATCATCACATTCTTGACCATCTGCAACTCATCCTCCGACATCAGCTCGGTGCGCAGACGCTCAATCTCGGAGTATATCTCCCTAAGGGCATCGTCACGATGTTCTCGTGCCACCTGTGTGGCTATGGCGAGGTAGCCTTCTTTTTCGAAGTTAACCATAGCCGCCATGACGCCATAGGTGTAGCCATGCTCCTCGCGTAGGTTCTGCATGAGGCGTGAGCCGAAGTAGCCACCAAGGGCTGCTGCCACCACCTGCATACCCACAAAGTCGGGGTGTGTGCGCTGAAAGAGTAGTCGCCCTATGCGTATGGATGACTGCAGGGCTGAGTCTATGTCACGGCGCATGGCGTGCGTTGTTGTCGCCTGGGGGAATGTCACCTCACGACACTCACCCTTAGGTAGTGCCTCGGCGATATGCGTTATGGTGTCGAGCACCTTATCATCGACATTTCCGCTACACACTATGAAGGCGTTGTCGGCGGTGTATAGCTCGCGGTATAGCGCCACTAAGTCCTCACGACGAAGCTCGTCGTAGAGCCTCTCGTCGGAGGATATGCCATAGGGGTGGCTCTTGCCGAAGAGCGCCTCGGAGAAGAGCTCGCGCGACTGCATATCTATCTTCTTGCGCTCTATGCTTAGGCTCTGCTTACGCTTCGAGCAGTATACGCCAAGCTCCTTCTCGGGGAAGGTGGGGCGCAGGATTATCTCGCTGGCCACCTCTGCCGTGGGCTCAAAGAACTTCTTAAGCGAGCAGAAGGATATGTAGGAGTAGTCACGGTCGATGTTCACGTCGAAGTAGGAGCCGTAGAAGTCGAGGTTGTCGGCAATCTGCTGTGCGCTCATATTCTCAGACCCCTCGCCGAGCATGTTGGCTGTGGCCGAGGCGGTGAAGGGCTTATGCTGCATGGAGGTGCCGGCACGAAAGACGAAGGTCAGGCGCACAACCTCAAAGTCGTTGGAGGGTAGCGTGTAGATGGCGACACCACTCTTGGTTACTCGCCTCTCGGTGCGTGGCATATCCACGCTGCTGGGTATTACTATGTCGGGCTGTGGTCTCATTATATGCTCTTCGTTGCTCTGTAAATAAGTGTTGATGAGTTGTTTGGGGCGAAGCACCTCGCTGCAAAGGCCATCACCTCCTCGCGTGTTAGCGAGCGATATATCTCCGCCTCACGGTTGATGAGCGCTATGTCGCCAACCATCTCGTAGAAGGATAGGTTGAGTGCCTTGTTCATGATGTTTATCTCGCCCATAAGCATGTTGGCCTCGAACTTATTCTTCACCTTCTCCATCTCGTAGTCCGAGATGCGACCCTCGGCGAGCTCTCGTAGCTCACCCCATAGTGCCTCCTCGGCCTCCTCCTCCGAGGTGTTGGGCATAAGACGCCCCTTGATGACAAAGAGTCCGCGGTCGATGCTTCCGGTGATGTAGGCGTTGACGCTCGAGAAGAGACCTCGCTCCTTGATAAGGTGGTTTACCAGGCGTGCCGACTCACCTCCCGCCAAGAGGTCCGATGCAAGGTCGCCAAGGAAGAAGTCGCGCGATAGGCGGTCGCCCATGTGAAAGGCTATGGTGATGTCCGTGGCGGGCACATCACGCTCCACCTCCAAGCGTCGTGGCTCCTGCTGCTCAGGCTCTTGAGGTATGGGGGCTATCACGCCTCCCTCATCCTCTATGTCGCCGAAGTACTCCTCGGCAAGGGCTATCATCTCCTCTTCGTCAATGTCTGCCGAAATGGCGAGTATGGCCCTCGAAGGGCGATAGTGTAGGTCGTAGAAGGAGCGCACATCGTCGAGTGTAGCACGCTCTATATGCTCGGGTGTTATGCCTATCGTCGCCCAACGGTAGGGGTGGCGCTTATAGCATAGGTCACGCAGGAGGAGTAGCTCGTCGCCGTATGGCTGGTTTAGGTAGCGCTGCTTGAACTCCTCGATCACCACATGCTTCTCCGTCTCGCACGCCTCGGGGCTAATATTGAGGTTACGCATACGGTCGCTCTCGAGCCATAGTGCCGTTGTGAGGTTCTCCTTGGGGAGGGTTATGTAGAAGTCGGTGTAGTCGTTGTTGGTGAAGGCGTTATTCTCGCCACAGGCCATCTGCACAGGGATGTCGAAGTCGGGGACGTTGTGCGTGCCACGAAACATCAGGTGCTCGAAGAGGTGGGCAAAGCCCGTCTTCTCCTCGTTCTCGTTGCGAGCACCCACCATATATAATAGGTTCACGGCTGCGAGCTTCGACGACCTATCACGGTTTACCAGCACGGTAAGCCCATTCTTTAGTACTTGCCTCTTATATTTTATCATAGTTGTCTGTTATTCTACACAAATATATGAAAAATATCGCATCTATGGTCGTAATAGAAATATTTTTTATAACTTTGTAATAATTGTACTAACCACCATAAACCTGTCGACTATGACTAAAAAGAGTTGTGAAACTAAGTCGCTCCTACGCCGACTCTTCGACCGCTACATCGTAGATGCCCTAAGCTATATGGCTATGGGTCTCTTCTGCTCGCTTATCTTAGGTCTTATAATCAAGCAGATAGCGCAGATTAAGGGCCTCGACTTCCTTGTTGATATTGCTACAACCATTCAGTCGCCCGCCGTTGTGGGTGGCTCCATAGGTCTTGCCATAGCCTTAGGCTTCAAGCGCGATTTGCTCGTCACCATCTCGGCCGTGGGCGTTGGTGCCCTGGGCTATCAGTTTGGTGGCCCTGTTGGTGCATACCTTGCGGCCATCGTGGGCATAGAGCTCGGCTCGTTGGTCTCTAAGCGTACGCCTGTAGATATCATCATAACACCCCTCTGTGCCGTTGTCCTGGGAGGCATCTTCGCCAAGTATTGCTGTGCGCCCATCAACGAGTGGATGATGTCGCTGGGAGGTGTTATAACCAAGGCAACTGCCCTTAATCCCTTTGTCATGGGCGTTGTTATCTCGGTGATGGTGGGCTGCATCCTTACGCTGCCCATCAGCTCTGCTGCACTCTGTATCGCCATAGGCATTAGCGGACTCGCTGCAGGTGCTGCTACGGCGGGCTGCTGTGCACAGATGATAGGCTTCGCCGTTATCAGCTTCAAGGATAATGGCGTTGGTGGTCTTATATCGCAGGGCTTGGGAACATCCATGTTGCAGATAGGCAATATCGCCCGTAAGCCCATCATATGGCTCGCCCCAACACTTACGGCTGCCATCCTCGGTCCTGTCTCTACCGTGTGGCTCGGCATGACAAATAGCGCTGCTGGCGCTGGTATGGGTACTGCGGGATTGGTTGGCCCTATAGGTTGCTGGGATACTATGTCGGCAACCGTGGACCACACAACACTCCTCCTTCAGATTGTGGGCCTCTACTTCGTTGCTCCCGCCCTGTTGAGCCTTCTGTTCCACCATATCATGCTACGCCTCGGCTGGGTCAAGCCTGGCGATATGCGACTTCAACGATAGAGGGTTATGAGACGCTTGTTGCTTATACTGAGCTTTATTGTTGTTAGCTCCTCGCTATGGGCGCAGAGCCAGAAGTTTGTGTCGACCAAGGAGAAGCCCGACTATTGGGGCGAGGTAGATATCGTTGTTCGCGAGTCCTACGGCTCGGAGATATTTACGGCCACGGTTGCTAAGCACGACTACTGGGGCGAGGTGCGCATCAATTATGAGGATGCGTCGCACCGCCGTGCTGGCTACTCCAATGTCAAGAAGGCGGACTACTGGGGCGAGGTCAGGGTCGACCACTACGATACCTCGGGTCGCCGCCATGGTAGTAGCACCATCAAGAAGGTGGACTATTGGGGCGTTGTCGTGGTGGAGCACTACGATAGTGGTGGAAGGCTACTGTTGCGCTCCAAGTGTAATAAGCCCGACTACTGGGGCGAGGTTAAGATTGAGCACTACAACCCCTCGGGTCGTCGTGTGGGCGTCTCTATGAAGAAGAAGCCCGACTACTGGGGAGCTCAGAAGACGGAGCATAGCTTTGTCGATGGCTGGACACTCGACAATATCGCTCTATTGTATATCGTCACCGTAGAGTATTCGCCCTATTAACATCATTCACATCATTCACATCATTCACGCCCCCGTTAATGCGTTAATGTGTTAATGGAGTGAATGGCGTTAATGGAGTAAATGGGTAGCACCGCAAGCAGAGCATACTCTTGGTGGGACTCCAAATCTCAGAGTGAAGCGCTCCTCGGTTGTTACTCGCAGCCTAAAAAACGAGAGAGCTCGGCAAACGCCGGGCTCCCTTGCTTAATACCACTGATGTGGGGTTGTCTCTCCCTATGACTGGTGCTCGGGACGCAACAAGTCCTGGACAACCTTCACGGGTGAGAATGTAGAGATTGGCACCTCCACAAAGATGGTGTTCCAGTTGGCCATAGCGCCGTTCCATAGACCTGGAAGCTCCTGAGCACGTAGCTCACGACCGCCTGCCGACTTCGAAGAGATGAAGCCTGTCTTAGGGTCGGTGTACTTCGTAAGGTCGTACTTGGTGCCATCGTAGCGCATAACGCCACATACGAGGTCCACGGGGTTGAAGTGTGTTGCCTCCTTCATAAGGTGCATATCCTCCTTGGCAATCTGGCTCGACTCGGCAATCTGCAGCTGCTCGCGACCCTTGTCGTCACGCACCCAGAATGGACCACCACCAGGCTCGCCCTCATTCTTAACCATGCCGCATACACGGATAGGTCTATCGAGGCTCTCCTCGATAAGCTCACGTGAGGCGTTGGTAGGAAGCTTGCAGCATAGCTCCTCGCTGAGGAACGCCGCAGCCTCAGAGACTACATCCTCGCCACGCTTGAGCGCCTCGAGAAGCTCGAATGATCGTGCCTGAAGGCGTAGAAGCTCACCCGCCAACACACGCTTGAAGGTGATGGTGTCGGCCTTGCGGGCGTCGGTAGTGACATTGTCGATATTCTTCACGAAGATGATATCGGCATTTAGCTTGTCGAGGTTGGTGATAAGCGCACCATGACCCGCAGGACGGAACAATAGCTTGCCATCGTCGGTGCGGAAGGGGGTGTTGTCGGGGTTAACGGCGATAGTATCTGTTGCGGGGCTCTGCACCGAGAACGATACGTTATACTTGATGCCGAACTTCTGCTCGTAGTGGCTCTGACGCTCGTTGAGCAACGTCTCGAAGCCCGCCTGGTGCTCAGGCGATACGGTGAAGTGAATGTCGGCAGTAGTGCCATTAGATGCGTATAGCGCAGCCTCCACAAGGTGCTCCTCTACAGGCTTGCGAGCACCCTCCTTATAGGCGTGGAAGGTGACCAGACCCTTAGGCTTAGCACCATACTCCAAGCCGTCGATGATGATGTTGCGCACCACATCCTTATCCTCAATCTGAGGCTTCAGATATTTGGCAAGCTCGGGGAAGAAGGCAAACTTCTCGAGGTTTACGATAAGCTTGTCGATGCCCGCTGTGCGCTTGTCGTCGTTCACATACTCGAATAGCTCCTTGAACATGCGAGTTGCAGCGCCCGATGCTGGTACGAACTTTATGGTGCGTAGCTGCTCCATGCGGCTGTTGTAGAGACTCTCTGCTGCACTGACCTCCTCGTCGCTAAGCTGCTTGACGCCATCGCCACCCGATGCTGCACGCACTATGGGAAGTGATGGGAATCCGTTGCGGAAGTTTTCAATCTGTTGTGTCACCTCTTCGATGCTCACACCTCGTGCCTCAATAAGGGCGATGTCTTGTTCGGTAAACATAGCTTTATGTAGTTTTGATTGTTAATATTTTACGATTTTATCTACTTTGTTGTACTATTATTGTTGAAATTTCTCCCAAATATAGAGATTTTTTTTTAACTTTGCACTATGATGAAGATATATAATGACATAAATATCGCTTCACGCACAAGTTTTGGCGTTCACCACAACGCTAAAACATTGGTGGAGTTTGAGAGTGCGGAGGAGCTTCGCAACTATCTCAATGAACATAAACTATCAAAGTGGTATATCCTTGGAGCTGGCAACAACACCCTCTTTACCGACGACTACGATGGAGTGATTTTAACCCCTGTATGTCGTAGTCTCGATATTTTGGCCGACGAGGCTGAGTACGTAGATATTCGTGTGGAGGCTGGTGCCGACTGGGACGAGCTTGTGGCATGGAGTGTCGACAAGGGTCTGTGGGGTATCGAGAACCTCTCGGCAATACCCAGCTCTGTGGGTGCTGCGCCTGTGCAGAATATCGGTGCCTATGGTGCCGAGGTAAAGGATGTGATTACTACCGTCGAGTACTTCGATATGCGCACCATGGAGCTTGTTAGACTCAGTGCTGAGGAGTGTCGTTTCGCCTATCGTGATAGCATCTTTAAGGGTGAGCTACGAGGCGTTGCCATCATCATGGCTGTAGAGATGCGTCTTAGCCGCAAGGCACAGCCCAATCTCGGCTATGGCGATGTGATGCGTGAGGTGGAGGCATTGGGAGGTGCTACACTTAGCAACATACGCAAGGCAATATGCGCTATCCGCTCAAGCAAACTGCCCGACCCCAAGGTGCTGGGTAATGCAGGCAGCTTCTTCAAGAATCCTATTGTCGAGCGTAGTGTCGCCGAGCGTCTTCTCGCCGAGTACCCATCAATGCCTCACTACGATGTGCCTAACGACCCATCGCATGTCAAGCTGGCAGCGGGTTGGCTTATCGACCAGTCGGGTTTGAAGGGCTACCGTGAACATGGCGTGGGCGTACACGAGCATCAGGCACTTGTTGTGGTGAACTATGGCACGGCATCGGGCTACGATGTTAAGCACTTTGCTGAGTTCGTATGCAGTGTTGTGGAGCATAAGTTCGGAGTTGCAATCTATCCCGAGGTTAATATCTTGTAGCGCTTAGCAATATGTTTCTTCTCGAAGAATTCGATAAGTATATATCCGACAACCAGCTCTTTACCCATGAGGATAAGGTGCTGCTCACGGTGTCGGGTGGTGTAGACTCTATGGTTCTTATGGCGCTTACAGCAGCGGCAGGCTATCGCTTTGGTGTTGCCCACTGTAACTTTCAGTTGCGAGGTCAGGAGAGCGATGAGGATGAGCTCCTCGTTGAGCGTGAGGCAAGGCGCTATGGTGCCGAGTTCTACAATATACGCTTCGATACCGAGGCTGAGATGGAGCGCACGGGCGAGTCTATGGAGATGGCTGCACGCCGTCTGCGCTATGCCTGGTTTGCGGAGCTGTGCAACGAGCATGGCTATAGTGTTATCGCCATAGCACACCATGTCAACGACTCTATCGAGACCTTCTTTATAAATATGCTACGAGGCACAGGTCTTCGTGGCCTTACGGGTATCACCACAAGAGCCGATCGTGTGGTGCGCCCCTTGATGTTTGCTACACGCAAGGAGATTCACGACTATGCCGTAGCGCATCATATACCCTTCAGGGAGGACTCGTCTAATCGCTCGACAAAGTATCTGCGTAACAAGGTGCGCTTGGGTGTTGTCCCTATGCTTAAGGATATCAACCCCCAGTTTACCACCATCATGCGCCGAAACATATCGCGTCTAAGCCAGGCGCAGCACTTTATTAATGCTGCCATGGACCTAATCAAGCGTTCGGTGTTGAGCCACGAGGGCGATATCGACAGGTTGAACACCTCGGCTATTGACGATATCCTGCCACGCAACTTCGTGATTTACGAGATCCTAAACTCGGAGTATGGCTTCAAGGGAGATGTTGTCGATGCCTTATGTCGAGCCCTTGATAGTGGTGCTACGGGACGTCGCTTCTACTCGCCAAGCAGGGTTGCTGTGGTCGACCGTGGCGATATATTGATTATGCCTATTGCCGATGATGATGACTGTGAGGTGATTGTTGAGAAGGGTTGTGTTCGCTCATATGCGGGTGGTAGTGTCCTCTACTTTGAGTATATAGATATAGACCTTGTTGATAGCCTCAATCTCGGTGAGAATGTAGCTCTGCTGGATGGCGATAAACTCCAATTCCCACTACGTCTGCGTCGTTGGCGCGATGGCGACTGGTTTGTGCCTCTAGGTATGAGTGGTAGGAAGAAGATTAGTGATTACCTCACCGATAAGAAGGTGTCGCTTTTAGAGAAGAGCCGCCAGTTCGTGCTCCTCTCGGGAGAGGATATTGTATGGGTTGTTGGTCGCAGAATCGACGACCGCTATTGTGTGAAACGCTCTACGGAGAATGTGTTGAAGATAACCCGTGATAGGTTGTAATAATTGTTTAGATAGTTATGGCTAAAACATTGGCATTCAATAGCTGCATTGCGGCATATAACTCTATAATGTCTGATATCCAGGCACGTCGCTTTAGCCCCGTGTACCTACTCATGGGTGACGAGGCCTACTTTATCGATGCCATAGCCGATAGTCTTGCTTCGACCATCCTTAACGAGGCTGAGCGAGCCTTCAACCAGATTGTTGTTTACGGTCTGGATAGCGATGCTGGCAAGATTGTAAACCTCTGTCGCCAGATGCCCATGATGGGTGCCTATGAGGTTGTCATCGTTAAGGAGGCGCAGCAGCTCTCGAAGATCGAAAACCTTGTTCACTACACCTCCTCGCCACAGCAGTCAACAATACTTATTATTTGTTATAAGAATAAGGAGCAGGGTAGAGGCCTCGATAAGCGTACGTCGTTCTATAAGAGCTGCGCTAAGAGTGGCGTTGTCTTCGAGTCGGTGCGTCCTCGTGACTACGAGATTGACGGCTGGCTCAACTCCTATATCTCCTCTGTGGGGCTATCCATCGCCCCCAAGGCTATGGCTATGCTCAAGGAGCATGTAGGTATGGATCTTAGCCGCATGGCTCACGAGATAGACAAGCTCGTCGTTTCGATGCCCGAGGGTGAACGAAATGTTACCGATGCCCATATCGAGCAGTATATTGGTATCTCCAAGGAGTTTAATACTTTCGAGCTTAACGATGCTGTCTTGAAGCAGGATGTAGCTCGCGCGATGCGTATTGCCGACCACTTCGGACACAACCAAAAGAGTTATCCTGTAACCTTGACTATCACCATCCTCTTTGGGCTCTTCCAGCAACTCTTCCTCTATAACTATCACTTGTGGCAGTGTCGCAAGAGAGGCATGGCTATGCCTTCAGACAGTGAACTGATGACGGCCATTAGGGCGAATAATCCCTATGCCCTTAGGGAGATAAAGGCGAATATTGGCAGATGGGATAACCGTCGAGTTTTCAATATCTTGGGTCTGTTGCGTGAGTACGATGCAAAGAGCAAGGGTGTCGAGAGTGGTGGCCTGAATGGTGGCGAGCTGCTCAATGAGTTGCTTCTAAAGATTTTTGCCTCTTAGTAGTTTTGTATGAAATGTTTGGCATGGATAGATGGTCGTGTGGTGGAGGTGTCGGAACTTCCGCTGGGTGAGCCATTTGTCATGCAGCGCATACATACGCTTAACCACGCTGTGTACGATGCTTATGCCCATGTTGTCGTTATGCGTGAGACAACGGGCGAGTTGTTTGGTTTTCAGACGTTAGCCACGGGCTCGGATGTCGAGCGTATTGTAACTAAGCTTCTCGATATTGCTAACGCCCCTCTCTGTTGTAGTATTCCCGTTGTCATGCGCCACCATGCGAGTGGTATGCTATCCTTCGAGATCGAGGAGCCTATGTTTGGCGAGGGTGTCTATCTTCGTGCTAAGCGTCTTGTGGGTGTTAAAGTTGAGCGTCATGCTCCCACATATATGTCACAAACCTCTGAGAGTATAGCTGTGGAGACTATGGCCGATCGCTCGGTGTTGCAATATGGCGGTGATGTGGCTCTGTGTGTGGATAGTGCGGGTAATCTTATAAGCCACCCGTGGCGACCAATATTTGTCTACCATAAAGGTTGTCTCATTACGCCCGCGGAGTTTTATACTGTGGAGTATCGCAATGCTCAGGCGGCAATAGATAGGGCTAATATGCGACTTATTGTTCGAGATATTCCCTTCAAGGCCTTGGCTCGTGTTGATGAGGTGTTTATTGTTGATGTTATGGGTATATCGTCAATAAGTAGTGTGCAGCGACATAGACTGATGTCGGCCATTGCTCAGAGGGTAGCAGATAGAATGGAGTTATAAATGTTTGGCGTATTCCCAAGGTTAGGAATACGCCAAATAATAGAGTGTAGATATGCTTAGATATTGTCAATAGCATAGAGATATGCACCCAAGGCTACGGCATTGCTTGCGCCAATATCCGATATTGTCACGCCTATTCGCTTCTCAGGGTCGTAGACAACCTCCTCGTCGCTTCCGTATACCTTAATCTTGCGTGAGCAACCCTCGGCAAACTTCTTAAACTCTGCCTCATCGTCGAGGTTGTATACGCTCATCTGCACACGGTTAAGCTCGTCGCCCGACATGGTGCCAATCTTTGAGCGCATCTCCTCCAAGAGTGCTGGCATAAAGTATTTAGATGCAGCCGAGAGACCACCGCCAATCACGATAAGACCATCCATGAGTGTTACGGCTGTGGCCATAGCATCGCCCGCCACACGGCCGAATGTTGCAAAGGCCTCCTTTGCGGCCTCGGTATCACCCTCCATAGCGCTCTCTGCAATGTTGAATATATCTCTTGGCTCAAGCTCTCGCTCATCTTTCGATAGCTCTCGGTATACACGCTTCACGGCACGAATAGCTACGCCATCCTCGACGATGTATTGAGGGTAGTCGCGGTGCTTGAGGCAGAAGGTCTCCACGCATGAGTTGTCGCCAAGGTTGAGCTTGCCGTCCATTACGAAGCCAAAGCCGAAGCCAGTGCCAAAGGTGTAACCCAAGAGGTTGCGGTAGCGCTTCGCCGAGCCCGCCTCCTCCAGACGCTTGTTGATGCGTGGCAGCGCACCGCCCATGGCCTCGCCATAGGCAAAGAGGTCAGCGTCGTTATTGATGAACACGGGAATGTTGAATCTCTGCTTGAGCATTGGACCTAAGGCTACGCCATCGCGGAACGATGGGAAGTTGGGGAGGTAGCCGCCAATAACTCCGTTGCGGTAGTCCGCAGGACCTGGGAAGGCGAAGCTTATGGCCACAGGTGGCTCGGGTAGCGACTCAATAACCTCATCGAAACCATCGACCAATGTCTGAAGACACTTGTCAAGGTCGTGTGCAGAGGAGGGTAGTGTGAGGCTCTTGCCTATGGGCTGGCCGTCGCATATTGCGGCAAACACGAAGTTTGTGCCGCCAGCATCGAGTGTTACTACTATAGGTTTTGACATAACTCTAAATTGATTGTTTAGGCAAAGATAGTGATTATTTGTCACTAAAACAAAAAAAACACCGACGATACTTCTTCGTCGGTGCTTTTAGTTTGATATCTAAATCTTAGAAAATATAGTTCAAACCGATGTTCACGCCAGGGTTGTAGCGGTTACGCTGCTGGAGAGGCTCGTTAAGCGAGGTGTTGGTGTACACCTTGTTGTTCAAGGGTACTGCTACCTCGGCCGATAGTATAAAGTTACGGTTCATCGCAAGCTTGAGACCAATACCGGCACTCATGTGTAGCTTCTCGCTTTCGCCTGTGTAGATGAGGTTGCGCTCGCTCTGAGAGAGTGACTCATCCATTGAGGCCTCCTGCATCTCCTTAAGGCGGAATGGCTGAACGCATGCACCCATATCGAAGAATGGGTTTGTTGCAAGGTAGAAGTTCTGCTTGATGAAGCGGAACGATACGAGCTTGAAGCGCATCTCGAAGTTAGCCCATGCAAAACCGTTGCCTACCACGCTATTGTATGGCACACCACGCACTGTGTTGATGCTGCCAAGACCATCTGATACAATCTGTCGAAGGTATAGCGTGTTGATGTTCTGCAAGGTGTAGTATGGCGCCTCGCCAGCCAAGAGACCCTGGTATGCAAGGTGGTAGGCGAAGACAATCTTATCTTGCCATAGTGGTACGTAGTGGCGGAAGTGAGCAGCGAGCTTTAGGTAGCTGTAGCCATCCTTGCCTCTGCCATTTAGTATGTCGGGTGAGCCGTAGGCGTATAGCTCTGCCCAGATGCCTCGTGTTGGGTCGGCCTCATGCTCACGGTTGTCGAACACCAAGCCCGCCTTGAGCTCTATGTGGTGGCCTCCCTCAGCCTCATTCTCGCGGATGATGCCTGCACGCTGATATAGATGCCATAACGATCCGCTATCTACGCCCTGCTCGTTGAGATATTCGTTCTCACCAGCACCCACATCATACTTCTTCTTGAGGGTGATGTCGCTTATGTCGTACCACCAGTATGAGATACCTGCTGCCCAACGGAACTTATTGGTGTAGATGTTGCCCTGGAAGTCGGCCATTACGCGCAACATGTTGCGGCGCACGTTGTACATAGCTACGCGATTCTCTTGCTTCTTGCCCGATGCAAGATACTCGTAGTAGGGTGCTGCGTTGCCATTGAAACCCATGAATGGGTACATCGTAGCGAGCATATATGTCACCGCTCCCGTGAGGCGCACCTTGGGGATGAGGTATTTTGAGTCGTAGAAGAAGTGAAGTTTTACCTGTCGGCCTGTGCTCCACGATAGGTCGACGTTGAACTTATGCTTGTAGCCCGGATACATCGATCCATCGCCATAGTCAAAAATCTCGCACAGAGCACCAATCTGAAATCCGGTGTCGCTGTTGTAGCCAATAGATGGGAATGGTGCGAAGTTCCACCCCTTCTTGGTAACTTGCTTGCTATTCTCAGTAGTTGTGGGTGCAGCCTCAGTTTTGTTGTCGGGTGACTGAGCGTATGAAGATGCAACGCCCATAAAAGAGGCTAGTAGTAGTGTTAGTATGCTCTTTTTCATATTCGATTAGGTCAAAACCCAGATTGTTTGATTGGGTTAAACGCCTCGCAAATTTATATAAAATCTCCTTTCGTGCAAAGAATAATACTCGTTTATAGCCTATTATACCGTCAATATAAGTATATTTACGTAGTGATATTTGGTCGTGTGATGGTGAGGTGTGTGAATAATCACGTTGATCTTAGCTCTATTTAAATTTTTCTGAGACCAGGATTGTGGGTTTAAATGAAAATATTTATGAGGAATTATGCATATTATTATTTTGAATATTCAAAAATATGAGTTATATTTGTGGGAATTTTCCTACAGGCAGATTGTTTTCGAGAGTATTGAAGTGTGAGACTGCCCTATATAGTGCTCAGATAAAACGTAGAAAAATATATACAAAATAAAACTTAAAAAACTAAAAACTATGGAGAACAAGAAACTTCAGGAGCTTACCGAGAAGCTCTATAACAAGGGCTTGGAGAAGGGTCGTTCGGAGGCCGACCGCCTTGTGGCTGATGCTCGCGAGGAGGCTGCAAAGATTCTCGCTGATGCTAAGGCTGAGGCAGAGGTTATCGCCAAGGCTGCCGAGGCTCGTGCCGAGGATATTGCTAAGAATGCAATGACCGAGATTACATTGGCTGGTCGTCAGGCTGTGTCAAAGATTAAGGCTGAACTTGCGGAGGCAATCATCCTCAAGACTACTGGCGAGGCAGTCAAGGCTGCTGCTGTAGATGCTACCTTTGTTAAGGATATGCTCTTGGCTGTTGCTAACAACTGGACATCGTCAACTGCTGATGTATCACTCAAGGCTCTTCTTCCTGAGGAGAAGCGTGCTGAGTTGGACGCAGCAATGACCCAGGCTGCTGCTGAGTTGCTTAAGGCAGGTATCGAGGTGGGCTACTCTAAGGATGTTAAGAGTGGTTTCAAGGTTGGCGAGAAGAACGGCGGTTACTATATCTCGTTCACCGATGAGAGTTTCGATGCTCTCTTCAAGGAGTACTTGCGCGAGAAGGTTTCTAACATGCTTTACAAGTAAAAGCGATGTTTGCTACGGAGTATTACTATTTGGTTGCCGGTCTGCGTGAGTGGACGCTCGACTCGGATACTAAGGGCTTCGATGCTCGTGAGATTATCGACGACATTGTCGGTGAGCTTACGAAGAGCGATCGTGAGGCTGTGCGTCTGTTGTACGCCTACTACGATTGCGAAAATATTATTGCTAACTACGTAAAGCGTGATCGTCACAACCCACTGGGTAACCTCTCTAAGGAGGAAATTGTCGCAGTTATAGAGGAGCGCAACTACGCATTGCTCCCAAAGCGCATGGCTAAGGTTGTTAAGAACTATGTGGAGGTTGATGACGATGAGCGTGACGAGGATGTAGTCCTTGTCGATAGCTTTGAGCACGCACTCTTTGAGGCGTACTACGAAGAGCTTGCCCACAGCAAGAGTCGTTTCTTGCGTGGTTGGGGTGAGTTTGACCGTAACTTGCGTAATATCGCTGCTGGTGTTGCTGCCCGTGAGGCAGGCCGCGTGGTGGGCGATGTGTTGGTAGGTGGTGGTGATGTTGTCGAGCAGCTTCGTCGCTCGTCAGCTGCCGACTTTGGTCTTCGTGGTGAGTTGCCATATATTGATGCCGTTATCGCGGCAATTACCGATGAGCGTAACATTGTGGAGAAGGAGCGTAAGATTGATGCTATACGCTGGTCTGAGGCTGAGGAGATTGCCGTCTTCGACTTCTTCAATGTAAACTATATCCTATCATACCTTGTCAAGGTTAATATCGTAGCTCGCTGGATGATGCTCTCGCCCGAGGTGGGTCGTGAGATGCTCGATAGATTGATGCGCGATTTGGATGCCAAGGAGCTTGTGAATAAACAATAAAACAAAGATAAACGAATGAAAACATTAGGACGTGTAAACGGTATTATCTCGAACATTGTTATCGCCAAGGTTGACGGTGCAGTGGGTCAGAACGAGATATGCTACGTGTATTGTGGTGACACCCGCATGATGGCGGAGGTTATCAAGGTCATAGGCGATGAGGCCTATGTGCAGGTCTACGATAGCACGCGCGGTCTAAAGATTGGCGATAAGGTGGAGTTCGAGGGTCACATGCTCGAGGCTACCTTGGCACCAGGTCTTTTGTCGCGTAACTACGACGGTTTGCAGAACGATTTGGAGAAGATGGACGGCTTGTTCATCAACCGTGGCTCTATCACCGAGCCTATCGACTTCGAGAAGAAGTGGGAGTTCTCACCAATCGCTAAGATGGGCGATAAGGTGACAGCTGGTGCTTGGCTTGGTGAGGTTAAGGAGCAGTGGGTTATGCACAAGATTATGCTCCCATTCGTTATGCAGGGTACCTATACCGTAAAGATTGTAGCTGCTGCTGGCGAGTATAAGGTAACAGATACTATTGCTGTGGTTGTTGACGCCGATGGCAACGAGTATAACATCACTATGGTTCAGAAGTGGCCCGTTAAGCAGGCTATCCGCTGCTTTACCGAGAAGCCTCGTCCATCACGTGTTATGGAGACAGGTGTTCGTGCTATTGATACCTTCAACCCATTGGCTGAGGGTGGTACCGGCTTTATCCCTGGTCCTTTCGGTGCGGGTAAGACCGTGCTTCAGCACGCTATCTCTAAGCAGGCCGACGCCGATGTCATCATCATCGTAGCTTGTGGTGAGCGTGCAAATGAGGTTGTGGAGATCTTCGCAGAGTTCCCAGAGTTGGTTGACCCTCGTACTGGTCACAAGCTCATGGAGCGTACTATTATTATATGTAACACCTCAAACATGCCTGTTGCTGCGCGTGAGGCGTCGGTATATACAGGTATGACCATCGGTGAGTACTACCGTTCGATGGGTCTCAAGGTGTTGGTTATGGCCGACTCTACATCACGTTGGGCTCAGGCGTTGCGTGAGATGTCTAACCGTTTGGAGGAGCTTCCTGGTCAGGATGCCTTCCCTATGGACCTCTCGGCTATCATCTCTAACTTCTATGCTCGTGCCGGCTTGGTTAAGCTTAACAATGGTGCTACTGGTTCAGTAACCTTCCTTGGTACCGTATCACCTGCGGGTGGTAACCTCAAGGAGCCTGTTACCGAGTCTACAAAGAAGGCTGCTCGTTGCTTCTACGCTTTGTCGCAGAGCCGTGCGGACTCTAAGCGTTACCCTGCGATCGATCCACTCGATTCATACTCTAAGTATTTGGAGTATCCTGAGGTACGCTCATACCTCGACGAGCATATCGAGAAGAACTGGGTAGATGCTGTCTACGAGGGTAAGACTATCGTACAGCGTGGTAAGGAGGCTAACGACCAGATCAACATCCTTGGTGATGATGGTGTACCTGTAGAGTACCACGAGCGTTTCTGGAAGAGCGAGTTGCTCGACTCTGTAATCTTGCAGCAGGATGCCTTCGACTCTATTGATGCTAACTGCCCAATTGAGCGTCAGCAGGTAATGTACAACATGGTATTGGATATCTGTCGTAAGTCGTTCGACTTGGCCGATTTCGATGAGTGCTCTAAGTTCTTCAAGGAGCTTATCTATCTGTTCCGTCAGATGAACTACTCGGAGTGGAAGTCAGCGCAGTTCGATGATTTCCGCCAGAAGATTGAGGCGTTGGTAAATGAGAAACTTGCATAATTTCAAGGAGGACAAGTTATGACAACACGAGCATTTCAGAAAGTATATACAAAGATTGATAATATCACCAAGGCTACCATCACCCTTCGTGCTACGGGTGTAGGTAACGATGAGCTTGCTACCGTAGGTGGTCGCTTGGCTCAGGTGGTAAAGATTATGGGCGAGAAGGTAACACTTCAGGTCTTCGCTGGTACTGAGGGTCTTGCAACTGACTCGGAGGTAGTATTCCACGGTGAGCCACCTGTGTTGCGTGTATCTGACGCCTTGGCAGGTCGCTTCTTCAACGCCTATGGTGAGCCACTCGAGGGTGGTGAGCAGATTGAGGGTGAGGCACGCGAGATTGGTGGTCCTACTGTGAACCCATTCCGTCGTATTCAGCCTTCAGAGCTTATTGCAACAGGTATTGCAGGTATCGACCTTAACAACACCATCGTATCTGGTCAGAAGATTCCATTCTTCGCCGATCCTGATCAGCCATATAATGCCGTTATGGCAAACGTAGCTTTGCGTGCTAAGGCCGACAAGATTATCTTGGGTGGTATGGGTCTTACCAACGATGACTTCTTGTACTTCAAGCAGGTCTTCGAGAACGCTGGTGCTTTGGATCGTATCGTATCATTCGTGAACACCACTGATAACCCTCCTGTAGAGCGACTCCTCGTTCCAGATATGGCGCTTACCGCTGCTGAGTACTTCGCAGTGGATAAGGGTGAGAAGGTGTTGGTGTTGTTGACCGATATGACCCTTTATGCCGATGCCTTGGCTATCGTGTCTAACCGTATGGACCAGATTCCTTCGAAGGACTCTATGCCAGGTTCTCTCTACTCAGACTTGGCGAAGATCTACGAGAAGGCCGTGCAGTTGCCTAACGGTGGTTCTATCACCATCATCGCCGTTACAACTCTTTCTGGTGGTGATATCACCCACGCTATTCCTGATAACACAGGTTATATCACCGAGGGTCAGTTGTTCTTGCGTAACGATACCGACACCGGTAAGGTTATCGTAGACCCATTCCGTTCGTTGTCACGTCTTAAGCAGCTTGTTATCGGCAAGAAGACCCGTGAGGATCACCCTCAGGTTATGAACGCCTGCGTACGTTTGTATGCTGATGCTGCTAACGCTAAGACTAAGTTGGAGAACGGTTTCGACCTCTCGGACTACGATGAGCGTGCATTGAAGTTTGCTCACGACTACTCAGAGAAGTTGCTCTCTATCGATGTTAATATCGAGATTGAGCAGATGCTTGACACTGCATGGACACTCTTTGCGAAGTACTTCTCAAGGGGTGAGGTTAGCATCAAGCAGGAGTTGTCTGATAAATATTGGAAAGCATAATAAAAGCCTATGGCAATCAAATTTCAATATAACAAGACCTCGCTCGGTGAGTTGAACAAACAGCTCAAAATCCGAAAGAATGCCTTGCCTACCATCAAGAGTAAGGAGAGTGCATTGCGTTCGGAGGTTAAACGTGCGAAGGACTCTGCCATGGCCTACCGTAGGGAGTTGGACGAGTTGCGCAACGCGTACGACTACATGGTGCAGCTATGGGGAGAGTTTGATTGTGATCTTATCCGCATTGTGGATGTCGAGCTATCGACACAGAAGATTGCGGGCGTGCGCATACCTATATTAGATAACATTGTCTACGAGGAGAAGCCATACGACCTATTCTCGGCTCCCGTGTGGTATGCTGAGGGTATCAAGGTCCTGAAGCAGTTGTCTCGTCTCGGCATCGAGTTCGAGGTCTATAACCGCAAGATGGAACTCTTGGACTATGCGCGACGCAAAACTACTCAAAAAGTAAACCTCTACGAGAAGGTGCAGATACCTGGGTATGAGGATGCTATACGTAAGATTAAGCGATTTATGGAGGACGAGGAGAACCTCAGTAAGTCAGCTCAGAAGATTGTGAAAACTCGTCAGGCACAGGCCGAGGCTATGGAGGAGCCACAGTATGATTAGTAAGATGATTCGCTACGACATAGTACTCTATGCCGATGAGCAACAGCGTTTTATAGAGGAGCTCCGTGGACTTGGTCTTGTTGATATCACCACCACAGGCTGGGAGCCTTCCGAGAGCGATAGAACTCTCCTTTTGGAGGTCGAGGCTCGCATCAAAGCTCGTGAGTTCTTGTCAACTTTCATGAAGGATGAGACCTTCGTTAAGGATGCTGAGGCTTATGCTACGGGTGAGGAGGCCTATACAAATTATGTGGGTGTTCGTGAGCGTCGCCAGCAGTTGCAGCAGGAGATTGCACGTTTGGAGAAGCTCGCCTCAGAGATTGAGCCTTGGGGTGTATATTCGCATGCCGAGCTTGCTAAGCTCTCGGAGGGCGGCCTTACCACACGCTACTTCATAGCTCAGACTGCAGCCTATGCTAAGTTGGAGGCTGAGGCTGACGAGAACGTAACTCTTGTTAAGATTGGCGAGACACAGTCGAATGTATACTTTGTTGTTATCACAACTGAGGGTGTGCAGGTGGCTGTTGATGGTCAGGAGGTTCGCCTTCCAGAGCGAGACTATCGTGGTATTGCTGAGCAGATTGCAGAGTTGCAGCAGGAGGATAAGGCACTCGATGTAACATTCTCTCGTGTTGCCGCATCACTCTCGCTTATCGATGCCGATTGTGGTAGACTCAAGGAGCAGCTACAGGGCTTGAAGGTTAATGCTACAGCACAGCGCGAGGCCGATGGCGAGCTTATCGTCTTGGAGGGCTGGGCTGAGGCCGACACTGCAAAGAGGGTGGATAAGATGTTGGAGGCGTATCCAAATCTTGTCTATATGCGTCGTGATGCTACCATCGATGACGATGCCCCTGTGAAGCTTAAGAATAATAAGTTCGCACGTTTGTTTGAGCTTATTGGTGCTATGTACTCACTTCCAAAGTATGGTACATTGGATCTTACTCCTATCTTTGGCCCATTCTATATGTTGTTCTTCGCTATATGCTTGTGTGATGCAGGTTATGGCTTGGTACTTCTTATGGTGGGCATGATGCTCTTGAAGAAGGGTGGTGCGAAGTTGCGTCAGGCGGCGTGGTTGTCTATCGTCTGCGCCTCTGCAACAGTGCTATTTGGTGCATACGCCAACTCCTTCTTCGGTCTCTCTATTTCCGAGATGATTGGTTATGGTCCAGGTGAGCCAACACCATTCCTCAATTTCCAGGAGGATTTCTTCTCTATCTCACTGGCTATCGGTGTGATACAGATTTTGGTGGGTATGGCTATCAACATTTGGCTTAAGTCCAAGCTCTTTGGCTTTACCTCTACCTTCGGTCTGTTGGGATGGTTTATCATCCTCTTCTCAGGCTCGTTGGCTGTAGGCTTGCCAATGTTTGGTATGGCCATTCCTGGTCTAACGATGACCTCGCCAATATTCCTTGGTCTTGTGGGTATAGGTGCCCTCTTGATGTTGGTGCTCAACAATGTTAAGCGTAATCCGCTTATCAATATTGGCTCTGGCTTGTGGGATGCCTATAACAACATCACTGGTTTGTTGAGTGATGTGCTCAGCTACATTCGACTCTTCGCTATCGGTTTGTCGGGTGGTGTGTTGGCACAGGTGTTCAACTCGTTGGCTATGGGTCTTTCGGGCTTGGATGCAGGTATTGATGGCTCGGCATGGTATGTTGTTGCTTTGCAGATTGTTGCAGCATCATGCATATTGCTTATCGGTCATGGTATCAACCTCTTCATGTCGGCAATCTCTTCATTTGTTCACCCTATGCGTTTGACATTTGTTGAGTTTTATAAGAATGCAGGTTTCGAGATGGGCCAGCGCTCGTTCGATCCACTGCGTAAAATGGATAAATAGATAAACAAATAATAATTAACAAATTAAAAATTAAACAATTATGAGTACAGCATTGATTTTGGCTTATGTAGGCGTTGTCCTAATGGTCGGTGTTTCAGGTTTGGCTTCAGCCGTAGCTACCGCACGTTGCGGTATGGCTGCTGTAGGTGCATTGAAGAAGAATAGCGGTGCATTCGGTAGCTACATGATCCTTTCAGCTCTTCCTGGTTCACAGGGTCTTTACGGTTTCGTAGGTTACTTCATGGTAAGCGGTCTTATCAGCGAGGGTATGCCTATGATCACTGCAGTTGGTATCTTTGGCGCTGGTCTTTTGATGGCTATCGTAACCTTGTCTTCAGCTTTGTTCCAGGCAAAGGTTTGTGCTAATGGTATCGCAGCTATTGGTAATGGTAACGATGTAATGGGTAAGACTCTTATCCTTGCTGCGTTCCCTGAGCTTTACGCTATCTTGGGTGTTGCTGCTACCTTCCTTATCTCTTCAGCTATCAGCTTCGAGGGTATCAAGGAGCAGAAGGATCTTAACAAGGATTACGCTAAGGCAGAGCGTACTACTCAGAAGGCACAGGATGATGGTGTAGAGGAGTTCGAGAAGGAGGCTGCTGAGGCTGCTGCTGCAGAGCAGATGTAATATAACAAACATCAAAAATATAGACCAGGCAAAATGTCTGGTCTATATTTTTTTTTGTCGATAGGGTGGTCTTTCTAAACAAGGTAATGATGCAAAAAGCGGCGCTTAGGATAAAATATAATTAGCTGAATATTTGCAAATTACAGCGATATTTTAGAGATTAGTAGAAAACGGTTTCTACTAATCTCTATTTTTATGGCAAAACCTCGCAAAATACGTTG
>JAZRMM010000030.1:0-36638 GCA_045647535.1 Alistipes sp.
AGAGGCGGCAGTGCCGCCACCTATATATACAATCCACCCCCGTGCCCCCTCCTTTGATAAGGAGGGGAGCGAGATTTATATTAGATGTGGTTTTGTCAAACCGAACTCAAGTCCGACTTGAAGAGGCGGCTATTGCCGCCACCTATATTTACATTCCCTCCAACCTCCCTTTAAGTGCGCTGCGCTTCTTTTCGTTGCTGCGGCTCGGCAAAGAGTGCAAGCCCTCTCTGCCCTCGCCTTAATCGCAACGCTGGCAAAGGGAGGCTATAAACTCCCTCTTGCTGATTTGAGTTTTTCGGGCCAGGGCTGTATATTAAGTACTATCCCTTAGGTCATTACGTCGCTATGCACGATACCTGAAGCACTCTATGCAAAAATTAAGAGGAGCAAGATTTTTGTGCTATATGCAAAAATAAAGAAAAGGAGTAAATCTGAGAGCTCCCTTAAAGAGGCGACTGCCTACTCTGTTATTCAAAAATGCATTACTATAGATGTAGGTGAGCTTAACGGCTCTGTGTAACAGAGGAAAATCGTGCAAGTCGAGCGCAGAGGGAATTAGTTCACTATGCCGAGACGCCGCCGATTTAAGCCGAGAAAAGATTGCGTAGCAATCCTCGGCAAGTTAAGCTCACTATACTTCTTTCTCCTCCTATTATATTTACATTCCCTCCAACCTCCCTAGAGATACAGGAAGTTGCGGGCATGAGTTCTTGAGAGTTCTCGTGGGTTCTCGTGAGTTCTGGTGGGCTTTTGTGGAGATATACGGAGATCGTGGTTCTTGGTATTTTGGTGAGGGTGTGTGGTCCGCTCAGCACGGCTAGGGCTGTCGTAGTTCGCTATGCGATAACAGCTTATAACTGCAGTGAGTCTCTTGATTTATAGAGTTTTGGGTATTTAAAATCTATATGTTATTAAAATAATTTATTAAGTTGATATATTGTTAATAAAAATATTTGGTAAAATCCTTGTGATTTATATAATTTTTTATACATTTGTATTGGCAATGATGAGTTTAATCATTGCCGTGTTTATGAGAATTAGTTTACTAAATTTTTTATTTTAACAGCTACGCTTAATGAACAAGTTTATGAGGCGCGCATTCTCGCTATGCGCGGTGTTTGCACTTTTTGTAATGGGTGCTTGCAGTAACGATGAACCACAGGGTGGTGAGAAGCCACAGCCATCTACCGACAAGGTGAGCTTCGAGATTGCCAATTTGGAGTACAACACAGTGGATGTTACCATCACTCCTAAGTCTGATGATGATATCTATTTTGCATATCTCTATCCCGATACTGAGGAGTTTATGGGTCGTGATGAGTTAGAGATATATGTAGATATTCGTTACAGCGACTACTTCGAGGATTTCCTAACCTCAGGTCAGCAGACACTGACATTCCAGGGTCTTATTGGTCACTCGCACTACAAGGTTGTCTATTTCGCCTATGACGAGGCTACTGGTAAGAAGGTGGGCGATGTAATCTTCTCGGAGCGCATCACAACACCTGATGCTCCAGAGGAGATTGGTCTTGAGATCTCAGATATCAAGGGTATGTCAGCAAACATTACCGTGACACCTCCATCTGAGGATATGCGCTACTTCGTATGGCTCTACACCATGGACAGCTACGAGCGCTACCAGCACTCAAGCGACTACGAGTTGTTCGTATACGACTACTCATACTGGGCTTATGCATCGCAGATGTACGGCATAACACTCGAGGAGATGATTGAGTTCGACACCAACTTTGGCACAAAGACATACAGCTCGGATGACTTCCTTCTTGTTGCCGAGTGGGATACAGAGTATCTTGTTTGGGCATATGGTGTTACCACCTCGGGCGAGGTGACAACAAACATCACACGTCGCACCTTCAAGACTGCTGCTCCCGAGCCATCAGATATGACCTTTGAGGTGCCAAATATTGATGTAGAGTGGTACGAGGAGACAACATCGGAGGGTACCATTCGTGGTTGGCGAGCTAATGCTACCATTATTCCATCTAACAAGGAGGAGAAGTATTTCGCAACCATCACCAATAAGAGCTGGTATGACTGGTACTTCACCGAGGATAATGATGGCCGTAGCGATGATGACTACATCATGAACCAGATACTCTACAATGCGCAGAAGCCATCGTCGGAGTTGTCTAAGATGTATAAGAGTGGCGATATTGAGTTCGACTGCTTCACCGAGCGTGAGATACTCCTCAAGCCAGATCGCGAGTATGCCGTATTTGTATTCGGTATGGATGAGAATGGTGCTACCACCAAGCTTAATGTCTTCCCATTCACCACTGGCTCCATGCCTCAGTAAATAATCTATAATTATATACTACTATGACAAAATTTATTAGACTTTCGACATGGATGTTATCGGCAGCTATGTTCTTTGGCGTAGCTTGTGAGAAGACTCCAGAACCACAACCAGAACCACAGCCCGAGGCTAAGCTTGAGCTATCGTTCGCTGCTGGTGAGGTGACATCATCAACCGTTACGTTTACCATAACTCCTAACATTGAGGATGCTACCTACTATGCTCAGCTCTACTCAGCAGCAGAACTTGTAGAGGAGCGAGATATAGCTATGAATGCTGCTCTTATGACTATGGAGGAGGCATACACAGGTGTGCAGACTATCACCGTAGAGGAACTCGATGCAGAGAGCGAGTATAAGGTATTGTACTTTGGTTACGATGCTGACGAGAAGCGCTATACTACCGACTACCTCGTGAGTGATGCTATCAAGACTGCGAACTTCGAGATTAGCGAGAGCCTCGAGGCGGAGTATGTCGAGAGCAGTGCTACATGGCGTGATGCGTGGGTAGACATCACCCCTTCGAGCAATGACATGGAGTACATCATAGGCGTTATGGAGAGAGCAGAGTGGGATGAGCTCTACGCCGAGAACCCCGAGTCTATCGTTGCTGAGCGCATCCGCCTTTGGGAGAAAGATCTTGAAGATGGCATCGAGATATATCCCGACTTGGATACATGGCAGAAGTATATGCAACTCTACCAGCAGAGTGGCACAAAGACCGTTTACGCAAGCGACTATTGCAACCTCTACTGGAGTACAGAGTATGTTCTCTACGCCTTTGGTATGAACGATGAGGGGTACCAGACTACAGCGGTTGTAGTCACTGAGTTTGCAACAACAACCCCAGAGGCTTCGTCTAACAATTTCTCTGTATCTATTGATAATATTGGTGAGGATAGTGTAGCCTTTACCATTACTGCAACCAACGACGATCCATACTTCGTAACTATCCAGGATAAGCGTTATGTTGAGCGTTTCGGCGATGGCAAGGAGGAGTCGTGGGAGGATATGATCTGGGATCTCACATTCGGTAAGACCGATGATCAGATTGCTGGCTTTATCTTCAATGGCACTCAGGAGCTTACAAATGAGTCTATCAATAAGAAGGTAGATACCTTCCATGAGTATCAGATATTGGTATGGGGCTTCAACGATGGTCCTACAACCGAGGTATATGTGTCGGAGGCCTTCCAGCCCCAGGCAGAGGTGCGCGAGGTTAAGCTCTGGTTGGAGGTATTGGATGTTACACACGAGAGCGTGACTTGCAACGTGGAGGTTAACTATGATGACGCTACATACTACGCTGCTTGCATCACCAAGGAGCAGTTTGGTGAGGACTACGGTTCAACATACTTCTACGAGGTATTGGCAAATGCTACAAGCGACAACCTCTATACAGGTACTCAGGATATCACGTTTGAAGGTCTCAGCCCTGAGTCGGAGTACTATGTTGTAGCTTTCGGTTACGATGCTGAGCTTGGCGAGGCTACCACATTCCTCGAGTATAAGGATGTGCGCACTATGCCTGTGCCATCGGACAACCTCTTCACCATATCGGTTAGCGACATCACATGGCGCGATGCTGTAGTATCTGTTGTTACTGATAGCGAGTATGGCTATATCTTTGGTGTATATACCGCTGAGGAGTTCGCAGCTACTACTCCTGAGGAGATCCTTGCAGAGCGTCGTGCTGTTTGGGAGGACTATGCTGCATCATACGACAGCCCCTGGACTAACTTCATGGGCTACGATATGAAGTATGGCAACAAGAGCATTTATGTTAAGGATGAAATCCAGAAGCTCCGCTGGGCTACCGACTATGTCTTCTACTGCATCGCTTTGGACGCAGAGGGTAATGCCGTATCACAGATGGCTACAGCCGAGTTCTCAACAGTGACTCCTACACCATCGGATTGTACATTCGAGATCACCATCGACTCGATGACTAAGTCATCTGTTAACTTCACCGTTACTCCTTCTGTTCCTGAGACTCAGTACTATGTAACGGTTCAGAGGGCAAGCGTTTTAGCTTCTTATGGCCCCGATCAGGAGAAGTCATACGATGACCTTATCGATTACCTCATCCCTGACTATGACAACCAGATTGAGCAGCGCCTATTTGTTGGTGAGCAGTCAATCTCTAACTCACAGTTGGGTAACTCTGTAACTGGCTTCTACGAATATGTGATTGTTGTTTGGGGCTTCGACAATGGTCCTACCACAACAGCCTTTGTATCGGATGCATTTAAGCCTGCTGACTGATCCCGAATAGTGATTTGACGAGATAGGGCATGCGTTAGTTGCCTATAACTCTTAGTGCCGTCTATGGAACGTACGATAAGTGCTAACCATAGACGGCATTTTATGTTGTAGGGTTGTGCCGTTATATGGCGTATATATATGTTATATACTAAATCGAAATCAAATAAAGCCTTTGACGCAACCTGTCAAAATATAGTCGTTACTTTGCATCGTGAAACATTAACAAACGATAAATTTAATGACTATGGCAATCAACTATCTTATTAATTGTAAGCATTGTGGCTCACATAGCGAACACCTTACTTGGCTATCTATGCGAGCAATGCAGTATCCTGAAGATGAGCTTGTTAAGCATATCGATACGGAGTGTGCTATACGTTGCCCCGTATGTCGTGCAAGGCTCAATACGAGCGAGGCGCAGTTTCGTGAGCAGGTGACAATAGTGCGCCTAAAATAGTTTTAGCTTATATATGTATCGAAAAAAAGTATGGTTTCTACTTTTATCTTTGCAAAAAATAGTGTAACTTTGAGATTGATTTAAACGATAATATAAAGATATAAATATATGAGCAATATAAAGATTGGAGATAAGCTCCCCGAATTTAAGAGCGTAACAGACAAGGGTGCAGAGTTTGGTCTTAGCGACCTCGTTGGCTCACCAACCATCCTATACTTCTATCCCAAGGACAACACCTCGGGATGTACGCTTGAGGCGCAGAGCCTGCGTGATGGCAAGGCTGAGTTGGCGCGTCGTGGTTACAAGATTGTGGGTGTCAGCCCCGACTCGGTGAAGTCGCACCAGGGCTTCTGCCAGAAGCACGACCTTAACTTCACGCTCCTCTCGGATGCTGACCACTCGCTATCTGAAGCGTTGGGCGTATGGCGCTTGAAGAAGATGTGCGGCAGGGAGTATATGGGCATTGTGCGCACCACCTTCATCCTCGATGCTGAGGCTTGTGTGACACACATCATCACCAAGGTGGATACTAAGGATGCCTACGGGCAGATTGTTAAGTTGTTGGATAATAAATAAAAAACGATATATTATGGCAGAGAAAGTACAGGTAAATGCTGATAAGCTCAAGGTGCTGTCGGCAGTAATGGACAAGATTGAGAAGGATTTTGGTAAGGGTTCGATAATGCGTATGTCGAGCGAAAATGTTGCCGATGTCCCAGTGATTCCATCAGGCTCCATCACCCTCGATATGGCGTTGGGTGTAGGTGGATATCCTAAGGGCCGTGTGATCGAGATCTTCGGTCCTGAGTCCTCTGGTAAGACAACCCTTGCAATACACGCCATTGCCGAGGCGCAGAAGGCGGGAGGTATTGCTGCGTTCATCGACGCTGAGCACGCCTTCGACAGCTACTATGCCCAGAAGCTTGGCGTAGATGTAGACAACCTCCTTGTGTCGCAGCCCGACAATGGTGAGCAGGCCCTTGAGATTGCCGACTCACTCATCCGCTCGAGCGCTATCGACATCATTGTCATAGACTCTGTGGCGGCGTTGACTCCTAAGGCCGAGATTGAGGGCGATATGGGTGACTCTAAGATGGGTTTGCAGGCACGCCTCATGTCACAGGCATTGCGTAAGCTAACAGCGTCAATATCTAAGACAAAGACCGTTTGTATCTTCATCAACCAGCTTCGTGACAAGATTGGCGTGGTATATGGTAATCCTGAGACAACAACAGGTGGTAACGCCCTTAAGTTCTACGCCAGCGTGCGTATCGACATCCGTCGCACATCAGTGATTAAGGATGGTGAGGAGCAGCTCGGCACACGTACCAAGGTTAAGGTTGTGAAGAATAAGGTGGCACCTCCATTCAAGAAGGCGGAGTTCGACATCATGTTTGGTGAGGGTATATCAAAGCTTGGTGAGATCATCGACCTTGGCGTAGATTATGATATCATCCGTAAGTCGGGCTCATGGTTCTCATATGGCGACAAGAAGATTGGTCAGGGTCGCGACTCTGTGAAGGAGGCGCTTAAGAACGACCCAGCACTTATGGAGGAGGTTGAGTTACGTGTTCGCGAAGCAATGTCTTCGGCAAGATAAGGGCGCATCTGCTGCCGCTAACAAAACATTGTAGTCAATGGGCAGTACCACTAAGTACAGCCCATCGACTCCAGTTTTGCCGAGCGTTGCATCTACACCCTTCTATTGCCGAAGAACACCGAGCAAAGATAAGGGCGCATCTGCTGCCGCTAACAAAACATCGTAGTCAATGGGCGGTACCACCAAGTACAGCCCATCGACTCCAGTTTCGCGAAGAGGTAACCGCGTAGATGTAGGTCCAACAAAAGGCTTGGACTATATAGAATGAAAAGGAGTGTCGAACACGGCTGCCAGTGGGGTAGTCGTGATTCGGCGTATTAATAGAGGTGTATTAAAAAACTATATTAACAGATAGGATTATGGAGTACACACCCCAGGATGAAATACTCATAGAGGAGAAGTGGCAAGAGCTTGTAGAGGCATGTCGCAAGGCTAAGATATGCCGTCGTGAGGATGATTGGCAGTTTGTGCGTCGTGCCTACTTCCTGGCTAAGGAGGCGCATAAGGGTGTGCGTCGTCGTTCGGGCGAGCCATATATAATACACCCCATTGAGGTGGCCCTTATTGCCGTGCGCGAGATAGGCCTCGGTAAGAAGTCTGTGGTGGCGGCATTGCTGCACGACGTTGTGGAGGATACTGACTACACCGTGGAGGACATAGCACGTATCTTCTCGCCCAAGATAGCATCCATGGTGGATGGCCTTACGAAGATGGCGGGAGTATACAAGAACGATAGCTCCGAGCAGGCCGAGTACTTCCGTAAGGTGCTCCTAACGCTCTCGGACGATGTGCGTGTGGTCATCATCAAGATTGCTGACCGTCTGCACAATATGCGCACACTGGGGGCTATGCCTCACAACAAGCAGATAAAGATTACCAGCGAGACAATATACCTATTCATACCTCTTGCCTATCGTCTCGGCTTGCACGCCATAAAGAGCGAGCTTGAGGACTTGTGCATGAAGTATCGCTTCCCTAAGGAGTATGAGGAGATACGACAGAAGATTGACGACACGGAGACAAAGCGACAGGAGTATATAGAGCGCTTTGTAGCCCCAATAAAGGCGGTGCTGGATAGAAACAAGTTCCAGTATGAGATGACGGCTCGTGTCAAGAGCATATACTCCATCTGGAACAAGATGCGCCGTAAGGAGATCCCCTTTGAGGAGGTATACGACCTCTTTGCAATACGCATAGTCTTCAAGGCTCTGCCCTTCCCCTCGGAGAAGACGCAGTGCTGGCAGATATACTCGTGTGTCACCGACATATATACCCCCAAGCCCGATCGTCTGCGCGACTGGATATCCATACCCAAGAGCAATGGCTATGAGGCTTTGCACTCCACGGTGATGGGACCCGATGGTATATGGGTGGAGGTGCAGGTGCGCACCGAGCGTATGGATGACATCGCCGAGCGAGGCTTTGCAGCGCATTGGAAGTATAAGCACGCCTCGATATCGCAGGAGGAGGATGGCCTCGATAAGTGGCTTAAGAAGGTGCGTGATGCCCTTAATAGCCCTACGGAGAGCGCTCACGAGTTCTTGGATAACTTCAAGCTCTCGTTGTACAAGACAGACGTTGTGGTCTTCACACCCAAGGGAGAGCCTCAGACGCTGCCCTATGGGGCCTCGGTGCTCGACTTCGCCTATGAGATACACACTAACATAGGTAACCACGCCATAGGTGCTAAGATAAACCACCGCATAGTGCCTGTCACTACGCGGGTGAATAGTGGTGATCAGATAGAGGTTATCACGGCAGAGAGTGCCCATCCCAAGGCTGAGTGGTTGGATGCTGTGGTGACAAGCAAGGCTCGTCAGGCCATACAGAACTATCTCAAGGGCGAGCGTCAGGATAACATTGAGTATGGCATGGAGCTTCTTGAGTCGCGACTTGCCGAGTATAACGTGATGCTCAGTGGCCGTGTGCTGCGTAAGCTCATGCCGGCGTATGACTGCCGAAATAAGGATGAGCTTTATAGCAAGATTGGCGCAGGCATCGTAAAGCTCGACAACCTCGACAAGCTCCTCAAGGAGAACTCGTCGATGAAGATTCTCAAGTTCTGGAAGCTCTTCATCCCTGGTAGCTCTAATAGCCCCGCGGATGATGATGCCGATCTAGATATTGACGATGCTACGCCATCGCTCGATGAGACAAAGCGTGGTGGGGTAGATGACCACACTCCAGAGTTTGTCATCGCCGAGTGCTGTGAACCTATCCCTGGCGACGATGTGGTAGGTTATCGTGACCCCGATAGTGGACGTATCATCGTGCATAAATCGAATTGTGATACACTCATCCGTCTTGCTGCGCAGTATGGTGAGAATATCGTTAAGGATGAGATACGCTGGTCGCAGCATAAGGCCGTATCCTATCTTGCTACCGTAGAGGTGCGAGGCATCGACCGTAGCGGGATGATCCTCGATTTAGCAAAACTTATCACAGCTGACTTTAGCATAAATATGCGAGCTATAAGTGTGCAGTCACACGATGGAATATTCGAGGGAACGATAAGTCTATATGTAAAAGATATAGATAGCCTGAATATGCTGCTCGACAATATCCGCAAGGTTAAGGGCATTGATAGTGTCAAGCGACTTATAGCTACATAGGAGAGTATCTCCGTTAGGCCAGCCCCGGAGAGCCTGCTTGGTTAGCCAAGTGGCTCGAATATTTGGTTAGAGTGGGGTAGTTCTGTAAAGAGATAAATTTAGTATATTTTACTTATAAGATTATGGCATCAATTTTTTCACGAATTATAGCAGGTGAGATTCCCTGTTATAAGGTTGCAGAGAACGATCGTTTCTTTGCGTTTCTCGACATCGCCCCTCTGGCGAAGTACCACGCCTTGGTAGTTCCAAAGCGTGAGGTTGACTATTTCTACGATCTTGAGGACGACGAGCTCCAGGAGATGATGGTATTCGCTAAGAGTATTGCGAAGAAAATCAAGGCAACTACAGAGTGTAAGAAGGTCGCAACTGTGGTTTTGGGCCTCGAAGTACCCCATGCACACATCCATTTGGTGCCTATGAACACCGAAAAGGATGTCGATTTCAGCAAAGAGAAGCTTAGTTTAACTCCAGAAGAGTTCCAGAAAATAGCAGCAGATCTTCAGTAATCAACACTGTTGATAACTTTATAATACGCTGATATATAATAGGGTAGGGTTGTTAGTAAACTCTACCCTATATGTTTTGTTAACATAATATTCTCTCTCAGTATTCAATCCCCACTTTTCGCACTTATACAACATTTTTTCGCAATATTTTTGTCAAATCTTCACATATGTAATTACAAATGTAAATCACGTACAGATGTAATAACACGTTAATAATGACAAATGTAATGCAGGTAGAGCTGTTTACAACTGTTAATAGTTACATTTGTTAAATCGAGTACCACACCTATCTCACCATGTTTCACGCATTATTTTACCATTGTTAAAGTGTTGTACTGCAATTTTTACACTACTGAAATAGTGTGAGTTACACTATTTATATAATCTATATTGTGCTTAGTTTTGCTATTTGACCCTATCTGTGGTTGGGATGGTGTATCTATACGGTTGATATTATATAACTATTGATAGTATAGCTTGTTATGCGACTTATCTTATCTATAATCTCGGTAAACCGAATTTGGGAACTTTACCATAATTTACCATTTTACAAATGTAATAGTTATTAACAGTTGCTAACACTTTACTTTTGTAATGATTATTTGCATTACAAAATTAAAATATGTATATTTGTAAAAAATATAGATTATGAAGGAAAAGCTCGACTTTTTGCTGAAAAATAAGGGGCTCACAGCAACAACTCTCGCCCGCATGCTCGATATACAGCCATCGGGAATATCTCATATTCTCTCTGGTCGTAATAAGCCGAGCTTCGATTTGGTTCAAAAGATTCTGCGTGCTTTCCCTGATATAAACCCCGACTGGTTGCTTCTCGATAGTGATGTCGTCTTCCGTTCGGGTGAGGCTGCTACCCCATCGGGTGACCATGTTTTGAGTGCGTCGTTGTTCGATGAGCGAGTAAATAGCGAAATCTCGGAGAGTAATTCGAACACAAAAAATGAAGAGCCTTCCATTTTTGCATTGCCTAAAAATGGCGCTAAGGGCGTTGAACGTATAGTGATATTCTATGCCGACGGCTCGTTTGATTCCTATACTCCCCGTTAGCAAGTAACACGTGTTGTCATCCACTGCGAGATTGTAGTAGCCTGGTGGCTTCCCTCTATTACCCTGTCATTGGTCGCTCATGCTATGGCTCTGCCTACTTCGGTTGCCCTTGAGGGTCGATAAGCGTAGTGGCTAAAAATGCAAAACAGATGCATAAATATTATGCATCTGTTCTCCATTTTTCACCTGCTTATTCTAATCTAAAATCTATACTTGTTTACATTTTGAAGTATCTTCTCGAGTTCTCGCATATGGTCGCGGTGGCGGGCTGCGGCGGTGAAGTCTAACGCCTTTGCGGCCTCCTCCATCTTTCGCTTGGCCTCCTTTATCTCTTTGCCAAGTTGCTCCTCGGTCATTATGGGAGTGCCCCCTGTTGTCGAGTACGAGCTCATCTTCTCGCCTACGGTGTTTGTGGCGTAGTGATCCTCGACAAGGGGTGTTGCCGTCATGTTCTCCACCCTCTTGCTCTCCGCTATGTCGCTAATAAGGGGGCTCTGTGCGCCACTACTCCTCTTCACCTGCTTGGGTATCATCTCTTGGTCGAGGTTGTACTGTATCTGCTTCTCGCGGCGTCTGTTGCTATCCTCTACTGAGGCACGTATCGAGTCCGTTATCTTGTCGGCATAGAGTATTACACGGCCATTCACGTTACGTGCGGCACGTCCTGCAATCTGCGTTATGGAGCGTTGGTTACGCAGGAAACCCTCCTTGTCGGCATCGAGTATCGCCACCATGCCCACCTCCGGGAGGTCGATACCCTCACGTAGTAGGTTTACTCCCACAAGCACATCTATCTCGTCGTTGCGCAGTCTGTCGAGTATCTCTATGCGCTCGAGGGTGTCTATGTCGGAGTGTATGTAGTTGTTGCGTATGTTTATGTTCTCCAGGTATTTAGATACCTCCTCGGCCATGCGTTTGGTGATTGTTGTCACCAGCACCTTCTCCTTATGGCGTATGGCGTAGTCTATCTCCTCGAGGAGGTCGTCAATCTGGTTGTTCGACACACGAATCTTGAGAGGTGGGTCTATCACGCCTGTGGGGCGTATGACCTGCTCTACGGGGGCGTCGTCGCACTTTCTTAGCTCCATGTCGCCAGGTGTGGCGCTCACGTATATCTTCTGTGGCGATAGGGCGTTGAACTCGTTGTATGTCAGAGGCCTATTATCTTTGGCTGCAGGCAGGCGGAAGCCATACTCCACGAGGTTCTCCTTGCGGGCTCTGTCGCCGCCGTTCATGCCGTGAAGCTGCGGTATTGTCACATGGCTCTCGTCGATTACCGTTAGGAAGTCGTGAGGGAAGAAGTCGAGGAGGCAGAAGGGGCGTGACCCTGCTGGGCGTCCGTCGAAGTATCGCGAGTAGTTCTCTATGCCCGAGCAGTAGCCCAGCTCCTTTATCATCTCGAGGTCGTACTCTACACGCTGCTTTATGCGCTCGGCCTCCATGGTTCGGTTCTCGCGCTCGAAGAATGCTATCTGCAAGCCGAGGTCTCGGTATATCTCTGATATGGCGCTGTTTATGCGCTCCTGCGTTGTTACGAATAGGTTTGTGGGGTATAGCGTTATGCACCTCAGCTCACCTATTCTATTGCCTGTTGTGGGGTCTATGCTGTGTATCGACTCCACCTCGTTGTCGAAGAACGATATGCGGAATGCCTGGTTGCCAAACTCGCCAAACGACGCCATGATGTCTATTGTCTCGCCCGTCACACGGAAGGTGCCAGGGAGTAGCTCGCTGCGCACACGTGTGTATAGTGCCGATACGAGGCGGCGGAGGAAGGGTATACGCTCGAGGACCATGCCCACCTCTATCTCTATGGCTGTCTTGTGGAAGTCGTCGGGGTTGCCGCATCCATATATGCACGAGACGCTCGACACCACGATAACATCCTTACGTCCCGAGAGGAGTGTCGCCACGGTCTTAAGTCTGAGGCGCTCAATCTCGTCGTTTATGGATAGGTCCTTTTCGATGTAGGTATCTGTCGTAGGTATGTATGCCTCGGGCTGGTAGTAGTCGTAGTAGGATACGAAGTACTCTACGGCGTTGTTGGGGAAGAAGTTCTTGAACTCGCCATATAGCTGTGCTGCGAGGGTCTTATTGTGCGATAGCACGAGTGTGGGACGATTAAGCTGCTCTATGACGTTGGCTATGGTAAATGTCTTGCCGGAGCCTGTTACTCCCATCAGCGTGATGTTTGGGGAGCCGTGCTCTATTGCGCTCACGAGCTTTGCTATAGCCTCGGGCTGGTCGCCCATAGGCTTGTATTCCGACACGAGTTTGAAGTCCATAGTGCAAAGATAGCATAAAATGTTGGTTTCGGCCAATAGCCTCTCTAAAAAGTTAGCCACAATGGGGTATAGACTTAACTATTTCCCATCGTGGCTAAAGACTTATGGGTCGGTAGTGACCCTTGTAGAGGTAGGGCTACTACTTGTTGCACACCTCGCTCAAGTCCTCGAATAGCTGAGCATAGCTTGCAGCCATATCGCGACGAAGAGCTGCGTAGTGCTTCTTCACGAGTGAGCGGTTCTTAGGCTCTGCAGGGTTGTTAGCCTTGCAGTATAGTGCGTTGCGGAGCTCGAGGCTCTTCTGCATAAGCTCAACAATCTGGTCCTCCTTGTTAGGCTGCACGAATGCTGCCATCTCACAATCGAAAACGAACTCCTCCAAACGGTAGTCAATCTCCTTCTTTAATACTCGTAGATTTGCCATAGTTATATATGTTTTAGTTTGTTCAATAACGCAAAGATACAAAATAGAAATATCATTTGCAAATAAAACTGCCAATTAATTATGTTGTGGTATTGTTAAAATATAGCTATCTTTGTCCATATAATATTTCGCCATATGACTATTAAGGCTCATTGTAAGATAAATATAGGTCTGCGTGTCCTTCGCCGCCGTGAGGATGGCTACCACGACCTTGAGACCGTTATGTACCCTGTGCGAGGACTCTACGACCTGCTGAGCGTAGATGCTAAGGAGGGCGCGGAGGTGACGTTCGAGAGCTGCGGTATCGTCGTCGACTGCCCTGCGGAGCAGAACCTATGTGTGCGTGCCGCACGCCTTATGCAGCAGCGCTATGGCGTTGGTGGTGTGCATATTACCCTCGATAAGCGTGTGCCCTTTGGTGCGGGTCTTGGCGGTGGCTCTGCAGATGCTACGGCCGTCATCGTCGCCATGAACGATATCTTCGCCCTCGGCCTCGACGACGCTACGCTCGTCTCCCTTGCTGCCGAGCTGGGTAGCGACACCCCCTTCTTTGTCTTCGACACCCCGCAGCTGTGCAGGGGTCGTGGCGAAATTATGTCGCCCATAGATGTCGATATTAGGGGCATGTGGCTCGTTGTGGCTAAGCCCGAGGGTGAGGGTGTATCTACCGCTGAGGCATACTCTGGCGTGCGCCCAGCGCTAGTGGATGATAGCCTTGCGGAGCTCTTGTCACTCCCTGTGGAGGAGTGGCAGGGTAGGGTTGTCAACGACTTCGAGCCCCATATCTTCGTGGCACACCCACGCATAGAGGCCCTTAAGGGTGAGCTTCTTAGCTGCGGTGCTACCTATGCTGCCATGTCGGGCTCAGGCTCTGCGGTCTTTGCCCTCTTCGACCACGAGCCTCATCTCTCGCCTCTGCCCGATACCTTCGTACATGTTGAGGAATTAGTAATGAGTAATTAGTAGTGAGTAATTAGTAATAGGGAGCGCCGATGGCGCTCTTTTCTTTTTGTGGGTGATGGGGGCGAACGAACCGAACGGAGCGAACGAACCGAACGCGGCGAACGGAGAAAAAACCGATAGGTTCTGATAGGTTCTAATGGGTTCTAATGGGGAAAGCGCTCCCCACCAGACCCCACCAGAACTCACCAGAACCCAGTCCGCCTGAACGCAGTTCGTCATTCACACTATTCACATCGTTCACATCATTAACATCATTAACATCATTCACATCATTCACGCCCCTGTGAATGCGTGAATGCGTGAATGGCGTTAATGACGGTGGTTGGTTGGTCGGTTTCCCTATGATTTTGACCAACCAACCACACACACTATAATAGTAAAGGGATGGGCCTCGCTATATCCTGAGTCCATCCCCGTTCAATCGTTCAATTTCCCTATGTTTTTGAACGATTGAACGACAATACCAATAACACTATATATATCAGTATTGGTAGTAATATATCAATAATAGATATATAGTGGTTGTGGCACTCGACAACCCTCATCTCAGTGTGGCCGTATACTACCACTCTATTGATACTAATAATAGTATATATCAGTGATTATATATATTTATATATATAAATGTATATATCAATGATAGAGTATATATATTGATACTCTTGGAAGAGGGACGTACACCGTTCAATCGTTCAAAAACATAGGGAAATTGAACGATTGAACGTTGAACGCCGCTGTGTCAAGCCCACGACTTCATTCACTCTATTCACGCATTCACGCATTAACAGGGGCGTGAACGATGTTAATAGCGTTAATGATGTTAATGATGTTAACGATGTTAATAGCGTTAATGATATTAACGGCGTTCATTGCGAGGGCTTTAGCCCGTGGCAATCTCTGGGGAGAGCCGCTGCGCTCTGGGGAGAGCCGAGGGCATTCAGGCGGACTGGGTTCTGGTGAGTTCTGGTGGGGTCTGGTGGGGAGCGCTTTCCCTATTAGAACCCATTAGAACCTATCAGAACCTATCGGTTTTTTCTCCGTTCGCTTCGTTCGCTCCGTTCGCCCCCATCACCCACTAAAACAAAGAGCGCCATCGGCGCTCCCTATTACTCATTACTCATTACTAATTACTAATTACTCATTACTAATTTTTCTCCTCCGCCATCTTACGCCAGCGCAGATAGCCCGCAACGGCAAGCACACAATAGAGGGTATATAGTCCCGCCGTGATGGGGATGCCCTTATAGGCATAGAGGCCCACGCTAATCATATCGACAACGAGCCACACGAGCCACTGCTCAACAAGCTTGCGCGAGAGCATCCACATAGCCACGATGCTCAACGCCGTAGACATAGCATCAAGGAGTGGCACCTGGCTATCGGTAAACTCGACAAGTATGAAGTATATAGCCACATGCAGCACGCCATAGGCCGCAACAAGCGGTAGTATCCACCCTCGGGGCGTATGACCTATGCGACCCTCGCTCGTACTCTTAGGCTTGCGTAGCCACACCGCCAAGCCGTAGATAGCCGCCAACACATAGTAGAGCTGCATGGCAGCATCGGCATAGACACCCTTCTCAAGGTAGAGCACACCATGCACCATGGGCATAATGGCACTCACGGCCCACAGCCATATATTAGCCTTGTACTCCAGCCATAGGTATAGGAGTCCGAGCGTAGTGCCCACAATTTGTAGTATTAGCGACCAGTCCATTGCTTAGAAGTTGAGAGTTACGTTAGCCAGCACGTTGATAGGTGCCTGAGGGAAGTAGAAGGCCTCGTCGTAGCGCTCGCCATCCCACATATATGAGTAGCCATAGCCGTTAGACTCGTAGAGCGCCGAGAAGAGGTTGTTGACAGCAACGCCAAAGCGCACATCACGCCCATCGCCCAGCTTATGGGTATAGCCGAGGTTAAGGTTAGTCACCGTATAGCCATCGAGCGACAAGGCCTCGACCTCGTTGTTTGTGAAGTACTGCTTGCCCACATACTGCGTATGCCACAATGCGCTGAAGCCACCAACATGGATGTCGGCCATCAGCGAGCCCATCACCGAGGGCGAGTAGGATATGGTCATATCGCCAAGGTTCTCACCATAGGTGGGGCTATCCTTAAGCTCGTCGACATAGTCCCTAATCCTGTTCTGCGACAGGGTGGCATTTGCCGAGAGGGTGAGCCACTTAGCCACACGCCACGAGGCCATAAGCTCCACACCACGGCGGTAGCTACGCTCGACATTGGTGTTGAGGGCATCGTCGCCATCGTTAACCATGCCCGTAGCGACAAGCTGGTTGTGGTAGAGCATATAGTATAGGTTGACACCCACAACAACACGAGGTGCGGTATAGGTGTAGCCAAGCTCGAAGTCCACGAGGCGCTCGGGCTTAGGCTCGGTGTCGTCGGCCGAGAACATATACCTATCGGTGAAGTCGGAGCGTGTAGGCTCACGGTGTGCCACAGCCGCCGAGGCGAAGATGTTATGGCGGTGGTGTATGTAGCTAACACCCGCACGAGGGTTGAAGAAGTGGTAATCCTTATCCACATTTATAGGCTGCATATAGACACCCTCATCGCCCCATATAGAGTTGTCGTTGGTGCCCCACGCCTTGTAGCCCACATAGCGGTACTGCACATCGCCGAAGATATGTAGCTCGTTATCCATCATGCCACGCACAGCGGTCCAGTCGGCACGGGCGAAGAGGTTGCCATCGTGCTTGGTGACATCGTTGTCGTACCACCTACCACCTACCGAGCGACTATCCATGCCATCTACCCAGCTGAGCGTGCCCCAGTGTGGCGAAGTGTAGTAGCTCCACGAGCCACCAAAGGTGACATCGAGTGCCGAGGTGCTATACTCCGCAGCGGCATTGACACCCGCAAGGTGGTTGAGCATCTTCTTATGGCGTATGAGGTCGGCCTGCTCTATCGAGGTGTCGAGGTTGGTATATCCCGCAAGCCAAGCATCATCCTTATACTGGTTGTAGTAGCCATAGCCATAGGTGTAGAAGAGTGTAGCGTTGAGCCTCCAGCTATCGTTGAAGCTGTGGTTTACGACAAGCTGGTTGTTGAACTGCAGATAGTTATCCGTCTGGTCGTCGTAGTAGTCCACATGCGTACCATCCTCCAACACGAAGGGACCATCCGAAGTTACATACTGACCCGAGTCGTGGTAGCGGCGACCATAGCGACGCATATCCTCGCGCGACACGCCATTGTAGGTGAGGTATGTCTTTGCCGAGCCACCGAACGACAGGAACTTAACCTTGGTATTCGAGGCGTAGTAGCCCGCCTGAAGCATATACGACTTAAGGTCGGTAGCACCACGGTCGATATAGCCATCCGAGCCTATGTGCGTGAGACGAGCATCCACAACCCAGTGGTCGCGCATGATGCCCGAGGAGATATGCAACGCCTGCTTGTTGGTGTTGTACGAGCCATAGGAGAGCGATGCCGAGCCACCAAACCTTGGCGATAGAGCATCCGTAGTCATGGCCACCGAGCCACCAAAGGCACCTGTGCCATTTGTCGAGACACCCGCACCACGCTGCACCTGCACCGTGCCCACCGACGATATGAGGTCGGGGGTGTCGTACCAGTACATCGAGTGTGAGTCGGGGTTGTTCATGGCAACACCATTTATGGTTACATTTATGCGTGTGGCATCAGTACCGCGCAGACGTATTGCCGTAGCACCAATGCCAATACCCGTCTCGTTGGTGGCAATCACCGAGGGTGTTAGGGCAAGAGCCGTGGGCATATCCGTACCGTATGCCGAGCGGTCGAGGCTCTCCTTCGAGAGGTTGTCCTGCGCCACAGGTGTTGTGCGCTTAGCACTTACGGTCGACACCTCAATGAGGTCGATGTTGTAGATGGTGAGTGAGTCCTGATAGGTGTTGGCCTCCTGGGCCTTGAGTGTCGCACATAGAGCGAATGTTGCGACGATGAAACAAAAAATCCTTTTCATACTTTAATCATTTAAGTTTGAAAAGGGGCTTGATAAGATATTTCCTTGTTCCCGGTCTCGGCATTACCCGTATCCGGTACGATGGGTCTAATCTCAGCCACACGCCCCACAACGACAATAGCTCGGCTGGCCATTTAATTAATCCTCGCTATCGCATGGGAGTAGTAGCACCCCTTATGTCGGGGCAAAGATAGTCATATTTTTTGAAATGAGAAATTTATCGACTAAAAGAGAGCGCCAAGCACCAAGGAGACCACACCCAAACACATAACTCACAGAAATTCAGCAACATATCCTATATGTAGATATAACACACTGATTATCAACACTTTGAAAAAATAGCATTTTAGCACCTACCCATAATGCTGATTTACAGCATTTTACAAACAGCCAAAAGGAAAAATTAGAGCGCCAAAAATTTGGTCATGGGCGCATTATAGCCTATCTTTGCATTAGGAAAAACAACAAAAAGCAGAGATATGAAAACTACAAAGAGCACACTTCGAAGCTTGGCGGTGATACTTATATTAATATTAAGTAGCACCACCCTATCGGCACAGCACACCTACAAATTTCGGGACTCTCTTGGCACCTACAAGGTGAAGTTTACCCCAGCAGAACCCAACACCAAGTTCACCATATCGCCCACAAAGCCCCTCGAGCCAAAGACCCACGAGCTACGACTATCAACATCGTGGGGCGCAACCGACTGGGGAGGCTGGATGCTATACAAACAAGACATATACTATGTGGGTAACAAGTACAACGAAGCTAATTACTACATGGGCCCCACCCACTACTACACCCTAAGTGGCGACTACAGCTACTGGGTGACCGAGTGGTTCAACATTGGTGGTAGCCTTACATGGGTATATGGCTGTCGCAACATGTTCGACGACATATCACACCGACGCATAAGGCAACTTCGTGACGACTACATCAGCATAATGCCCATGGTGCGCTTTGCGTGGTATCGCCACGGCATAGTGCAACTATACTCGAGCGCAGCCATAGGTCTTGGCATCGAGCGTAGCGACCGCTACGACACTCGCGAGGATATAGACCTCTACTGCGCCTTCGACTTCAAGTTTCTCGGCTTGTCGGTAGGCCGCAAGTGGTTTGGCTTTGCCGAGGTGGGCTACGGCTCACGAGGTGTGATAAATGTTGGCTTCGGATATCGTTTTAACTCTAAAAACAAATAGCTATGCGCAGATATAGATATATAGTATTAGCCCTCGGCCTGCTGATAGCAGGTAGCGCACAGGCTCAGGAGGTGGTTACCGACGAGCTTATATACAACCGCGTAACAGGATATATGGAGGAGGGCGAGGAGAGTACCGCCAAGGCGAAGGTCAAGAGCAAGAATATTCAAGAGATACGCTTCAAGCACGATGTGCGTATAACATACGGAGCCATAGGCTTTATCTCGGGATACTACCTCGACATGATAAGCTTTGGTTGCGACTGCGGCATGCCACCAATGCACTCCACACCAATAGAGCCCCTACGCACCAAGGAGTCACCCAAATATGTGGCAGCGACATTTGGTCTAAGCTATAGCCAGCAGCTTAAGCCCTGGTTGGCCGTGGGTTGCAAGACAACATTCTCCACATCCGTGCAGCGAGTCTACGACACCTACACCAACGAGAAGCTATACAACAACAATATGTACAATGTAGCAGCACTGGCAGATGCCCGCTTCAGCTACTTGCGTCGCGATAAGGTGGAGCTATACTCATCGGTGGCCATAGGTCTTATGGCGCATATCGAACGAGCTAACGGAGGAGTCACCCCAATGTTCGACGTGGCCCTCTTCGGCATCAGTGTGGGCCGTTCGTTCTACGGCTTCGCCGAGATTGGCGCAGGCATAGGCGGCTCGGCACGTGTGGGCTTAGGTTTTAGGTTTAACGGTAAAAAGTAAGTAGGCGTATGAAAAGATATATGATATTAGCCATGGTGGCAGTGATGATGCTTACCTCAGCATGCAAGACCTCGGAGGGCACAATGGATAGAAAGCCCATAGATGTGGGCGTAGCTATAGCACAAAGGGCGCACGACAGGCTATATATGGATACAGAGATAATACGCCTAGCCCTTGCCTGCGACGCATACCTGGCAACCGAGGATAGCGATACTCACGACGACCTCTTGAAAGATATATTTAAAGGAACATACACCGTGGAGTACGACAGCGAGGCGAATGTAATCAGCTTAGTAACCACATATAATGATCGAGCCTACGCAACATTCACAACCAGCGGAGGACTACTGAGGGATGGTGCTACATGGACCACCGACGAGGTGTACAACCTAACATTTGAGTCCAAGGGCGACGCAATAGAGGTTTACACCACCGTAAGCGAGAGCGGTAACGCACTCATCAACAAGTACAACTTCACGCTAAGCAACATAAGCTATAGCAAGGCCGATGGCTTGTGCTACGATATGGATGGAGCTATGCATATATTCGATTCATCGGCCAGCAGGGTATTTGATGCCACCATCGACGAGACATTGAGCTTCTCAACGGACATCAATGTAGGGGGCTACAACTTCGTGCGTAAGGGCTTCTACGCCGGTAAGATGACGGTCATATACACCAACACCTATCGAGGCTACGAGGACCATGTGACAATGGAGTATAGCAACGATAGATCTATCCTTGTAGGCTACCTTGGCGAGCAGGGCTATGCCCAAAACTATGCCTGGAAGTAGTCGCGGGTAAGAAGATAGTAAAAAGATTGGGGATATCCTTCACAGGACATCCCCATCTCTTTGTCTAACAGCGAGTTTAACACCCACCAATCAGACTACCCTACTGGGCAGATATTACTTCTTAGCCTCGTCTACAGATACCTTACGGAAATCCTTAAGAAGCTTAGTAAGCTCCAAAGCTGCCTTACGAGCACGTGTACCAGCTGCCTTGTTGTTCTTCTCCACCTGCAAAGCAGCATTTGCTGCAAACGCCTCATACTGGGCATTGATCTTTTCTACTAATGTCTTCATATCTAATAATGTATTATAAGGTTTTTCTCTTCGCAAAGATAGTAAAAATATTTTCCTATCCAACAAAATTATCCAAAAAAACTGCATAAAAGTGTGATTATTCGACAAAACAATCACTATTATTGCACCCCTGCAAGGCTGCTATAATCACACGAATATTATCTTTACAAAGTAAAAATCCCCATTATTGGGGATTGTGCTATCGCCATTATTTTGTAACTTTGTCGCCAAATAAAAAACATATTACAACTTTAGAATATTCCTTATGCGATTAAGTGAACTTAAAACTGGCGAATCGGCTGTCGTAGTCAAGGTTTTGGGCTACGGAGGTTTTCGTCGTCGCATAGTTGAGATGGGCTTTGTGCGTGGTCAGACCGTAACGGTAATTCTCGACGCACCACTCAAAGACCCAATAGAGTACCACATCATGGGCTACGATATATCGCTTCGCCGCAAAGAGGCGGATATGATCGTGGTGATGACACGCGAAGAGGCGATGTCGATGCAGATGAACGAGGGTGCACAGGTGGTAGACAGCATGGATGTTGTTGCCGAGGCTATACGCTCAAGCGAGAAGCATATCAGCGTAGGACTCGTGGGAAACCCCAACTCAGGCAAGACATCGCTATTCAACACCCTATGTGGTCGTAGCGAGCATGTGGGCAACTATAGCGGTGTTACCGTCGACGCCAAGTATGGCACACTGAAATACAAGGGCTACACCCTGGAGATTACCGACCTACCAGGAACATACGCCCTCTCAGCCTACTCACCCGAGGAGGTATATGTGCGTCGCCATTTGATAGACAACACCCCCGACATCATAGTCAACACGGTTGTGGCATCTAACCTCGAGCGCAACCTCTACCTCACCACAGAGCTTATCGACATAAGTCCCAAGATGGTTGTGGCTCTCAACATGTACGACGAGTTGGAGCGTAGCGGTGCGAAGTTCGACTACGAGGCTCTGGGTAAGATGATAGGCGTGCCTATGGTCCCCGTGGTGCCACCTACGGGTCGAGGTATCGAGCAGTTGCTTGATGCCATCATCGCTGTACACGAGAATAGAGATAGCTCCGTGAGACACATCCACATATCCTATGGCTCGGTCATCGAGGAGAACATAGCCGCGCTTCATGCCGACATGCGTGAACACCGCACAGAACTTACTGCCCACTTCCCACCCCGCTACTTCGCACTTAAGCTTGTGGAGGGCGACAAGGAGGTATCGTCGCTCTTGGAGGGATCACCACACTACGAGTGCTGGCAGAAGATGGCCGAGGAGGCCCGCACAGAGATCGAAAGCGAGCTTGGCGAGGATATAGAGACAGCCTTAGCTAACCAGAAGTATGGCTTCGTCTCGGGTGCCTTGAAGGAGACATACGAGGCTGAGGAGCGCAAGCGTGACTCGCTGGGCGACAAGATAGATGCTCTGGTGACACACCGTGTATGGGGCTTCCCTATCTTCTTTGCGATAATGTGGTTTATGTTCTACTGCACATTCTCGCTTGGAGCATACCCCCAGGAGTGGATAGACGGTGGCGTGGCGTGGCTCTACGACACGGTACATAGCGCCATGGAGGAGGGAGCACTGCGCGATATGCTCACCGAGGGTGTGATAAATGGCGTGGGTAGCGTACTGGTATTCCTGCCTAACATCATCATCCTCTACCTATTTATATCGCTCCTCGAAGACTCGGGATACCTGGCACGAGCAGCCTTCATCATGGACAAGGTGATGCACCGCATGGGTATTCACGGCAAGTCGTTCATACCTATGATCATGGGCTTTGGATGCAACGTCCCAGCTGTCATGGCATGTAGAACGATAGAGTGCCGCACATCGAGGATTATAACCATAATGACCGTACCCTTCATGTCGTGCAGCGCCCGTCTGCCCATATACATGATGATTGTGGGTATCTTCTTCCCAGAGAATGCCGGCACGGTACTCTTCCTACTATACCTCTTTGGCATGCTTATGGCAGTACTCACAGCACGCCTTATGCGCAGGTTTATGTTCCGCGAGCAGGAGGCACCCTTCGTCATGGAGCTATCACCCTACCGCATACCTACGGCCAAGACCACCATACGTCATATGTGGTCGAAGTGTTCGGAGTATCTCAAGAAGATGGGAGGTCTCATCCTCATAGCCTCTATCGCCGTGTGGATGCTAAGCTACTACCCTCGCCCTACCACCGACAACGAGGCGCCAAACTACGAGGAGTCGTACATGGGCAAGGTGGGTAAGTTCGTGGAGCCCGTATTCGCTCCCATGGACCTTGAGTGGCAATCGTCAGTGGCCATCCTCTCAGGTATACCCGCCAAGGAGATTGTAGTGAGCACCATGAATGTGCTATATACCGATAGTGATAGTGAAATTACGGAGGATGATAGCGAGCTGTCGCACACCGCAAGGCGAGGTATTGCCAACAGCATGTCGATACCTGCAGCCATAGCCTTCCTAATATTCTCGCTCCTTTATCTGCCATGTATAGCAACAATCATGGCCATAGGCGCAGAGCTTAACTGGCGTTGGGCCGTAGGCTCAGCAATATACAACACCACCGTAGCATGGCTTCTGGCATGGATAGGCTTCCACATAGCCACACTACTCATGTAACTGATGATAACTGAGCAACTATGAATTGGCAAGATATTATCGTAGGCATCGTGGCAGTTATTGTTGCCATTGCCGTGGCCATCAAGGTGTGGCGCTTCTTTGCTTGCAGAGATAAGTCGAGCTGCTCGGGGTGCAATAAGGAGTGTCGCCACCGCAGATAGCCACCTCCATAATCAGCTCGTACTATACGACATATCATAAGTATGGGGATCTCCGAAAATCGTGGAGACCCCCATTCTTATTCTACTACTATGTTAGTATAGCTTGATATACTCGTAGCTATTACCCACAGCCGTGAGGAACTTGTCGAACTCCTCGCGAGCTATTACCACCGTGAAGCGGTTGTCATTGGGATGGAAGCTTAGCGATGGCTGATCACGTAGGGTCTCGTCGAGAAAGAGGTGAACGTGCGACTCCTCGTCGTTGATAAGGCCAAAGGGCGACACCGAGCCAGGCGAGAGACCAAGCCACTTGAGCATACGCTCGGGTGAGGCAAACGACAATTTACCCTGATGAAGGATATGCTCAAGGTCGTGGATAGCCATAGAGTGCTCCGAGTCGAAGACTACCAAATAGTGGCGATTGCCCTTGTGATTACGAAAGAAGAGGTTCTTGCAGTGCTTAGAACCATCCTGGCGCCAATACTGGCGTGCTATCTCGATGGTGGGTGCCTCGGGGTGCTCATACCACGAGTAGCTTATGTTATGCTCATCGAGCCATCTGAATACTTTATCACGTCGTTCCATAGTGCAAAGATAGAAAAAATGCAGCAAGTTGTTGCTGATGTTAAATAAATTTCCTAACTTTGTATGGATAAACCGCAACGAAAATTACTAAAATACAATACTATGAACGTAAATACTATCAACGAGAAGTTCGTGGAGAAGTTCTCAACAAACGGCGAGCTATTCACCTCACCTGGCCGTATCAACCTTATCGGCGAGCATACCGACTACAACGGAGGCTTCGTATTCCCAGGAGCTATCGACAAGGGTATGGTGGCAGCTATAAAGCTCAACAACACCGACAAGGTGCGCGCCTATGCCGTGGACCTCGATGACTATGCCGAGTTTGGCCTTCGTGAGGAGGATGCTCCATCTAAGAGCTGGGCACGCTACATCTTTGGCGTGTGCCGCGAGATTCAGAAGCGTGGCTACACCATAGCGGGCTTCGACACAGCATTCTCGGGTGATGTACCCTTAGGCGCCGGCATGTCGTCATCAGCAGCCCTTGAGTCTACATTCGCTAACGCCCTCAACGAGCTCTTCTCGTTGGGCATCGACCGCTTTGAGCTTGCACGTATAGGTCAGTCTACCGAGCATAACTACTGCGGTGTTAAGTGCGGCATCATGGATCAGTTCGCATCGGTATTTGGCAAGGCTGGCCACCTTATGCGCCTCGACTGCCGCTCTATGGAGTTCGAGTACTTCCCCTTCGACCCCGAGCAGCATGGCTATAAACTCGTATTGCTCGACTCTGTTGTTAAGCACGAGCTCGTAGGCTCACCCTACAACGACCGCCGTGCATCATGCGAGCGTGTGGCAGCCATCCTGGGCCAGGAGTTCTTGCGTGGCGCTACCATGGAGCAGCTCGACGCCATCAAGGATAAAATCTCGGAGGAGGACTACAAACGAGCACGCTATGTCATCGGCGAGGAGCAGCGCGTGCTTGACGTGTGTGAGGCGCTGAAGCGCAACGACTATGAGATAGTAGGTAAGCGCATGTATGAGACCCACTGGGGCATGTCTAAGGATTATGAGGTATCGTGCGAGGAGCTCGACTTCTTGGCTACCATTGCCGAGGAGTGCGGTGTGGCAGGCTCACGCATCATGGGTGGCGGCTTTGGTGGCTGCACCATCAACCTTGTGAAGAGCGAGTTGTACGACAACTTCATCGCTACAGCCAAGGAGCGCTTCAACGCTAAGTATGGCCACGAACCTAAAGTCTACGCCGTGGTTATCTCGGACGGTGCTCGCAAGCTATAACCTTGCGCCACAATATTTATAAGTGGGGGTTGCTCTTCTCGGGCAACCCCCTACTTTCTCTTGTAGGAGGATATCACAAGCCACACACCAAAGAACAATAAGGCAGCAAAGAGTACCGTGTCACCATGAAGCCTATCGAGGCCCATAGCTACCGACAACGCTACGGCAAGTATGGGCTGAATGTAGGTATATGTACTTGAAACAGTTGGAGCAAGATACCTCAACGAGTAGTTGAGTAGTAGATTGGGCAGATATGTCGGCACAACGAGGACAAAGGCTGCAGCACCCCACAATGCGGGAGTCATATCCTTGAAGTCAATCTCCACAACCGAGTCGAAACCGACAGGAAGGAGCAGTAATGCAGATATCGTATATATGGTACGCAAGATTGTGGTGATGCGATACTTGGAGACTATGCGCTTGAAGTAGACCATGTAAAGTGCCGTAACTACCCCACTGCATATCATCATTACATTACCCCATAGCTCGGAGTGTATGTGCGATGGTGAGTGGCTGGTAATCACCACTGCCGTAGCACCCGCAAGACCTATTATAAGTCCTAAGACCTTGCGTGTGGTAAACCTGTCAATACGCCCTATAACGGAGACAATGAGGACTATTATAGGCACAAGAGTCGCTATTATGGAGCCATCGATGGGAGATGTGCGCGAAAGACCGAACATCATCAACATCTTGCGCAAGACACCCATAAGCACAGCCGCGAAGATTATGAGCCACCAATCCTTGCGCTCTATATCCTCCCACTTCTCCCATAATAAGGGCAGCCACGATAGTAGCGCCGCCACAACGAGCGAGGCAGTAACCATGGCTAAGGGTTCGATGTACTTACCCAGCAGAAGGTTGTAGAATGGATAGTCGCACGCCCAGACTATATTACAACCAACAAGCGCCACATGCGCCCTTACAACATTCTTATTCTCCATACGGCAAGAGCCAATTCAACTACCACGCCAAAAGAGATCACACTAATGAGGTAAAACACAAACAAAAAAGACAGCAACTATACAGCTGCTGTCTGTGATGGTGAATCCGCCGGGGCTCGAACCCGGGACCCCAACATTAAAAGTGTTGTGCTCTACCTGCTGAGCTACGGATTCTCCGAGTGCTATAAGTTTTACACTTTAGCGGTGCAAAGATAGTAAATATTTTTATTCTACCAAAATTCGAGTGTGAGAATAATATAAATTAGTTTGATTTTAGACAATGTGACCCCATTTTAGGAACATAAATCTAAAATAGATGGCTTGCGTACTCCATCACAGGCCTCATACTACCCTATCTACTCTCTATCCTTCGTTGTTACGGGGGCTACCGTAGCATCTACATAATCTATGAGGTCTTTGGGGCTGAGGGCCACCTGAAGACCTCTAACACCTGCACTGATATATATGCGTTCGTGGAGTAGTGCCGTGTGGTCTATGATTGTGGGCAGGGCGCGCTTCATACCTATGGGCGAGCAGCCACCACGTATATAGCCCGTCGTGGGGAGGAGCTCCTTCATGGCTATGAGGTCGGCCTTCTTATCGCCCATGATGCGGGCTGCAGCCTTGAGGTCCACCTCGCAGTCGCCAGGTATGACGCAGACAAACAACCCCTTGCGCTCGCCACGCAGAACAAGGGTCTTGAACACTGTGGCTATATCCTCGCCCAGCTCCTCGGCAACATGTGTTGCGGCGAGGTTATCCTCATCCACGGTATATGGTATCAGCTCGTAGGCTATCTTAGCCTTATCCAAAAGGCGGGCAACATTTGTCTTATCTATCTTTTTTGCCATATCGGGGTCGATTAACATAGCAAAGGTATAAAAAAGTTGTATCTTTGCAATATGAATTATGCACTAATCACAGGAGCGTCGTCGGGTATTGGGCGATGCTACGCCACCCTCCTTGCCGAGCGTGGCTACAACATCATAGCAGTAAGCAACCAGGAGGCTGAGCTAAAGTGCACGGCCAAGGATATCACCAAGCGCTATGGCGTAGCGGTGGAGACCATTTCTATTGATCTCACGCAGCGAGATGCCGCACGCACCATCTTCGAGCATACCGAGCGCAAGGGGTGGCAGGTGGATATTCTTATCTGCAACGCCGGCATGCTACTCTTCTCGACCCTTGTGAGGACCTCGCCCGAGGCTCTAGGTAGGATTATCGACCTACACTGCACCACAACAACGCTTCTATGTCGCTACTATGGCGAGGTGATGAAAGAGCGTCGCTCGGGACGCATACTCATAATGTCGTCCTCCACAGCGTGGCTACCCTACCCCACAATATCGCATTACAGCGCCACGAAGTCCTATCTCAAGAGCTTTGCCTCGGCACTATGGTATGAGCTACACCGCTATGGTGTGAGTGTCACGGCGGTATTCCCTGGTGCAGTAGACACACCATTCTACAAGCTTGGCGACAAGATGCGACGACGCTTTGTGCATCTCGGCGTGATGATGCCTGCCGAGAAGATTGCACGTCGTGGTATCAAGGCGATGATGCGTGGTCGCCGACGCCTAACACCTGGTCTCTTCACCAAGATTGTTGTTGGCATCTGCGCCATACTCCCAGCACGAGTACTCGACCTATTCCTACGCATAGGCCCTATCAAAAGACTATTGGAGAGGGTTTAGGCTCGGTGTATGCTTTGCAGTAGCTCTATGTCTATATCTCTAAAGTCGTCGATAATATAGTCGGCATCTGTTGTCTCGAGGAACTCACGACTGAATGTTGTGGCGAGTGCTATGACCTTCATGCCTGCACGCTTGGCAGCCTCAATGCCTGCCTCAGCATCCTCAAAGACGATACACTCCTCGGCTTGTAGTCCGAGCTTGGCAGCTGCCGTGAGGTATATCTCGGGGTCGGGCTTACAGCGTGTGACCTCGTCACCAGCTACAATAGCCTTAAAATATGGCTCAATATTACACTTTTCAAGCACGAAGTTAACGTTCAGTCGGTAACCCGACGAGCCTACGGCACATAGTAGGTTGTTAGACTTTAGTGACTCAAGAAACTCCACAAGGCCCGCTTGAGGAGTTATGGTGGGCGCATATATCTCGCGATAGATAGCCTCCTTCTCGTGGCCAAGCTCGCGGATACCCACACGCTCGACAACATCACGAGGCATAAGCTCGCCCATGATATCGTCGTTGCCCATGCCAAAGACACGGCTCAAATCCTCGAAAGTACGCTTCACGCCATAGCGACGGAAGAACTCCATGAATGCTTCGCGGTGCACCTCGAGGTTATTAACCAGCACACCGTCCATATCAAATAAAACACCCTTCAACATACTTATATCAATTTAGTGAGCCAAAGATACTATTTTTCGCTTAACAAAACCACCAAGTTATTTATAAATCGACTTTTTGTTTTGTCCTTTGCCACAAATTGTGTACATTTGCATCTATGAAGTGGATGGGACGATTTAAGAATATGCGCGTTGGCGAGAGCATGCTCTACACCCTGGTGTGGGCGGCAATCTTCCTCGTGCCCTTTATGAATAGTCACCTTATGGCTGAAGACTTCAAGGACTTCAACCATGTGATTATCTCGTGGGGTAAGATATCGCCCTACTTCCTAATCTTCATCGTCAACAACAACATCCTCGCGCCACAGCTCGTCATGCGCCACCGCTACAAGTGGTATATCTTTGGACTCATATTGCTTGTAGTATCGGTGTTCGGAGCCATCGAATTACTCGACTTCAAGTATTGGCAGGCCGATGCTGTGCTCAAGAACAAGGCCTCGCTCACGGAGTTGGAGTGGTACTGGAACATGCTCTTCAGTATCCTCATGGCTGGTGCCAACACCATGATTAAGCTCTACTACCGAGCATTGGCCACCGAGCAGCGTATGTCTATCCTGGAGAAGGAGAACATCGAGACACAGATGCAGTATCTGAAGTATCAGATAAACCCTCACTTCTTGATGAACACGCTCAACAATATCTACGCCATGGTCGACTTCGACAAGGATATGGCCAAGCGTAGTGTCATGGAGCTATCGCACATGTTGCGCCATGTGCTCTACGACTCGGGTGAGAAGAACACCACCCTCGACAAGGAGGTGGACTTCCTGCACAACTACATTGAGCTTATGCGCATACGTTTTGTCGACGATGTTGACATACGCCTATCAGCCCCCGATGTGAACCTTTGTCGCAAGGTGTCGATGCCCCCACTGCTACTCATCGTGCTTGTGGAGAACGCCTTTAAGCACGGCATCAGCTACACCAAGCCCTCCTACATATTCATAGATATAGATGTTATCGACGATGAGTTGATATGCTTGGTTGAGAATAGTAGCCACCAGCGCAGCGAGACGGAGCATAGCGGTATTGGACTTAGCAACATCACAAAGCGTCTCGACCTGCTCTTCGGAAACCGATATACACTAAGGATAGATAACTCCAAGGAGGAGTCATACAGAGTAAAACTTGTAATACCTATAACAAATTAGATTATGGTTAGATGCATCGCTATCGACGATGAGCCTTTGGCCCTGCGTCAGATTAAGAGCTATATTGAGCGTAACGAACAGTTGGAGCTTGTTGCCACCTGCCGCAGTGCTATCGAGGCACAGAAGATTGTTGCCACCGAGAAGATAGATCTTCTCTTTGTGGATATCAACATGCCCGACCTCAACGGCCTGGACTTCGTACGCTCGCTCGAAGGTAGCTACTTTATTATATTCACCACAGCACACCCCGAGCACGCCCTTGAGGGCTTCAAGCTCAACGCCATAGACTACCTTCTTAAGCCCTTCGATTACGAGGAGTTCGACCGCGCAGCACAGAAGGCTATCTCGCTTGTGGACCTTGTGGACCGTTGCCACATCGCCGAGAACGCCATAGCACAGAGCGAGGCCGAGAGTTCGGATAAGGAGTTTCTATCCGTCAAGGCTGACTACAAGACACAGCTTGTAAGGATCTCGGATATCATATATTTGGAGAGTGCTGGCGAGTATGTACGTCTGCATATCGAGGGCAGCCCAAGCATCACAACACTCTTCCGACTCAAGAACATGGAGACTTCGCTATCGCAGGATAGCTTCATGCGCGTACACCGCTCCTATATCGTTAACCTCAAGCGCATTAGCAGTTACACTAAGGGCCGCATATTCTTGGAGAATGGCGAGTATATACCCCTTGGCGAGAACTACAAAGCGAGGTTTTTGGAGTATTTCAACAAGCTAAACTAACAAAAAGAAAAAGCGTTAAAAATGAGGTGACCCCAAAAGTTTTTTGTCTAAACTTTTGGGGTCTCTCTATACGCAAAAAGCACGATTACGGAGCATTGCTCAAATAGATGAGGATACTCCTAAATAACACTCTTTGACAGTTCCCATAGAAGATAACTACAAGAATATTTGTATTTATTTGCGATGTTTACTACCTTTGTCTATCGAGATAATTTTTTCGCACAGTGAACAACCTACACAAACTATGAAACGTCTATTTTTACTATCCGCCATCGCTCTTGTTGCTATATGCAGCAGCTCGTGTGGCTCGTCGCAAAGTGGCGCACCCGCCAAGCCAGAACCTCCCGTGCGTCATGGTTGGGATAAAGGTCCACTATATGGCGATGTGGAGTCGGTTGTTATGACAGAGTATCAGCTCGAGCAAAAATTTGGAGAGATTGTACGAGGTGATATAAAGTCTTATAGTAAATACTATTTTAATGAGGCCGGAGATGTGGTTGAGAGAGCTGAATACAACTCAGACGGCTCGTTGTGTAGAAAGGAAATTTATAAATACGACTTCTCAGGAAATGAGTTTGAGGAGACTTGGTATAACTCAGACGGCTCGGTGCGTAGAAAGGAAATTTATAAATACGACTCCTCAAGAAATGAGATTGAGGATACTTGGTATAACTCAGATGGCTCGTTGGATAGTAAGTGGGTTTGTAAATATGACTCTTCAGGAAATCAGATTGAATCGGCTTGTTACGATTCAGACGGTTCGTTGCGTTATAAGACAATTTATAAATACGACTCCGCAGGAAATATGATTGAGGCCGCTTCTTACGGTTCAGACGGCTCTTGGAGTGATAAGACAATTTATAAATACGACTCCGCAGGAAATATGATTGAGAAGGCTTGGTACATCTCAGACGGCTCGTTGAATGATAAGTATACTTATAAATACGACTCCTCGAGAAATGTGATTGAGAAGACTACGTATTCAGGCGAAGCGATTGTGCCTCATTCTCAGACAGTTTACGAAATCACCTACCGTAATTAGTAGTGTGTGACAGACCAGTGTTTTTGGAGAGCTTAACAGTGTTAGGCTCTCCATTTTTTTTGCCGTATTGGGTGGACTGAGAGGTTAATTCCCCGTCATTGCGAGGGCATCAGCCCGTGGCAATCTCTCATTCAGTTCAAGAGATTCCCACGCTCATTACATTCGCTCGGAATGACGTTAGAGAGCAACGGTTGTTCCCAGAGCGCCGAGGCGCTCGGTATTCTAATTACTCCCTATTTATTATAAAAAAAAGAGCGCCATCGGCGCTCTTTCTTATTACTTCTTATCCTTGAGGATATCGCGAATCTCGGTGAGAAGAACCTCCTCCTTGCTTGGTGCTGGAGGTGTAGCAGGAGCTGCTGCAGCGGCCTCCTCCTCCTTCTTACGAAGGTTAGAGAGACGGTTGATAACCTTAATTACGATGAAGATACTAAAGGCGATAATAGCAAAGTCGAGGCATGTCTGGAGGAACTCACCATACTTGAGTGCTACCTCCTCCTTGCCTGGGATGACATTACCAGCCTCATCGAACTGAGCCTTCTTGAGAACATAGCTCAAATCAGCAAAGTTCTTATCTCCAAGGAGATAGCCAAGAGGTGGCATGATGATGCTATTAACAAGCGAGGTAACAATCTTACCAAAGGCACCACCGATAACAACACCGACTGCCATATCAACGACATTACCCTTGAGGGCGAACGCCTTAAATTCCTGCAAAAATCCCATAGCTTTAAAAAATATTTAAGTTTGTTTGATGCAAAATTAGTAAATTTATGGTAAACAGACAAATTTTAGCGACAAAAATAGAGACCACTACCCTCACGGCGGTGATCTCCACACAAACTTTATACTTAACTATGCAATGGGTAAAGTTAGAATTATGGGCTACTCGGCGACAACCTCTAAGGTCGCAACATCCCAGCCAAAGAGCGACGAGGCGCAGTCACGCTGCATGGTGGCGATTGTTGAGGTTGGCAGAGTATCGGCAAGTATAGCATCAAAGAAGTCGGAAGTTGTTGCGAAGTAGTTATCCACCTTGTCTGCCAAGCACTCATAGAAGGCGCGCTGCGACCTATGGTTAAGTGCTGGAGGCAACACACCCTCGGCTACAAGCATTGGGTAGGGGTAGATATATCGCATATTGTGGGCATCGGCATTCAACTCCTCTACGATGGTCGACACCACATAGATTTGCAGGGTATCGCCATTACCCGGGAGCTCCACAAAGGTGGTGTAGACGGGATAGTCGACCTCCACAGCATCAACGACATCGTAGCTGAACTCGTCGAACTCCTCATTGGCGAGGTTGTTAAGGTAGACCATATCACGATAGGCAGCAATCTCCTGGCGTAGTGCCTCGCGCTCCTGCTCGCTCCAGCGATCATCCCTCTTGGAGCATCCCACAACCATGGCAAGAGCCATAATAAGTGTGGTCATAGATAGTAAAATTCTTTTCATCACAAACAGTTTTTGGTTTTGACTATCGTTGTACAACTCCCGTGCCAGGCTATTGCTTGCGCCCCTTCGATGCCGTGTCGTATAGCGATGTTACGTATACCGTGAAGACGGGAAACATGGCCATACCCACAATGGGTAGTATAACACTCATAACCCTACCCAAGGTTGTGACGGGGAGTATGGATGAGCCCACTGTGGTCATATTCATACATGCCCACCATACGGCATCGCCAAAGTTATGCACCGAGCTATTTACGGGTGCCTCATACTCGTAGAAGAAGAGGGCAGCAAAATATGTACACACAACCACCGTGGCTATATAGGCACCAAGAAGGCGTGTGGCACGACCCTCGATAAGCCAGCGCAGGGTGATATATAGGGCCACCACTGCGCGAAGCATGACCACCCCACTCATAGTCATCTGCCATGTGTGGTTGAGCTCCACGCCAAACCACTGCACCAAGGTGTGCCAAGGTATGGAGAGCAGAAACACAGGGAGGTTGCGAAGCATAAAGCGCCAGCGATGAGTGCTATGGAGCATCTGGGCGAAGATATCCACAAGAAAGATGATGCAGACGCCAAACATCGACCACGAGTAGGTAGCACTTAACTCAGTAAGCTCCGAGGAGTAGATAATCTCCACCGAGAGCGAGGCCAGAAGGAGAAGGCTGGCCATGAGCGTTAGTATGTTTAAAAGGCGCAGAAGCATATTTGGAGTTTTTTTTTGCGATGAGGGGTGGCAAAATCTATGCCTTCGGAGATAAAATAAGGGGGGGGTAAAATGTCTCAAATAAGAAAATTTTGTATAAATTTGCGCTGTATATTTCCATACGCGAAACACAAACAATACTAAAACTATATGAGACAACTATTTACGTTAACCCTACTCATTCTTGGCATAGCCCTTACGGCATGCGAGAATGGTTCAACACCCGATGGTGTGGCACTCAAGGTGACATCCAACACCGAGGTGAACATCGGCAAGTATGAGGGCAGCTTTGTCATCACCTACAACATCCCAGGTGATAAGGATGCAATGGCAGAGGTATCGCTCACATCGGAGTGGCTCCGTGTGGATAACCACAAGGCGGGCTCAATCAAGGTTAAGTACGAGGAGAACACCACAGGTGGTACTCGTCAGGCAGCAGTGATGCTCAACCACGCTGGCACTACTTCAACTATCGTAGTGTCGCAGACAAGTGAGGCTGCAACACCAATTATCACACTCCTTAGCGACGAGGAGGTAGCCATAGATCGTGCAGGCCAAGAGGTGGTGATTAAATACTCCTTGGAGAACACAAACTCTGTGGACTATGTATTCGCTAAGACCTCAGCCGACTGGATATACTCTATAGATTGTAAGGGCGGCAAGGCAACCCTTGGCATTGCAACAAATATGTCGGGCAAGGATCGCGAGACCGTTGTCACCGTGGGCTACGGCTCAGCATCGTTCGAGGTGGCCATCACACAGGCGGGCACTGGCGACATCAACTTCAACGCACCAATCCTCTGGGGCGACTACTATGGTGATGCTCTCACCCCAGGTGCTGCCAACTACTGGTTCTTCCTCTCAGACCGTGGCTTCGACTACGAGGATAACTCCTACCCTAATGCCACATACTATCGTATCGACGCATATGGTCCTCTTGCAACGACTTCAGGCGTCGTTGCTATCCCAGATGGCACATACACCTACGACCCCAACAACACCTACGCTCAGTGGACATTCACCGCAGAGTGGAGTGGTTTCTGGGTAACAGACGCCAAGGCACACCGCGACGCCATCATCAAGTTCGAGGAGGCTACACTCGTTGTGGAGGGCAATAAGATTACACTCAACGCCACAATCAATGGCGAGAAGCACACCGTGGTATACGAGGGCGAAAATGCTCTTCTCGACTACCAGGATAGCGTAGAGGTACTCACAACCCTCGATGGCGACTACGAGGCAGACCTCTCAGACCATAAGATGGTATATGAGTGCTACAGCGACTACTACGACTATGGCGCATTCAACTGGATGTTCGTAATCAAGCCTAACGATGGCTCTGGCGACTGCATACAGCTCGACGTAATCACTGGTCACAACGACAAGGAGAGCGGCTTTGCGGGCGACTATGTGGCATCAGATGTACTCAAGCAGTGGTCATTCATCCCTGGCTGGACAGATGGCTACAACTTGCAGTGTAGCTGGTTCTTCACCGCCGACAAAAGCGAGCTTGCTCCATTCCGTGGCGGCAATGTATCGGTAGTGGATAATGGCGATGGCACAATGACCGTAGACATCGATGTTACCGATGACCGTCGCAACCGCATCACAGGCTCATGGACGGGTGTTCCCCAGCAGTTTGTTGACCGTAGCGTAGTTCTTAAGAAGTAACAATAACCAAATAAAACTATCTATCAAATGAAAAAGATTTTTAGCATCGTCGCTACCCTTGCGCTCGTTCTTGGCGTAGGCTGCCAGGAGAAAGCTGGCAACGAGGTAGAGGGCGGCAAGAGCACATTCACGCTCGAGCAGACCGAGGTGGAGGCTACCGCTGAGGGTAAGGCCGTAGAGATTAACTACGACATCAAGAACCCACAGAGTGGCGCAGTAGTACTCACCGAGTGCAAGGCAAACTGGATTAAGGACCTTAGCACCGCAACCTACGGAACTATTAAGTTCACCGTAGCACCAAACTTCAAAAAGGAGGCTCGCGAGACCACCATCACCGTGCAGTACACTGCCGTAGAGGAGAAGTATCAGATTGTCGTTAAGCAGTCTGCTTCTGATGTAGAGGCCTTCACTTACGAGATTCTCTCAAACGAGTCTACAGCACTCTCAATCGAGGTTACTCCTGCAGATACTGAGACT
>JAZRMM010000031.1:0-32623 GCA_045647535.1 Alistipes sp.
TACCTCAACGAATGCACCGTAGTCAGTAACAACAACTACCTTACCGGTAACCTTGTCACCAACCTTGAGCTCTGCGCTAAGAGCCTCCCATGGGTGAGCTGTAAGCTGCTTCAAACCAAGAGCGATACGCTTCTTAGCCTCGTCGAAGTCGAGGATAACAACCTGAAGCTTCTCGTCCAAAGCAACAACCTCCTCAGGGTGGTTAACACGGCCCCAAGAGAGATCTGTGATATGGATAAGACCATCTACGCCGCCGAGGTCGATGAACACACCGTAAGAGGTGATGTTCTTAACAGTACCCTCGAGGATCTGACCCTTCTCGAGCTTAGACATGATAACCTGCTTCTGAGCCTCGAGCTCTGCCTCGATAAGAGCCTTGTGAGAAACGACAACGTTGCGGAACTCCTGGTTGATCTTAACAACCTTGAACTCCATGGTCTTGTCAACGTATACATCGTAGTCGCGGATAGGCTTAACGTCGATCTGTGAACCAGGCAAGAAGGCCTCGATACCAAATACATCAACGATCATACCACCCTTAGTGCGGCACTTAACATAACCCTTGATGATCTCGTCGTTGTTCAAAGCCTCGTTTACACGGTCCCAGCTCTTGAGCTGACGTGCCTTCTTGTGTGAGAGTGCCAACTGGCCACCCTTGTCCTCAACCGACTCAACGTAAACCTCAACCTTCTCGCCTACGGTCAAGTCGGGGTTGTAACGGAACTCTGATGCGGCGATAAGGCCCTCAGACTTGTAACCGATGTTAACGGTAACCTCGCGCTTGTTGATCTCGGTAACAGTACCCTCAACAACCTCGCCTACAGCTACGTTAGACATGGTCTGGCCATAAGCTGCCTCGATAGCCTCCTTCGACTGGTCGTAAACGCCAAGGTCATTCTCGAACGCATTCCAATCGAAATTCTCGTTCGCTACAATTTTGTTCTGCTCCATAATGGAAATAGTTTTTTGCGATACAATCGCTCGTTAAAAATTAATAAATAATGTTCTCGCTCTCTGTGTCACGCACTTTCGTACGCGCGCAAAGAGGGTGCAAAGATAGTGATTATTTTTGAAGTTACGAAATATGCGAGATATTTTTTTGTTGACGAGAGGAAGTACGGCGAGTTATCGCGGGCCGGGAGCCATGAGTTCTGATGGGTTCTGATGGGGCCTCAGACCATTATCGCAGACAAGTACCACACCATAACCTATAAGGACTCACAAGAACACAGCCCACCTGAGCACCCCTCCGTTCGGGTCGTTTGCCCTATCACTACGTCTTTATACTTATTTTAACGAACAAAAGACCACAAAGCTCAAACAAAATAACACAATTTGACAAATTATTAATATTTTTGCAAAACTATTTTACACTATTAAACAAAGATCACGCGCACACCCAAGCGCGCAATTAACCTAACTTATAGTTATGAGGGAACTATTGCAGAATATCGACGGCCTACACATCGCTCTGACACAAGGTAATATGCATATTGTAAACATCATCCTTGCATTTATCATGTTTGGAGTAGCCCTGGGCATCAAACTAAACTCGTTCAAGGATATTATCAAAAACCCTAAACCAGCTATCGTAGGCATTATCATGCAGTGGGTAGCCCTACCCGCCGTCACTTTCCTTGTCACCATCATACTTAACCCATTTATCACCCCAATGGTAGCCATAGGTATGATTCTTGTGGCATCGTGCCCTGGTGGCAACATATCTAACTTCATATCCTCACTATCGAAGGGTAATGTGGAGCTCTCAGTGTCGATGACAGCAATCACAACACTCTTCGCCCCAATCATCACTCCATTCAACTTCTGGTTCTGGGGCACGCTCTACGGCAAGTACACCTCGGAGCACAATAACCTTCCAGCCCTGGAGATACCATTTAGCGAAATGCTCTTCTCAATAGGCATCATCCTCGGCATACCTATCATCCTTGGTATCATCTGTGCGCGTGTCTTCCCACGCCTCTCTATACGCATGCGTCGTCCAACAACCATACTATCAGTCATCCTCTTCTTGGGTATGGTTGCCGTATCGCTGACACAGGTACTCAACGCCATTGAGCCAAGCTGGGACACCTGCGCAGGTATCCTTTGTGTACTTCTTGTAGTAATCATCCACAATGCTAGCGCTTTAGCCACAGGCTACTATGGAGCTCGACTACTACGCCTTCGTGAAGCTAATGTGCGTACAGTGACCATAGAGACTGGCATCCAAAATTCAGGATTGGGCCTTGCACTGCTCCTCAACCCCAACATCTTCCCAACCGACACATGGGATGCAAACGGTGGCATGGTACTTATAACCGCCTTGTGGGGTATATGGCACATCGTTTCGGGTTTGATTATATCTCGTTACTTTAGCCGCAAACCTCTGAACTAACCCACGATACATATTGATAGTTATGCGACATATTGGAGCTTCGGACCAATATGTCGCATTATTTTTGCACCAAGGCTTGTAAATCAAACAAAAAGCGATACCTTTGTCGATATGTTAAATGCTAATTAAGATAAAATATGAGAGTTATAAGCTACCTAATGAGCGCCGTTCTGGCCCTAACGATTGTGAGCTGCGAGCCCGTAGAGGAGGAGACTAAGGTATTCCCCGAAATCACATCCCTCGATAACACCTTGTGGTATAGCTACGATAGCAAGGCGCAGGTATTCTACGACATAACATACAACGCAGGCAACAAGGGTGTTATGCTCGGCTACAGCGAGCAGGACCGCATTAATGAGGTTGTAAACCGCCCCTTTAGCTACACTTTCACCCCAGCCACAACGGATATAAATGCCATTGTGAGGGTGGACTTTGAGGATGGTCAGCACTATGGTGGACTGCTTATTCCCAAGGGCCATTTCCAGATAAACCTTCAGGATGTCTACATCATCCAGCTATACGAGACCGATGCCGAGGGAGAGGTCATATACAACGTCGATGGATCGATGAAGTCGACACTCCAGATGTGGATGGAGTAGTGGTTGCCAGATTAGATGGCATAGGCTAGAAGATACGCTTCGCGCGCATATACGCGCACATAATAAATATAATGATAGGGTCGCCCAACACAGTAGTTAGGCGACCCTTTTTGTGTAGAATGCCCAACGGAATTAGGGCCAAAAAGGGCTATGGTTTTTAGTGATACAATCATTACCTTTGTCTAACGATTTCAACAAATGTTTTACTAATTAACAATTTATTTATTATGAAGAAGATTTTTTCTTGTGCAATGATCGTTGCAATGACAATCGCCCTCGTATCATGTGGTGGTGAGGAGAAGAAGGCTCCAGCTCCAGCAAACACTTTGGCGCCAGCAAAGACAGAGATCAAGGGTGATCTCGCTGAGTACTTCACCGTAGTGGAGAAGACTTATAACTTTGCAGATTTCGAGAAGAGCATCCTTGATGAGCCTGTCATTGCAATCGAGCTTCAGAGAACCGACAAGGCTCTTCCAAAGGCATACAAGGAGGGTTATGAGCCTGTTGGCACCTATGGCCAGGGCGTATATGGCAACTATGGCTTTGGTATCAAGGTTAAGAACGCTGAGGGCAAGGAGGTATTTAGCGTACGCGCTGATGCTAGCGGTCTTAATGGCGTATACAGTAGCGATGACCTTAAGGACCTTTGGGAGCTTGAGGCAGGCGAGACTGGTCAGGTTCGTTGGTCAGCAACCGAGCTTAAGGATGCTAAGGGCGAGTACAAGTTCGAGATCACAAGCCACCTTGAGTAATATATTAATTGCTTAAATTTTGTTCAATCAATATAACTCACAAATTGATTGTCAAAAGCTTAAGACAACAATTCTTCGTAGAGCTCTCCTTCGGGAGAGCTTTTTATTGTGGTATAGGGATGCTCTCAAGCTGATGCATCAGCGAGTCACGCTTTGTGGCGGGCTGGTCTGAGACCTTTGGTAGCGTGAGAATTAAGGAGTCGAAGTGACGAATATGATGGGCAAATACCTCTTCGGCAAGAGGCCTCTGCTCCAAAGGCAAGGCATCGCGATACTTACAAAAGTTTATCATATAGACACCTCGAGCAATAACAGCAAACTCGGAGTATTGATGCTCTTTAACAATATTTGACGACGAGGCAAACTCCTTGTTGATAATCTCGGCTATTTCGCTACGCATCTCAGAGAGATGATACCGCTCCGTAGCTTGACGACGCTCCTTGCAAACTTGATTGACTGCAGGAAGAGTCAAGGCGAGCGTCACGGCAACCACAAAGAGCAGACCCGCCACAACATATGGTTGGCGGCGACGGCGTGCAAGGGCGTGGCGCAACTCGGCAATTGAGCTATAGCGTCGTGTAGGCTTCTCGTCGATACATCGGCGCACTATACGACCATAACGACGACCCCCGAAGAGGGTATCTATAAGTCGCCCTAACGAGTAGATATCCGAGGCTGCCCCCTTAGCACCCTCACCCCTCAGGATTTCGGGTGCCGAAAATCGCTCTGTACCACCCATACAGCCACTCCACAGACTATCGTCGCTGGCTGAGAGGCCGAAGTCGATGATGCGTGCTGCACCGTAGCGATTAACGATTATATTTTGCGGTTTGAGATCGTTGTGCAGAAGGCCACGATGGTGGAGGTATTCCACACCATCGAGAATATCGCCCAAGATGCGCTCACGAGCGCTATGCGAAGGTTTCGAAGCGAGGAACTTATCGAGCGTAACACCCTCGATATACTCCATAACTATTGCCGCACCCATTGCGGTATCCTCCTCGAAGCCGAGCGTAGCTGCGATGCTACCATGCGAGAGCGTCGAAGAGAGTTCATACTCGCGACGTAGCATCTCGGAGAACATGGCATCTGGGGTGTTAGCCACCTTGAGGGTTACGAACTTGGTGCTACGACGAGCCTTGAGCACACTAAAGGTATGCCCACGACTTATTGTGTCGAGCACGATGAGTCTATTGCTCATCGCACCGACAGCCTCATCCATATCTTTGTAATCCTCCATCAAAGGCGCAAGTTACAAAAAAATGGGGAAACTTCCGAAAAGATGGTGCGCTGAATGTGATTTATAGTTTCTCGAGGATGGTCAAGCCATTGTTGATACCTATCGAGTAGCGCGCGCAGTGCTCGCCTCCGTGCACAAGGTTGTCAACAAAGAGGGGGTATCCCTTTATCATAATGCTACACTCAAAGGTGTCATCCTCCTGCAAGGTCGAGTTCTTGCACTCTATGGCCTTGAACATACGGCCACCGACATACTCGACAGTGCATATGCGATTAGGCAACCAGCCGATGCGAATACGTTCACCAGGGGCAAGCTCATTTGTCTTGATTGTAAATCCCTTGGCAACAATTGCAGACTCCTTATTCTCAGCCGTGTTAAGCGAGTGGCAGAAGTCGGAGAACTGCTTGTAGCCGACATAGCGGCTCAACACATCGAGAGTGCGCACGAAGACTGTGTCGTAGCCACTGATACGTCCCCATAGACGACGCAAGGTATTCTCTGCCAGGTGCTCGCGCGTTACAAGTTCGATATCCGAAGCAAGAAATGAGAAGTCGGTACGAGTCTCTATTGAACGACCAAAGCGCTCTTCAACCCTATTCTTCAGTGCTACTATCTCAACCAAGTCTGATTTTATCGCCATGCCTAATTTAGTTTTATTCTCTATAGGGGAGTACTTGGCCCAATAAAGGGCCAATAAGTTCATCTAAAAATCGGACACAAAGATATATATAAATTCATACTATCCATTTACTCCCCCGCAAAAGGGCCAAAAGGGACCGCAAAAAAGATGGTCACAGAGGGGGTTAACCACAAAAAAAACTAATGATGCATCCCGTTAGGACACATCATTAGTCTATTACATAGGGCTACTACAATACTACTTTTCAACAATAGTGCCCTCAAACTCAAGCGACACGCTCTCGCCACTCTCCATAGTGAAGTAGCCGCGAATCTTATGATAGGGGTAGCCCGACGAGTGCTCAGCATCGGCAATCACCTCAACCCAGCCATCCTTAAAGCGGAATAGGTCGGAGTCTGTGTATGGAGTAAAATAGCTCCACTCGTAATATACCGCATTGTTAGGAGTGTTAGCAAGCACGTAGCGACCAGTCTCAAGCATGGTATTATCCTCCGAGGTGTAGATGTCCAGATAGACAGCATACCCCGTAGACTCCTGATAGAAGGTCATATAGTCATTACGACAACCATCAGCATAGGTCACAAGGGATGTAACAGTAAGCCTCTCATTGAGAGAATAGGTCGCCTCAGGCATAGGCGTTGGGTTCTCTATCCAAGAGTTATCCTCCTCGCCGCTATCACCACCACTCTCGTTGCCACCCTCGTCACCCGTATTATCATCCTCCTTACCAGTATCGCCACCCTCGTCACCTGTGCCCTCCTCCTGTGTAGGGTCATCGACAACATGGCTCTTCTCTGGCTCGCAGCCCACAAAGGCGAGGGCTACAAAGAGCATGAGAATAGGTATTAATCGTGTAACCTTCATGATATTAAGCCTCATTTACAGTATTATGTTCCTTGAGTGCCTCGCGCAACTTCGCTGGGAAGTTACTCTTGATATCGCGCTCCATAGAGAGAATCATGCTGCAGATAGCACGTGCAGAGGAGCTACCATGACCAATCATCACTGGGGCATTGATACCCATAACCTGAAGGCCACCTACGCTCTCGGCATTCATGGCGCTCCAGAAGTCCTGCTGCCAGTAGAGCTTAGGGATGATGCGACCAAGCACTGGACGCAAGAAGTTCTTAACACGTGGCTTACCACCTCCAAGTTTGAAGTTAATGCGGTAGAGAGCCTCAGCCATCTTGAGGATGCTGTTACCAACAAAGGCATCAGCCACCACAACATCACCAATCTTGCCGGTGAAGATATACGACGACTCTACGTTACCCACAAAGTTGTAACGCTTCTCGGCCTTCATAAGGTCATACGTAGCCTTAGCCTGGGCATTACCCTTACCCTCCTCCTCACCGATGTTGAGGAGTGCCACTCGTGGATTATCAATGTTGAGTGCCGACTTGGCATATATCGAACCGAGCAAGCCATACTGTGCCAACACCTCGGGCTTAGCATCTACATTGAGACCCACATCCATGAGCACAGCACGCTGAATACCCTTCTCGGCAGATACTGTGGGTATGAGTGTTGCAAGCACTGGGCGAATAACACCCTCAACAGGCTTAATCACCTGCATTGAGCCCACCATCATAGCGCCTGTTGAACCAGCGCTGGCAAAGCCATCAATCTTATTCTCCAACAAATAGTTGAAGCCGACGGTGATACTCGAATCCTTCTTCGACACGAAGGCCTTAGCAGGATGGTCACCCATCTCGATAACCTCGGTTGTGTGAACGATGTCGAAGTTATCAACCGATGAACCATACTTATTAATCAACTCGCGTATGCGTGGCTCGTCACCAAAGAGGACAATACGGCTATCCTTGTCGATAAACTTTAACGCCTTTACCGCACCCTCGACAGCTACTTCGGGGGCGAAGTCACCGCCCATTGCGTCGATACCAATCTTAATCATATATCAAGGTGTTAGGTTTACAAATATCAAAAAGGAGCACTACCGCATTGTGCGGTGTGCCCCTCAGTTTGATGTAGAAGACTACTCAGCTACCTTCTTCTCGATTGCGAGCTTACCGCGATAGAAGCCACACTCAGGGCAAACACGGTGGTAGAGTACTGCTGAACCGCAGTTAGAGCAAGTTACTACTGTTGGTACTACTGCTTTGTAGTGAGTTCTTCTCTTGTCGCGTCGTGTAGACGAAACTTTGTGTTTTGGATGTGCCATGTTACAATATAATTTTTAAGTTTTATGTTTCGTTTTTGCCTTCACCCCTCGCTCGACGGATAAACGAAGTGTGCCGACCTCAATATCTCTCTCTTTTGTGCGTTGCGTCTGCTCTCCTATTTCCTATCTCCCTTAGCGCCACTATTTGCTTCAGCCTCCGCTACTGCTCCTTCTCCATTTGAGCCTTTAGCGCCTCGAGTAGACCCTTGTTGTGGTCATCGAGGGTCACTACGTCGCTCTCCTCAGCGGATGCCTCAATAGCCTCGAGTTCCTCCTCAGTGATTGTGGTGAACGAAGCCAACATCTCAGGATTGCAACCACCCTCCTCGTGTACACGACGATAAGGCAACGACAAGACGATGCTCTCGTATATGTACTGTGTTAGATCCAGAGAGCCCTCGGCAGGTGATATCCACATAACCTCGCCATCGTAGTCGTCGATCTCGTCAGAGAACTTAACAACAAGCTCGCCCTCGTAATCAACGCCTATTGGGCAATCCTCCAAGCAGCGGTCACACTCACAAATTACCTCGCCTTCGATGCTCACCGCAAGCTCCAACATTGTCTCGCTTCGTTTCATCACCACATGGGCACGACAGTCGCCACCCTTGATTTCCACTCGCTCGTACGCCTCAAACAAAGCGTCATCTATCTGAAAATCAAACTCATGGACTCCATTTTTTAGTCCTTTGTATGGTATCGAATACAACATAATCTGCTCTATTTCCGCACAATTAGTCTGCAAATTTACTACAAAAAACTAAAATCTGCAAATTATTACTATTTTTGTAGCAAAGTTTTTGTGTAAAAAGATTGTAATACCACAATTTATGCACCCCTATACAATAGAAATAGAGTGCTCCTACGAGGAGTTTTGGCGATATAATTTATCGATAAATGGCGCGCTATATCTCAATGGCGCCGTTGTGCAGAGCATCACCTATCGCGATGCTGTGGCCGAGGTGGGCAGCAAGCCTTGCCGCAGCGAGGTAGACAATGGAGTGCCCCGCGACATTGTTCTCACCACAGAGGGTGGCGACAGCCTTACCATATATATATATGTAGTGCCACACACCCTACCCCTTAGCAAGCTTACGGCCGACACCCCAACATTCAGCCTTAGGGTGCGCATCTCGCATGGTAGCGATGTTGTCTACAGCCACGACTACGCCATCAACCAGTGGTCGGGCGACAATATAGAGATTAAGTTGTAGTCAATAGGTTGCAATACCTGGTATGAGCATAACCCAATAGGGCACACTACATAGACCAGCCTCACCCACCAACAAGGCATCATTAGACTCTCAATAGGAGGTAAGTAGCGGCTCTATTTGAGATACATACTCGCTAAATCCTCAATAGCGGGCAGGTGTTGCTGATAGATTTTAAGAAGCCTATGCTCGATATGTTGCGATAAATAAGATTTATAGGTGGCATAAGCTGTCGACTGAGAATCGACAATCTGCACAAAACGCTCCTCCGCAAGACTTTTTATATGCCGAGCAAGAGGCTCATAATCATCCACAAAGTCATCTAATTCGCGTATCGTACTTATGTTGGATAGACGAGAGTAGTGGGGTGTAAGCAGGCTATCAATGATATTATCCACCTCGGCTATGGCCCTATTAAACCTCTCTTCATCAACACTTCTACTATCTACCGCCTGAGCTATTCGTGCCACGGTATTTCGCTGCTTGGATGCACTTTGTAGGCCAATGTTGTAGGCGGCAATAGCGATGCCTACAACGAGGAGCAGAGCTATAGCGCCTCCGATATATAGCGCCTTATGGCTTGGTCGTAGCAAATCACTCTTCACCTCCGAGGCATCAGCATAGCGATAGTCACGCTCCACATCCATACAGCGTTTAGCAATCTTTCGAGCACGCCTATCCTGTAGCATCAGAGTGATGATAACACCCAAGGAGTATATGTCCGAACGATTATCTATCTTCCTTCCCTCAACAAGCTCGGGCGAGGCATAGCGGCGTGTCCCTGCGGGTTGCTTAAAGATGGTGTATGCGTCGCTGTCGGCAAGTCCAAAGTCGATAATTTTCACATGGTTACCGTTGTGCGTGAGCATTATATTCTCAGGCTTGAGATCACGATGTATCACCTGCAACGAGTGCATATAGTGCATAGCATCGCATATCTCTGAGATTATATTACGCGCCATAGCAGCAGTTATTGAGCCACTCTTAAGCGCCTCGGCAAGCGTTATGCCATCGACATACTCTATGGCTATCACCTCGCCTATGCCCTCAACATAGTGCATGCCATAGGTAGCGGCAATATTGGGGTGCGAGAGTGGATAGCCAATCTCGAACTCCTTGTTCAGCAACTCTCTATAGCTTGGATGTGCGCTGTACTCCTCCTTGAGACCTTTAAGCACAAAGCGCTTGCCACGCAGCGTAGCCTTGAAGAGGCGCGAATGGGTTTTAGGGTTGGAATAGAGTAATTCTACATCAGTGAAGGTGTTGGTTGTCTCCACCTCCACATTATCAACAAACCCTGAGTCGGATGTGAGCACGTCGTTATGCATGGCAAGACTTACTTAAGGAGCATTATTCGTGTAAGGCCATGTGTGCAGCCAGCAACATAGCTCTTTGGAGTATCACCGCCATGGCGTAGGTTGGTGATATATAGTGGGTGTCCCACCATAAAGTTTAGTGCTGTGAAGGTGTCACCAGCAACGATCTTTGCGCCAAACGACTCCTGCACCGTGAAGGAGTTAGCACCGTTGTATATAACCACACAGCGACGGTCGGGTTGCCAGCATATCTCTATACGGTCACCCACCGCAATATGCTCTGCACTGATATGGTTGCAGCTGATAAATCCCGACTCATCAAGGGGTGAGGTGCTCTTTGCAACGAAGTCATCATAATCTGCATACTCGAGGTATCGCGCGAGGATTGAGAGCGTAGAGTAACGAGGGGTATGATTTGTGTTAATGTACCCCCATATACGCTTCAGCGTCGTTGCCGACAAGTGCTCCGAAAGCGTCTCACTTATGCGCAATGACAATAAATCAAAGTCCGTAGGAGACTTCAACGATCGTCCTAAGCGTTTCTCCACTCGACGTAGTAAGTCCTGTATTTCCTCGTTCATGTAGATTATTGCACTTAATTCAAAGCACAAAAGTAATAAAAAAACACTTTACACCAAAGCAGTAGTAAGCCAACAGAGGCACCCTTCATGAATTGGCACGTTTTGGCACGTTTTGGCACGTTTTGAAAACGACAGTGCAGAATACAATATATCCATTTTCAATACCTTTGCATTGCATACATCAAACAGACGATGTGTGCAGTTATACTACCTTATTATTAACTTAACATTCAATTTATTATGAAGAAATTTTTTGCTATGTTTGCAATCGCTGCAATAGCACTAACCTTTGCAGCATGCGGTGGTAGCGATGAGAAGAAGGCTACTCAGAAGTCTGAGTTCGAGCTCCAGGCTGAGCGCTATGGTAAGCTCCGTGCTTTGTACATGTGCTACGATCACAATCTCTATGATGCTTGCTGCGATGAAATTGAGCAGTGGATTACTACCAGCGGCAACCCCGATGCTCGTGATCTAATGTACGTCTCTTATGATGCTGTGTACGACCAGGTACATGAGATGTTCGATAAGGAGATCTCTATGGAGGAGGCTATGAAGCAGCTCGGCTTGTAGCATATCCCTCTTTGCATAGGAACACACGAGGCTGGATATATATTCTTAACGGAGTCATACCAGCCTCGTGGTTTTTCAATTTATCTATTGCACATTTCTGTAAAATTTATTATCTTTGTTTAGATATACGACAACGTCTAAAAGACGTGTTACAGCCCAACTAATTAAGAGATAATAATATACACTTACAATAATTATTTTTTAACCTAAACTAATTCAATTTATGGAGACATTAATGCTATGTGTCGGCATCGGCTTGATGCTTATCGGCCTTTTGGGCTGCTTTGTTTACAAGATTCCTGGACCACTCTTGGCCTTCATCGGTGTATTGTGCTTCCAGTTTGGTACCGACTACCAGCCATTTACCACAACATCGTTGATTCTATGCGCACTTATGGTTGTAGCGTGCAAGCTCGTTGAGAAGTATGCTCAGAAGTTCATCGGCATATTTGCAGAGTTTGGCAAGGGTGGCCGTCGTGGTTGCACCATCGGCTCGTTGCTCGGCATCCTCATCGTATTGAGCTCAGAGGGTTCAACTGGCTATCTTATCTTCATGCTTATCTTAGGTTTGGTTGTTATCCCATTCGCATGTGCTCTTATTGGCGAGTACATCGTACGCAAGGATAAGGATGCAGCATTGAAGGCTGGTATTGGCGCATTTGTAAACTATGTAATCAGCACCGTTTTGCAGTTGGCTGTATGTATCTTCTGCCTCTACACTGCTTTCGGCTCAATGGGCGAGAAGGCTGAGGCTGAGGTTGCAAAGGCTAAAATTGAGAGCCGTCTATAATAGTTGCATATAACTTATAAATAAATAGGCGTACCCGAGGGTGCGCCTATTTATCTATAATGGTGATACAACAACCCATAGACCCAGACCTATATAAACGACAAAAGCCCCGACTAATCGAGGCTTCTCTTCGTGGACCCAGAGGGGCATGATCCCACGACCTTCGGATTATGAGTCCGCTGCTCTAACCAACTGAGCTATGGGTCCATTTGGGCATTATCCCAAACTTGCGGTGCAAAGATAGTAAAAATTTATTATCTAATGCACCTTTATTTAATTTTTTTTATCCTTTGCCACGTATTCAACAAAAAAGTAGACCTCGGTCCATATCCGCCCCCTCACACCCCACACATGAATACACCACCCGGATAACTCTTCCCCACGTTCTCGTGGGCCTGCTTAACAATCTCCTGCAAGGTACTTAAAAACTACCTACGTTACAAAAAAAATCACCTTATACCACTTTTGACAATAGTTGTCACTAAGCGATATTAACTTGCGTGCAAGTTTAACACTTAACACCCAACATATATGGATATCATAATCACTATTGGAATGGTACTTTGCGTTCTTAGCTACATTTGTGGTTTCAGCAAAGACCTATTTTAGTTGAACTTATCCACACTACTCCACTAAACGATACAGCCAGGCCCTTCACGGTCTGGCTGTAGACATATTCTATTGAGGGTCAGAGGCCGACTCTTCTACCATATCCATACTACGTATGCCCAGGATCTCGTCGATGAAGGTCTCGAGCGAATGTTCAGTGGTCATGCCTATCTTTTGACGGAAGCGATGGCGAAGCATCAGAACACTTCGTGGTGCAATGGCCAAAAGCTCTGCAATCTCCCTATTATCCTGCTTCAGAACTATAAGCATTGAGAGAAGCTCCTCACGGCGTGTTATAGATGGCACCCTATCGCGCAGACGATGCAGGAACAGCGGATATAGCAACTCGAAGCATTGGCGGAACTTAACCTCGCCACTCTCCTTAAGGATAAATGGCGTCAACGTCTCCAACTCCTGACGATTATCGTTATCGCTGATGAACTCCTTAAGTTCCTGCGCTGCTCGCTCCCTCTCGACATTCGACTGGTTTAGCTCCTTGACAATCTGGGCAAATCGCTCTTCGGCCCTTCTTATCTGCCTTCTATATCGCCTCTTCTGATAAAAGAGTAGCACCAATACTAGCGAGATGGTGACAACCGATATTATCACGCAGATTACAAGCCACAGACGCTGGTTAGATTGACGTAGCCGCACAATCTTCTGCTCCTGAATCTTTTGCGCCATCTGCAAATCTACGAGGCTCTCAACAAGGTTGTAGTTCAACCTACGAGCCGAGAAGGCACGGTGCTCCTGAAGCATCAATCTTACATAGCTCTCAACCCTTTCATAGTTCCCACATCTAAGATAGTGGTCTAAGATAGGCTCATAATCGAGATCGATATTTATTGGCAGATCACTAGAATAGAGCAGCGTGCAGAGGCTATCCAACATCACATCGGCCCTCGGGCTATCCTCAAGCCTCAGATAGGTCTGTGCCAACTGGTGATAGGCCCTAGCTCGGTTAAGTGCTGTACCCTCGAGAGTGACCTTCTCAAGTTCGCTAATACCGATATGCAGGGAGTCGCCACCCCTCTGGCATAGAAGGCTACCATGCAGAAGGTCTACATCCACCATACCACTATTATATGGGAGAGCACGACATAGCTCACGAGCCCTCTCGGTATAGATGGATACCGAATCTGTGATGCCAAGTCGATACAACGTCCTACCCTTATTTATGTAGGTTTGAGCAGAGACCATAGGGTTCTGTTCCTCCACTCGACGTCCCACAGCCACTGCCTCGGAGGCATACATGTTAGCATACTCAGGGATATCCCAATAGAGAAATAGATCTGTTAATGTGTGTAGACTATTTATAACACCGAGGTCGTCACCTCGAAGCATAGCCTCCTCCATGCTCTGCTTAAATAGATCTAAGGCCTCATTGAGGTCACCATTTTTCTTGTATAGCGAGCCAAGCATAGCCTTCACCCACTGTGCACCCGAGGTATTCTTGCACTTCTCGGCCTGCTCTAACGCCTCCCAGCACCAATTTATAACTCTATCTTGATAGTGGGGATTACTATAGAAGACTGCAGCTGCATAGGCATAGTCACGGAAGTAGCGCTCGGGAGTAGCTCGATAGAGGGGCAAGGCCAAAGCCTTCAACATGGTCTCTTCGGCCTTAGCCATACTCTCCGTACGCGACAGAGCATAGCCCATCACCGAGTAGAAGTCGCGCGAGCATTCGTTTTGCAGGAGGGGAGATCTTTCGAACACCTCCTCTAATGCGAGTATGCAAGCCTCAGGCTCACCCTTACTCTGATAGGTGTTCATCAGCTGCACTAGGGCCTCGGTGTAGAGGAATAGCTGCTCATCGTCAAGAGCACTACTACTTACCGACTGAGTAAGAAAATCCTTGTAGGCAACTATGGCATCGTCATAGGCACCGCTACGTTGCGAGTTTCGAGCCTGCTGATATAGATTATCGCTGGCGAAACTGGTGTAGCACACCATGGCGAAAAGGTGAAATACAACTATTTTTTTAAACCAAATAGACAAACGCATAATATTACTCGATTTAATGATTGGGGCGCATATCTTAGTTTTGTAGACACTAAGTAGACTATCTTCCCAGAAATTCTATATCCTAATGCAAAATTATGTAAATTCATTGTCAAGACCAAAACAAAGGTGTTTACATTTCGGTTTACATTTGCGGTTTTGCCCCTGTTAATGGTTACTCGTATAGCAAAATGTAGGATTTTGTTATTTGGAGATTCCTAAATATTAAATCAACTTTGTTGTGCGATATATTATAGATGGTAATGGAAAGACTCTCCTTACACCAATTTAGACTAAAATCCCACGAAATAGCCCACCAACACGCCTTCGAAGAGCCATCTTTTTCGAAAGATTTAGGTTGTGTATAGAGCTACTCTTCGTGCTAAAAACGATAAGCTAAGAGGCTATGTGCATCGCACCATAGGCCTCGACCAAAACGATAAATAATGAGACCTAAATTTAGTTTCTGCCTACTCCTCTTCTTCCTGGTAATGGGAGGCGGAGTTTCGCAAGTTAGCGCACAAAAATGGGCGATAAAGACAAACGTCGTCTACGATGCTACAGCCACAGTAAACCTTGGCGCCGAGGTGGGCCTTGCCAAGAGGTGGACATTAGACATTTCGGGTAACCTGAATGGCTGGAGCAAGAACGAGAGTACCAAGTGGAAGCATTGGCTAGTACAGCCCGAGGCACGCTACTGGTTTTGCGACCGTTTTTCGCGCCACTTCATTGGAGCACACGCCCTCGTTGGAGCCTTCAACATGGGCGGCATCAAGAACAACATATCAATGCTGGGCACCGACTTCTCGGTACTCAGCACCAAGCGCTACCAGGGTTATGCCTATGGTGCAGGTGTGGTATATGGCTTTGCATTCATGCTCTCCGAGCACCTCAACCTCGAACTCGAGGTCGGCTTTGGCTACGCATACCTCGACTATGAGGTCTACGACTGTGGCTACTGCGGGCGTAGAATGGGCGAGGGAGGCCACCACTATATTGGCCCCACTAAGGCTGCGATCAATCTGGTATATCTCTTCTAAAAACACGTCGTCATGAGAGCTTTTTTCTTAATTGTGGCTACCACCCTAACAATTGTCACCAGCCATGCACAGGAGGCAAAAGATGTGGATATCAAGGATTTCACCTTTGAACTCAAGGATAATGGCAACCTTTCAGTGGACATCGACATAGATTTCACACGCCTAAATATCAAGACCACGCAGATGGTGGTGCTTACCCCTATTATCGTCAATGGTGACAACTCGCAGACGCTGAGATCTATCGCCGTATATGGCCGCAATCGCCGCATATACTATCTGCGCAACAGCGACGAAAAGCCAACGTCAACCACCGATATTGAGCTCACCCGCACCGAGGCTCGAGACGTCGTTGCATACAACACGACTACATATTTTGCCGACTGGATGGAGGGGTGCAGCATCGAGCTACTACGCACCGATTATGGTTGCTGTGGCACACCCTCGACTATCGATCGCACAGAGCTTGTCGATAGATTTCCTATCGAGGCATACTACCCCGAACTTATTTACCTCCGTCCCAAACCCGAGGCTGTCAAGATGCGCAAGATTAATGGCTCGGCATTCATCGACTTCCCCGTAAGTCGCACAGCCATCTACCCCGACTACCGCAACAACCCAGTTGAGCTTGCTAAGATTACGGGCACAATAGACTCGGTGAAGGACGATAAGGATGTGACAATCAAATCTATCTTCATTAAGGGTTACGCCTCGCCTGAGAGCCCCTACAGCAACAACACCCGCTTGGCTAAGGGACGTACCGAGGCGTTGAAGGTCTATGTTGAGAACATGTATCACTTTGATGAGGACTTCATCCAGACCGACTACGAGCCTGAGGACTGGGCAGGTCTTGAGCGCTACGTCGAGGCATCGTCGCTGCCACACAAGGAGGAGATATTGGCAGCCATACGTTCGAACCGTGAGCCCGATAACAAGGAGTGGTTCATAAAGTCGAACTGGAAGGAGGACTACCGCTACCTATTGGACAACTGTTATCCAGCGTTGCGCCACTCGGACTACACCATCGAATACAATGTTAGAAGCTATAGCGATCCTGTGGAGATTGAGCAGATTCTCAACACCGCACCTCAGAACCTATCGTTGGAGGAGTTCTTCATCCTGGCACAGAGCTATGAGCCTGGTAGCGACAAGTTTAACGAGCTATTCGAGACTGCGGTGAGGATGTACCCCCTCGACCCTGTTGCCAACCTCAATGCTGCTAACTCAGCAATTCTCAAGGGCGATTACAAGGGAGCCATGCGACATATCGAGAAGGCGGGAGATATGGCCGAGGCCGTATACACTCGCGCCGTATTAGAGATGTATATGGGTAATAAGGCCGAGGCTAAGCGCCACTTCGAGGAGGCTCAAAAGTTAGGCATCGCCCAGGCCGAAGAGGCTTTGGCCGAGGTGTCGAAGAATAGAAATATCATCAAGATGAACGACAAGAAATAAACAATATAACAAACAATTAACTAAAATTTCAAATCTATGAAAAAGTATCTATTTATTGCGCTCGCAGCAATGGGTTTTGCTGCGTGTACAGAGCAAGGCGAGGAGAATGGTCCAGTCCAGAGCTCTGAGCTTGAGCAGTCGTATGTGGCTATCACACTCGCTGCTGACGACCTTACACGTGCCGATGACGGCAAGTATGAAGAGGGTCTTGATGAGGAGCGTGCAGTAAAGTCAGCCTATGTATTCTTCTTCAAGGATGGCGCTGCCTTCCCTGTGACCTTCGATGGCACAACCTCAACAAATGCTGGTGCGAGCAACTATTTGAGGGTTGACTTGACCGGCAACACAAGCGATATGCCTAATGTATCTGATGTCAAGGATGCTGTCCTTGTGCTTCAGAACTACAAGGGCGAGTATCCTAACCAGATTGTAGCTGTTCTCAACTGGGATCCTACTGCTGAGTCATCATACACCCTTAGCGATCTTCAGACAAAGGTTTCAGCTTTGGGCAACGCAACCGATGGTTTCGTAATGAGCAACGCTGTATATGCTAATGGTGCAGGTCAGGTTGTTGACGCTGTAGCCCTTACAATCGACAACATCGCTAAGACTGAGGCTGACGCCTTGGCTAACCCTGTGACCATCCACGTTGAGCGTGTTGCTGCAAAGGTGGTCTTCACAGCTGAGAACGGCGGTAAGTTTGCTGTTGAGAAGGAGATTGATGGCAAGGCTGTATATGCTCAGATCAAGGGTTTCGAGCTCTACAACGACTACCAGGAGTCATGGCTTATCAAGCGCATCGATCCTACTTGGACAAATATGGGCTTCAACTGGAACGATGCAGACTTCTTCCGCTCATACTGGGCGAAGTCTCTTGAGAATGCCTTTGCGGATAACACCTTTGCATGGACTACTGATAACACTGCTATGGGTGGTTATGTATACCTCGGTGAGAACACTCGTGCATGGACCGAGGATGAGGATGTTCGCACAAAGGTTGTGGTTAAGGCTCAGCTTGTTGACGCTGATGGCAACCCATTTGAGGTTGTTAACTGGTATGGTAAGGACTATGTTGGCGAGGAGGACCTTAAGACAGTTGTCGCTAACACCCTCAAGAGCACATACTTCTCAGGCGATGGTTCATCATTCACAGGTCTCACCCCAGCAGATCTCAAGTGCGTTGACCGTCTTGTAACAGATGCTAAGGCATACGAGGTTTACTTCCAGCTCTCGGATGCAGGTGTAGCAAAGTCTTGGTACAAGTATGATGGTGGCAACTACAATGCTATTGCTAACGATGCTCTCAACACAGCTCTCGCAGGTGTACAGCCAGCACTTGTTTACAACGATGGTATGACCTACTACTGGCTCGACATCAAGCACCTTGGTGCTGCAGGTAAGACTGCCGAGTATGGTATCGTTCGTAACCACGTCTACAAGGTGAACATCAACGACATCACTGGCTACGGTACTCCTGTTTACGATGGCACATCCGACTTCATCAACCTTGAGAAGCCTGAGGATATCGTAACCTACGTATCTGCTCAGATCAACATTCTCTCATGGCGTGTTGTTGAGAACAGCTACGACCTACAGTAATTAACCTATGGCTACCGACGTCGTGGTCGATACGGTTAAGTCGGTAGCCCTATTCTAACAACAACTAATATAGGTATTATATGAAGCGGTATCTATTTTTAGCAATAGCTCTCTATGGCTTGGCCTCATGCTCTAAAGAGGATATCACCGAGGGCAACACACCTATCCACAACGGTGAAGTCGAGGAGTCGTATATCGCTATTAACCTCTCGGCGTCGGATATTACTCGTGCCCAGGATGGTTTTGACGATGGCACTGAGACTGAGCGTGCTGTTAACCACGCCGATTTCTTCTTCTTCGATGAGGCGGGCAACCCTTTCAATGTAACTGGTAACCCTGCAACGACCCCTGGTGGTGGCATAAACCACCTTCGCGCAATAGACGTGACATTTAGTGCAGATGGTAACGAGGGCGATGACATCTCTGATACATCAACGCCCGTGCTCTTGCTTAAGACCTACAAGGGTCAGTTCCCAAGTCAGATTGTAGCGGTTCTTAATTGGAGCCCAGATGGAGAGAAATCATACTCGCTGGAGGAGCTTCACGATGCTGTAGATATTCAGGGTACATTTGATAGCACCAAGTACTTCGTTATGAGCAACGCAGTATATGCACAAGGTACTACAAAGGTGTGCGCTACCCCACTCACAATGGAGAATATCAAGACCACGGAGATCGATGCTTTAGCTTCTCCCGTGAACATCTATGTTGAGCGTGTAGCTGCCAAGGTCTCAGTAATTGCCAATGAGAAATATGCTTTGGAGGAGGGTGATAATCCAAGTGTTCACGCAAAGATTCTTAGCTGGGATCTCTATCGCGATAACTCAGAGTCTACGCTCCTCAAGGTTATTGATCCTACATGGTCTGCTGATGTTTTGGGCTTTAACTGGAATGATAGCCCTTGGTATCGTAGCTACTGGGCAACATCATTAGATGCTCCAACCGATGACGAGATCTTTGGAACAACATCCCTTAACGCCAACGCATATACCTATATCGGCGAGAATACTACCGGTAAGGAAACCTGCACAAAGGCGGTTATCAAGGCTCAGTTGGTAAATAGTGAGAATAAGCCTCTCGAAATCGCCATTTGGAATAATGTTGAGTATGTTGATGTTTTGACAGACGCTCAAAGCAAAGGAGGCGAGTCACTTCGTATCGCTGTGGCTAACACCCTCAAGAATACATACTTTGCAATGACAACAGATGGCGAGACTACGACATACACTGGTCTTAAGCCAGAGGATTTGGCATGCGTTGCAGGTGGTACTGATGATGCACCAGAGGGCGTAGAAGCTAACGAGGTTTACTTCCAGTTGTCGGAGACAGGTGCTGCTAAAAATTGGTATAAACTTGTAGATGGTAAGTATAAGGCCGTAGCAGACGATATTGCCAATGATGCAAATAGCACTAAAGCTACCAACGAGGCTCTTAAGAGTGTTCCTGCAGCTGTGCTTTATACAAACGGTGAGACATTCTACTATGTAGATATCAAGCACCTTGGTAATACAGGTAAGGCTGCGGAGTATGGTATCGTTCGTAACCATGTCTACAACGTTACAATCAACTCTATCAAGGGTTATGGTAGCCCTGTGTATGAGGGTGTTGAATTCCTTGAGTATCCAGAGATTTCTGAGCAGAACACATTCGTATCGGCACAGATAAACATTCTCTCATGGAAGCTTGTTAATCAGCAGGTTGATATTCAGCCAAATAACTAAGAGTTAATATAGCTATCTTCAAGGGGCTGCCAGGCGGCTCGCTCGACAGCCCCTTTATAAACTAACCTTGGGCAAGGCCCACACACAACAAACAACACTGAAAATGAAGAGAGTGCATATATTCAGAAGACTACTTCTCGCATCGACAATGGTGGTGGCGATGCTGGCGGCATCTTCGTGCAAGGATGGACTAATATTCGATGGGGAGGGCGACTGCGGCATATACTACCGCATACGCTTCAAGTATGACTACAACATAAAGTTTGCTGACGCCTTTGCCAACGAGGTGAACTCCGTCGCACTCTACATCTTCGACCATAACGACACACTGGTCGACAACATCACCACCACAGATAAAGAGGCTCTATCGTCGGGGGCGTTCGAGATACCCCTCGAGCTCGAGCCTGGAGACTACACCCTTGTGGCATGGGGCGGTCTGATGAACGAGGAGTCGTTCGACATGCTATCCGATGCCAAAGTGGGCACAACAAAGCTCGAAGAGCTAAAAGTGAGGATGCATCGCCAGCACAACGACAATGGTGAGGCTACAGTAAGCGAAGACCTCCTACCACTATACCACGGCACAATGACCCTCAAGGTGACAGATGAACCTGGCACCTACACCGAGACAATGTCGCTAATGAAGGATACCAATTCTGTTCGCATCCTACTACACGAGATGTCGGGACACGACGTGGATGCCGACAAGTTTATATTCGAGATTAGGGACAATAACGGTCTCTACGACTGGGACAACACCCTGCTCGAGGATGAGGATATAACCTACTCGGCGTGGTATCAGACCACAGGCACTGCCGAAATGGAGAAGGAGGCAACACGCACCGTCACAGAGGTGAATGTAGCACTTGCGGAGCTTACCGTGGGTCGCATGAGAGCCGATAAATCACCTACACTATACATCACGAGCCGCGAGACGGGCGAGGACCTTGTACGCCTACCCCTGGCAGACTACGCACTGCTGGTGAAGGGCTACTACAGACAAGGGATGAGTGACCAGGAGTATCTCGACCGTCAGGATGAGTATACCATGACCCTCTTCCTCGACGAGGGTGAGTGGCTAAGTTCGGTGATATACATCAACTCGTGGCGCATAGTGCTAAACGACACAGGACTAAACTAATAGAGAGATAAAAAGCTGTGAGAGGAGCTGTAAAATATATCATGTTGCTTGTTATGAGCATCCTATCTGCATCGTGCATTTTCGATGCCGAGAGGTGTGTCATACCTACCGACAAGCAGTACGACGTGATGTTTACAGTGTCGCTCAGCGGTCAGCATACAAGAACTACATGGGGTGAGGAGTACACCCCCGAAGAGGGCGTGCCATTCGACTTCCGCATCAAGCTCGATGATTTAAGAATGGTGGTATACACCGCCGATGGCGAGCGCTTGGGTGCCATTAGCGAGCTATACTACTGGCCTACGAACCAGTCGCATACCGAGTTCCAATTCACGGGTAAGATACCTTATGAAATGTTGGAGCATATAAATAATAGTGGTGACACCGAGCCTCGCTACCGCTTTATGGTGCTTGCCAACAGCGCCGACAACTCAAGTAGCGAGGAGCATATCACCTACAGCCAGACACAGCTCGACCCCACGGCAGAGTCATCGTCGATACCTATGTGGGGTGTTAAGGAGGTAGACATCTCACCTCTCTATAGTGGAGGCAACCTCAACATTGGAGATATATCGCTACTGCGTGCAGCAGCCAAGGTAGAGGTAAAGCTTTGCGACAAACTCAAACTACAGGGCACAACAATAAACTCGGCAAGCCTCAAGTACTACAACCAGACGGGATATGTGTTGCCAAGTGGTTGGTCACAGGTGGGTGACACCCAGAGTCTCGATCAAGAGGGTTGCTTCAGAATATACCGTCATGCCGCCATCAACATGCCATTTATCAAGGATGAAAAGACAGGAGACTACTATATATATGTCACCGAGTACGACAACATCAACTACACGGATGAGCGTAATAAGATTAGCCTTGAGTTTACGGTTGGTGGTGAAGCAAAATATTTCGAGGATGCTATATCCTTCTGCCACTATCGCAATGGTGCACCCGAGGAGGATAGCCACTACAACATCGTGCGCAACCATATATATGAGTTCGAGATTATGAATATTGCTGGCTCAAACCTTCTCCTCGACTACACCGTAGCCGACTGGACTACGGAGGATTGGGATGGCAATGGCAAGGAGTATGAGGAGCACGACCTATCGTATCCAACATACCACAACCCCGTAGTGCCTTTCGAGTTCTTGGGGCTTGCTGCCCCCGAACAGGCGAGCTTCATAATTGAGGAGGAGCCTACCATGCACTATAGCGCGGGTAACCTTGAGGAGGGCGGTTTCCACTGCTACTTCCAGATCCTAGCACCCGAGACCGTAGAGTGGAAGCCCGTATTTATGGGTTCGAAGGAGAACTATCAAATTCGAGTCTATCATGTCAATGACAAGCTCGTGCAGGACGAGGAGACCATATTCGACTCTGCGGTAGTAGGTAAGCAGGGCAACATAGGAGCCTGCAAGGCTGGCGAGTGGTACCACATAATCATCTTCCCGCTGAGTGACAGTGGCGCCGACATGACAAGTATAGAGTTTGGCGTCTCCTACTACCAGCAGTGGACCGACCAATATATCAACCTCTATGTCAATGGAGAGTACGAAAATATCAGATGGCCAAATAGTGGCGACAACCCTAAGATTATAAACATCAGACACACCTCAGCGACGATAACGGGTGAGGAGTAACGATAGATTATGAGAGATAGATTACTACATATACTAGCCATGCTGCTAACGTCGCTCGTAGCGATGTCATGCACAACAACGCTCGAGGAGGATATTGTTGCGCCCGATGGCGACAACTACATTACTCTTAACTTTCAGCTTCCAGGCGTGGAGACACGAGGCGAGGAGGTCGATAACGAGGTGGAGGCCTACATGAGCCATATCGATGTGGTGGTATATGAGTATGAGAACGGAGGCTACACCCCATTCCACTACGAGAGAGTGGATGTCAAGGCAACACCTACGGGCAAGGCGACAATAGCCAAAACGAAACGCGATTTTAAGGAGATGGGCCAGTACCGCTTCTACATCATCGCCAACAGCACACTGCCAAGCTCGGCCTACTACGACAACAGCGGTAACATTCTAGACCATAACACATTCCTGAAGCTCGACCAGACAGATAACTACATACACCTTTCGGGCGTTGAGTTTGGCGTCGAGGGTTCGATCTACCCTCAGATGTTCCTTATGGATGGCGTTGCATATATGGGAAATAGCGAGCCATCGACTGCTGGCAACATCATCATCAACGATCCAAGTACGGATGAGGATGTCACAATCAAGGTGACCCTGCGTCGCGCAGCTGCCAAGGTGCAAATTACCATCACACCAAGCGATAAGGTAACCTTCACTGAGGAGCTTATGGCCTTGTCGAGTGGATATATGGTGCGAAACATGCCTATTAGGAGCACGCTTACGGCCGAGGGTGGCTACCCTCGTAACGATGCGGGAGCAAACCCCTATTGGAGGTCATCGACCATATCGCAGAGCCCCTACTTCGAGCTAACACCCATGATGGATGACCAGGGCAACATCTCGAACTATCGTGTGCGCATAACACTATACTGCTACTCGCACACCTGGCAAAGAGATCAGGCATTCGAGAGGGGTACCTCCGTAGTAGTAATGCTACCAATGATTTACGAGGGTACAACATACATAAACAACTACTACCAGATATCATTCAGCAAACGAGAGGGCTCGGATGATGAGTCGTACCACCTTATCAAGCGCAACACATACTACGACCTAAGAATCAATCTCAATGCCCCTGGCGCCGAGGACTTCAACGAGCCTGAGACAATCGAGAATATCACATACTTCACAGCACCCTGGGAGAAGATAGACTTGGATGTAACGGGTGAGAATACGGTTAAGTACCTTAAGGTCAACAAGGAGAAGTTATACCTGCATAATATAAGTGACGACAACTCAACACTATACTTCTCCTCATCATCACCCGTGAGCGTGGAGCTTGTGTCGGGTAGTGCCTACTACCTCAACAAGTACAACCAGAAGATTACGCTTAGCAACAATGATGTCGACATTCACGCATCGACCGACGAGGGCTCCCTATCGGGCAATATATCGGTGCATAGCGATATACCTACCAACAACACCATACGCTATTTTCAAATCAAGGTGACCAACGAGGATGGTCTAAGTGAGATTATTAACGTTGAGCAGTATCCGCTTATCTACATCACCAACAACCTACCATGGTACTCCTATCGCGACGACTACTACTATCGCACTACGGGAGGTCATAAGTGGAACGGAAGCGTGGATAAATCGACAACATCTGGCGATCTGCCAACAACCTATCAGTATAACGGCGACCACATAGTAAGCATCTACAAGATAGACGATGTGGATATAAACACCAAGACGGTGAAATACACCTACTCCAGCGCAGCAGCAAGCTCAAGTAATGGCGGTACGGGCTGGACCGTTTCGAAGGTTAGAGGTAACAAGCAGAATAATAGCGAGAACTACGCCATACAGTACTACTATTTCACCTATAGTCGTAATAGCTGGAGCAAGAAGGAGACAAACTGCGAGAACCACAATGTCAGAAACTACCATGTGCGTATGATGGCATCGTCGAACGAGTATACACTCGGTCGTCCGGCCATTGACGAGTATGGCTACACCTCGGGAGACGAAGAGAACTCGAAGCTTGTATCTCCATCCTTTGTCATTGCATCGCGTTTGGGAGCTGTGCTCTCGACATATAGCGGTCTTTCGAGCATGTCGAACGAGAAGAAGTTGATTGCCTTTGCCGACCACTGCAAGAACTATGTGGAGGTGGACGACGTGAACGACGACAAGAAAGATCCTGTGGTCGTCTACGACAACTGGCGACTACCCACCGAGGCCGAGCTGAAGATTATTATGGATATCCAGGGTACAAGTGGTCAGAATGCCGACGCCATCGACTATCTGCTTAATGGTGGCTACTATATGAGTGCCAGTGGCCCTGTATTCAACCATAAGAATAACGATGGCACCGAGGAACTTGAGGACCCCATGCAGGCTACTGGCGTGGCTATTCGTTGCGTAAGAGATGCTTATTAAACCTAAGACGATATGAAACGAGTCGCATACATATTCACCATATTATCCATCCTTTTAGGCTCATGCACCAGAGAGGATGTTATCATAGCCCCCGTGGTTGACAACATCCCTGAGGGGTATACAAAGATAACCTTCAGAGCAAACATCTCATCGCCTACCGTTGTGGATAGTCGTGCTGTAGACCCCGATGGCTTGGATGTTAACAATATGACGCTCTTCTGCTTCAACGAGTTTGGCCTATACATCAGTTCCGAGGAGGCATATCTCGTACCTGACAGTAAGTCCGAAGATGGCATCTCCGAGAGCGGCGAGTACACCGCCGTGGTACCAAGTCACACTCGTATCATCCACTTCCTTGCCAACCACAGTAGTGGCCTCTACGACGAGAGAGACTTCCCCGGACAGACCGAGAGCATGGTGGTAGCAAACATGGAGGGTGGCTCGGGAATGCTTGTATACTGGTCGCGCTTCGAGATGGATGCCTCGAAGGATCAGCCTATAAATGAACAACTTCAAGAGCTATCCTATGAGATAGCTGGCAAGAGATACAAGGGTGTCAAGCTAATTCGTAATCAAGCGAAGATAACGATTAATGATTGGGAGACCGATAAATTTGTCGTTACGGGCTACCGCACGGTCAACATCCCCGCCTTCGGAACAGTAGCACCCCACCACCCCAGCCTTAAGTTCGACATCGTGGATAACTGGGAGGAGACCGAAGACTTTGTGACACTTCCCAACAATCAGGCACTTATGTCCGACATCTCGGATATCAACACCAAGCCCGAAGACTATATCTTCGAGAGCGAGAACTCGGGCGATAAGCTTATAAGCGTGATCATCAAGGGACACGCCGCAGGTAAGACCGAGGCCGACGATAAGTACTATCGTGTGGTGATGCAGAATAGCGATGGCAGTAACTTCCTAATTAGACGCAACCACCATTACAACATCAACATTACGGGCATGCTCACCTTCGGTCAAGATAGCTTTGAGAAGGCACTGACAGCAGCAGCCTCGAACAATGCATGGATATCTATCGACGAGTGGGTAAACGAAATATCGGATGGTGTGGAGACTCTATGGGTGGAGCAGACAAGCTATGTGCTTAGTAGCGACATCTATGCCGGTACCGACTGGACCTTCCCCTACAAATATACCAAGAATGGTGTGGGTGATAGCGTTGCACCGACAATAACATGGATCGATAACAATGTGGCGTACAACAATATCACCAACAACTACAACACCTCCACGGGCGAGGGCTTGGTAACCCTGCATCTATATCCTATGTACGAGGGTAACGAGCAGCAAATAGGCACTCTGCTTATCAAACATGGTAAGCTACAGCGCAAGGTAACTGTATACATCATCCGAACCCAGCGCTTCACCCCATCGTGGATATCATCACAGGTATATGGTGTGGCTCACGAGAATGTCACGCTCATGTTCACCATACCAGAGACCTGCCCCACCGCACTCTTCCCATTCACCGTGCTTATCTCGGCAAACCACCTCGACGTACGCTCCGACTCGGGACAGCAACTCCCCGTCTACATCAAGGGCGAAGAGGGATACTTCGGCACGGACTGGGAGGGCATCAACTATAAATATGCCTACACGGTTACGGCACCAGGCAAACATCGACTGCACATGCAGTCTATCCTTAAACACAATGATGGCGACACGGAGGATGTGCATCTTGAGGCCGAGTTCTTCGAGACGATATCCAAGATGGTGATATTCAGCGGATACGAGAATGCCCACCGCCGCATATTCATTGATGGCCTACACGCCTATGGGTCGATATATGCCGAGGATGAGAACCTATACTATATGCTTGTTCCTCAGAAGAAGGCCTCGCCATTGGTCTTCACGCTAAAGCTTGAGGAGCGACAGAGCGACGGTAGCTATGCTCCCTACAACCATGCCGCCAACTATGGGTCGGAGCAGTGGCATAAGAATGGTAGGGATGAGTTCCTTGTCTATACCAAATACTTCAGCTTTTATGACGAATATTTCAAGGACAACCCTGGTCAGTATGAGGAGATTAGAGACCTAGCATGGGAGGGTGAGGTTGCAATGATTGACGAAGAGACATGGAACACCAGTGGCCGACTAATGGCGTTTAGAGCCTATGGCTACGATGAGACAGATGGGTATAAATATGGTCTTCAGGAGGATGGCACATATAATATCTACATGCTCACCAATAACTCATATAATAAGGATGTGGTGCGCGTAAGCTCAAATTCCACAATGAATCGCTATGCCTTCGACAATTCGCGCGATGGCGCTAGTAGATACGGAGAGAACTACGACGGCAACGAGTATCGCTCGGTGATCTTCGACGTAGCGCACTATAGACCCTATCGCTTTGCAGCCCAAGTAAATATATGGAGAGATGAGAATGATAACGAGGCTGTTACCATACCCTCGAGCGAGGAGCTTCTAAGCAACGAGACACACTCGTCGCAAGAGGAGAATGTCGACTATGTGGAGCTCAGCTATAAGCCTGGCCAGAATGTGGACATACTCTTCGACATCACCAGCTTCAAAGGCTCGGATGGTCGCTCAGTGCACCCCTTTGGCGAATACTTCGGCACGGAGTTCGATGTCTACATCGACGCTCCAATGCTTGAGATAGACTATGAGCGCATCGACGATAATTGGCTTGCGAAGAACAACCCTAACATCACGGTCGACAAACTGCGTAAGCACCCCACAATACCTGGTCGATTTATATATACCGTAGAGCGCGAACGTGCAACAGAGGCACAATATGGCTATGCCCCAGCACACAATAAGGATCTCTCGACAACGGGCTACGATGTGTTTGGACGCATTGTGACAAATATTGAGATAGACCAGAGTGGCGAGCGCAAGTGCCTACCCTTCAAGAAGAGATCAATTACGGCGGGTGGAGACATTGTGATTAGCTCCGATAGTGAGAAGGTGGTATACTGGGAGAAGAGGTTCTCGGTAGACACCAAGCATATTATGGGTGATATATACTATGAGAAGGGGGGCGTAAGCAAGCCAATACCCAAGGATGCCTTCGTGGCCTTTGTTCGTCTGCGCACAGGAGCACGAATTGGCGTGGTCACTATCACCCAGGATGGTAAGTTCGAGCTTAACCTACGCGATGAGTATCAGTTCGCATGGGAGGACGATAGCATAGACTTCTACTATACGGATGACTCGGGCGACGTATATAACTTTAACTATATGGAGAATGGCGTGGCAAAGAGCGTTGACCTAAGCCTTCTATACTCCCTTGCCGAGCGTGGCGAGCCTATTGTGCTTACTATAGAGTAACTGACACGATGGCCATGGCTTAGCGTAGGATAGACACGCTACATGGTCGCTCCACAAAGATATTGTGTCGTTTAACAAAAACTTAACATCTCTGCAACGCATAAGAAACATTACTACACTATTTTTGCTCCGTAATTAAGAGGAAAAGATTTATAAAAGAGATGTTTTATTTATGGAGAAGAGATTAACTGTAGCACTTGTTGCACACGATGCAATGAAGCACGACCTTGCTGAGTGGGTCGCATGGAATTGGGAGAAGTTGTTGTCACACCGCCTTATATGCACTGGCACCACAGGACGCATCGTCGCCGAGACACTTATGGAGCGCCGAGGTAAGGATGCCTCAAACACACGCTTCGACATCACGATGCTTAAGTCGGGACCACTGGGTGGCGACCAGCAGCTCGGAGCTATGATTGCCAATAACGAGATAGACGTGCTCGTCTTCTTCTGGGACCCTATGTCTGCACAGCCACACGATGTGGATGTCAAGGCGCTACTTCGCCTAGCCACACTCTATAATGTGCCCACGGCCATCAACCGCTCGTCTGCCGACTTCATAATATCGTCAACACTTATGGCTCACGCCGACTACAAGCCAGTCATCAAGGATTACACATCCTATATCGAGAGAACTGTGAAGTAAGCAAGCCTCAGATAGGTTGAGAATAATATATCGAAAGATCCCGACGATGGGTAGTACTTGAGCGTACACCCCATTGTCGGGATTCTTTATTAGGGGCAGTAGATATCTGCCTATATAGCGAAATGAGTAATGGAATAAATTTAGCGTCAGAGTGCATACGACCCATAGAGTGTTGATTAATGCTATATATGCCAAGAAATATTCAAAATTCAGGGAAGACATTAATAATCATAGTGTAAAATATTTACGTAGAAAACATAAGTTTGTTTACTTTTCACTACCTTTGTGTAATTCTCGAATATATTGTGTGTCTTAAAATATTGTAATATGAAAAACTTGTATCAAATTGAAGATTTATTTCCTGTAGCTAAGGGCTCAGAAAAACTCCTGCTATTGATAAGAAATAAAGATATTGATAATCCAGAATGCTTGGCGGTGAAAGTAGATTTATCAAGTAGGACTTATTATATTGATTTGATTCAGCGATTTTTGAAATTTGGCAACTACGAGGAGATAGAGCAAGATACTAAACTCATTGAGCATTACAAAATAGATAATGAAATGCCTGATGAGGTGTTGGTCGATATGGTGGTGAACTTTACTAAAGAGATAGAAAAGTGGAGCCAATTAGAGAATAAGTTTGATTACGACTACGAAAATGTTTAATAGTGTATCAAATAGATGTAAGATATGACGAGAGAAGAGTACGAAGAGAAAGTTTGGTCAGTTACTGATGAGGAGTGGAATAAACTTGTTAAAGAGGGACTTGTCCCTGATAAAACTCCTGGTGAATGTGTATACTTAGGCTATGACAAGACAAAAGCATCTTGGAAGAAGTTTGAGGAGTTGATGAAAAGATCTCCAAAAGAGGATGGCAGTGCTTTTAGTGATGATGAGATTATATTCTTGGGTAATATGGATCTTGTTGCTTTTGGGGATAAGTTTCCTTGTGAAGCAGAAATTTATATGCAGTTTTAACAATTTTGTAAATAATATTGCGGTATGATCTCTAACGAGGTGATGATTGATGCAATGAATAGACTCGCTCAATGGCGCAAACTGTTTTGGTCGGAGGCAGATTTCCAATTCTCCTTGGCTCAGGTATTGCACGATATGCTAAAGGTAAAGGGTGTTAATGCTCAAATATTTCTAGAGCGACCTATTCCAACGGTAACGGATGACACGAAAGTTAAAAGGAGAAATAGATATATAGATATTCTAATCAAGATTGGTGATACCATATACCCCATAGAACTTAAATACGCTACTAAGAAAGATATGGTATATGACGATGGAGAGAAGATACTGACTACCACCCAAGGTGCTTATGATACACATCGTTTTGGATACTTGTATGATATCTTTCGTTTGGAATCTATTAGAAAAGAGTTATCTCATAGCACAGATTTGAAGTTCGGTAGAGGCTTCGCTATATTCCTAACTAATGACTCAAACTATTATGGTGAACCTGTCAACGACAATTATAAAAGTACTATAGATGGTAATTTCAGAATACATCAAGATAATATTATAAACCCAGAGATAAAATGGAATATTGATGAGTCTAACTCACATTGGACTAATAGATATCCCTACAATGAGCAATTAACGCTTTCAAATAGACCTCTCTTTCAGTGGCGAGATTATAAGAATAATGGAGACACAAAGTACCCTGTTAAGTATCTAATCAATGTAGTATAAATATCTGACATATTTTGCGATTGCCAATGAGTGTAATTTCTTGTCAGAAGTCGTGAGATGTGGTAGCAAATGAGAACTCCCCGGATAGGATATACTAAGCGTATTTCCTATTCGGGGAGTTGAGTTTGATGCCGCAGATTGCGGCTTATCACAAGAAATTAGTTCATTGCCTGCTGGATAGCTACCGCAATAGCCACAGTTGCACCAACCATTGGGTTGTTACCCATACCGAGGAAGCCCATCATCTCAACGTGTGCTGGTAGTGAATAAGACACAGAAAGCTATGCGTTAATAGCTTATCGTATGTAATACGATCAAATGGCTATATAGTTATAGTAGGCCACCCTCTCTTTAACCTTAGTTATCTTCCATTAGCTTGTCGATGAGTCTATCGACTCTTTCACCTCGTCGCTGTATCTCCTCTATAAGCTTGGAGTTAGTTGCCAGAAACTGATCAATCTGTTCATCCTTCTTTTGGCGCACTGCCTCCATCTGTGAGTACGACGAGGTGAAATTCTTGCGGAAGATACCAATGATATTAGCAGCACTAAATTGGTCTGTAGCTAAGTTGAGTACGATATCTCCATATTTAGGATTACGCGCATGGAGTGTCATCTTATCTCCATCAATATAGACATCGCGTATCACGCCCGCATAGGCGGGAGTGTCAATAAAATAGATAGCTCCGCTATGCAACTTTGCTGTCTTAGGCAGAAATTTAAGAAAAACAATATCACCCTGTGCGATATCTGGTGACATAGAATCCTTTAGTATCTCCATAGCAAACTCCGCACCTTCGACAAGTGAGCGAGGGTCGATAGAGGCTAACTCCGAGCCATTGTTTTGAACATATTTGCAAATATCCAAATTGCGACGATTTATAATCTCGTCAGGTAGCACAGGAATACTATTCTCATCCTTAGTTATAAATCTGGTAGCGTCAGCGTCAATAGACTCCACCTCTACCACAGAATCATTAGCATGCACCACTTGATGCTCGCCAGATATTCTATATTTAGATATTACCTCTTCGCCAAAATGCTCAATCAATCCATCAATATGTTTACGAAGTATTCGGC
>JAZRMM010000032.1:0-8799 GCA_045647535.1 Alistipes sp.
CAGCGAAATCAATTTGTTGTCAGAAGGCTGCAGATACAACGCTCGGCAAAAAAAATGCGGATGGGCTGTACTTTGACGTACTGCCTATTCGCATCTGTTTTGTTAGCGGCAGTAGATGTCTGACTTACCACAGCGAAATCAATTTGTTGTCAGAAGGCTGCAGATACAACGCTCGGCAAAAAAAATGCGGATGGGCTGTACTTTGATGTACTGCCCATTCGCATCTGTTTTTGTTAGCGGCAGTAGATGTCTGCCTTATCACAACAAATTACAATGCCATAAGCATTAATAACTGCGCCGTCAACACTCGCAAGAACATCACAACAGGGTATACTGTTGCGTAGCCCAATGCTGGCATATCGTTACCTGATGATGCATTAGCAAAGCCAAGTGCTGGAGGATCGGTCATAGCACCCGCCATAAGACCCATCATAGTGTAGTAGTTAACCTTACCCTTGAGGCGTGCGATGACACCCACGATAAGGAGAGGAAGCATGGTGATTATAACACCATAGCCAACCCACTTATAACCACCATTGACCACCGCATCGACAAAGCCATCACCAGCGCCAATACCTACGGCTGCCAAGAACATAGCAAGACCTATCTCTCGAAGCATGAGGTTAGCACTCATAGTGGTGTAGGTAACCATCTTGAAGTGAGGACCAAAGCGACCCAACAAGATAGCGATGATAAGTGGACCACCTGCCAAGCCGAGCTTCACAGGCTGTGGGATCTCCATCAATGGCAATGTACCCAAAAGAATACCGAGGGCAATACCGATGAATATAGGCAAGAGATTTGGGTGGTCGAGTTTCTTGAGTGAGTTACCCAAGACCTTCTCGGCCTGTGCCACAGCGGCCTCGGGACCTACGACCATAACCTTATCACCCACCTGGAGTTCCATACCCTGGTATGGGAGGATGTCGACACCAGCACGGTGAACACGTGTGATGTTGATGCCGTAGCGTGTGCGAAGACGAAGATCCGAGAACTTCTTACCATTAATCTCATCACGTGTGATGAGGATACGGCGAGACACAAGAGGTGTAGACTGCATAGCCGCAGCACCCCACTCCTCACGAGTCATCTCGATAGCCTCACCGAAGAAGGTACGAATAGCCTCGAAGTCCTCATCGGTACATATCACGCGAAGACGATCGCCAATCTTAAGCACCGAATTACCATCGGCCATGACGATCTCGCCATCCTCGTGCATGATACGCGAGATGACAAACTGTCGGTTGATAAGCTCGTGTGCATGGGCAATAGTCTGACCCTCGAGAGCCTTGTTTGAGAACACCACGGAGTAGCGATGTGGAAGGTGCGTCTCGTTGCTCATAGCAGCCAAGCCCTCATCCTCCTTCTTGAGGTCGATACGCATCATCGAGCGGATGATGATCATCGACAAGATGATACCGATGACACCCAATGGGTAGGCCACAGCATAACCCAAAGAGATGCTATCACCAAGAGACTCAGCCATTTCGGGAGATGCAGAATCCTGGAACGCCTGCTGCGCAGCACCAAGACCAGGGGTGTTGGTAACCGCACCCGACAAGACACCAACCATTGTTGGTAGAGGCTCGCCTGTCACAAGATGGATGACATAAGCAGTTATCACACCGAGAAAGACTATCATCGCCGCGAAGCCAATGAGCTTCAGACCACCACTCTTGAGCGACGAGAAGAAACCAGGACCCACCTGCAAACCGATGAAGAAGACAAAGAGGATAAGACCAAACTCCTTGATAAAGTGGAGCGTGTGTGGGTCGATGGTATCAGCGCCAAGGAAGTGACCAGCAACGATACCAGTAAAGAGTATCCATGTTACACCGAAGGATACGCCCTTGATTTTGATTTTGCTTAATGCTATACCCGATGCTATGACCGCCGCAAGCACAAACACCGTGTGCGGAAGCGATGGACCACCCTCACCGAGGACAACACTTTTGAACCAATCCATGATATAATATTTTTGGAGTTAATAGTTACACCTTACAATTCGGCGGCAAAGGTAGCTTAATATTCTATATTAAAAAATTATTTGGGAGAAATTAATAGAAAATAATCTATCCCACTCACAAATTGGCATAAAAAGAGAGTGCAAACTCCACACGAAAGTAGAGTTTGCACTTCACTATGTTTGTCAGACGAGGACTACTTCAACTTAGCAGCCACCTTCTCCAACATATCCTTAGTCATTGACTCGAGGTCCCACTCAGGCTTCCAACCCCACTCCTCACGAGCGCAGGTGTCGTCCAAAGAGTTTGGCCAGCTACGAGAGATAACATCCTTAACAGGATCTACGTTGTACTCCATCTGGAAGCCAGGCACGTGGCGCTCAACAACCTCACGGATGATCTCAGGAGTGAAGCTCATAGCTGCGATGTTGAAAGAGTTGCGGTGCTTAAGCTTTGCAGGATCAGCCTCCATAAGCTCAACAGTAGCACGCAATGCATCAGGCATGTACATCATATCCATGTAAACATCTGGAGCGATGTTACATACGAACTTGTTACCCTTAACAGCCTCGTAGTAGATCTCTACTGCGTAGTCGGTAGTACCGCCACCAGGAAGAGTCACGTTAGAGATGATACCTGGGAAACGTACCGAACGGGTATCAACGCCGAAGCGTGCGTGGTAGTAGTTAGAGAGCAACTCGCCAGTAACCTTGCACACACCATAGATGGTGTTAGGCTGCATAACGGTATCCTGTGGAGTCTTGTCGCGTGGGAAGTCGCCACCGAAAGCACCGATAGAGCTTGGGGTGAATACTGCGCAGTTCTTCTCGCGAGCGATCTCCAAAGAGTTCTCCAACGCACCCATGTTGATGCGCATAGCGAGCTGTGGGTTCTTCTCGCCTGTTGCAGAAAGGAGAGCAACGAGGTTGAAGATTGCGTCGATCTTGTACTTCTCTACAAGCTCGGCATACTGCTTAGCATCGAGGGCGTCGAGCGACTCGAAAGGACCTGCCTCAGCAAGTACAGCGTTGTGTTTAACATCGGTAGCAACGACATTCGATGCACCATAGATTGAGCGAAGATATGGTACCAACTCAGATCCAATCTGACCACCGGCACCTACAACCAAAATGCGCTTCATTAGCTTGTTAATAGTTAGTTATTTATTTCAGGTTCAATGCACTACCTCAATATTGCGCCACACTCGGTGCGCAATCAACAACAAAAGTAGACATTTTTTTGCATTTAGCACAATAAAAGTCACATTTTTTTAAAAAAATCTTCGCTAATATCTACTTCAGCCTCTCCAAACTACTGCGCCCCTAGAGAAGAAGCACTTCAAAGTTACTCGGATAAAGTTTTACACAACAAAAAACGACCTACGAATTTTAGTCCGTAAGTCGTTGTAAATCAGCAGTAGGCTGAAAATATCTATTTTGCCACACTTGTGAAAAGTTTTGCAATGCTACTTTTCGAGCATATCCCTAAGGAAAATCGAAAGGTTGGTATCGCTTTCCGTAAGACCAAGCTTATGTCGGATGTCGGCACTCTGATGGTAGTGTCGTGACTGATTTGTGTAGGCCTTGATATCCTTACCCTTCAAGCCAATTACATACAGACAGCAGATGTTTATCTCCTCGTCGGTCAAGCCTCGCTGCTTAAGCGCAGTGATAAACTCAGGGTTGTTGCCCTCAATGGTGAGGCGTGTTGACTCAATGAAAGTATCCTTATCAGCCAACAGCGACTCCAACTCCTCATAGGCCTCTTTGTTGGCAGATGTTGTGCCTGTAATCTGCGAAATGATAACCTTGTTCAGCACATCGAGTCTCGCCTTGATTACAGCCTTTGCCTCCTCCCTAACGCTTGAGTCCTCGACCATCTTTGTCAAGGCATCACGCTCGGCAATGGCATCGGCATAGAGCTGCTCATACTTTTGCTTCTCAACCTCCAGCTCTCTGTTCTTCGCACGGGTAATTTGCAATCGGCGGCGGATAATCATAATCACCAAGAGTGAGCCAATCAACGCAACAACGCACGCCAAGACCGCAATAGTACGCTTGTTCTTAGCCTCAGTCTCCTTTGCCCTTGCCATTTCCAATGCGTGGCGCTCCTCAACAAACTTGGTGTCTTGTTGCATTTTAACCAAGATGTTATTAGTAAATAAATCTACATACTCTTCAAATGTTTCAAGGGTGTTTTTGTAGTCACCTAAACCTCTATAAACTTCATATAAAATTACAAGATACTTTTTCTCTTTATATTCATTACCTTCTGTATCATATTGTGATAAAACAGATAGTGCCTCATTATACCTATGCATTGCATAATATGCATTTGCTATTGTAAGCCAGTCTACATTAGAAGATGGAATAGAGTTAGTAAATTGATGTATGATTTCATCAATCTCTTGCTCTGTTCCATAATTTATTAGGTAAGTGATATATGATGAATAAAAATCTGTTAATGTGGGAATGCTTAGACCATCCAACATCTGTTTACACTCATCGATATAAGGCAAAGCCTTTTCGGGCTCATCTTTTAAGGTGTATCCATTGATAATTCTATTTAAGCAGTCTGCATAACCATTATAATCTTCTGCTTGTTTGAAGTATGCTGCAGCACTTTTATTTGTCGCTATAAAGTTGTCGAAGTCATACAAATCGTAATATATATTGCTCTGCGCAAAGTGTGTTCGTGCTTTTGTCAGTATGTCATTAGATTGATAGCCCTTCGAAAGTGCTTTTACAAAAGCCTCCATTGCCATAGCATCATTGCCTGCATTCTGATAGATGCGACCTTGATAGTAGTATGTACGGAGTTTATCCGTTGCAGAGCCATTATCCTCATAATAGTCAATAGCCGGCTGCAACACATCAAAGTCAGTCTTGTCGATATAGTTTTTATCAAGGGCCATAGAGAGTAACATGGCGTGCTTAGCTCGCTCCTCGTCGCCAGATAGCTCATCGACATTAATAGTCTGCAACACATTAAGCACACTATCGGGGCGCTCCTCGATAATGCGTTCCATAGCGGTTATAGTCTTCCAATGTTCCGAGTGGCGATTGCATGACGCCAAACAAAGGACAAGAAAAAGAATAGTAAGTAGTTGTTTCATATAAGCCTGCTTATTTTCCACAAAGATAAGATAATTTAGGCGATAATTTGAAGTGACCCAAAAGTTTATGTAAAGAACCTCTGGGTCACATCAGGCTAATCCTTTTATCAACAAGGATGTTCTATGATAATTTACTTGTTGATTGTGCTGTAGCAAGTCTCAATGCCACCATTCTCGTCGCTCAAGTAGAGCTTACCGCCCTCAAAGCGATAGTACTTCTTTGTAGGTGTTGCAGAGTCGATGTTTGTCATAATGAGCATATCACCCTCAGTCGAATACTTGAACCATACCATATACGATGGTCCCTCTACCGGAGCTGCATTTGGATTGTCATATACATTATAATATGTAAATCCATCCCTTGGGGTCACAAACTTGATGTGGTCATCATAGTATTTGTCGCCACTTTTGCGCGTTGTACTCCAGTCACCAAGGAAGCGCATGTCATCATCTGTTGTTTTGGTAAATACAAAAGTATCACCATTCAAAGTTGAACGCATAGTTAGGGTGTTGTCCTGGAATCTATACTCCCACTCAATAGGGTCGTCGTCACCATAGTTCACATACAACTTCTCGTTTTTTACCCAATATGTCAACGAATTTCTCGTAGTTGAGTTTATAAGGTTTGACTTATCATACGCATCTATGGTTAGATAACCATCGCCATTTTCGTAGAAGTAGAAGATGTAATCCGTCTGACTATGGAGCTGATCAATCTCGTCTGCTATTGATATATACTCCCAGCATCCAATAAATTTTGCCATCTCAGTAGCATCACTTTTCTCCACCACATTGGTCTCTCTGTTGGCCTCATTTTCATTTGTGCCACCAATCACATCCTTCTCACACGACGCTGCCATACCCGCTACTGCAAGCATCAACAACATAAATAGACTCTTTTTCATAGTTCTAAGATTTATAGGTTAAACAATAGGTTATTACTCTTTCGCGATTTTATCTATCACAAAATTACCAGGAAAAAGTTTTACACAACAAAAAACGACCTACGAATCTCATGTCGTAAGTCGTTGAAAATCAGCGTAGGCTGAAAATATTTATTTGACACCACTCTTAAAAAGTTTGACACTTCTATTTTTCGAGCATATCTCTTAGGAAAATCGAAAGATTTGTATCACTCTCGGTCAAGCCGAGCTTGTGTCTGATGTCGGCACTCTGGTTATAGTGTCGTGGTTGGCTTGTGTAGGCCTTGATATCCTTACCCTTTAGGCCGATTGCGTACAAGCAACATATCTCAATTTTCTGCAAAGTTAATTGGATTTTCCCCATATAAGCCTTGCAGAGCTATGAAAGTGCATTTTCACCAACTATTTAGAAACCTTATTCTCTCTTTCGTTCCTCATTCAATCTACAGCCAGCCACCACGGTCGTTATTCTCACGGGCAATGATAAGATACTCCTTTTCTATAAGCTTGCCACTCATATCGGGACCACGATCCTCCGGCGGACAACCGGCATAGTAGCGCAACTTTATCTTGCCTATGCCTGGCTTATGGCAGACGAAGTAAACTTCATGCTCTCCAAAGCGACCGACCTTATCTATGCCGAGGCGCTTCATCGTAGCCTCATCCATTTCAAAGTCAAGAATCTTAATGCCGAGCTTGCCGTCGCTGATGGTCTCGTTGATATTGATATAGGTAGTTGTGTTGAGTTCTGCGGCAATTCTCTTTAAGCCCTGCATACCCGATACTGCGTAGAGCGCATCCACCATACCGATACCCATCTTACCACGATAGTCATCCAACACTATCTCCGACACCTTGCCACTATAGGTGTAGACCGTTTTAGAGCCATATAGGCGATGGTCAATATCATTTACCGACGAGCAGATCATATCGTAGAGGTCGTCGTTCGTGAGGCGTATGCCGTGGTCTACGGCCGAGGATAGAGCCAAGGCTGCAACGCCAGAGACAAAGGGGCACGCCATAGATGTACCCGTCATATAGGCATAGTCCGAGCCATAGTAGGTCTTACCATTGTTGTAAACATCGGGGGTCTCGCTTGGCACGGTGGATAGTATCGCACCATAGGGGTTTAACACGCCATCGACATACTCATAATCACCACCTGGGGCTGCGATATTACATCCGTAGTGGTAGTTTGTATATCCCGTAGGCAGACCATCTGGGGCATAGGCAGCTACCGATATAAATTGGTTATACGCACCTGGGTAGCTCGTAAAGTTAAGACCCTCGTTACCCGCAGCGAAGATTGCCACACCACCATCCATAACTCCATTATCACTGCACTCAACAAAATACTTGATAGCAGCAATATATATAGAGCCCGTATTCTTCTCATATCCCGAGTCGCTAATCCACATAACTGCCTGACCCCACGAGCACTGCAATATCGCAGCGCCCATATCTGCTGCATACTCGATGCCTGCGGCAATTCTGGCACCAGCAACTCCTGTATTCTCCTGAAATATCTGCACAGACATAATGCGCACACCGTCGCCATTGCCCGAGCCTCCTGCGATGCTCGATATACCCTCGCCATTGTTATTTACTGCTGCGATGATACCCGCAACATGCGTACCGTGGCCGACATCGCCAATATAGTTACCCTTGGAGTCATATCTGATATTGTCCCACGATATGTTGCCATTAAGTTCAACGGTGTTTATGCCATAGATGTCATCGACATAGCCGTTGCCATCATCATCAACACCCTCAGCACCATTCAACTCTGCTGTGTTAGTCCACATATTGGCTGCAAGGTCGGGATGAGTGTATTTAACGCCCTCGTCAACAACCGCAACTACGACCTTTGGATTTCCTGTGGCATATTTCCACGCCTCATATGCGTTGATATCCGCACCTGCATAGGCGGTGCTAAATATCGTGCTACTACCCTCGTTGTGCAATCCCCACTGGAGTGGTAGCATAGGGTCGTTGAAAGGCTCACTCTCCGAGCGTGTTGCAGGATGGCTCTCCACAGGCACAACATTTACCTCGGGGCGTACAAATTCCATTGCATACTCCACACGCTCCACCTCCTTCATCGCTGCATAACGCTGGGCAACGCTCTCCACGGGAGTATCCTCCGCAAACTCAACGACAAACCAACGGTGCATGCCTCGCTCGCGCTTCTTATCTGCGTTTATCGCCATATTGAAGACTGGGCGCACACTCTCCACGCCCAACTCCTCGGCTACGGCATCCATTGCAACGACACCCGAACGTGTGGGCGCAGAGGCGCTACGCCACGCCTCGGCAGTAGCATCATCAACATAGATAATCAACTCTCCACTTAGCGCCCCATCGGCATTTCCGATAATTTTATTTACAGGCGTAGTCGTTGGCGTTGGCTCAAACTCGGGGTCTTGGACACACGACACCACTAACACGCCACACAACACGGCGAATACTATATTATATAAAGTTCTCATAGACACATATTTTTTACATTGCATTTACACACATTGCCTTTACCTCTGCCTCGGGTGTATCGGGAGCAATTACCGCACTCTTATTCTGATTTTGAAGAGCCCTGGCCTTATCGAAAATCTCGGCAAGACGCTCTATATCTTCCTTTGAGGTAAGAATATCCCCACGGCCAAAGCAATAAGTGTCAGGTGAAATATAGAGGTCTATGTCTCCATCTTCATCCATTACCATAGCATAAAAATGATAACTCATATCATACTTGATAAAGTAATAGCGAGCCTCATAGGATTTGTATTTTCTGAGCATCGCA
>JAZRMM010000033.1:0-15783 GCA_045647535.1 Alistipes sp.
TTTATTATCTTTTCAACACTTAATTGCTATTTTTGTAGCGAATTAGACTCTTTTATATTATCTTTGCAATATGGCACAGATAAACAAAATTGCGATAGATGCTCTTGCGGAGTTTAAGGATGCGACACTTATCTCGCACCCCGATTTTGCCATTAACCGAGGCGTCGAGGTCGCTGTAGCTATTGGGCGCGTGATGAAGAGGGGCGAGCCATACCGCTTTATGGAGAACCGCATCGTCAGGGTGTTGCGTGGTTTTGTCCGCTTCTCTATCAACCTTCGTGAATATCTAATTTCGGAGGGTGAGGCACTCTATATAGGACAAAACTCCGTGGCGGAGATTCTCGACTATGACACCAACTCGGTTGTCGATTTATTGGGCTTTACGCTCTCTGCCGAGAATGAAAATATCAAGGAGGAGTACCTCGTTGGTAGTGAAAATGAGCAGTGGATGGAGGAGTATTTTCAGCTGATATACACCATTTCGGCCATGCGACCATTTGACAGGCGGAGTGTTGAACATCTGCTGCTGTCGCTACACTATCGCATTGTAGATAGCACAGCAAGTAGCCACCACTCGAAAGGACGCAGAGAGGAGTTGTTCCGCCTATTTATCGAGCAACTCAACACGCATCGAGGCAAACACGACCTTCCGTTCTATGCCGAGCGGATGAATATATCGCCCCAATACCTCAGCCGCTTAGTCTTTGAGGCGAGTGGCACAACGGCAAGCGACTGGATAAATCGATCGGTTACTGTGCAAGCAAAACTTCTTCTGCGCAGTTCGGGACATACAATCGAACAGATTGCCGAGGAGTTGAACTTCTCAACAACGCCCTATTTTTGTCGTCTGTTTAAGCGAGAAGTAGGAGTGACGCCATCTCAATATAGGATAACTCTTAATACAAAATAGATATATGTTCGCCCTGGCCGATTGCAATAACTTCTATGCTTCGTGTGAGCGAGTCTTCCGTCCCGATCTGCAAGGCAAGCCAGTCATCGTACTCTCGAATAACGATGGCTGCGCTGTTGCACGCTCCAACGAGGCAAAGGCTCTCGGCATTAAGATGGGTGATCCCTACTTTAAGATTCGCGATATTGTTGAGCGTCATAATGTTGCAGTCTTCTCTGGCAATATGGCTCTCTACGGAGATATGTCCCAGCGTGTGCGTTGGGTGCTCGAAGATTTTGCACCATCGGTAGAGGTTTACTCCATAGACGAGGCGTTCCTTGATTTGCGAGGTATGGAGGGCATCGACTTCGATGCCTATGCAAAGAGGATATCGAGCGAGTGTTGGCGACTGACATCTATTCCAGTATCTGTCGGCATTGCCCCAACAAAGACCCTCGCCAAGATAGCATCAAAGCTCTGCAAGCAGTATCCCAAGTTACGCGGAGGGTGCTATATGCATCGTCCCCAGGACATAGAGAAGGTGCTGCGCAAATTTCCGATTGAGGATGTCTGGGGTATTGGTCGCAAGACTGCCCGAAAACTCCACGATAGAAACATCTCCACCGCCTGGGAGTTTACACAGATGGACGAGGGTGTGGTGCGAGGATTGTTCGGCATTGTGGGCTTGCGCACCTGGCAGGAGCTCAGAGGTATTCCGAGCATCGAGTTTGAGGATACCATCGAAGCAAAGCAGTCTATATGCGTGTCACGCAGCTTTGCAAAGGAGATAAGCAATGAGGCTATGCTTGCCGAGCAGGTGGCTAACTTCGCAGCCTCGGCAGCCGAGAAGCTCCGCGCACAACACTCTGCGTGTGTCGAGATGATGGTCTTCGCCTACACAAACCGCTTCAAGGAGAACGAGCCGCAGACCTATGGCTCGGTGCTAGTGTCGTTCCCCGAAGCCACAAACGACCACCGAGCGATTATCGCAGCAGCCGTCAATGCCACACGCGAGGTCTACAAACGAGGCTTCGGCTACAAGAAGGCGGGTGTTGTCATCAGCAAGCTGATTCCAGAGGCGGGCGTTGTTCGGTCGTTGTTTGCCGACACTGCCGCCATAGAGCGTGAGAGTAAGCTCTCCTCGGCCATGGATGCCATCAACCATACATTTGGGCGTGGTGCGGTAAAAATGGGCATCCAGGGCAGCGGGCGAATAAAGTCGTCGAGCGAGAGCCAATCGCCACACTACACAACGCTATGGAGCGATTTACCCAAGGTGACGGTAAAGTAGCGACCACCATTTTGCCCAAAGTTTACAGAAACCTTATCTATTGTAATGTCTCGATAAAACCTTTAATGCCTATTACATAACTTCCAGTGTTAGGCATTGATGCTCAATATCATACATACGACGACCTGTTACCACAATGAGTCGTGAGTGGTCATTGTATGATAACTCTCGTACCTCTCGGAGCTTTACTATTTCGTGTTCTCTGTTATAGAATTTCATATTGTCTTATTTAATTGTTACTGCCGTAAATTTTACCGCCGTAATAAAAGCAGTAAGGATGTATTTAATTTGCAAATAATCTACCACTAATTTTATTTTAGACTTACGGGGTGAGAAAAGGGAAACTCATCGTGTGACGAACTCAAATAGGGGCCCAGTAAACTTTTTCACTGCGTCAAAATACCAGCTAAGGCGACATGTGTTGCTATATGCCTGATAATCCGCAATATACGACGATGTAATTTTTACACATCTATTTTGGTGGAAAACTTTTATAAAGTTATCTTTGTATAGTGAACAAACTTTTTGATATGAGACGACTACTTATCATACTTCTTCTTGTCCTTTGTTTGGCGTCATGCAACCGTCATTCGGAGCATTGGACGACTATAACCGATATGGAACGCATTATCGAGGAGCGACCCGATAGTGTGCTTAATGTGTTGCAGTCTATTAATGTCGATGATCTATCTAACGACGAGGAGCGAGCTAAACACGCCCTGTTGCTCTCTATGGCATTGGATAAGAACTATATCGACAAGACCGATTTCGAGGTCTTGCAACCCGCCATTGACTATTACAAGGATAATGGCACTGCGACAGATAAACTTCGCACCTACTATTATCAAGGTCGCATCTATCAGAATCAGGGCAATGATGCTGCAGCGATGGAATGTTTCGTAAATGCAATTACCAATGGTAAAGAATCAAATGATATATTGACCAAGGCAAGATTGTGTGTTGCCCAGGGAAATATATATTATACTTTGATGAAGTGGGAAAAGGTATACGAAGTAAATCTTAAAGCTGCCGATTATTTCTTTCAAGCAGATAAAATTAACAGCTTTATAAATTGTACATTGAAAGCAGTAAGTGCTTTTTCACAAAAAGAGGATTATCAACAATCTGCAAAATATTTAACAGAATGTGAAATATTGCGACATGTTTAACGTAATCTACTATTGTAGAGAGAGAAATACCTTTTAAGGCAGAGCCAATATGTCAAAGAACATTATGTTAATTAATGTCTATCAAACCAGTAAGCAATAGAAAGAAGACACCGTACGAGAGCATAGCAAACAGCGCCAAGCAATATCAATTTGCAAATAGAAATAAGTGTCAAACCAACCATAGCAAATAAAGTTTTCGGCAAATATAGACATTATTCTTTTAATCTCCAAGCATTCCAAGAAGACTTGTGATAGTATTGGCAAGAGTTTTCTGCAATTCTATAGATTGATTTAAACGATCCTTATCAGAAATATAGTCTGGATCACGTGTCAAAGAATCATATTTAACGAGATCAGCAGAGAAAGACTTGATAAGTTTCATCATCTTGACCAAATCAGGATCATCTTTAGATTTTCCAGCTGTAATTTGAGCACCAACCCATCGTAAAGGATAATGAACCAAAGGATCCATCGACTCAACATCAAGACCATAATTAGATAAAATGGTTCTATCAAGATGAGCACGATCAGCAGCAGATTGAGCAATAGCTTTATTCTTTGACATTAAATCACCTTGCAAGACTTTAAAGTCATAGTCCAGGAGACGTTCGAGCTCAGCATATTTATCGTTCAAATCATTAGAAAGTTTAAGAGAACGAATACGCTGTTCAGACTCACGATGCAAATCATCGTATGTACCCTGCTTATTTGAGTTATCAATATCGAGACCAACAGTACGAGACTTAGTCTCACCTGTGCGAGCACGAGTCTCTTCAGTACCAGCGATGAGAGCCTCAAGAGCTGCTTTCTTTTCGTCGTCGAGCCAGGAGATCAACTTCTGTTTTTCTTGATTGTCGAGTTGAATACCATAGACCTCATTCTTTTTGATCAACTCGTCAGCGTATGATAGAGCGATCTGACGACGCATCAAATCATTTCCAGCAGATACAGACTCTAGCTGACCAAATAGATGTAGAGAATTAATAAGAGAATTAGAATCAAGAGTACCACGCTGAGCGACATCATTACCAGGCACAGAAGAGAGACCACCAGCTGTATTATTACCAGAAATATCGCCAGCAAGAACAGCAGGGTTAAGACCAGCCTGTTGAAGACGACGGCGCTGCTCAATGGGCGAGTTATATTCGTTCTGCTTATTCCAAAAATCAAGTTGACGATTGTACTGAGATTGTGCTGCTTTTTCAGCTAAATGATGATTAAAGGCAGAAGAGGCGATATTCATGAGACCACCGACAGCAGCACCTACGGCAGATTTTCCAAGGAAAGAGGAAAGATTATTCCCAAAGTTATTCTGCTTAGGAGGATCGGGCTGAGAACCTGGAATCACTTCGACCCGAGGAGGGTTAGGTTTAGTGGGGTTATGCATATATTTTATGTTTTAATTAATAGTTGCGGACACTACGTGAACCACCAAAAAGTGGTACTTCGTTAGCATTTATAGACAAGGAAGTGCTCCGCAACGTTTTCCGTAGACGCTAAAACATTGACAATCACTAGCGGACACCTAGTGTAATTACACCAGGTGGCCATAATGATTGTTGCGCGCACGCACGTGAGGCACGCGCGCGCACGCATTATTCAGCTGGGGTGGATGATTGTGATGGGACAGAACCTACAGAGCTGGGACCTCGACGGAGGGAGAACGTGTCCGTATTGAAGTTGCAAAGAGGATCTACATCGAGATTAGTGTCGTTATCATACTGGCCATGTAAGAGACCAGCCTGACCGTCAGAGACACCATTATAGCGACCATCAATAATAGAAGAGCCAAGCATCTTAGCAGAGCAAGGCTGTATCTCCTCAGGCTGTTCCTCAGCAGGAAGAGGAGGAGCGACGAAACGATTGTTAGTATAACCTTTCATAGTAATAGGAATTGTGTTTATAAGGGTCTAGTATGGTCCTGTAATAAATTACAGGGCCCCGCTTCGCTAAAGGCGATAATTAGGTACTGGTCGTTCCCTGCGGGGCCTGTATACACGACTAAAGTCGTGGTAACACCTGCTTAGACATAGGCTGGGCAGTCTTGTCGAAGAAGCGTATCTGGACCTGGAAGTTGTGAGTTTGTTTGTTGACAGCGAAGATCTGATTGAAGATCTGTGGCTTGATATAGGTACTGAAATCGTTGATAGCACGACCGCCATAGGCAGTGATAGTATCAGGAACGAAGAAGTACTGCAAATCGAATGGTCGATTCAAAGCCCAATAGCCGTACTGTGAAAACTGAGTGACGAGACCATGAGACTCATCGATAGCACACATATACTCTATCCAGCTGGGCTGCTTACCGACAACAGCGTTATACTCACCAACTGTAAAAGTACCACCGATAGACTCAGAACTGTAAGGCTGAGCACCGATAGCGGACATCTCGATAGTCTGGAGGTCTTGGTAACCAACAGCATCAAACTCGGGAGTATAGATATCGGCAAAGCGAGTCTTCAAGAACATCTTACGAATGCCCTGGAAATAGCTAACGTTAGGCACGATAGAGAAGAGGACAACAAGGTAGCCAGGCTCGACAGAACGGAACTCAACAAAGGCACCGTCATTTTTCATGTACGAGGATCCAAGGCCGGCACGAGAGCCGAGAGCCTCATTGGAAGTGATAGCATCGCCGGAGCCGGTCTGAGCGTTAGAGATAATGTCCTGGAAGTTGAGCGTAGAGCTGATAGAGCCGAGGAACTGAGGGATGTTAGCCTTATCGTTCAACTTAGTACCAAAATGAGCCTTGAGCCATGAGCCGAAGCGAGAGTCACTAAAGCCGAGCTTATCGACATACTTAGCGATACGATTAGCTAAGCGAAGCTGGGTAATGTCAAAGTAGTTGTCCTGGACGAGAACTCGAGACTGCTCCTTGAGATACTGGACGAATTCAGTGCTGATACGAGCGTTGAAGTAATCGTCCTTGTAGGTACGACGCAAAAGACCGAAGTTGATACCATTAATAGAGCCATATATATCAGCGGTATAACCTATAGAGCGCTGACCCTCAAAGAGAGGTACAGGCAAAAGAGTCTGTGTACCACCAGAAGCAGGAACACCATATTGGAAGCAATTGTTAAACACATTGAATACATTGACAGGGGCAGGAGCACCAGTAGCAGCTACTAGAGACTGACGCTTGATACTATTGATAAATGTATCAAAAGCAGTAAGACTGACATAACGGTCGTCAGACTTAGTACGATTCAAAGTGTCGTACTCAAAGATATAGCCACTGTTATCGACAACCATTGGGATATCTGTATCGTAGGGATTAGCGTAGTAGTTACGATATATATCGAAATAGCCAATAAAAGGATAGGCATTGATACGAGGTTCAGACTCACCACCAGAAAGATTGTGGCGAGCCCAGGTGCGAGCATTCCAACCAGCTGGGAACATACCGAAGTACTCGAGCAACGAGCCAGGAGCGACGACAAGGTTATTCTTGACATTATTGATATTATCATCGCCAGTTAAGTGTCGATAGGGAGCAGAGGATGTATTATCCAGCCAAGGGAAATAGTGAAACAGAAAATCGTCACTGAAGTTGTTAGACCTATCGTTATTCAGCAAGTGCTGATGGTAAAGGCGGATAGGTATAAAATAGGCATCAGCTTTGATAGTGAAACTACCCATAACAGGAGCGACGGTAGCGTTACACTGAACGAGAGCCTCTAAATCAAGGCGCTTATATGAGCTGGTGAGGATCTCCTCGACATAGCAAGGGACCAAGTAGCCAACATCACAGGTAAAAGTGTTTTTACGGCCTAGGTTAAAATTAGAATGGTTGGGGTCAGGGAAATTGACATCCAACAACCTAGAGACTTTATTGTCCATGATAGATTTGTTTTTCGTGGGGGGATAGATGAACGTATTGAGTAGCCAGGAGATTCAGGCGACCACCGATGGATCGGAGGAAAGACATATACGAGACGAGGTCTTCGAAGCGATGTTTTCCAACAACATAGGGCGGAGGTGGAAGCTGATGGAAGCGACTCATGGAGGAGAGGGAACGCTTATAGATATCTAGAGGGCTAAAGAGCTTAGACAAATAATAGCGAGGAAGAGCAACAGGAAACTTGTTGGATACACGGAAGAAGAGAGGGTCATTATGATGATCGTGGAACTTACGTGCAGAAGGGTCGAGACAGTATGCAAGGCCGAGACCAGGGGAACACCAGATGCGAGATCTATCAGACCAATTTATGAACCATCTATCAACATTCTTAGTGATATACTTAGTGACATAGATAATACCTTTTTCTGGATCATGTTCTGGGTTCTTAGGGCTATAGCCAACAACGGACATATCACAACGACCATATTGCCAGAGGGACATGAGCTGGGAACCATCACAGATAGGGTTGAACAAAATGCCATGGAAGTGAAGACGACCACGTTTCTCACCATATTCAGATGTTATCCAGTAGCGGAGGGAACGGCCATAGCGTTTACGATAACGTTCGCGGAAATGCTTTAAGAGAGAATAGGCATCGTTAAGGTTACGATTGTAGAACCTGGGAGCGATAGTGAGAGTGACAAAGTATACACGATACTTCAAGTCAGAATCACGTTTGACGAAATAGGTGAACTCATCGATGAGGCGCTGGCGCCAATAGTTACTGCGTTTCTTTTGACAAGGGAGACAACGACCACAATCTACAGGAATAAAGAGATCAGGAGCATGCTTGAAAATATGCTGCGCTTTGTCATTGAGCTGCGAGGGCAAAAGATTGGAGCAACCAGGAAGCGATTTTACAGCCTTGATATAGTGTCTGTTAACGATGATTTTTTGATTTATGCACACCGCTTACAAGGTTATTGTTACGATCTAAAAGGCGTTTGTTTTGACGCTTCAAGAAATCGACCTTAGTAGCTAACTTATCGTACTTCTTAGAGAGGGAGTCATAGTGAACAAGCTGATGAGAGAGGAATGCAATAGACTCATCCTGTTGGTGTATAACTCTCAACAAAGAATCAACACTGAAATCATCCTCGAGGTTAGCAAGAGCCTGCATAAAATACCTATTAGGGTTAGATACTTTATACTTGAGCAAAGCTATGAGATGATCAGTGAGACGAGGATGGAAAGCTACGAGCTGGGCAACAGATTCAGCACCTAAACGGTCAATTATATCGTCTATTGATTTATGAGGATTCATTGTCACGACGTTTACGAATGTGAGACAAACCAAGAGTAAAGATGAACTCTAGGACCTCAAGGAGTACTGACAGAAATTTACCTTTATTTCTCATCGTCGGAGAGGGTATCAAGGAAGTTAGAGATAGTAGATGTAGAGTAGTCATAAAGAGAATTAGCAAACTCTACAAGCTTGACAAGATCACCAGTGCGAGTCAAAAACTCAAGATGATTAGATAAGGTCTGCAAATTGTTTTGAGCAAAAAGAACATTTTGCTGAATCTTAATAGATTTTTGGAACTGTGAGCGTGTGATTTTATTATTCATGATTATATAGATTAATAGTTAGACATCGTCATCGTCAGACCAGGAGGTGACACACTGGAACTCATTAGGGAAACACTCTTCCATGGTAGTGACTGAGGTATGATCAATACCGAGTGTGTAGAAGTCATAGGCCACATGCCAAAAGGTTGGGTACTTAAAAAATTGGCAGGGCTTAGACAAAGAGATTGCAGTCTCAAGACGAGACCTAGCCTCTGGGGAGAGATTGCGGATAGAGATATCTGCAGCTTCACCCATGAGGTGACGGGAACGGGGGACACCACCGACAGCACGATTAACCTCTCGAGAGCGGAAAGCTGAGTTGATATAGAGAGGACAACCAACCGAGTCACGCAAGAACTGGAGCTTAGAAGCAAGGGCTCGGATAAAAGCCATGCGACCAGGTGGTGGAGTGTTATCGAATGGCTGGTTTGTTGTTGTTAACTCCTCAAGAGAGAAGTTAGGTGTAAGTTGAGTCATAACATAAACATACTGTAAAAATATCTTAATATTATTCCAAAGGCATTGCTTGCGAACTATTATTCAGAGTATCTCACATATCTAATACGCATTGAAGCAACTGATAATATCCAAGATATTGTTGACATCTACTTATCGGAGATTCCTGGTGATTTATTGGATTACGGTACATTATCAAACGCATATATTGCATTGGGAGAATATGGAAAAGCATTAGAAACAATCAATAAGATTGACAATTTCCCCAGTGCAGTTTCAGAAATACGATATTATGCAATACTTTCAGAGATTCACCATAAGTTAGACAATTATAAGGCAGCATTGGAGGCATACATCATCTATAACCAATTGAATGATGCTGCGAATATGAAAATTTTTGAACAAGATACAAAGTTCGTCGAAGAGCGTTATAACTTGGAGATGCAGAAGGCAAAGGAGACTGAGGCAAAGAATAGACTTACAATCATTGTGTTAGGTTGTACGGTAGCGGTATTGGCACTGCTCATTATAGTTTATATAATACGCAAACGACTACTGGTTAGTAGAAATAGAAATATTCTGTTAGAGAGCGAGAAGGCACTCTACGAGCAGATGTATAACGAGGTAGTTGCGGAGCGTGATGCACTCAACGAGATGATTGCCAACAACACCATCAAGGAGGAGACGATGGAAATTATCAAAAGGCGATTGGGAGTGCTAAACACTATCATCGTGTCGCACCTATCGGCAAAAGATACCGACATCAAGCGTGCGAATGAGGAGTTGGAGCATCTTATTGCCAACCGCAACGATTTTATAAAGTCGACACGCCTCACATTGGAGGAAAACTATCCCCACTTCTTTGCTTACCTCAAAGACAAAGGTCTCGAAGAGTTTGAGATTGACTTCTGCTGTCTGTATGCCATCGGCTTAAAGGGTAAGGAGATCAAGGCATACACCAACCTTACACGCCACTACAAGGATAGTAGCGAGGTACGCCAAAAACTAGGACTCTCGGAGAGCGACACTAACCTCTCCAATTTCTTACAGAAACTGCTTAAAAAGGAGGGGGAGTAAACTTTTTGCACTCCGACATCTCCAACAGGCAGTAAAAATTTTCTTATATATCGCTTATTCAACGAGTTACAGACGCAAGTTTGTAACTCGTTTATTTTGCAGAAAACTTTTCATAGGGTAACTTTGTGTAAAGCAAGTAACAAACTGAAAAATATTATTCATTAAAACGATGAGTAATTAATATATGTCTAACTAACAAATTTCGTATTATGAAAAAGTATGCAAAATTATTGTTGATGCTTGCGGTAGCAGGCGTGACAATGTCTTGTGAGAAAGAAGTTGCTCCTAACAAGCCTGAGAATGAGACACCCTCAGATGTGCAGCCAAATGTGAGCACCGTAAATAGCAATATTGTGGGCTTGTGGGTACTTGAGGGCGAAATCAATGATCAGCTCGGCGATTTCGTATATGAGTCTACATTCCGCTTTTGGGAGGATGGTACTGGCTATCGTACAACTGATGAGTATGAGGTATCTTCAGGTCGCCGTATGTCAATGACCCGTGGTGGTCTAACATATGAGTGCGAAGGTGATATATTACGCATTGGTTATACTGGCGAGGAGGCGGAAGAGATAAAATATAGCGTGGAGTCAAATAGGATTATTTTCTATGTCGAGGAAGCAACGGATGGTATGGTTGTGTACCGCAAGAAGGCAGATGCTGACCGCCGCTTCCTCGGCGACTGGAGCACAACGCGCAAAGATGGCGACTATTACTATGATGACCACATTAAGTTTGTGACACCTACGGATTGCTATATGTATTACAGCAAATATGACAATCCTATGGCGGCACCCATCGAAGGCCCTTCTCGCCCTGTTTGGTATAAATACACCTTCGATGATGATGCTCTATACATCTCGAGTGCCGAAAATATGAACGCAACACCTAGAAAGAGGTTTTATCGCTTTGGAGGTGATAAGCTCTACTTGAGTGGTGAGAATGGCAATGAGACTTGCTACAGCACAATCAAGAAGTAATAAATCTGACTAATAAGTTGTTAGTCAGGGTCAGACTTGGTCTATAGCAAAAGAAGGCCCCATGGGATAGTACATAGACGTACAGACCATGGGGCCTTACTTTTTGGGATGGGGCGAAGATGCCCCCTTACCGCGAGAAGTTCAATTTGTTGTTAGAAGGGCGCCGAGTGCAACACTCGGCGAAAAAAGGCGACGATGGGTAGTACCAAGCGTACGTCCCATTGACGGCACTTTTTGTTAGCGGCAGTAGATGTCTACCACAACACAGATTAGCAAGAGGGGATTTGTTGTCAGAGTGGTGCTAATGTGGCGCTGACACGAGAAAGCCCGGATGGGACATACTGAACGTATTTCCCATTCGGGCTTTTGACTGAAGCGTCGCAGTAGCGCCGCTATCACAACAAATTACTTTTTGAAGATAAAATATACCGCCAGCACTAGGCAGAAGAAGCCAACAAAGTGGTTCCACTTCAATCCCTCATGCATAAAGATTACCATAAAGAGTGTGAAGACCGTGAGTGATACCACCTCCTGAATAACCTTGAGGTGCCATAGGGTGAAGGGACCGCCGTGAATCTCGCTACCTATACGGTTAGCAGGCACCTGGAAGCAGTACTCCAAGAGTGCCACACCCCAGCTAATAAGCACAATGGCTATAACACTGAACTTCTGAAGCTTAGAGCTAAAGGCTATATGACCATACCACGCCAAGGTCATAAAGATATTCGAGAGCACAAGGAGTGCTATGGTTGCTATTCCCTTTCCGAGCATAATATTCTTCTGTTTTGATTCGGGGCGCAAAGGTAAACAAAAAAATGATAGGTCACATATATTTTTTCTATTGTTTAGCCATAATTAGAGTTGTTAGCATACGTAATATTACCTATTTGTTTGGGTATCTCGCATTTTCGTTGTACATTTGTGGCGATTTTTGAAAACCAAAACCATTAACATAAGATGAATAAGATTTTCGGATTGACCGCTATGGGAATTTTTGCAGTGTCGACAATGGCTACAGCACAGGAGAGTGAGCAGCCTTGGATTGTTGACCGTTTCGACGACATCAAGGTTATTCGCTACGAGGTGCCAGGCTTCGACGAGCTTACCGCAAAGGAGAAGGAGTATGTATACTACCTCTCGGAGGCAGCTAAGTATGGCCGCGATATCCTCTTCGATCAGAACTTTAAGTATGGCTTGGCCATCCGCCGCACATTCGAGACCATCTACACCTCGACTACCGAGCGTGAGGGTCAGGAGTTCGTGGCATTCGAGAAGTACCTCAAGAAGATGTGGTTTGCTAACGGCATCCACCACCACTACTCTAACGACAAGTTTGCGCCAGAGTTCTCAGAGACATGGTTCCGCCAGCAGCTCGCTAAGTATATCAACGACAACAACCGTCAGATGGACGACGAGCTTCTCTGCAAGATTATCTTCGACGCTGAGCTCTACGCTTCACGCCTCAACCAGAAGGCTGGTGTAGATGTTATCACCGCTTCGGCAAACAACTACTACGAGGGTGTTAACCAGGAGGAGGTAGAGGCTTTCTACGCCGCTATGGTTGCTGCCGACGAGGGCAACCCAGAGCCTATCTCTTATGGTCTTAACTCTAAGCTCGTGAAGAACGAGAAGGGTGAGGTTGTTGAGAAGGCATGGCACGTTGGTGGTATGTACTCTGAGGCTATCGAGAAGATCGTTTACTGGTTGGAGAAGGCCTCTAAGGTGGCTAACCCTACACAGCGCAAGTATATCAAGGAGCTTATCAAGTACTACCGCACAGGTGATTTGAAGTACTTCGACAGCTACAACATCCTCTGGGTTAAGGATACCGGCTCTAACGTAGACTTCGTTAACGGCTTCATCGAGAGCTATGGCGATCCACTCGGCCGCAAGGCATCATGGGAGTCTGTAGTTAACTTCCGCGACGAGGCTGCATGCCGCCGTACAGAGATCATCTCGGCTAACGCTCAGTGGTTCGAGGACAACGCTCCTATCAACCCTGCATACCGCAAGGAGGAGGTTAAGGGCGTATCAGCTAAGGTTATCACCGTGGCTATGCTTGGTGGCGACTGCTTCCCAGCAACAGCTATCGGTATCAACCTCCCTAACGCCGACTGGATTCGTAAGGAGCACGGTTCTAAGTCAGTAACTATCGACAACATCACCTACGCCTACGACAAGGCTGCTCAGGGCAACGGCTTTGCTGAGGAGTTCATCCTTCGCGAGGAGGACCGCGAGCGCGCTAAGAAGTATGGCAAGCTTGGTGACGACCTTCACACCGACCTCCACGAGTGCTTGGGCCACGGCTCAGGTCAGCTTGCTCCTGGCACCAAGGGTGACGAGCTTCGCACCTACTCATCAACATTGGAGGAGGCACGTGCCGACCTCTTCGCACTCTACTACCTTGGCGACGAGAAGCTCGTTGAGATTGGCTTGATTCCTACATTGGATGTTGCTTGGTCGCAGTACTCTGACTACATCATGAATGGCTATATGACACAGCTCTCACGCATCGAGCTTGGCAAGGACGTTGAGGAGTCACACATGCGTAACCGTAAGCTTATCGCTGAGTGGTGCTACGAGAAGGGTAAGGCTGAGAACGTTATCGAGATCGTAAAGAAGGATGGCAAGAGCTATATCGTTGTTAACGACTTCGTACGCTTGCGTGAGCTCTTCGGCGAGCTCTTGTGCGAGGTACAGCGCATCAAGTCGGAGGGTGACTACGAGGCAGGTAAGGCTCTCGTTGAGAACTACGCAGTTAAGGTAGAGCCTACACTCCACGCTGAGGTTATCGCACGTAACAAGGCGCTTAACATCGAGCCTTATGGTGGCTTCGTAAACCCAGAGTACACCCCTGTATACGACAAGAAGGGTCGCATCATCGACGTTAAGATCAGCTACCCTACTGACTACGTACAGCAGCACCTCGACTATGGTAAGAACTACTCTGTTCTTCCATCATTCAACTAATAAAGAGATAGAACAAACACTTTGTTTAACATAAAAAAAAGATAATTATGAAAGTAGCAATGAATAAGATGGTGAGCGTAGACTACAAGCTCACCGTAGATGGCGCTATTGCCGATCAGTCACAGCCAGGCCAGCCATTGGAGTTTATCTATGGCATGGGTATGCTTCTCCCTAAGTTCGAGGAGGCTATCATGGATAAGGAGCCAGGCGAGTCTGTAGCATTCACCCTCGAGGCTAAGGATGGCTACGGCGAGGTTATCGCTGAGGCTATCGTTGAGCTTCCTAAGACTGTCTTCATGATGGACGGCAAGATTGCTGAGGAGATTTTGTTCGTAGGCAGCCAGATTCCTATGTCTACAGCAGAGGGTCAGCCTATGATGGGTATCGTTAAGGAGGTTAAGGAGGAGAGTGTGGTTATGGACTTCAACCACCCTATGGCCGGTAAGACTCTTAACTTCGAGGTTACTGTTGTTGACGTTCGCGACACTACCCCTGAGGACTTGAGCAAGTTCATGGGCGGTGGCTGCAGCTGCGGCGACTGCGGTGGTGGCTGTGGCGACCACGAGTGCGGCGAGGGTTGCGACTGCGGCGGCTGCAACTAATCAATAGCCAATCAATATTGGGGCGTATCCTTCGGGGTGCGCCCTTTTTTTAATTAGTAATTAGTAATTAGTAATTAGTAATGGTAGAGCAAAGAGAAAGGTAATGATGAACTTTGCAGATGCTAACCATCACTCTCTGGATAGCCGCTAAACAACGGTAGATTCTCTCGCCAGGGCACGAGAGAGCCTCTTGCTCCCAATCCTTTGCACCTGCCCCTCCTCGGAATGACGAAGTGTTTTATTGCGCTGTCGCTGAGAGGCGCAATCATGGGTTCTGGTGGGTTATATAGGTTCTAATGGGTTCTGATGTAATGGTGCAGAGCGTTGCCACGGACAACTCCACAAAAGCCTAACAGAACCCACCAGAACCCACCAGAACCCAGCAGAACTCACCAGAACCCACAAGAACCCACAAGAACAAAGGAGCTGTCCGCAATGGACAGCTCCTCTATTGTTTACCACCCCAAGGGTGGCTACTATGCCGAATTAGTCCTTCAACTTAGCAGCCAAGAACTCGCGATTCAAACGAGCGATGTGTGCGATAGAGATTGACTTAGGGCACTGTGCCTGGCAAGCGTCAGTGTTGGTACAGTTACCGAAGCCGAGCTCATCCATCTTAGCAACCATAGCCTTAGCACGGCGAGCACCCTCAACCTTACCCTGTGGGAGCTTAGCGAGTGATGATACACGTGCAGCTACGAACAACATAGCTGAACCGTTCTTACATGTAGCAGCACAAGCACCGCAACCTACGCAAGCTGCTGCGTCCATAGACTCGTCAGCATCTGCCTTAGGAATAGGAATAGCGTTACCATCAGGTACTGAGTTAGTGCGTACAGAGATGAAACCACCAGCCTGCAAAATCTTATCGTAAGC
>JAZRMM010000034.1:0-41746 GCA_045647535.1 Alistipes sp.
GACAACGTATTTTGCGAGGTTTTGCCATAAAAATAGAGATTAGTAGAAACCGTTTTCTACTAATCTCTAAAATATCGCTGTAATTTGCAAATATTCAGCTAATTATATTTTATCCTAAGCGCCGCTTTTTGCATCATTACCCCAATTTTTAAGGATAATTAAATAGATAGACAAAACGATCCAGAAAGTTATGATACTTTCGGGATCATTTTTCGTTTGAACACCACTGGTTGTTAACTATAACAAGTTAGTGACTCATGGTTACGATATAGGCATGAGCCCGCACAAGGGGCTATAGCTTTACATCAATATCGGCCTTCTTACCCGGACGGCGTATCTTCCAGAAACGAAGTCTTCTGAAGGAGAGCCTAAACTTAAAGATTGAGAAGCCCCCAAATAACCATGATAATATGCCTCGCTTACTGTCCATATAGCTATATATTTAGTTGTTTATCATACTTATCGCCCCACGTAAAATTTGTTGTTAGAAGGCTGCAGATGCAACGCTCGGCAAAAATACCAACCAAGAAATTTGTTGTTAGAAGGGGTAAGATGTGGTGCCAACTGATAGAGGCACGGATGGGACATACTAAGCGTATTTCCCATTCGGGACTCTGAGGTTGGTGCCGCAGATTGCCCCTTATCACCCCACGAAAAATTTGTTGTTAGAAGGCTGCAGATGCAACGCTCGGCAAAAATACCAACGATGGGCTGTACTAGGCGTACTGCCCATTGTTGGGACTTTTTGTTAGCGGCAGCAGATCATCCCTTACCTCCTCACGCCAAATTTGTTGTTAGAAGGGGTAAGATGTGGTGATTTGTCGCAGGCTGAAAAAGCGGAGTTTACTGACGTAAATGAGCATTTTTCAGACAAGCAAAGCGCCGCAGATTGCCCCTTATCACAACAAATTTAGTACATGTAGTCGTACTGCGTATAACTCTTATCAAACTTCAAATCGGCGAGCGATGCTGCCTTAACACCTATGTTGAAGGCCCAACTCTTGTGGTTACCAAAGGGTATCCAGGTAAATGACATCTGCCAACAGTGTAGGTCTCGCGTTATGGAGATGGAGGTCATTGACATCTTTCCTGTGGAGAAGTCGAAACCGGAGGTTGCGGTAATCATGGTCTTCGGCGTCAGCGTGACACTGGCGTTGACATTCACGGTTTGCGATATCTTCTTTCGATAACCGGTGGTGCCATTGTTTACCAGCTGCGCCGAGTAGTTGAAGCTATAGTTGAAACCGAAGTTCCACGGGATGGAGAAGTCATAGTATTGGCCAGCCATCCATTGTCGTCGCATGGCGGGGTTAAGTTCGCCATAGGGGTCGGACCATGAGTTGAAGTACTCGGGAGGTAGCGAGTTGATATCGTTGGCAGCGGGCTGGCCATTCTGCTTCGAACGGAAGCTATAACCAAAGCTCCAACCTATACTCTGCACACGGCCCGGCAGACCACGGCTCCACATTAGTTTGTTGTAGCGCACACCCTCGGGTGACACCTCATAGGGGTCGAGGGTCATAGATACGTTGAGGGCAACGCCCTGGTATATGGTTGTACGCAACTGTATAGGGAGTGTCGAAAGACCGAGCGAGTCGGCAAGGAAGTTATAGGAGCCACTGATAGATATCTGGTCTATAATCTTCACCTTCTTTACTGTATCCTTGGTGCGTATCTTAGCCTCAAGACTCTGTGAAAGACCAAAGGTTAGTGCAAACTGCTGGCCACTACCAGGCACGCCATAGGCGTTATCGCTAAATGGTGAGTAGACCTTGAACTTACCCGTTGTATCGGTCTGCACGGTCTCGTAGAAGCCATACTTCTGACGACTGAAGTCGGGGGCATATGAGAAGCCGATATTTGGTGTAAGTGTATGACGCACAGCCTGTAACTTACGCTCCTTCTTCTTAGCGGTATAGGTACCATAGATTGTGGTGTTGGCCGACACCGAGGCGTTGTAGTTATAGATACGCCAGAAGCCATACTCTGGATCGAGGGTCTCAACAGCCTTGGTATCGTTGTTCCACTTTTGGCTCACCTTCTTGAAATACCAGCGCTCTGTGTAGTTAAACGATGGGCTCACGTTGATATAGTTGAAGAGCGTGAGTGAGGTAGATACGGGGATGGTATGCTGAATACCATTCTTCATCTTCTTGAGTGTCTCGCTGGTGAATATCTCACTCTCCTTGGTGTTCACCGTATTGGTCATCTTCATCGAGTAGCTCATCTTAATCTTCTCATACCAGCGAGTCTTGCCCACAGCCTCCTTACGCTTGAAGGGGTTGAAGCTGGCAACGTTGAAGGTGATGGTAGGAAGGGTCACTGCAATGGTTTTATCGCGTGAGTTCTGTGACACTGCCATGTTGAAGGCCAAAGAGAATGGTGTACCCTCCCAGTTCTTGGAGTAAGATATTGATGAGTTGGTCTGGGTAGCAAGGATGTCATTGACCGAGGTTGCCGAGTAACGGCTGTAACCACTTGATGTGAGGTTGACAGATGCCGAGAATGTAGAGCCGGGGTTGGCCTTAGGATCCTGTGCGTGCTGCCACTGAATCTTGTAGTTGTTCTGCTGCACGAAGTCGGGCTCACCCTTCTCACCCGAGCGAATTGCCGAGTACTGAAGATCGAAGCTACCACGGAACTTATAGCGCTTGACATACTGCGAGCGTGCCGACACCTCCCATGAGCCGAGGGTATAGATACCTCCTCGTATGGCAAGGTCCATATGTTCGCCAAAGGTGAAATAGTAACCTAAATCACGGATAAAGAAGCCCTTAGCATCCTCACCATAGGTAGGCATCAAAAGTCCCGACTTAGGACCTGTGGTGATGGGGAAGAAGAACTCGGGGATACCGATATAGGTTGGGACATCCTCGATTACAAGATAGGAGTATCCGGCGATAATCTTCTTGCCAGGGATGACCTTAGCCTTGGTCATCTGCAAATAGAAGTGCGGGTGGTCAATATGGTCACAGGTGGTGTACTTACCGTCGGCGATATGTATCGACTGGTCGGGGTGCATCTTCACACTACCACCCACAAGCCAGCCGTCGCCCTCCTGGGTAGCAACGCCCTTAATCTTCGCCTTACGCGAGTCGAGGTTATAGGTGATTGTATCCATAGAGTATGGCGATCCACCATCGGCAAACTCTGGGTGAGTCTTTGTCACCTCACCAGTCTCGGTAGTATCGGCATAGCCGTGCGCAAAGATGTCGCGTGTCTGCATATCTACACGCATGAAGTCGGCCTTGAGGTTCATACCCTGATAGGTCACATCACCACCACGATAGCTATATATCTTCTTGTTGCGAGCATCGAAGACTACAGAGTCGGTGGCCTTACCCTCGATGATATCATCGAACATAGCTCCACCCTTACGACGAGTCTTGGTGCTGTCAGCCGTGGTTTTAGAGGCAGTCTCTTCTACGGAAGATACCCCTGCAGCGCCGTCCTGACGTGGTCGTGGTGCTTGAGGCATAGAGCGGTTCTCGAGGTTAGCATCAGCCCCACGAACAAGATTGTCCTTTTGAGGATTAAAAGTGTCTCGTTGGGCGCTATTCACTCGTACACTATCAGCGCTAAAAATAGTGCGAATAGTGGCTGCACCCGCCTCAGTCACACACCAAACGATGCAGACAATGAAGGTTGTCAGCAAAAGAGATGAAAGATATTTTATCCAAACGTGTCTCAAAATTCAATAATTTTTTGTACCTTTGCCGACTGGGTCGGCAAACCCGAACGAAGCACACCTAACACCGCCATGCAGGCGTGTGCGTGGTGGCGCGCGTACGCAATTACAAGTGGCAAATATAGTAATTATTTAGCAAAAAACTAATATAATAATACGAAATATGAGAAATATTACCCTGTGTCTAACGCTTGTTGCATCACTGCTATGTGGTGTTAACGCTTGGTCGATGTCGGTTATTGCGTCGCCCAAGCAGCGAGTGGTAGTTCTCGACCCAGGACATGGTGGACCCAGCAGACCTGGTGCTGTTAGCGGCAAGTACACCGAGAAGAGCATAAACCTAAATGTTGCACTCAAGGTGAAGAATATGCTCGCCACCAAGGCCCCAAACATCAAGGTCTATATGACACGAAGTAGCGATGTGGAACTCGCCTCGGATCGCAGGGACGACAACCGCAAGCGTCCAAAGCTCGCTAACGACAAGCAGGCTGACCTCTTTGTATCGATACACGCTAACAACGCTGGTAGCAACACAAAAGCACGAGGTTTCGAGGTCATAGTTCTCAACCTCGACAAGGATACTCAGCGCCACACACAGAAGATGTCTGCACAACTTAATGCACACAAGGACTACATCCTATTCGAGGATTTCTCGAAGGAGCCAGCGCAGTATCTCGACGCCATTTCGCGCCTTATGAGCAACGACCCAATGAACAGAATGTTCGGTAAGATTGTAGGTGAGGAGCTCCATAAGCTCGGCTATAAGTTTAATGGTGTACTCGACTCAGAGGAGGTGTTCACCGTGCTCTACCCGTTGGAGTGCCCAGGTGTGATTATCGAGATGGGCTACATGAGCAATAGCGATGACTTGGCCTACCTAACATCGGATAAGGGTACAACGGATATGGCCACAGCCATAAGTGATGCTATCATCGAGTATCTGGAGAATGTGGAGCGCATGGAGAACTACGCCAAGGAGGATACGGGTACCGAGGACGACTACGCTGAGAGCGACTATATGCAGTACTACGTATACGACTCATCTGGCGAGGGTTACACCATCCAGCTGATGTCGTCGAACAAGGAGCTTGACATCTTTGATGCATCGTTCAAGGAGTTCAAGGGCATAGCGATGTTGGCTCTTGGCAGTGGCACCTTCAAGTATAAGTACTGCTATGGCTGCTACCCTTCGGCCGAGGCTGCTCGCAAGGAGCTACCATGGGCTCGTAAGTCCTTCAAAGATGCCATCGTAGTACGCTATAAAGCAGGCAAGATTATAGGCAACTAAACATGGTATTTTAGAACGAAAAAAAATAAATATAAAAAACTAATACTATGAAAATTAGAAGAGAATTTAAGATTGGCGTATTCGCCGTTATCGTCATCCTTGTATCATGGTGGGGATTTTCATGGCTCGGTGGCGAGGATTTGTTTAAGTCGTATAACACCTACTACGTCTACTACGAGGAGGTATCTAAGGACTTGCAGGTTTCATCGCGTGTCTACATCCGTGGTGTGAATGTTGGTAACGTACGCGACATTCAGCTTCAGGGCGACAAGGTAAAGGTTGAGATTGCTATCGAGGAGCAGTATGCAGGCATGATTCCTAACAACAGTATCGCACTTATCACCGAGGGTATGATGGGTGGTGCTCAGATTAAAATCGAGCAGGGCAACTCAGAAGCTATCGCTACCGACGGTTCAGTGCTCAATGGCCACCTCGACGCAGGTCTTATGGCCATGGTATCTGAGAAGATCGATCCTTTGATGGAGAATATCAATGGTACTATTGAGAAGCTCGATCAGACCATAGATGGCGTTAATACCCTTATCGCTGATAATACCGAGAATATCACAAAGATCGTTGCTAACCTCGAGGCTATGAGCGCAGAGCTCAATGGCATCCTTGCTGACTCTAAGAAGGATATCGATAACATCATGGGTGATGTATCGTCATTCACTGCAATGCTCAAGCAGAACACCGCTACAATCGAGTCTATGTTGCAGAACCTCGATAAGTTCTCAGGCGATGTTGCTGAGAGCAACCTCGTAGATCAGCTCTCAACAACCGTAGAGCGTCTCAACGGCATTATCTCGGCTATCGAGAATGGCGAGGGCTCTGTAGGCAAGCTTCTCAGCGACGACGAGATTCACAACTCGCTCAACGACACCATCGACAGCGTCAACGCTCTTGTTTCAGACCTCAAGGAGCACCCTATGCGCTATGTACACTTCTCGCTCTTCGGTAAGTCGGAGGAGGATATAGCTAAGAAGGAGGCCAAGAAGCAGGCTAAGGAGGCTAAGAAGCAGGCAGAGGCTAACGAGTAAAGGGTCTTTATAAAATATAGTATAGATGATCTACCCGTCTAACTTCGAACATAAGATAGGCTTTGACCGTATACGCGAGCAGGTGGCGAACACCTGCTCGATGTTATCGTCGCGCGAACTCATCCTTGGCGAGAGTTTCAGCCACTCCATCAAGGAGGTGGAGCGTCGTCTTGCCCTTGCCGACGAGATGCGTCTTATGCTCTCGATGGAGTCGGGGGCAGATATAGGCGAGCAGGAGGAGCTACGCTCGATTGTCGACAAGATTGCGGTTGAAGGCTCGTACCTAACTACCGAGGAGTGCGCAACACTCATGCGCTCCCTACGTTCGGCAAGCAACATCGTTGGCTTTATCCTATCCCGCCGTGAGGGTACATACCCCAACCTATACGCCCTATCACGTCGTGTGGAGGTCTTCCCCACGCTGATGTCGGCCATAGAGCGCGTCATCGACGAGAAGGGCGAGATACGCTCGTCGGCATCACCCGAGCTATCGGATATACGCCGACAGATACGCGAGCATGAGGGACAGGTTGCCAAGCGTCTGCAACAGGTGTTGCAGCGTGCCAAGGCCTCAGGCGTGGTGGATGCCGACGCCATGATATCTATTCGTGATGGCCATGCCGTCATCCCCGTGGCCGCAGCTAATAAACGTAAGATTGCGGGCTTCATACACGACGAGTCGGCAACGGGCCGCACCTTCTACGTTGAGCCTGTGGAGGTTGTGGAGCTGAACAACGAGCTCAAGGAGTTGGAGTATGCCGAACGACGAGAGATTGTGCGCATACTCACCGAGCTCACAGCGCTTTTGCGCACAGAGCATGTGGGCATATCACGCATCGAGGAGTATCTCACACAGATGGATGCATTGCGAGCAAAGGCTCGCTGGGCCATAGAAAATCGTGCTGTGCGCCCCATCATATCTACCGAGGGTAGACTGCTACTGCGCAAGGCACGCCACCCACTCTTGGAGCAGAACCTGAGGCATCAGCAGAAGGAGATAGTACCTCTCGACATGGAGCTCGACCATGAGCAGCGCATATTGGTAATATCGGGTCCTAATGCCGGTGGTAAGTCTGTATGCTTGAAGACCACGGGTCTGCTGCAGTATATGGTGCAGTGTGGCTTCTTGGTGCCAACACTCGAGAACTCGGAGTTTCCGCTATTTCGCTCGATACTCATAGATATCGGCGACCAACAGTCTATAGATAACGACCTGTCGACCTACTCGTCGCACCTTATGAATATGCGAGCTATGGTGCAGGAGGCATCGGAGCACGCACTGGTGCTCATCGACGAGTTCGGCTCAGGTACGGAGCCAACCATTGGTGGAGCAATAGCCGAGGCCATATTGGAGCGATTGGTGGAGCGTAAGGTATATGGAGTGATTACCACACACTATGCCAACATCAAGTACTTCGCATCGCGCCACGATGGTGTAGCCAACGGAGCTATGGCCTTCGACGTTAAGAACATACAGCCGCTCTTTAGCCTTGAGATGGGTAAGCCAGGCAGCTCGTTTGCCATAGAGATAGCACGCAAGACAGGGCTTCCGGAGGATATCGTCAAGAGCGCCATGGACAAGGCGGGCGAGGACCATATTAACCTCGAAAAGCAGCTACGCGAGATTGCGCGCGACAAGCGCTACTGGGCCGAGAAGCGTGACCGCATACGCCTCACAGACCGCAAGGTGGAGCAGTTGGAGCAGCGTTATACGGACCATCTGCAGACCATCAAGCAGGAGCGTCGTGAGATTTTGGATAAGGCCAAGCGCGAGGCCGAGGAGATGATAGCATCGGCAAATCGTACCATTGAGAATACCATACGCACTATCCGTGAATCGCAGGCCGAGAAGGAGCTTACACGTCTTGCTCGCAAGGAGCTCGAGACATTCGCCGAGAGCGTTGGCGAGGGAAAGGCAGCCGTAGATGACCGCATAGAGCGCGAGATGGAGCGCCTATCACGCCGTCGCGAGCGCAGAGAGAAGCGCGCCGAGGAGCGTGAGCAGGGCATAACAAATACTCCAAAAGCCGTGGAGCCCAAGCAAGTAAAGATTGAGGTGGGCTCGAAGGTTAAGATTGAGGGTCAGGATGTGCCAGGCGTGGTGCAGATGATAAAGGGCAAGAGGGCTCAGGTGGCCTTTGGTCAGATGATGATAATGGTGGAGGTCGACAGACTCAAGGCAATATCATCGGCCGAGTTCAAGGATGCTACACGCCCAACAGCCGCACGCACCGTGGTGTCGGTGGATATTCGTGAGCGTAAGCTCAACTTCCGCGACCATATAGATGTGCGAGGTATGAGAGCCTCGGAGGCCCTGGAGGCTGTCGAGGATCTTGTGGACGATGCGCTCATGGTGGGTGTGTCGGGAGTCACCATCCTTCATGGCAAAGGCACAGGAGCCCTCAAGGAGGAGATACGTCGCTATCTGCGTACCGTAAGGGATGTGGCCACCATTGCCGATGACCACGCCGATAGAGGTGGTGCAGGTATAACGGTGGTGACCTTTAAGCAGAGTTAAACAACATAACATTTAAATATATGAATTATCTATTGTCGGAGATAGCCAGCATTGTCAATGGCCAACATCGTGGTTGCGACCTTCGTGTTAGGGAGGTGGCTACCGATTCGCGCAGCCTTATATCATCCGAAGAGGTGGTATTTACCGCAATAGATGGTAAAAATCATGACGGCCACACCTTCATACCACGCATGGTAACACGAGGTGTCAAGGCCTTCATCGTCGAGCGCGACATGGAGCTACCAAGCGAGGAGTGCGGCATCATCGTCGTGGACTCCACAATAGCTGCCCTTCAGCGCCTCGCCACACACCACCGCAAGATGTTTCGTGGCACGGTGGTGGGCATCACAGGCTCTAATGGCAAGACCATTGTCAAGGAGTGGGCGGCACGCTCGATGCCCGATAACATACGCTCGTTCGCCTCGCCCAAGAGCTACAACTCGCAGCTTGGCGTAGCGCTATCGTTACTTATGCTCGATGGCGAGGAGCAGGTGGCATTCATCGAGGCTGGTATATCGGAGGCTGGCGAGATGGAGCGCCTCGAGAAGATGATACGCCCCGACATTGTGGTTGTAACATCTATTGGCGATGCTCACTCGGCAAACTTCCTCTCCGAGGAGCATAAGATATCCGAGAAGCTTATCTTGGCCAAGGATGCCAAGACCATTATATATAGCAGTGAGTACCCCTCGCTTTCGCGTCTTATAAAGAGCACGTACGGCGACCGAGAGCTTATCGACAGTAGCGCCATAGATATCGACGATATGGAGGATGCTCTGGAGCTCAACGACGCCATGACAGTAGATGCCCTGCACGTATCGGCACTTATGCGCCGACTGGGCTATGGTGTTGACGATGCCGTATTCTCGGCAAACGTAGCCATGCGCTTGGAGCTCAAGGAGGGTATCGACGACTCGATGATAATAGACGATACCTATAACTCGGACATCAACTCTGTGCTTGTGGCCCTCAACGCTCTTCACGTTCAGTCTATGGGACGTAGACGTGTGGCCATAATCTCGGATATACGCCAGAGCGGCATGGATGCCGAGGAGCTATACCGACGTGTTGCTGAGGCAGTGAAGAAGGCGGGTGTCGACCACCTCATAGGTGTAGGTGAGAACATATCGAAGCACGCCTACCTCTTCGACCGCACCTCTTCGTTCTACCTTACGACCGACGAGCTTATAGAGAACTTCGAGCGTGAGAGATGGGCAAAGTCCGTTATTCTCATCAAGGGTAGCCGTGATAGTCGCTTTGAGCGCATAAGCCGCCTTATGGAGCGACGCACCCATACCACAACCCTTGAGGTTGACCTTGCGGCAATGAAGAAGAACCTCAACTACTTCCGCTCGCACCTACCCCAGCACCACCCTATTGTCGCCATGGTCAAGGCGTGGGGCTACGGCACGGGTGATGTGGATGTGGCTAGAATGTTGCAGCACGAGGGTGTTAAGTACCTCGCTGTGGCCTTTGCCGATGAGGGTGTTACACTTCGCTCGAAGGGTATCTCCATGCCTATCGTGGTGCTTAATGCCGACCACGACAGCTTCGACGTGATGATTGCTCACGACCTTGAGCCAGAGATATATAGCTATCGTTCGTTGGACGAGTTCCGCCATGCGGTACATCGCGCCGAGCGCACACACTACCCTATCCACATTAAGCTCGACACGGGCATGCACCGCCTAGGCTTTGTGGATGACGATATCGACATCCTCGGTCGTGCCATACACCTGGATAATACGCTGACCATTGCATCTATATTCTCGCACCTCGCAACATCGGATATGCCCGATGAGGATGAGTTCACTAAGAGGCAGTTGGAGCGCTTCGAGTATATGAGCTCGCAGCTTATCGAGTGGCTCGACTACAAGCCACTACGCCACATTGCCAACTCGGCAGCCATAGTGCGCTTCCCCGAGGCCCACTACGATATGTGTCGTCTCGGCCTTGGTCTCTACGGCTACGGCTACGAGCATAACGACAAGCTCATCCCCGTGGCCTCGCTCTCGACACGCATCGTGCAAGTCAAGCAGCTACGCAAAGGCGAGTCGGTGGGCTATGGTCGTGCAGCACGCCTAGAGAGGGAGACTACAATCGCCACCATCCCTATCGGCTACGCTGATGGTCTTGACCGCCACCTGGGCAATGGTCGCTGGGAGGTGATGGTTGCTGGCAAGCGAGCACCAATCATAGGTCGAGTATGCATGGATAGCGCAATGGTAGATATCACCGGCATCGAGGGTGTGGATGTTGGTGACAAGGTGGTTATATTCTCGTCGGAGGCAGGCATGACACTCGAGGATATGGCCAAGACATTGGATACCATACCCTACGAGATAATGACCTCAATATCGGCACGAGTGAAGCGCATATACACCGAAAGATAATGAAGAGCAAAGGTACAATATATATGATTCCATGTCCCATTGCCGAGAGCGACTCGGTGTGGGATGTATTGCCCAAGGCAAACCTCGATGTTATGAACTCCTTGGACTACTTCATTGTGGAGAACGTGCGCTCGGCACGTCGCTTCCTATCGAAGGCGGGTATAGAGCGTAAGATTGACGAGTTGGAGTTTGTGGAGCTCAACGAGCATACCACCTCACCCTCGGATGTGGAGCGTATGCTACGCCCAATAGTGGAGGGTCGCTCGGCGGGTGTGATCTCCGAGGCGGGCGTTCCGGGCGTTGCCGACCCTGGTGCCGACATTGTGGCCTTAGCACATAAGCACGATATTCGCGTTGTGCCCCTCGTAGGCCCCTCGTCGATACTCATGGTTATGATGGCCTCGGGACAGAATGGTCAGTCGTTTGCCTTTGTGGGCTACTTGCCAGTCAAGGAGCCTGAGCGCACACGCCAGATACGCAACCTTGAGCAACGAGCCATACAGGAGCGTCAGGCACAGATATTCATCGAGGCGCCCTACCGCAACGTAAAGCTCTTCGACACATTGCTAAAGTGCCTAAAGCCTAACATACGCCTAACCGTTGCTACGGACATAACCTCCAAGGAGGAGTTCATCAAGACACACACCATAGCTGAGTGGAGAAAGCTTAGTGTGCCAAGCTTCGAGAAACGACCAACGATATTTGTATTAGGCATATAATTTGTTCGATATATATTAAAAAGAGTTAATATAAAATTGATTATGAAGAAGCAAAATTCTGAGAAAGAACAAGATATGAAGACAGCAAATGGTGCTGAGACAGCCAACGAGACCACATCGAAGATGGAGGGTGGCGACAATATGACAGAGGGTGGCGAGACATCGACTGCCAATATGTCAGTAGAGCCAACTCTCGAGGAGCAGATTGCAGCATGGCACGACAAGTACTTGCGTCTACAGGCCGAGTTCGATAACTTCCGTAAGCGTACCATCAAGGAGAAGATGGAGCTTGTGGAGCGTGGCTCGGAGGGTGCATGGAAGGCTATACTTCCCATCCTCGATGATATGGAGCGTGCCGTAACGGCATCGGCAAAGTCGGAGGATATAGAGGCCCTGCGTGAGGGCGAGATGCTCGTGATGAAGAAGTTCGAGAGCGTGCTTCAGGCACAGGGCATCACACGCATAGAGTGCGTAGGCCAGCCCTTCAACGAGGAGGAACAGGAGGCCGTAGCTCGCTTTGCCGCAGCGGAGGATATGCGTGGTAAGGTTATCGACTGCGTGCAGAATGGCTACAAGATGGGTGAGCACGTCTTGCGCTACGCAAAGGTTGTTGTAGGTGAATAAGAGTAAAGAACAATGGCAGAGAAGAGAGACTACTATGAGGTGTTAGGTGTTGAGCGCAACGCCGATGCCGATACAATAAAGAAGGCATACCGAAAGGCAGCAATCAAGTATCACCCCGATAAGAACCCTGGAGACAAGGAGGCTGAGGATAAGTTCAAGGAGGCTGCCGAGGCCTACGATGTGCTATCTAACGAGGATAAGCGTGCTCGCTACGACCGCTTTGGCCATGCAGGCATGGGTGGCGCAGCAGGTGGTGGCTACGGCGGAGGCTATGGAGGCTTCAGCGGTGGTGGCTTCACCATGGACGACATCTTCGAGCAGTTTGGCGACATCTTCGGTGGTGCGTTTGGTGGCGGCAGTCGTAGTCGTAGTCGCACTCGCACAAATCGCGGCAGCGACATCAGAGTAACTGTCAAGCTATCGTTGCAGGAGATTGCCGAGGGCGTGACTAAGAAGCTCAAGATCAACAAGACGGTTACCTGCGATAAGTGTGGCGGCTCGGGTGCTAAGGATGCCTCATCCATAGTTACCTGTCCTGAGTGTAATGGCTCGGGCTATGTCATCACGGTACAGAACTCCTTCTTTGGTCGCATGCAGACACAGAGCGTATGCCCAACATGCGGTGGCTCGGGTCGCACGATCAAGGATAAGTGTTCGAAGTGTGGTGGCGAGGGCACAGAGCGTGGCCAGGAGGTTGTCGAGGTTAAGATCCCTGCGGGCGTTGCCGAGGGTATGGCCATCACCATGCGTGGCAAGGGTAATGCTGCACGTCGTGGTGGCACGAGTGGCGACCTACTCGTAGTTATCGAAGAGGAGCAGCATCCAGAGTTTGTGCGTGACGGCAATGACCTTATACACAACCTCAACATCACCGTGACACGTGCACTGCTGGGTGGCGAGGTTGAGATTCCAACCATCGACGGCAAGGCACGCATCAAGATCGCCCCAGGCACACACGCCGGCAAGGTGTTGCGCCTACGTGGCAAGGGTCTACCCGATGTTAATGGCTACGGCCGTGGCGACATCATGGTTGTTGTTGACATCACCATCCCCGACGAGCTAAACAAGGAGGAGCGTAAGCTTGTCGAGCAGCTCGACAAGGAGCCTCACTTCAAGAGCGCTACGGGTGTTGAGCACCAGAATATTTTTGAGCGCATGAAGAACTTCTTCAGATAGTTCAACAAACCTAAAAACAGAGATATAGCAAGGATATGTCATTTTTTCGACCACACAAGAGCAAGCCTCGCCAGTTCAACTACATACCCCGCCACTACGACCCCGTAAAGGAGGAGCGTGACCAGCGCCGCAAGGAGCTACACGGCACCTCGTCGTTGGACCAGGAGGAGGAGTATGTACCTGGCAAATACATACGCACGCAGCGCGACGCACGTGATGCAGCGCGCGGCAGCGAGAGCAATGGTAGCTTCAAGCGTATTCGCAATATGATGATCATTGCTGTAATCCTCGGAATCTTTGGTCTGATGATAGTGCCCCGCTTTGTGAACTTTGCACAAAAGGCCAAGCTGGAGAACGAGGCCAAGGAGGCGGAGAGAAGACGCATGATCCTTACCGAGGAGCTTGAGGGCATGGAGGGCATTGATGATGCTAAGCTGTTCATGGAGGGCCTCGATGACAAGGAGGCATGGCAACGCTCGGTGCGCAGTGTCACCATTGTGCCCGACGACTACGACTTCAGTCAAGATGAGTAGCGACACATAAGCAAACTGCAAAGAATGGACCGTATAAAACTTCTACCCGAGATTGTAGCAAACCAGATAGCCGCCGGTGAGGTGGTTAACTCGCCATCCAACGTCGTCAAGGAGATGATGGAGAACTCGTTGGATGCCGGGGCGAAGTGTGTGCGTGTGAACTTCCACAACGGCGGTAAGGATCTTATACAGATTATCGACGACGGCATAGGTATGTCCGCTATAGATGCCCGCATGTCGTTCGACCGCCACGCCACAAGCAAGATACGCTCCATTGAGGATGTCTACGCCCTACACACCTTTGGCTTCCGTGGCGAGGCTCTCGCCTCGATATCGGCAGTTGCCGAGGTGGAGCTACGCACACGCCAGGAGGAGGACGAGATAGGCACACTCACACTGATTAGCGGTGGAGAGTTCCGCTCGCAGACACCCGTATCGTGTCCCAAGGGTACGCAGTTTATGGTGCGCAACCTCTTCTATAATGTGCCATCGCGCCGCAAGTTTATCGACGGCGACAACTCACGCCTTAGCTCGCAGATAAAGCAGGAGTTTATGCGTGTGGCACTGTGCAATCCTGAGACAACATTCGAGCTTAGACAAAACGACCAGCTACTATATGCCCTGCAACCAACAAATCGTCGTGGTCGCATCATAGAGCTTATAGGCAAGCATATAAAGCAGAACCTTCTGGATGTGGAGGTCGATACCTCGGTAGTGCGCATCGAGGGCTTTGTGGGTAAACCCTCGGCAGCCAAGAAGCGTAATACGGAGCAGTATCTATTTGTCAACGGCCGTTACTTCCAGTCGCCCGTCATGCAGCGTACCATTGTGCGTGCCTACGAGAAGCTTATACCCGAGGGGTGCATGCCCTCATACTTCATATACCTAACCGTAGACCCCGATAATGTGGATGTCAACGTTCACCCACAGAAGACCACGGTTAAGTTTGCAAATATGGATGTGGTGCTCGAGATTCTGCAGGCCGCCGTTCGCGAGACTCTGGCCAAGACTGGCGCTGTGCCTATGATGGACTTCTCGGAAGCAGGCGCTGTCGATATCCCCGTATTCGGCAGTCGCAAGGAGGTATATCACGAGCCACGCTCATCGAGCAACACCTCGTACAACCCATTCCTTGAGGAGTATATCGACCCCCTTGCCCCCATGCCTGATGTGCCATTCACGGGCTTCGACGTACCATTCGACAACCCTCCGGCACGCAAGAGCGGCTTGACGCCAAGCCCTGCAAAACATATAGCCGCCAACGAGGAGGTCGAGGAGTACACCATACACAGCTCGTCGAACAACATAGCCTCAATTATAGAGTACATAGATGGCGACACGGAGGAGCAGACATCGTTCGACTACTACGAGTCGAAGATGGGTGGAGAGCAGCGTACGTTTAGCGACATGCTATCGGTGGCAGGAGGCTACATAATAGCGATATATGGTGGTCAGACGGTGGTTGTCAGCGCACGTAGAGCTCGCGAGCGACTACTCTACGATGACATACTAACATCTATGAACAAGGGTGCTACACCCTCGCAGCGCATGTTTTTCCCCGAGGAGCTGACACTGTCATTAGAGGAGTACGAGACCATGGAGCAGTATGCCACAGAGTTTGCAGCCATGGGCTTCGAGATAGAGTATCGTGGTGAGGGCCGCATAGAGGTCTTGGGGCATCCTGCGATGATTCAATCCTCGACACCTATAGATGAGCTTATATACGAGCTACTGCACGGCATAGAGTGTGGCGAAAAGCCAATACACGAGCAACGAGCACACCTCGCAGAGCTTATGGCACGTCGAGCAAGTGCGGGATATGGTCGCAACCTTCAGCGTAGCGACATCGAGGAGTTATTAAAGCGCCTTGAGAAGAGCCCCAACCCAAGCTTCACACCATCGGGAGCGCCCATCATGGCGGAGCTGACTACCGAGGAGCTACGCGCCAAGCTAACAAAGATTTAACCTTAAAGATTATATACTTACTATGATTCGCTTTCACTCTCAGACACCCCCTGTGGTGTTAAATCTTATAATAGCCAACGTTGTTGTCTTTCTTGCAGCGATGTTCAATGAGGCCGATATGGTACGATTTAGCCTCTTTAGCTTCGACTTTAGAGAGGGTGCGCAGGAGATGTGGAACCAGATCATCAGCTATCGTTCAAACTACGACCCAACATGGAGTCAGGCGCAATTCGAGATATGGCAGCCATTCACCTATATGTTCATGCACACCAACTTCTCGCACCTCTTCTTCAACATGTTCTCGCTGTGGATGTTTGGTCGAGCACTGGAGATGGAGATGGGATGGAAGCGCTTCCTGACCTACTACATCGTGTGCGGTGTTGGTGCTGCCCTCTTCCAGATGGGTATTGCACAGATCGACCTTTCGCATCTTGAGGTAGGCTCTATTACTTGGTTCGACTATATGAGAGTACCAACAGTGGGAGCGTCGGGTGCTATCTTCGGCTTGCTCCTTGCCTTTGGCATGCTCCACCCAAATGCTATAATCTCGCTTATCATACCCCCCATATCACTTAAGGCCAAGTGGTTTGTCATCATCTACGGTGTCTTAGAGCTCTTCCTTGGTGTATCGGGCACGATGAGTGGTGTGGCGCACTTTGCTCACCTTGGAGGTATGTTCTGGGGATGGTTGCTACTCCTATGGTGGAAACATCGCGACAGAAATAGATATATCTACTTCTAACCATAACGATAGAGGCAGCAGCAATGGGTTACGACAACAAATATATAGGCCGCTACGGTCATAATACGCCTAAGGAGCGTAGTACCGTGATACATCTACTTCTCAAGACGTTGATGTATGTGGTCTGCATATCCCTTGCTGTAGCTCTGGTGATATGCTATCTCACCCCATATATCTCACCAAGCTCAATGGGGTCGCTAACCATCATCGGCATCTTTTCGCCAATAATATATATTGCGGTGGTGATATGCGCGCTGCTAATGATTGTCATCAAGCAGTGGATACTTTCGGCCATACTATCGCTTCTCGTAATCATAGGACTGCCAGACATCTCGAAGTTCTACAACATAGCCTTCATGCGCCCTGCGGAGGTAACCACCGACCGTAACTCATTCACACTCATGAGCTATAACGTACGTGGCTTCTACGACGATGGAGGCAATGTGGTTGTCGACAACTTCGTGGAGTATCTCGAACATAAGGGTGTACCCGACATACTCTGTATCCAGGAGTTTCCAACAACCACCGAGGGTGTAGACCATATAGACTCGCTCTATCAGCGCACCTTCAAGCAGTACTACATTAGCGAGTGCGTCGAGGCTGGAAACATTGTTCTTAGGACCTACAGCCGCTTCCCAATTGTCAAGAATAGCGAGGGTAACATTTCGGGGCTTAACAGCGGCACATCGTCATGGGTAGATATCCTCGTGTATAAGGATACCGTAAGAGTCTTTAACAACCACCTCTACACGATGAATATCTCCGAGAGCGATAGTGACGATATTGCCAAGGGTAGAATCCTACAAGATGGCAACCGTGTGCGCAGCATCGTAGACCGCATATCTAACAACTCATCGATAAGAGCCAAGCACGCTGAGAGCCTTAGCAAGGTCATCAAGAGTACACCATATAGACATATCGTGTGTGGCGACTTTAACGACACCCCAATGTCGTATGTCTACAATACCCTATCCGAGGGGATGAAGGATGCCTTTGTGGAGCATAGTAGCGGCTATAGAAGTACGTTCCGCCCTATGCACAACATACTCTGCATCGACTATATCCTATACTCTAATGGTATTATGGGCTACAGCTACGATGCCGACCAGAAAGCGACCCTATCGGACCACATACCTATTAAGGCTCAATTCAAGGTTCTCAAGTAGAATATTACAACTACAACATAAACGCTATACACCATGATTCTGGACTCTATAGGTAACTCGAAGCGATACTACGCACTTCACCCGCTCTTCGAGAGGGTGTTCGACTATCTCAACTCTACCGACATTTCATCCTTGGAGGAGGGACGCCACGACATAATGGGCGATAGTCTCTACGTAAATGTGGCCAATGCTAAGCTTCGCAGAGCTGAGGAGGCACCCTTAGAGGCGCATAACAGATATATAGATATTCAGGTGGTGATATCGGGCGAGGAGCTCTTTGGATGGAGCGAGCGCAAGCATTGTGCTGCGCCACGCAGCGAGTTCGACACAGAGCGAGATATCATCTTCTTTGACGATGCGCCACAGACCATCTACGGGGTGCGCCAGGGTCAGTTTACAATACTCTACCCCGAGGATGCTCATGCACCACTCATCGGCGAGGGCGATGTTCGAAAGTTAATTTTCAAGGTACTTATATAGGTTATATCTATGCGACTACTACCCCTTTGTCTACTTCTGCTACTGGCAGGTTGTAGCACCCCTTCGTCGAAAAATGACAACCACACAGAGGAGGTGGATAAGGCTCCCAAGCGCTATGGTTGGGATGGTGACCTTTATGGCGATGTTAAGTCGATAGTAATTACAAATTACGCGGTTGACAACAAGCTTTATGGTCCGGAGCTAAAGGCTGATTATAGTGAGACCCACAAGTTCAACGACCTTGGCCACACTACCGAAATATATTATGATTGGGATGCAGATAAGATTATAGATCGTACACATATCTACAACTACGACGATAAGAACCATATCAAGAGTGTGGATGTCTACGACTACGAAAAGGACAACAACGTGTCGTCCAGCTACGTGTATGAGACCGACATCCGAGGCAACATCACCTTTGAGGCGCACTACAAAGATATTATATTGACCTACGGATCAAGATATATCTACAATGCGGATGATCTACCCATTGAGGTTATACGCTACGATGAGAATAGTTCGTTGAGAAGTAAGGGTATTATAAAGTACAACGACTACAATGCGATGACATCGTTGACTGCATACAACGCAAAGGGTAAGATGATACAGGAGATCAAGTTGAGCTACAACATTATACCCGAAAAGCCATCATCAGCCTATAGTATAAGTTATGATGAGGATAGTGGAGATATAGATGTTATCACCGAATATAAATACCACTACAACGAGAAGAAGCAAGAAATAAAGAAAATAACTGAGAGGAAGTTAGAGAGGGAGTACACCGAGGAGCACTATGAGTATGACGCCATGGGTAATCTCCAAGAGATAAAGAGATACGAAAGCGAAGCAAGGATACTCAAAAGCATAACAAAATTCACAATAGACTATCGCGAACAAAAGATGTAAGATGCAAAAAGAGCTATCAGTTGATAGCTCTTTTTGTATTGTTTCCTCACCCTTAGTTATTCTCCTGCGGGGGTTGCCATATATATATCTTCGATTCGGTGCCCTCTCTTAGTCGCTGGATGTTCTTGCGATGTGTCCATACGAGCATTATGCAGACAACCCATGAGAAGACGATAAATGGGACAGTCATATATGGAGTTGCGGGGTTGTGGTGGATGAATGCAAATATCATCACGAAGGTTGGATAGCAGCAACCTGCAACTATTGACGCCAACGACACATAGTGCCAAATTGCAAATACCAAGCACCATACACCAAAGCACAAAAGCACCAATGGAGGATAGATACCCGTACCCGCACCAAGCAGTGTTGCAACACCCTTACCACCCTTGAAGCCCGCAAAGATTGGGAATATATGGCCCAAGACTACGGCGATGGTGGCAATGATACGCAGGTTGATGAGCCATGGCGTGGTGACAGCATCATCGAACTTCATGATGAAGGTTAGCTGCACGGCCACAAAACCCTTGAAGAAGTCGATGACAAATACGGGCAATGCTGCGCGCTTACCCAAGACACGCAACATATTGGTGGTACCTGCATTTTTAGAGCCATGCTCACGAATATCTATGCCATAATATTTTTTACCAATCCACACTGCACTTGGTATAGAACCAAGCAGATAAGCGATAATAAGTAACGTTATTGCACAATAAAATGTAATTACACTCCAGCCAGCCATAAAGACAATATTAATTTGATTTTCAGCATTTTAAGCACAAAATGCCACAGTTTCATTTATACAAAGATATATTTTTTTTTTAAATAAAACAACTCAACAGTACCAAAATAGTACAATTTTACGGTGGTCGAACTCAAAAAATAGGAATACTACTTTGCATATTTTCAAAAAATGATTTACCTTTGATTTTGGAAATTAATGTACATTACATAATTGCATATTTATGAAATTTAAACTTGACTTTGCAGAAATGGTTGCCTCATCAAAGGAGGCTTTGAAAGATTGGAAATGGTGGCGCTCAATTGGTATGATAGTCCTTGGCTGTCTGCTTGTTGCTATCGCCTTCGTAGTATTCATCAACCCATACGAACTCGTGCCTGGAGGTGTATATGGCTTGGCACTTGTTATCTCTAAGCTCTTCAACGAGGCAGTACAGCCAGCCGTTATCGGTTACGTGTTGGATACATTCCTAATTATCGCAGCACTCGTTCTCTTTGGTGGCAAGTTTGGCGGACGAACAATATTTGCAGTGCTCGTAACACCAGGTCTCATGCTCCTCTTGGACTGGATTGTATATCCAACAGCAGAGATTGCAAAGACGTGTGATCCTACTCAGCTATGCAACGGCATGATCAACTTGAGCAACGATTTGCTTCTTGCATCAATCATAGGTGGTGTATTTAGTGGTATTGGTGTGGGTCTTGTTATTCGCAACAACGCAGCTACAGGTGGCACAGATATCACAGGTATGATTCTTCATAGATTTGCAAAGATGAAGTTCGCTAATGGCGTACTTCTCTCTGATGCTCTTATTGTGTTGAGTGGTCTTATTGTCATCGGCTTTGGCGTCGGTCTTGAGGGCGAGGGCGAGGGTCTGCTTCTCACACTCTACTCTGCAGTATGTATCTTCGTGAATGCTAAGGTGCTTGGCTACACCATCGATGGTGCTTCACGCGACAAGCTCCTCTACATCATCACAGATGAGCACTCTAAGGATATGCGCCACTACATTCTCAATGAGCTAAATCGTGGTGGTACCTACATCAAGGCTAAGGGTATGTACACCGAGAACGATAAGGAGATGATATTCCTTGTGGTTAACCGCAAGGAGGTGCGCAACGTGCAGCAGCGCATCAAGGACTTCGATCCAAGTGCATTCGTTGTTGTTACAGACGCCTACGACACTTTCGGTCAGGGCTTCAAGCCATTCCCTAAGGAGGATGATATGCCTACCGAGTAGTCACTTTATACTAATATGAACGTTAACATCAACTCGCTTCGTCCACTCACTGGTAGTGGTCGCAAGCTATACATAGAGACCTACGGTTGCCAGATGAACGTTGGCGACTCTGAGATTGTGGTCTCTATCATGCAACAAGAGGGCTATCGCTATACCGACTCATTGGAGGAGGCCGATATTGTCCTTATAAACACCTGCTCAATTCGCGACAACGCTGAGCAGCGCATATGGGGACGCCTGAGCGAGATGCGCCGCATGCGTAAGCAGAAGCCTTCGCTCGTCATCGGCATCATCGGCTGCATGGCCGAGCGCCTCAAGGAGGAGCTTACGAAGGGTGGCACGGGTGTCGACATCGTTGCTGGTCCTGATAGCTATCGTGACCTTCCACGCCTTGTGCGCGAGGTAGACAATGGCTCTACGGGTGTCAACGTCGAGCTATCGAAGGAGGAGACCTACGCAGAGATTGCCCCTGTGCGTCTCGATAGAAATGGCGTGAGCGCCTTTATCGCCATCATGCGGGGCTGTAACAACTACTGCTCATACTGCGTAGTGCCCTACACCCGTGGTATCGAGCGTAGCCGCGATGCTGAGACCATCATCGCCGAGGCACGCACACTCTTCGAGAATGGCTACCGCGAGGTGACACTATTGGGTCAGAACGTCAACTCATACCGCACGGGTGAGGTAGACTTCCCCGAGTTGTTGAAGCGTGTAGCAGAGATATCACCTCTCTTGCGTGTTCGTTTCGCCACATCGCACCCCAAGGATATTAGCGACAAGCTCCTTGAGACAATGGCCACAACACCCAACATCTGCAAGGCTATACACCTGCCAGCACAGTCGGGTTCTACGGAGATGCTCAAGCGCATGAACCGCAAATATACCCGTGAGTGGTACTTGGAGCGTGTGGCAGCCATACGCCGCTATATGCCCGATTGTGCCATCACCACCGACCTCATTGCGGGCTTTGCCCACGAAACGGAGGAGGAGCACAAGGAGACACTATCGCTTATGCAGGAGGTGGGCTACGACTTCGCCTATATGTTCAAGTACTCGGAGCGCCCAGGCACCTTTGCACAGCGTAACCTTGGCGACGACATACCCGAGGATGTCAAGACACGCCGCCTTACCGAGATCATCGACCTACAAAACAAACTCTCGGAGGAGAGTAACAAGCGTGATGTAGGCAAGGAGTTCGAGATCTTGGTGGAGTGCACATCTAAGCGTAGCGAGGAGCAGCTCTCAGGCCGCACATCGCAGAATAAGATGGTGGTCTTCGACAGGGGCAACCACAAGATTGGCGACTACGTAAAGGTACGCATCACGGGATGCTCTTCGGCAACACTCTTCGGCGAGGAGATTTAGTTCCCCACATCGCATAATAATAAAGACGACAGATCGAAAATCTGTCGTCTTTATTATTTGGAGTATAACCTCTTCTACTCTACATAGTAGGCCTTTGAGCCGTCACGCACAGGTGCCTCAGGTATCTCGCCCTCGGGATAACCAAAGGCTATGGCTATCTGCAAGTGGTAGCCCTCAGGGAAGTTCAAACGCTCCATATAGGGTTTTGCCTCCTCTGAGTTCATAACAGGGATTACACTACCCAAGCAGCATGAGCCAATGCCCATAGACCATGCCGAGAGCATCATATTCTGGGCCAAGAGGCCTGAATCAAACTCACCACTATAGCTCACGTCGGGCACAGCAATAAAGGCTACGGTTGGGGCATTGCGGAAGATGTTTCTAAAGCCCTCCTGCTCCTTAATCTCTGGATGCTGAGCTACGGCGATGCTTGTCACACCCTCAATAAAGTCGGGCGCATCAACCACACGCACAGCCCAACTCTGGCTATTCATAGCACTTGGGGCGTAGATACCACACTCCATGACCTTGGCCATCTGCTCGCGTAATACAGGAGTACTCTTATAGTTACGAACCGAGCGGCGGGTCATGATATTAACAATAGCGTCATGCTCCAGTTCCACAGCGCACTGATCCACGGTGTTAACACCCTGCTCATCGACCACGACAGCGGGGTTAGACTCGCAAGCGCACTGCTCAGCAGACTTTTTATCGTCCGAGTTGCAGCAACCCATCATCGCCACACCACCAAGCATTGCCACCATATATTTCGCAATCTTCATAGTCGCTACTAATTTATTACCAATAATTATTTTATCACCTGACCCTTGAGCACTACCCTACCAATGATTGGTGTCTGGTGTGCATAAGGCACGTATGCCAACGAAGGTAGCGACTTGGTGATGTAGAAGTTAGCCACCTTACCACGTGTGATAGAGCCATACTCCTTACTCTCACCCATAGCGCAAGCCGAGTTAAGCGTAGCGGCGTTGATAGCCTCCGCAGGTGTCATCTTCATCTTGATAGATGCCAACGACACCACAAAGCGCATATTGCCCGATGGTGCAGTACCAGGGTTGAAGTCCGAGGCCAAGGCCACGGCAAGACCCGAGTCGATCATCTTACGTGCAGGTGGGTAGGTGATGCCGAGGAAGAAGGCGCAACCAGGCAACATCGTAGGCATGGTGTTGCTACCACGCAACGCCTCGACCTGCTCGTCACCCATAGACTCAAGGTGATCTACCGAGAGGGCATTGTGCTCAACACCTACCTCCACGCCACCCGACACAGCCAACTCATTGGCGTGAATCTTGGCACGAAGGCCATATTTAGCACCCTCCTTCATAATACGTGCCGTCTCCTCCACAGTGAAGAAGCCCTTGTCGCAGAATACATCCACGAAGTCGGCAAGTCCCTCCTTAGCCACAGCCGGCATCATATCGTTGCATACATGGTCTACGTACTCTGCCTGACGACCACGGTAGGCTCTACCTACGGCGTGAGCACCGAGGAATGTAGCACGCACGGCGATAGGCGATGTCTCACGGATACGCTTGATGACACGCAATATCTTGAGCTCATCCTCCAACGTAAGGCCATAGCCCGACTTAATCTCCACAAGGCCTGTACCCATGGCGATAATCTCGTTGATGCGCTCCATAGCCTGACGGTACAGCTCATCCTCCGAGGTGTCGTGAAGGCGATCCGCAGAGTTGAGGATGCCACCACCACGCTTAGCTATCTCCTCATACGAGAGGCCATTGATCTTATCCAAGAACTCCTGCTCGCGGCTACCAGCATATACTATATGGGTATGTGAGTCGCAGAACGAGGGGAAGAGCCAGCCACCCTCAGCATCGAGGATGTCGCAACCCTCCGCAGAGGGTAGCGCATCCATCGTGCCATAATCCTTGATACGCTCGCCATCGGTCAAAAGCCACGCATTCTCCAAGGTCGCAATCTCGGCCATAGCCTTACCCTCGACCTTAAGACGACCGCTCTCGTCGATGCCGACGAGCATACCTATATTCTTAACGAGTAAGCTCATAATCGTTGAGGAAGTTAACAGATGTAGCGATATGTGGGTACATCACAGTGTCGTTATCCACGAAAGGTACAACCTTGCGGTATGCCTCGAACATAGCCTCTATGGTTGCTGATGAGCGAAGCTCGGTCATCTGATGACGGAACTCCAACGCCTGTGCCGAGTTCATAAGCTCGATAGCCAACACACGCTCGGTGTTCTGGCACACCTTCCAAAGCTTTGTAGCTGCGTTTGAACCCATACTTACGTGATCCTCCTGACCCTGTGACGAAGGTATAGAGTCGCACGATGCTGGCCAGCACAAGCCCTTAGTCTGGCTCACGATAGAGGCAGCGGTATACTGAGGAATCATGAAGCCTGAATTAAGGCCTGGATTAGCAACCAAGAAGTTAGGCAGGTTGCGAGCACCTGAGATAAGCTTGTAGGTACGACGCTCCGAGATGTTACCAAGCTCCGCTACGGCGATAGCCAAGAAGTCCATAGCCAAAGCGATAGGCTGGCCGTGGAAGTTACCTGCTGAGATCACCTCGTCGGTATCGGGGAAGATTGTTGGGTTATCGGTAGCCGAGTTAATCTCGGTCTCCAAGACGCTTGCTACATAAGCGATGGTATCCTTCGATGCACCATGTACCTGTGGTATGCAACGGAACGAGTATGGATCCTGAACATGCTTCTTAGGCTGCTGGCCAATCTCCGAGCCTGCCAACAACTCACGGAAGTTCTTAGCAGTCTCAATCTGTCCGTTGTGTGGACGGATGGCGTGAACGTTATGCTCGAATGGCTCCATACGACCGTCGAAAGCATCCAACGACATAGCACCAATATGGTCAGCCCACTTGCTCAAACGCTGTGCGTTGATAAGCGAGTATACGCCGTATGCCGACATAAACTGAGTACCGTTCAACAAGGCAAGACCCTCCTTAGAGCAGAGGGTGATAGGCTCCCAGCCCATCTTCTCCATCATCACGCTACCCTCAACAACCTCGCCGTCGATCTCCACATGGCCCAAGCCCAAGAGTGGCAAGCACATATGTGCAAGTGGCGAGAGATCGCCCGAAGCACCAAGTGAGCCCTGCTCATAGACAACAGGGATAATGTTGTTGTTGAACATATCGATGAGGCGCTCAACGGTGATAAGCTGCACGCCAGAGTGACCATAAGAGAGTGACTGCACCTTGAGCAAAATCATAAGGCGTGCAATCTCCGAAGGTACGCGCTGACCTGTACCGCAGGCGTGCGACATCATCAAGTTCTTCTGCAACTGCGACAAGCCCTCCTCCTCAACAGAGATGTTACACAACGAGCCAAAGCCTGTGGTAACGCCATAGATAGGACGACCTACGGTCTTGGTCTTCTGGTCGAGATACTCACGGCAGTGGTTGATGCGCTGCTTAGCATCGTCGCTCAACGCTAGCTTGTAACCTTTGGTAAGGATCTCCTCAACACGAGCAATGGTAAGGTGCTCTGCACTTATATAATGAATCATATGGTTCTAAAGTTTTAAGCGTTAGTATTATTTATTCTCGTTATATACCTTCTCAATCATCGCCATATCCGCGAGGTTTGGCAATGTAACCTTGAGAAGTGGTGTGCGCTCCATCTCACGCTTGATGGCAAACATAGCGCCCTCGTTGCGTGCCCAGCTACGACGTGCGATACCATTGTTTACATCCCACAACAACATCTCCTCGATGTGGCGTGCAGAGTCCTCCGAGCCGTCGATGACCATACCGAAGCCACCGTTCATAACCTCGCCCCAGCCTACGCCGCCACCATTGTGGATAGATACCCAGGTAGCGCCACGGAACGAGTCACCGATGACATTGTGAACAGCCATATCGGCACAGAACTGCGAGCCATCGTAGATATTCGAGGTCTCACGATATGGTGAGTCGGTACCCGATACATCGTGGTGGTCACGGCCAAGCACGATAGGCGCCGAGATCTCGCCACGCTTGATAGCCTCGTTGAATGCCAAGGCGATGCGTGTACGACCCTCAGAGTCGGCATAGAGGATACGAGCCTGTGAGCCCACAACGAGCTTGTTCTCCATAGCCTCACGAATCCAATGTAGGTTATCGGCCAACTGACCCTGGATGTCGGCTGGAGCCTCCTTGAGCATATCCTCCAACACCTCAGCAGCAATGCGATCCGAGGTGATGAGATCCTCCTCCTTGCCCGATGTACATACCCAACGGAATGGACCGAAGCCATAGTCGAAGAACATAGGACCCATGATATCCTGAACGTATGATGGATAGCGGAACTTACCATTCTCACCCATGATGTCGGCACCAGCGCGTGACGACTCCAACAAGAAGGCGTTACCGTAGTCGAAGAAGTACATACCGCGAGCTGTAAGCTTGTTAACAGCAGCCACATGGCGACGCAACGACTCACGCACGCACTCGTGGAAGCGCTCAGGCTCCTCGGCCATCATGCGGTTAGACTCCTCGTATGAGTAACCTACTGGGTAGTAGCCACCAGCCCATGGGTTGTGCAACGATGTCTGGTCAGAGCCAAGGTCTACGTTGATATCCTCCTCAGCCAAACGCTCCCAGAGGTCTACAACGTTACCAACGTATGCAAACGAGATAACCTCCTTATTCTCTACAGCCTGCTTAACACGAGGGATAAGCTCATCGAGTGATGAGTACAATTCATCTACCCAGCCCTGAGCATGACGCTTCTCGGCAGCAGCGATATTAACCTCAGCGGTGATGCTCACAACACCTGAGATATTACCAGCCTTAGGCTGAGCGCCCGACATACCACCAAGACCTGCGGTTACGAACAACATACCCTTCAAGTCGGTCTGGCCAGGCTTCATGCGCTTGCGTGCAGCATTCATAACGGTGATTGTAGTACCATGTACGATACCCTGAGGGCCAATGTACATATACGAGCCAGCTGTCATCTGACCATACTGCGATACGCCAAGCGCGTTGAAGCGCTCCCAGTCGTCCTGTGACGAGTGGTTAGGGATAACCATACCGTTTGTCACAATCACACGAGGTGCATCCTTGTGCGATGGGAACAATCCAAGGGGGTGACCAGAGTACATAACAAGGGTCTGCTCGTCGGTCATCTCCGCAAGGTACTTCATAGCCAAGCGATACTGCGCCCAGTTCTGGAACACCGCACCATTACCACCATAGGTAATAAGCTCGTGAGGGTGCTGCGCTACGGCCTTATCGAGGTTGTTCTGAATCATGAGCATGATAGCCGCAGCCTGACGTGAGCGTGCTGGATACTCATCAATTGAGCGAGCATACATCTCATAGTCGGGACGTAGGCGGTACATGTAGATACGACCATAAGTCTTAAGCTCCTCCAAGAACTCAGGAGCGAGCTCTGCGTGGTGCTTAGCAGGGAAGTAACGCAAGGCGTTGGCCAAGGCGAGCTTCTTCTCCTCGTCGGTAAGGATATCCTTACGCTTAGGAGCGTGGTTAGCATTGGGGTCGTAGGCCTTAGGTGCTGGCAACACATCAGGGATGCCGGCTAATATATCTTTCTGAAAATCTGTCATAATGTTGATTAGCAAATTAGGGGTAAGTAAATTAGATTTTGCTCTCTACAACTGCCAAGATCTCAGCCTCAGCCTTCTGTGCTGCTGCCTGGATCTCCTCTGCCTCCTTAACCAAGGCGTCAGCCACAGCTCTATCCTTGAGGCCCGCAGCGTTGATCTTAACATTTAGGCAAGCGCCCATCACTGCTGAGCGAGCAGCCAAAGCACCTACACCAGCATCGGTAACTGAGTTAGGGTTACCCTCCTCTGCCATGGCGCGTACAACGTCGAACGCCTTGTATGCAGCCTTCATAGTGCGCAAAGGCACCTGTGTAGCGTATAGTGTAGCAGCCTCCATAGCCTCAGCACGTGCAGCCTTCTCCTCGTCGGTACCCTTAGGCATGCCGAAGACATCCATAATCTTGTTGAACGCCGCAGTATCCTCGTCTACCAAGTAGAGCAACTCGTTCATCACGCCCATGCCGTTGTCTGCCCAGTTTGAGAAGAACTCCCAGCGGTCGTCCCAACCAGCCTTGTGTGACGATAGGTTAGCAACCATGGTACCGAGAGCAGCAGCCAAAGCACCCATGTAAGCAGAGATTGAGCCACCACCAGGTGCTGGAGACTCGCTAGCTGTCTCCTCCGCAAAGCCGGTGCAAGTCATATCAACGAGCTTCTTAACGCCCTTCTGCTCCTCAGCCTCCAAGATATACTCTACCACCTTCTCCTCAGGGTTGAATGGCTTCAAGTTACCAAGACCCATAGACTCGATAGCGATACGCACCAACTCACGCTCAGGAAGACCTGTAGAGCGATTCTGCTTACGCAAGAAGTGACGACCAGCATCTACCAAAGCACTCTTTGGCACAAGACCTACGATCTCTGCACCTGTAACACGCACACCACGAGCATCCGCTGCACGGCATACCTCGTCGAATGCCACATGAAGAGGTGTGATAGAGAGGTTGGTCATATTCATAGACACCTGAGCAATGCCATACTCCTCGATGAACCAGCCGATAGCCTTACAAGCCTTCAACGTACCTGGCTTCATGATTGTGTTGCCATTCTCGTCCTTCATAATCTTACCTGTGATAGGGTTACCCTCACGCATAGGACGACCCTTCTCACGCACGTCGAATGCAATGGCATTAGCACGACGTGTAGATGTAGTATTGAGGTTGTAGTTTACAGCTACGAGGAAGTCACGAGCACCAACGGCTGTAGCACCAGTCTTAGCAACACCCTCATCGTATGGGCGAGCACCGAAGTCGGGCTTACGCTTCTCGTCCATCATCTTCTCGGGCAATGCCTCATACTCACCAGCACGGCAAACTGCGAGGTTGCGACGCTCAGGAGTGAAGGCTGCAGCCTCGTAGCAGTATGTAGGCACGTTTGTCTCCTCAGAGATACGCTTAGCAAGAGCACGAGCAAGCTCGGCACACTCCTCCAAGGTGATGCCCGATACTGGGATAAGAGGACATACGTCGCAAGCACCCATGCGAGGGTGAGCACCCTTGTGCTGACGCATGTCGATAAGCTCGGTAGCACGCTTGATGGCTGCAACAGCAGCATCGCATACCGCTGCAGGCTCACCTACGAAGGTAACCACAGTACGGTTAGTAGCCTCGCCTGGATCAACATCCAAAAGTTTCACACCCTTAGCAGCCTCGATAACATCGGTAATCTGCTTAATTGTCTCCATGTTGCGACCCTCCGAGAAGTTAGGTACGCACTCAATAATTCTCTTCTGCATAGTTCTATAGTTTTAGTTTGTATATTTTCAGTATTTAAATTCAAAAGCGTTTAATTGTCAGAAGGGGTTAGATTTGCAGATTTGTCGCCGATTGAAAAAGCGGAGCATACAAAGCGTATGTGAGCATTTTTCAGACAAGCAAAGCTGTGAAGATAGCCCCTTATCACAATTAAACATTATAATCGACGTCTACTCTTTCAAGTCGGCGCTCCTTACAGTAGTCGCTAATTACGACATGGAGTGGGTGCACCTTGTACGCCTCCATCTTCTCCCACGACTCAAAGTCGGCAGTGAGCACCGCATCGTAAGAGGATGCTGTCTCCTTGATGTTGACGCCCACCTCGGCACGCAATAGGCCATCAATCTTACCATTTAGAGCCTCAAGACGACTCTTCATCTCCTGAGCAATCTGCTGTGGTGTCTCTGCCATGTCGCGGCGGAATTTCCACATTACAATGTGACGTATCATAACTGTAGACTTTAGGTTAATTCAGATATTTAGGTTAAATCATACAAATATATAAATAATTTTCGGATTTCTCAACACTGCTACAATATTTTTTCGACCTCGCACAAATGTTGTTATTGGGCGTTGCTATATTGAAAAAAAAATTCTATCTTTGGTAGAAATTATAACACACCATAAAAACGTCAAACCATGGAACTCTGGTATATCTGGGTCATCGCCGCCCTACTACTCTTTATCACCGAGCTATTTACATCGGGCTTCGCAATCATCTGTCTCTCGTTTGGAGCATTAGGTGGTGCTGTTGCGGCACTCTTAGACACGAGTTTGGAGATGCAATTTATAGCCTTCGCCATCGTATCGTTCATAGCCCTCATAGCTATACGACCAGTGCTGAAGCGCCTATTTTTCAAGAATGGCGAGAAGGTGGCCACAAACGCTAATGCCATCATCGGCAAGCACGGCATAGTATGCGTGGATGTCGATGCCAATGATTCGGGACGTGTGATGATAGAGGGCATGGACTGGCGAGCAAGGTCCGTAGACAACGAACCCCTAAGCAAGGGCACCAAGGTGGAGGTTGTCGCTATGGAGAGCATAACACTAATAATTAAAAAGCTATAACTATGGAGATTACACCTTTAACAATCGTCATTATCATTGCCATCATCGCAGTGATATATGTTCTCAAAGGTTTCATGATCGTACCTCAGTCGGAGACACGTGTTGTTGAGCGACTTGGCCGTTACGACCGTACCTTAAATTCTGGTATTAACTACCTATTGCCAATCATCGACCGCCCTCGCCCCGTATATCAGCGTACCGAGGTTATTGTGGGCGGACAGAAGTATGCCGTACTGAAGCAGACATCGCGCATAGACCTTCGTGAGCAGGTCTACGACTTCGACAAGCAGAGCGTTATCACCAAGGATAACGTAACCACCACAATCAACGCCCTGCTCTACTTCCAGATCGTTGACCCCGTGAAGTCGGTATACGAGATTGACAACCTCCCTAACGCCATCGAGAAGCTTACGCAGACAACCCTGCGTAACGTGATTGGTGAGCTGGAGCTCGACGAGACACTCACCTCGCGCGACACCATTAACTCGAAGCTTCGCGTAGTGCTCGACGAGGCCACTAATAAGTGGGGCGTCAAGGTCAACCGCGTAGAGCTACAGGACATCACACCTCCCGACTCAGTGCGTCGCACCATGGAGCTTCAGATGCAGGCCGAGCGTGAGCGCCGTGCTAAGGTACTCGAGGCCGAGGGTCAGAAAGAGGCTATGATCCTTAAGTCGGAGGGTGAGAAGGCATCGCAAATCAACCAGGCCGAGGCCGAGAAACAGACTCGCATCCTCAAGGCTCAGGGTGAGGCCGATGCAAAGGTTTTGCAGGCAGCAGCCGAGGCGGAGGCTATCACACGTGTATCGGAGGCTATCGCCAAGTCGAATACCGACCCAGCAACATATATGCTTATGACCAAGTATGTTGAGGCTCTCAAGGATATAGGCTCGGGCAACCAGACAAAGACCGTATTCCTGCCTTTCGAGGCAAGCAATCTTGTGGGTGCGCTCGGCTCACTCACGGAGCTAATCGACAAGAACAAATCTACGAAGAAGTAGAGCAATATAGGTCACAAAAAAGAGCGAAGGGCTGTCCCGCAGGACAGCCCTTCGCTATGCATATATTCGTGTTTTACTCGTTGATACCAAAGAGCTCAACCTTGAACTTAAGAGCCTCGTTAGGGCCGATGCTACCACCACCAGCACCACGCTCGCCGTATGCCAAGTCGGATGGAATCCAAAGGGTAATCTCACCACCCTTGTCGATAAGCTTAAGACCCTCTGTCCAACCCTTGATAACCTGGCTAAGACCAAATGTGATGGTCTCGCCACGCTCGTAGCTTGAATCGAAGACAGTGCCATTAGACAATGTACCCTCATAGTGTACTGTCACACGGTCAGTATCAGCTGTTGGGAACTCACCATTACCCTTACGCTCGATGCGATACAATAGACCCGACTCAGTCTTCTTAACGCCATCCATCTTCTCTATATCAGCCAACCAAGCTGCAGAGCGCTCCTTAGCCTCAACACCCTTCTGCTGAGCCTTAACCTCTGCCTTCTCAATCATCTCACGCTGAACACCCATCAACTCTGCCTGCATCTCATCCATAGTGAGTAGCAATGAGCCTTCGATAGTCTCTGGGCTCTCAACTGCCAAACCATCAGCAAAGCCCTTGAAGAACCAGCTAAGGTCGATGCCATCAACATCGATAAGCGAAGCACCCATCTGCGAGCCTAGAACCTTTACAATAAACTCTGCGGTGAAGGTCTCGTCATAGAGAGTAGGGAGCTCTGGAAGGCCCTCGGTAACACCAGCATCCTCCATAACCTGACGCTGCTGCTTAGCCTGCATATATGGCATAAAACGGGTATAAATAAAGCCCTGGAACTTATTGTTGTTCTCAAGGAAGATAGGATCATCAACCTTACCATTCTCATAGAAGTTAATGATACTCATCTTGAGGGTATTCAAGTCGAGATTCAAGTCACCAAACTGGAACTTTGTAGCCAAACCCATATTAGCACCAAGAGCATAAGAACGCTTGTTGATATCCTCAGCCTTTAGCTCAGCGATATTAGCCTCAGCATCTGCGACCTTAGATAGAAGCGCAGCCTCTGCAGCAGCCTTAGCCTCTGCAGCAGCACCGATAGTCTCAGCACCGTCTGTCTGGATAGTCTCAGCAGTAGCCTCAGTCTCTGTCTCAGTAGCTACCTTGTCCTTCTTCTTCTCGCCGCTGCATGAAACCGTCATGCAGCAGACAGCCAATAATAGAAATAATTTTTTCATGATTTTCTTTTATTTAATACATATATATAATATTACTCTTTATCACCTTCTAACGTCTCCTCGGCTATATTATTGTCCTCATCCTCAACAATAGCCTCCTCAGGAGCGCTATCCTGCGAGTCACTCTCCTCATCCTCTGGAGAGGTCATCTCCATCTCCTCACCATCGATGACAAGGGTTACGGTATAGCGGTTTCGCTTACCAGTGCCGTTGACAATATCATCCTTTGTAATGGCATCAATGGTGATAGCCCCCTCGCGCAAATCGGGATGCTGGAACTTGATATACTCCGAGATAATACGGTTGCGGTACTCAGCCATAACAACAAGCTGATTATCGACATACTCACCATAGAGTGCTCGAGCCTTAGCGGCCATGCTCATATTCTGAGGGTCGATATTGCGGGCAACAAGCATAGAATCGGCAAAGGCGTGAATATCGCTATTCGAGAGGCGCATATCGCTAATCTTTGCGAAGTCAAGCATATCGAGGCGCTTGTCATCCTCGCTCTGCGTAGAGTTATAGTAGGCCATCTTAAGGTTAAGATTTGCCACATCCTGTGAGGCCTGACGATAGTTGATAGTCTGCTTCAGACGCACACACAGCTCCTCGTCACCCTTGAGTGTCTCGACCATCTTATCCAGACGGGCGTAGTGCTCCGAGGTGAGCGCAGGGTCGAGAACATCGAAGTTTATATTGCGGAAGGCCTCCTGCTTATCGCCCGTCATCCAGTCGAAAGGCGAGACAGCAATCTTGAGGAATAGGTTGCCAATAACACGCAACAGTGTCTTGCGATACGAGAACTCTGGCGACTCAATATTACCCGTTACAGGGAGGTCGAGGTCGATATGACCATCCTTATCCGTAAGAACGTAGACACCCATTCGTAGTGGCAAGTTGAAATCTACATCCATATCCCTATTCTTCTTGCCAAGCTTGAAGTTGTAGGTGCCAAGCTGATTTACGCCATTGAGCTCGCCGTTGGTGATAACATTCATACTTCTGAATGTAAGGTTACCAGACTGCACGGGGAAGGCTGTGAAACTCTCGATATATGGCTCCAACGACTTGATATCAACATTGTTGAGCGTAGCCATGATACTCTGATTGTAGAAGTCATTGAGAGCACCCTCCCAGCGTATAGCCACACTACCCTGCTTAGGCAATAGAGCCTTGATGCCTATATTGTTGTAGCCCTCAAGGTCGAGCTCCTTAGCGGAGATATCTATATCGCTGACATCGTAGTCGAAATCCTTATGGAGAGTATTATCAGCATAGTGAACACTACCATCCTCAAGCTGAAGCGTGCCGATACGAATATCCATAGTGCTTAGCAACTCGCTATCAGAGGTTGTTATCCTCACCTCCTCACGCACATCATAGATATCGTTACCGAGGCTCTCGGCAGTGGTCTCGACACTAAGCTGCGTATCTTCGGGGAAGAGGGTGTCGAAATTTGTCGAGCCGTCGCTATTGAAGATAAACTGCGAGGTATAACCCTTGGCATACAACGTGTTGAAGATATACTTCTCAGTCTCTATATTAAGCTGCTCTATATCGCCACTAAGGCTACTACTACTCAAGACATTGCCTCCATCAGGGCCAATTATCGACAGATTGTTTATAAGGAAGTTACCAGCAATATCCATTGCGAAGATATCGTCGAGATCGCCCTTTAGATGTGCATCAAACTCGGCGACACCTCCTACGCGCTCCACATTGAGATATGGAGTCCAGTAGTTATACGTATCGCTAATATCAAACTCCTTGATAGTACCCACGAAGTCGAAGTCGAAGCTCTCCCAGTTGAGGGCCAAAGCGCCCTCCACAGATGACTTCTCGTTAAGCTTTAGCGAGGCGTCAAAATGCGAGAACTCATCACTCATAGTGAAGTCATCGGAGTAGACATCCATAGCCGTAATGCTCCAGCGCTGGTCCAGCTCACCATCGTAGTACTCGACACTTCCATTCTCAAACGAGAGCTTATCAACACGCACCTCCATGACAATAGGCTCGGCAGCCTCGGCAGGTGTGATAGTCACCATGTCGTGAACGTCATAGCTATCAGCAGCATCAGACAAGCTCTCCACCTCCACCTCCGAATCCTCAACAAAGAGATTATCGAAGTTGGCAGTGCCATCAGCATTGTATATGTACTGCGTAGCATAGTCGTTGGCATATAGGGTGTTGAAGAGATACTTCTCGGTCTCGATGTTTATCTGCTTGATATCGCCACCAAGGGTCTTACTGCTGAACAGATTGCCGACATCAGTGCCCACAATCGAGAGATCATCAACATCAAAGCTACCAGAGATATCCATAGCGAAGATGTTATCTATGTTACCCACCACATGAGCCTCAGCACCGAGGATACCGCCTACACTCTCAACATTGAGATATGGGGTCCAATACTTATAGGTCTCAGCAATGTCGAACTCCTGGATAGTACCCTGGAAGTCGAAGTCGAAGCTGTCGTAGTTGAGCGCCAAGATACCATCAACCATGGCTCTGTCGTTGAGCTTTAGCGAGGTGTCGATATAAGAGAAGGCATCGCCCATCTTAAACTCATCAGCATGCATATTCAACGCCGTGATACTCCATCGCTGGTCAATCTCCTCGTCGTAGTACTCGATATGACCATCCACAATGGTTACATCGTCAATGATAATCTCCCATGGATCATCATCCTCCTCAACATCCTCCTCCATCATGCTTGGAATTACATACTTAACAAATATGAACTCCACCATATCGTCGAAGTTGAATACCTCGCCATTCTGAGTAACACTTAGGTAGGGGCGTGTAAGATGCACATGTGCCAGGTGAATACGGCCACTAAGTATCTCGCTCACCTCCAAATCAACATCAATATGGTCGATACTAGCAAAAGGTGTAGCACCATCCTCCTCGTATAGGATGACATTATCCGCTGTCATCGCACCCGTGAAGAGCTTGAGGCTAAGGTTATCCATCTCAATGCGGCGACCTACTATATCCTTGGCATTGCCCTCAATATAACTCTCGACTATAGGGCCTAACCAGATGATTACAACGGATATAAGCACAAGTAACACGGCAAAGAAGATACCTAAGATCTTTAGCCAACGACGCTTCTTACTCACCCTTTTCTTTGGAGCTGCCTCGACATTTGATGTCTGCTGCTCCACGCTCTGCATACTCGGATTGTTACTCATTGTTGATGATATTATTTCAATACTACTTCTGCCACTTCATGGTAAAACGACGTAGTGGGCGCATGATAAAGCCAGGAAGATACTTACAGAATGGTATAAGCAATCTAAACCACCAGTCGGGGACCACAACCTTGCGACCCTTGAACATAGCCTTAAGGCCACGACGTGCGCAGCTCTTGGGTGTCATGAGGACACCCCACTTAACACCAAACTTCTGCAGACCCTTCGATAGGCCATAGAGGTCTGTGGCAATACCCGCAGGGCATATCGCCGTTACGGTAACACCCGTCTTGCGCAACTCCTTGGCAAAGGCCTGAGTGAAGCTCTTGACATAGGCCTTACTTGCACTATAGGCCGCAAGACCTGGGAAGGGCATCCATATCGAGTAGCTCGACATATTTAGAAGACGGCCCTTGCCACGACGCACCATATCCTCGCCATAGAGACGACACATGGTCGTGAGCGTGAGGTCGTGCAAGAGGATAATGCGCTCCAGACGCTCCACAGAGGTGTTCAACACATCGCAAAACGAGAACATACCCGCATTGTTGATGACAACATCGAAGACATAGCCCTGCTCCACAGTCCAGCTATGTAGTCTACGGGCAGCATCCTGCGCTGCGAGGTCCATAATCTTGACGTCGCACTTAACCTTATGAGCATCTGCGATTATCTTAGCCTCGGTGGCCACCTCCTCACGAACATCAACCATAAGAAGGTTGTAGCCTCGCTCAGCCAACTGCTCAGCATACTGGCGACCAATGCCCACAGCCGAGCCAGTAACCAACGCCCAGGCCGAGCCACGAGCTACCTCACCTCTATGACGCTTGCAAAAACACATAGCCCTACTACTTTATAGAGTTAATCTCCTTCCACAAACGCGCAGGGATATGCTCCTTGCAGTTGTGGCAGCACTGCATATCTACAGAGTACATACGAGCCATGCAGTAGTCACGATGGTCGCAGCCGCTGCGTGTAGCCATATCACCCGCCTTGAGTTTGTTGACAAAGGCAGGGTCGTTGACCAAGGCACGAGCCATCTGCACAAGCTCGAAGCCCTCGTCCAAAACCTTCACGATACCCTCACGTGATACCAAGCCACCAACATAGACAAGAGGACCCTTCAATGCGGCACGGAACTTCTTGGCATTCTCCAGGAAGTAGCACTCCTCAAAGTCGTACTGCTTGATGAGCCACTGACCGAAGAGCGATACTACAATCTTCTGCAACCACTCGTTCCAACCCATGTAGTAACCCATGGTCTTTGTTGGGATGCGACCACGCATAACGGCCATAGGGGCCTTAGATACGAAGCCCGACGATAGCACGATGCCATCCACGCCGAAGCTCTCTATCTGCTTGGCAATCTCTATAGACTCTGGCACCTGGATACCACTCTTGAAGCCATCCTCCATGTTGTGCTTAACCAAGACACCCATGCCACGCTTGCGAGCATGCTCCATAACCTCCTCCAAACACATATTCATGAAGCGCATGCGGTTCTCCAACGAGCCACCAAACTCATCACGACGCTTATTGGTATATGGCGAGAGGAACTGCGAGATAAGATAGCCGTGACCGGCGTGCACCTCCACAGAGTCGAAACCTGCATTGTAGGCGGTCTCCACAGCAGTACCAAAGTCCTTAGCAAACTGGATAATCTCCTTATGCTTCATGCGACGATGGAATGTTGGCGAGTAGAGGTTGAAGCCATTAGATGCCGACACAGGGAAGCTACCAGCTGTCGACCAGTGGGTCATATTACCGCAGTGGCCAAGCTGAATACCTACGGCAGCACCCTCGTTGTGCACCGCATCCGTAAGGTCGCGCAAGGCGGGAACTATCTCGTCACGAAGCCATAACTGCTTGTTGAACGATATACCGCTACGGTTGATTGAGGCATAGGCTACGGTAGTCATACCAACACCACCCTTAGCTACGCTAACATGATAATCCTTAAGCTTTTGTGTAGGGGCAAAGTCCTTACCCATAGACTCGAAGGCAGCCGAGCGTATCACACGGTTGCGCAATGTCACACTTCCCAACTTGTAGGGTGTGAAGAGCTTTGATTGCTCCAGTCTCTCCTTGTTTTCCATATATATTTAAGTTTTTCTTAATCTTCTGATTGTTAGTATATAAATGGCAATATGCGCTTACGCTTCAGCTGCGTAAACTCCTCGCCAAACTCACGCTCGTAACGCTTGTAGAGCGATGCTGAGCGAGGGCCGAGGTTTGCAAATGTCCATAGTGCGAAGACAGCACCTGCCCATGACCACGATGCCACAGCGAAGCCTACCCACTCCATGAACTCGCCAAAGTAGTTTGCCGACGACACATACTTGAACATACCGCCCTTGGGGATATAGTGCTTCGTGTCGCCAGGCTTGCGCAGATGGCGAATGATGTAGTCGGAATGTAGGTTGGTGATAAAGCCAAAGAGGAAGATGGCCGCGCCAATGTAGATAAATGGCTTAGACATCCAATCGGTGTAGTCGCCATAGTAGAATATCCAGCCGCCCTGCATCACAGCGTTCAAAGTATTGAATACCATACCCATGAGCATGATACCCACGGGCATCTTTGAGTTGCCACGTATGAGCATCGGGAAGATGAACGAGCGCTGGAAGTAGTGGGTCTGGAAGATTATGAATAGCATCAATGGCGCCGCCTCATACTTTACTGGCGACATCCACCATAGCCACGCCATAGCAAAGAATACGGGGCACTCCATCAATACCCATGCAATCTTGTTTGGCACAGGGAAGCCAAACTTGGGGTTAAAGAGGTAGCCATATCCCGCCTCCACGAAGTAGAGGGCGATAAACACGATTACTGCCACGCCAGCCATAATGGCGAGGAAGAGGTTATATGTCTCCAATGATACTAATTCGTTAAACATGTCAAGATAGTTTAAAGCCAATAATAGTTAATTCTTCTGTTTACCACGCGCACATATATCGCGTGCGCGCATAATCGTACAAAGATACACAAATTTCGGGAAATGGGAAAGAAAAGGCAAAAAAAGAGCAATTATAAGGGCGAAGTGAGCATGAAATATAGAGACTTACCCATCCTATCAGAGAAAAGAATGAACAAATAATTGCTGTGAATAACCCCATAAATAAGCACTAATAATGGTCTCTTCAACTATGAGATTGCCACGGGCTGATGCCATCGCAATGACACACACTGAATCGTCATTCCGAGCGAATGTAATGAGCGTGGGAATCTCACACCTATATGGCGAAGAGCACTCCAAAAGGTGCGGGTATTATTTTTAATACCCGCAATTGTTCGGATGGGTGGATTTGTAGTGAAGGAAGATACTGAAAACAATAGAGATTGCCACGGGCTGAGGCCCTCGTAATGACGGGGAGTTAACCTCTCAGTCCTCCCAATACGGCAAAAAAAATGGAGAGCCTAACACTGTTAAGCTCTCCAAAAACACTGGGCTGTCACACACTAATAATTACGATATGTGATTTCGAAAACTATCTGAGATTGAGGTATAAGCACTTCGCCTTCATAAATAGTCGTCTCAATCATATTTCCCGAGGAGTCGTATTTATAAATTGTCTTATAACACAACGAGCCGTCTGAACCGTAATAAGCGGCCTCAATCATATTTCCTGCGGAGTCGTATTTATAAATTGTCTTATAAAGCAACGAGCCATCTGATTTGTACTGAGCCTCCTCAACCATATTTCCTGCGGAGTCATATTTCAAAACCCACTTATTATCCAACGAGCCGCCTGATTTGTACACAGTCCTCTCAATCATATTTCCCGAGGAGTCGTATTTATAAATATCCTTATGATACAAAGAACCATCTGAGTTGTAATAAGCCTTCTCAATCTGATTTCCCGAGGAGTCGTATTTATAAATTGTCTTCTCACGCAACGAGCCATCTGAGTTGTACTGAGCCTTCTCAATCATATTTCCCGAGGAGTCGTATTTATAAATTGTCTTATAACGCAACGAGCCGTATGAGTTGTAGCAAGCCGACTCAATCATATTACCTAAAGAGTCGTATTTATAAATAGTCTTGTCACGCAACGAGCCATCTGAGTTGCACCAAACCGACTCAACCAAATTTCTAGAGGCGTCGTATTTATAAATTTCCTTCTCACGCAACGAGCCGGCTGAGTTGTACTGAGCCAACTCAATCACATCTCCAGCCTCATTAAAGTAGTATTTATTGCGACTCTCAATATCACCTCGTACAACCTCGCCAAATTTATCTTCGAGCTGATAGGTTGTTATAGCGACCGACTCAACATCGCCATAAAGCGGAACGCCATCCCATCCATAACGCACGGGAGGCTCAGGCTTGGCGGGTGCGCCACTTTGCGACGAGCCACACGAGCTGATGCATATAGCAACAAGAGCTATGGCAGATAGTAGAAATAGACGTTTCATAGTTTGTGCAGGTTGTTCACTGTGCGAAAAAATTATCTCGATAGACAAAAGTAGTAAAAGATTTGGTAATGGGCTACAGTTGGCTACAAATTTCTTACTCACCCTTCATTTACTATACTCTCGGTCGTTGCTGACAATGCTCTGCAACCGCCCTTTGCGCCCTTCTGTCTTTTAATTCCCTTTTATCCCAAAAGTATATGTAGTTTACGCCTATTGCTGAGTAAAATACGATTTTGTATAAAATAAAAAAAGAGCACCGAAGTACTCTTTTTTTCTCTTTGTGCTTAATTAAGCTTACTCAGCAATAGGAGTAACGCTCACGTAAGACTTACCAGATGCCTTCTTGCAGAAGCCAACAGTACCGTCAACCAATGCAAAAAGTGTGTGGTCCTTACCCATACCCACGTTCTCACCTGGGTTGTGTACTGTGCCTCGCTGACGAACGATAATGTTACCCGCCTTAGCGTACTGACCACCGAAAAGCTTTACACCGAGTCGCTTGCTCTCTGACTCACGGCCGTTCTTAGAACTACCAACACCTTTTTTGTGTGCCATTTCTTACTACGTTTTAAGGGTTTAACAATTAATCTCCTCAACGAGAACCTGTGTCAGATACTGACGGTGACCGTTACACTTCTGATAACCTGTTCTACGCTTCTTCTTGAACACGAGGACCTTGTCGTCCTTGAGGTGCTTCAAGATCTTGCACTTAACTGAGGCGCCTTCTACTACAGGTGCACCTACCTTAACCTGACCGTCGTTGTCTACAAGCAGGACTTTGTCGAAGCTCAAAGATGAGTTTTCCTCACCCTGGAGACGGTGAACATAGAGCTTACGACCCTTCTCAGCCTTAAACTGCTGACCTGCGATCTCTACTATTACGTACATTTATTCTAAAAATTGTAATGTTTAGCG
>JAZRMM010000035.1:0-99160 GCA_045647535.1 Alistipes sp.
GTCAGGTGAAATATAGAGGTCTATGTCTCCATCTTCATCCATTACCATAGCATAAAAATGATAACTCATATCATACTTGATAAAGTAATAGCGAGCCTCATAGGATTTGTATTTTCTGAGCATCGCAATGATATCCTCGCAGCTTTTGCCATCAACTTCTTCATCTGCGAAGAAACGAGAGTATATCATACGAGGCTCTCCCTCTAATATCATATCTACTCCCGTAGCATAAAAATCTTCCACATCATACTGCCAGTCGCCCATACGGTCAGCATATTTCACCGGGTCGTAGTTATAGAGTGTTTCGGCGTGAAATGGGGCGCACACCTCAACATTTATAATCTTGCAATCTGCCTCACGCTCTGGCTCAGTCCTAAACGGAATAGTTGTAATCTCTGATGTAGCAACCTCGCCGTGGCAACCAAGACATACAACATAATAGTCGGTGTCGGGTATAAGAGTGTAGTCCTCATAATTCGCATTACCGAATTTGACATCACCATTTTTCACAGACTGGTCCGCAATGCGTTGCTTTAATAACTCCTCATCCCAGTCATTATACTCCGCTACAGGCATCACAACAGAGCAATATCCCTCCATATCGCTTGATGGCGTAACACCATATACCACTCTACGACTATTAACCTCGCCAATCTCCACATCAAATGTTATGTCCGAATTTTGGTGTGCAGAGGTGGTAAAATGGATATAGTTAGGGTACGACACAACCTGCAAGAGGCCATCTACGACCTCCAATGCATATATTACCAAGCAGTAGCCCTTGTTGGCCTTTAGTCGAAATCTGTGGTCGCTGAGCTCACCGGAGAAGCTATAAGTATCCATCATTGCGTAAAAACCCTCAGTATCTGCCAACCTGGCATAATCAATAAATGTTCTATACCACTCCTCCTTGTAGTGCATAAACATCTCGTCGGGAGTAGCATCGAAAATATCTTTATACTCATAAGTGTCATATCCCTCATAGTGCTCATAGAGCTTGCAGAAATATACCCCATCCCAGCCATTAGGCTTCACATCGAGCAGAATATCCGAGCCTATAACAGGGTCAACAGTCACTGAAGTTTCAAACGATATATCCTTATTCAATGCTATATCGGTCTCGACAATCTCATAATAAACAGGTGTTACTGTGCGAACATCCAATCTTCCCCTCTCGTCCGTATAAGTCTCAATGCCGATGACCACAATACCATGCTTATGACCAGGCTCCAATATTTGACGGTCAAGAATAATCTCGCCCTTACCACCTACATTGTACTCTGTGATAAACTCAAGAATATCGATATCATTATCGATTGCATAATTAACATAGCCCATAACGCCAATGTTAAATAGAGCGTGTTCCGATTCATTATATACTGAGTTTATCCTCCAATCTAAATCTATGTCGTTGATGGCCTCCACTTGCGCCACATACATCATATCCCTGTCCTTTGGCGTGATTGTAGCCTTGATGGTTGCTGTCGTTAGCTCCGTCACCTCGATTTTGAAGTCATCGTTTACAACAGCAGGCAATTCTTCGTTTTCTCGATTACACGAGACAGAAAGTAATACAAACAAAACTAAAAACAATCTATTCATAAACTCAAAAAATTTATATTATCTACCCTAACTAACTTGTTTATATTGTCAAGTTTTAGCCGTTTTAACGGCGTTTACATTTCCGTCTGCAAATTTACCCCCCCCTTTGAATTTTCCAAATTTTAGGGCAAGAAAATGCGTTATGAGGGCTATTTTTTCCACCTCACAATACAAAGTTACTCGGAAAAAGTTTTGCAAAACGAAAAACGACCCACGAATTTTAGTCCGTAAGTCGTTGTAAATCAGCAATAGCTGAAAATGTCTATTTTGCCACACTTGTGAAAAGTTTTGCAACGCTACTTTTCGAGCATATCTCTGAGGAAAATCGAGAGGTTGGCATCGCTCTTGGTCAATAAAAGATAATTATCACCTACGGGAATAATTAATACCGAATCAATGTTTACCTACAATCACCTAAAGTTTGCTAAATTATATAATGGTGATATTATTAACTGGTAAACAAATTATGTTTCTTCAAAAAAAATCACTATATTTGCGTAAAATGGTGGTGCAAAGATTACTGAATATCAGATGCTGCCAAAAGAGATCACCGATATAATAAAACTATAACAGACCTTATATCAATATGAGTTTGCGAAATAAGTGGATAATAATGTTGCTGGGGGTGGTTGCATTTGTGGCTTGTGGTCCACAGACTATGCCAAATACGAACCAGGATATTCCAAACTTCGAGCAGGAGGATGACAATAACAACGAGGAGGAGGATGCGAAGAGCGGGGAGCTGAGCGAGCCTCGTGTGGTTATACTATCAATGGATGCCTTTCGTTATGACCTGGCCAGTATGTACAATACACCTACCCTCGACTCAATAGCGCGCGTGGGCGTATACTCGGAAATCATGCCATGCTTCCCGAGCAACACCTTCCCCAACCACTACTCAATGGCGACAGGCCTCCACCCCGACCACCATGGCATAGTTAATAACACCTTCTTCGACGAGGAGCAGTATAAGACATACTCCATTAGCGACGACGAGGCTAAGGCAAATGCCGCATTCTACAAGGGCGAACCTATATGGAACACCGTGGAGCGACAAGGACTCATCGCCCATGTGTATGGCTGGGTAGGCATAGATGCCGCCGTCAATGGACGTAAGCCTACGGTGGCAATGTCCTACGACTACCGCCTATCGAACAAAGAGCTTGCTGACAAGGTGATAGATGCCATGTGTAACGAGGAGCTAACCGAGATTCCAAACCTTGTCATGTGGTATTTCGATGAGCCCGATGCTACGGAGCATGACCACAGCCCCACCTCAGACAAGACACGCAAGGTGGTCGAAGATATAGATGAGGTCCTGGGCTACTTCATGCACGAGATGCGCAATTCACCCGTCTACGACAACATCAACTTCATATTCACCTCGGACCATGGCATGGTGGAGCTTGACCCCGAGAAGTATTTCAATATCTACTCGCTAATACCCGATAAGATACAATACTACTATAACTCCAACCCCGTAACCCTAAAGCCTCGCAACCTCAATGAGACTGAGAGCATATATAAGATTCTGAAAAATAACGAGAAGCAGGGACACTATCAAGTATGGCTACGCGATAGTATGCCAGAGAAGCTACACTATGGTAGCCACACCACACGCATATACCCCATAGTATTGCTCGCCGAGACAGGCTGGAAGGTGGTTTATCATAAGGATCCTGAGAGCGGGCGACCAACACCTAACTACTCGAACCATGGCTACGACCCATTTGATAGGGATATGCACATGGTATTCTATGGTTGCGGTCCTGCGTTCAAGAGTGGCTACACACACGACCGCGTATTTCAGAACCTAAACGACCACCTTATAATAGCGCATATCCTTGGCATAGAACCCGCCACCCCCAACGATTGCACATGGGAGGATATCGAGGGACTATTCAAGCAACCGAGGTAAGCATGATTGACTCCTTGCGAGATTATGGGTATTAAAGATGGATGTAGCCTAAGATATCATCGAATGTGAATAGATATGATATTTAAGGTAATATCAAAGTAGGTGAAATATAGGGTAGTAAAAGCAAATAATTATAGGTACGTTTTTGACTCAAACTGGCGGTTTTGGCAATTCTCTCAATTTTGGCAAAAAGAGCCTTACAGAGCGTCAGGGCAGTGTTCGGGTAGTGTGCCATCCCTCACTTACTACTCTTATTTTGGGGAGGATTTGGTAATAGTTTCAGGGCAGTATTTGGGCAGTTTTCGCTCATTTTTGGGTAGTTTTTGGGCAGTATTTTGACAAAAAAAAGACCGACTGGACTGCCCAATCGGTCTTTGTAAATCATTTGCTTTTAGGGTTTTAATCTCCTTAACCTCTTAATATTCTTCCTCGTTAAAGAAGAAGTCGTCCTTTGATGGGTAGTCGGGCCAGATGTCCTCGATAGACTCATAGATGTCACCCTCGTCCTCGATCTCCTGAAGATTCTCCAAAACCTCAAGTGGAGCACCTGAACGAACAGCATAATCAATCAACTCTTCCTTTGTTGCGGGCCATGGAGCATCCTCCAACTTCGACGCAAGCTCTAATGTCCAATACATAGTTATCTTAGGTTTTAAATTATATCAACTTTCTATCCTATAAAACGTGCTATTTCAATTTTTAGCGCACAAATGTAGGAAATAATTTTTTATATCCAAGCATCAAGCATAAAAATCTTTGAACGTCACACCCTTACCACCCTATCTCTACGGTATCCAAAGATGTTCCTCAACACCCAGGCGCTCGGTGAGCAGGCGGCCTACGGTATAGAGGTAGTCCGAGAGGCGGTTTAGATAGCACAATGCCGTCTCATCCACGGGCGCTATCTCCGAGGCACGCAGCGCTGCACGCTCCGAGCGGCGGCACACAGTACGGCAGACATGGCTCAGGGATACAAGGCGATGGCCACCAGGTATGGTGAACTTAGTAATAGGCGTGAGCTCCGCCTGGTAGCGGTCAATAGCCTCCTCCAGGGCTGTGACATAGGTCATATCTAAGGGTTTCACCTTATCCTCGCCACCGCGGCCCACAGCCAAGAGGGCCGAGACACTCATCAAGCGAGACTCCACGCCACGCAGCTCCTCAACGAGCGAAGGCATATCGCACGCATCATCGATACTATCGGCGAGGAGTGCCACATATGACATAAGCTCATCTACCGTACCATAGGCCTCGACACGAAGGTCGGCCTTTGAGACACGCTCACCGCCTATAAGCGACGTAGTGCCCCTATCTCCGCTTTTGGTATATATCTTCATAACTGTTTATAATCTAAAGCGCTGCTTAGGCAGGTGGTTATTAAATACAAGAAGGTATGCCCTATTATCTACCGTTGTCGAGGGGTGGGCATCTATAATCGTGCTACATACCGTCCAGCGCTCGGCCGAGTAGTAAGGGTTCATAATGCAGAGTGTTGCGCCCTGCTCACGTGCAAAGGCGGCATACTCTGTCAAGGTCTCGGGTGCTACATCCACCGTAGCAACGATAAAGTCGGCCTTGGTGAGGCTATCAATAGTCCAGGTGTTATACTCGCAGTGGACCACGAGGTTTTGCAGCTGCACAGCTCTACGCTTGGCGACACCTTGTGCTACAAGAGTATCGTAGAGAGGGGCCTCGACAACATTTAGCTTCGAGCGCATGAATACCTGGCGCACGATATTATATATATATGGCGAGTGAACGCCGTGTCCTCTGAAGTAGCGGGCACGCTTAAGTCTCGACGATAGGTGTTTGAAGCCATATAGTCGCTGTTTTAGTGTACGTCCCGAGCGTTTCATAACCTATTACTTTTTAAGTTGTCCTGCAAGGCGGCCTGTAGAGAAGGCTATCTGCATGTTGTAGCCTCCCGTATTGGCGTCGATGTCGAGCACCTCGCCCGCGAAGTATAATCCCTTAACACGCTCCGACTGCATGGTGTACTTATTGACCTCCGAGCAGTCCACGCCGCCAGCCGTAACGATAGCAAACTGGAATGGTGCGTAGTCAACGATAGGGAATGCCATGCCCTTCAATATCTTCACGAGGCGCATCTTCTCGGCATCGGTAAGTTTGCTCACATAGGTCTTAGAGTGGAAGTCCACCTCCTTAGCCAAGGGCACCACCATCTGCTTAGGCACGAGCTTACGCAACAACTCCGAGAAGAACTCCGAGGGCTGCATCTCCGATATCTCTCGCTCTATACGCGCAAGAAGAGTCTCCTCGTCGAGGGCGGGCTTGAGGTCTACGATGATCTTCACACGCTTCTCGTCGATGATGGCATCGACCACATCGCGGCTGAGGCGCAGTGCCACAGCACCCTCGATGCCTCGCTCCGAGAAGCCGAGCTCGCCAAACTCCTCCTGAACAAGCTCATTGTCTATATATAGCTTAGCTCCCACGTTCTTGAGCAGCAAGCCATTGAGATACTCCTTCTGTGGATGCGATGTTACAAGGGGTGTCAACGATGGGCGCACAGGCTCGATGTTGTGACCCACCGATGCTGCGAAGTCGTAACCATCACCCGTAGAGCCTGTAGATGGGTAGCTCACACCACCCGTACATACGATAACAGCCTCAGCCTCCTCGCGACGCTCGAAGCCACGGGCATTGCGATAGCGCACGCCAGTAACCTTGTCGCCCATAGTCTCTATGGCCGTAACCTGGGTCTTATATGCTATCTTGACACCCTTATCCTCGCAGAAGTCTACCAAGGCATTGGCTATATCCCACGCCTTGCCGCTCTTGGGGAATACACGCTCGCCACGCTCGGTCTCGAGCTTCACGCCTATGCGCTCGAAGAACCTGATGGTTGCACGGTTGTTGAACTCGGCAAAGGCCACCGAGAAGAACTCCTGGTTGGTGCGCACACGCTCCATAAACTCCTCGGCTGGTCGAGCATTGGTGAGGTTACAACGACCCTTACCTGTGATGCGTATCTTGCGACCCGCCTTCTCCATCTTCTCCATGAGTAGCACCGAGCGACCACTCATAGCAGCCGTTCCTGCCGCCATAAGACCTGCGGCACCAGCACCTATAACTATAACATCGTAAGCCATACAAATCTGTTTAATTAGACAAAGGTATGAAAAATATTCGGGAAATACAATTATATGGAGGAAAATATGGATGTGCATATATAGGAGGACCATGGGTTCTGGTGGGGAGCACTTTTTCCCAATAGAACCCATTAGAACCTATCAGAACCTACAAGAACCCATTATACAAACCCCAAAAAAAACCAACCCCAAGAGCCTATACTCAAGCTCTCGGGGTTGACAACTATTATGTTTAACTATAACTCCGTATCTTAGAAGCATCTATACTTAAAGATGGTATCGTCGTAGATGGTGTAATCTACAAGTCCATCCTTGAACTTATGATCAATAACCTCGTTGATCTCCTCTCCATATAAATTAGTCGAATAGCTCTTAAGCATCGAGCGATTGGTATTACCCAACAAACCATCGTGGATAAGAATCACCTCAGCTATCATAGGCATATTCCAAGCATAGGCGTAGAACATATCAATGTTATATGGATTAGGCTCATCGGTATATGTGCATACGTCATTAACCTCAATATCCTCCGATATTATCCTCACAATATTACCATCTTCCCACTCATAATCAAACGACATTCCGCCCATATTACCCATACTCAATGTATAGGTTACGAGCTCGCCCTTGTCGTTATAGACAAAGTCCTCAACAAGACCACATAGATCCTCTGGGCTCTGCCATCGTGCAGTAGCAATAGCACCCCTATCGTTAAGGTCGCACTCAGCAGCAAAATCCATATCATCCATAGTAGTTGTAATGGTAAGGCTACGACTATCGTCGCTATACTTAAACTTAATATCCGCATAGATATCTACCACCTCATTAGCGTCGTTATACTCAACGCCCTTGATATTTGTAATACGATTCTTATCGTCGTACTCAAACACTATGGACTCACCCGGGAACACAACATCCGACGCCGATGTGTCGTCATAATAGATATCAATAGACTTAACATAGTGTTTCTCGCCATTGCTAGGCTCTGGCTTAGCGGGATTATCTCCGCTCTTCTCTGTGCAGGCAGCACCAATAACTGCGATAAGTGCAACGCCAATTACTCTTTTAATCATGTTGTAACTATTTAGAATTTAACTTATAAAACATACATCACCTACGGCAAATAATCAATCATAACATTGCCTTTATCGATATGCACAAGTATGGAGTCGGTAGCGCCATAAAGGGCATCGTGACACTCTATAAGAGCCACCCCCTGCACAAAGCCATAGCCCTCGCCCTGATAGAGCCATGGCTCCACAACAGAGCTAGTGAGAGTCACAGGACTTGACGAACTATTAAGCTTATCGACCATCGTAACATAGCCATCGTTATACTGAATCACAGGATACATTGACTCACTAATACCCCCAAATACAACCTCAAACTCGGCACTACCCGACGACTCATGGATATTCATAGACTTAAACTCCGCCACGAAGCTATCACCATCGGTGGGACGAAGTTCGAGGTCGAAGCCATTACCTCCCGTGCGCTTTACACTCCATTTACCATCTTGAGAGAGAGTCCTACCTTCAGTCGTATAGGTCGTGGTATATGTTGTACCATAAGCTGTTTGGGTGGTCACAACATAGCTATTACCATCGTTTATCATGGTAGAGCCAGGGAAGTAACGCATAAAGAGACTCTCCTGCTCGACACTATCCTCCATAGATAGCACCATATCGAAGTAGTAAATCTCGGTAAGGAGCTCGCTGATATGCGACATATCGCTCTTTGCCTCGTTCCATACCACCCTCCTCAAAGCATCGGTATCATGCTCCTCAGCATCATCGATCATACACCCCGTAAACATAGTCATTGCACTCACCATGAGCAGATATCTAAAAACACGTCTCATAATCTTACTAAATTAAAATCTAACACCAACGCCTGCACGCAGACCGCCACTTGCGCCACTACCAAGCTCTACGTAACCATAGAAGCGTCTACCCAGACTTAGGCCTATCGCCGTAAAATCAAACATGGGAATCACCTCGTTGAAGTCATTCTCCTTAAGCACGGCAACACCCGCACCTATAGATGAGTACATGGTGACAATATCGCGTCTGAGCCAGTCGAAACGAACATTGAATATTGCAGCGGTAGCCCACAAGGTATTGTGATAGAGAGTCTCCTTGGTGACGACATGGCGGCGAGGTCGTGTGGAGAAACCCAAATAGCCCTTTAGGCCCAAAGCCAACCAGTCGTTAACCTTATGGCCATACTCAAGGTTTATGGCACTTACCATCCACTCGTCACCCCAGTAATAGCGACACTCGGCAAGCTCCTGACTAAAGTTTTGAGGAGAGGTATGAACCATCTCGGTATCAACGCCATAGCCCAGGCCAAACCATATAGTCTGCACAAGGCTCGGAAGCGATGTGCCTATCTGCAAGAAGTTCTCGTTATCGACGCTTGGAATACCTACATTTACAGGTGTTGACGGCAGTGCAACAGCACCCATAGCCGAGGCCTCAGCAAAAGCATCGTTGGTATAAGATATTGCATTCACACGAATGTCGTTGCGCGATATGCTCTCTTGCGCCACACAATCATAGCTAAATAGCAAGGTGGCAATCAAGAGTAAATATATGGTTCTCTTACCCATAATCAAGACTATTTTTTATTGAAACGATAACCCAAACCAAAGCTGAACACACCTCGCATACCAGCACCTATGTCGAAATATCCGAAGAGGTTACGACCCACACTCACACCAAAGAAGGTGACATCGTAGGAGCCAGTGAGGCGAGTATTGTCGCTATATACATTATTGGTGTGCGACACTACAACACCGACACCAAGGCCCGAGTATAGCTGCACAATGCCTCGACGATACCACGCAAAGCGCAGGGTTGGCATAAGTGTGAAGTTGTGACTCTGGTAGGAATATACAAGCTTATGCGTAGCCTTGTGTAGCAGTCTATCGTAGCCACCAGTCCAGACGAAGGTACCACCAAAGTAGAGCCAATCCTTAAACCAGCGACCACCCTCGAAGCCCAGGGTAATCCAGTTAGTACTACCTGGATAGATATTATCACTATCGTTATACGCACCACCCACCCTATAGACTAAGTCGTTGGCAGGGGTCCAGTTCGTAGCCGTAGTATACCCCACTGAGGTATCCGACACTACGCCCAGACCAAGGCGTATCTCATGCTGACCTGCCGCAACAGGACGACCCATAATTCGTGCCTCTTCGCGGGGGTTAGCATAAGGGGTAAACTCCACCTTATAGACACCCAATGAGTCACGAAACGTATATTTATATTGTGCACGCGCAACAAGGGGCGTAGCACATAGTGCGACAAACGTAAGTGCAATTAGCGATAGTAGCTTTCGTCTCATAATCTTCTCTGTTTGATAATGCAAATTTACTATATTCTTTAGACAACATCAAATTTTAGAGGTGTTATTTTTTCCAGAAGCCCCGTTAAAACACATTGACACACAAATAGTTACACTTTACAAATTGGTTAATTTTTCAAAGCGCTGATAATCAGCATATTACACATATAGCACTAATTACCAACACGTTAGACCTAAAGGCCACTATATTTTTGGTAACAAGCAGAGTAAATTCAAAAAATTTCGCTTATCTTTGTCTCACCGTTGAGCATGAAAAATATTTGGCGACATATCAAGGAGTGGGTAAAGCATCATTCACGCGGTGTAAGAATAGCAACAAAGGTTGCACTTACACCTATATTTATTATACTCCTACTCTTTGTCATCACCAGCGTGAGTGCGGTCTACGACTTCGGTCAACCCAAGCCCTTCAGCGGAGAAGCCATATACAATCCATACGCCGACGTCGACACCACATACGGTTGGAAGCGAGGCAACCTACACACCCACACACGCGTCGAGGGTGTGTTCAACGAGTGCGACGAGAGCCCCGCAAGGGTCTACGAGGAGTACCTTAAATATGGCTACGACTTTGTGCAGTTCTCGAACCATAACGAGATAACACCACACCCTCAGGGAGGCGACAAGGGCATATCGCTCTACGAGCATGGCTTCAACCTCCTGAAGTTTCACATAAACGTTTATGGCAGCACACAGACAACACTCTTCGACCATGCCCTACCCATATTCGACTTCCAACGTCAGTATCAGATAGATATGCTCTCGAAGGATGCTATCATGGTGCAGTTTAACCATCCACAGCGTGTGCCTGGTGTAGACAGAAAGAGTCTGGAGCGCATTGGGGGCTATCGTCTTATGGAGCTTACGCGCGACATAAAAAAGGAGAACCGTGAGTGGGACTGGGCACTGAGTGCAGGACACTACTCATTCGGTCTTCACAACGACGACCTTCACGATTTCAAAAAATCGAAGAACATAGCCATACGTTCAACCGTCATAAATGCCCCCTCGACAAGTGCCGAGGATATCACAGAGGCGCTATACGAGGGCCGCTTCTATGCGCTTTACACTCCCGACTTTGGCAATGGTGACATGAGCGTCAAGGTGGAGAAGAATCTCACAGTGCCCTATATCGACGAGATAGGCATGAGGGGCGACACGATATATGTATCCTTCACCGAGAGTGCCGACAGCATCAAGTTTACGGGCCAGAACCAGCGTCTGCTACACTGCGTCTATAACTGCGACACGGCCTACTATGCCATGGGCAAGGAGGATAGCTACGCACGCATCACGGCATACTTTGCCGATGGCGAAAGGATATACTCAAACCCCTTCGCTCGCTACGATAACGAGCTGATGGAGAGTCCTTTCGAGAATAGACAACATAGCGTTAACACACCACTTACAATATTGTTTAACCTTGTGCTACTCGCCCTATTAGCGGGCATAGGAGTGGCCATATATAGAGTATATTTCAAATGGTAAAGTTCAAGGAGCTATTGAGCAAAGCTAAGTCATATGCCACCAAGGGGTATGCCACACTCGTTGGCTGGATAAAGAGGGGATGGAGCATCATACGTCGCCCCGTAGACATAACCAATCTTGCGCTGATACTCAGCGTATTCACACTTGTGGTATACAACATACCACTAATAAAGATGATTGCCAACAGTGTGGATGCCGACTTCAACGGCTTTATAATCACCACCACGGTGTTCATACTGCTCATCTTGCTAAACTACTTCCTATATTACCTACTACTCTACTGTTTCCGTGTTGTGGGTAGGTATCTCATTGCTACGACGTTCATCTGCAACGCCATATGTCTTTACTTCATAAATAGCTACAACACGCTTATCACCATGGAGATGATGGGTAATGTCTTCAATACACGCCCCTCGGAGGCGGGTAGCTATCTATCGTTCACCTTCGTGCTATACGTCATATTCTTGGGTATCATACCAGCAATATGCGTGGCAGCCACAAGGGTTAACTATCGCTCAATATGGCGTTTTCTCACAACCATAGTCATCACCGTAGCCATACTCCTTAGCTCGCTACTTATCAACAAGTCGAACATCCTCTGGATAGACCGCTACGCACCACAGATTGGTGGTCTAGCGATGCCATTCTCATACACGGCAAACTCAATACGCTATCTACATAAGTGGATAATGATGAACCGCAAGGCGATACCTCTGCCCGATGCCAAGATTGAGAACGACTCACGCGATGTAGTGGTCATTGTCATCGGCGAGTCGGCACGTAGCGACCACTTCTCACTCTATGGCTACGACCGCTGCACAAACCCCTACCTCGAGCAGGAGGAGGATGTCGTGGTGCTGAATGCCACATCGGCAGACACATACACTACAGCGGGTGTGAAGGCCATACTCGACCATAGACCCGTAGAGAAGCTATACGAGATTCTACCCAACTACCTATATCGCACAGGGGTTGACGTAGTATGGCGTACCAGCAACTGGGGTGAGCCACCTTTGAAGTTCGACCGCTTCTACGACATGGACGCCCTCAGAGAGCGCTACAACAGCAAATCTAAGTACGACGAGCTACTTGTGCAGGGCCTTGCCGAGGAGATCATGGCGGGCGACAAGCAGAAGACCCTCATAGTGCTTCACACAAGCACCTCGCATGGTCCTACCTACTACAAGAAGTACCCATACGAGTTCGAGGAGTTCTACCCCGTATGCACCACGGTGGAGATGTCGAAGGCCAATAAGGCACATCTTATCAACGCCTACGACAATACCATCCTCTACACCGACTATCTGCTCTACACCATCATCGAGGAGTTGCGCAAGCTCCCCGAGGGAACACGTAGCTGTATGTTCTATGTTTCGGACCACGGCGAGTCATTGGGCGAGAACAACATGTATATGCACGGTCTGCCTAAAGATATGGCACCCGAGCAGTGTATGATACCATTTATCGTTTGGGACTCCGATCCACACACTCATGTCAAGAGCATAAGCCATGCAACTCAGTACCATGTCTTCCACAGTGTGCTCTCGTTCATGGGCATATCAAGCCCCGTGTATAACGAGGATATGAACATCTTCCACTACGACGAGGTACCCAGCCAGGATGAGGCTGAAGAGGTTGTCGACGAGTCGCTCGAGTAAATGAGATAATTGAATGGAGATTGGTTGTTAAGGGTCTGATGTGTGCATCGGGCCCTTAAACTATTTTACCCCTACACAAGCATAGCCACTCCCCGATATACCCAGGTAGCACAACCAATACCCACCCTCAATGGAGCATAATAACTAAAAAAGCATCTACGAGCATCACTTTTTATGAAAAATATTTGTTTTTCTGCAAAATATTGCCTATATTTGTTATTCGAATAACAGATGCTTGTTATTCCTAACCAAGCAAACAACTAAAACTAACTAAATAAACCTTTGCGAAAGCTATGACAAAGATTCTTAAAATTCGCGACCTCACATTGCGTGATGGTCAGCAGTCATCGTTTGCAACACGTATGACACAGCAGCAGGTAGACCGTTGCCTTCCTTACTACAAGGATGCAGGTTTCTACGCTATGGAGGTATGGGGCGGTGCAGTGCCCGACTCTGTGATGCGCTACCTCAACGAGAACCCATGGACACGCCTTGAGACCATCAAGCGCGCCGTAGGTGATGTGTCGAAGCTCACAGCATTGTCTCGTGGTCGTAACCTCTTTGGTTATGCGCCATATACCGACGAGATTATCGACGGTTTCTCACGCAATGCTATCGAGAGCGGTTTGGGCATCATGCGTATCTTCGATGCGTTGAACGATGTTGACAATGTTAAGTCTACTATTAAGTATATTAAGCAGTATGGCGGTATCGCTGACTGCGCTGTATGTTACACCGTAGATCCTAAGTACTCGGATGGTGAGGAGCACGAGAAGGTATTTACCGATGCCTACTTCCTCGACAAGGCACGCCAGATGGCAGAGCTTGGCGCCGACATGATCACCATCAAGGATATGTCGGGTCTTATTCCTCCCGCACGCGTGGCAGGTCTTATCAAGTTGCTCAAGAGCGAGCTCGGCGTAACCGTAGACTTCCACACACACTGTACCCCAGGCTATGGTCTTGGCTCGGTATATGCAGCTATCGTAGCAGGTGTTGACATCGTCGACACTAACTGCTGGTGGTTCGGTGGCGGTACCGGCGCTCCTGCTGTAGAGCTTGTATACCTCTTCTGTAAGAAGTTGGGCATCGAGCTTGGTGCTAACATGGAGGCTGTGGCTAAGATCAACGTAGAGCTTAAGGATATTCGCAAGGAGCTCGAGCTATCGGTATTTGGTGCCGAGAAGCCACTTCCAAAGCCATTCAACCCTCTTACCGACGAGACTCCTGCTGAGGTTGACGCATTGCTCGACCGCTGCGTGAAGGCTGCTCAGGAGGAGAACTGGGATGAGCTCTTGGTAGCTTCACAGGCTATCGAGGCTTACTTCGGCTTCCCAGCGCCTAACAAGCTCGTTCAGGATGCAGAGATCCCTGGTGGTATGTACTCTAACATGGTAGCACAGCTCAAGCAGCTTGGCGCTGAGGATATCCTCCCACGCGCTATGGAGCTTATCCCACCAGTACGTTTGGCAGCAGGTCTTCCACCACTCGTAACTCCTACATCGCAGATCGTTGGTGCTCAGGCCGTAAACTGCGCTATGGACGAGAAGGCTGGCCGTGCAATGTACACCAACAAGTCTGCTCAGTTTGTGGGCTTGGTTAAGGGTGACTACGGTCGCACTCCTGTTAAGATCTCTGAGGACTTCCGCGAGAAGATTTGTGGCTTCCGCGAGGAGCGTCCATACGATACATCTAAGTACCAGAAGCAGCCTAACCCAGTATTGGAGAAGGCAGGTGGTGTTCTCTTGGCAGAGAACGAGAAGGAGGAGCTTTTGTTGGAGTTGTTCCCACTCGTAGCCAAGGCATACCTCACAGGCATCAAGGAGGCTGCATACGCTGAGAAGGTTGCTGCAGACCCATCACTCAGAAAAGAGGAGGTCGTAGAGCTTCAGCCTATCACTGGCGACACCATCGTTGCTCCACTCCCAGGCCGTGTTATCGAGCTTAAGGTTAAGGTTGGCGACATGGTTACCGTAGGCCAGGAGGTTGCAGTGCTTGAGGCTATGAAGATGGAGAACTCTATCACCTCGGACTACGCTGGTCGTGTTAAGCAGATCATCGTTAAGGAGGGTGACACCGTACAGGCTGAGGGTATCATCATCGAGATTGAGAGCGCTAAGGCAGGTGCTGCCGCTGGTGGCAAGCGCCCTGTGACAGGCAAGGCTGTGACAGCTCCACTTCCAGGTCGTGTAATCGAGCTTAAGGTAAAGGTTGGCGATAAGGTATCTGCAGGTCAGGAGGTTATGATCCTCGAGGCTATGAAGATGGAGAACTCTATCACTACCGACCATGCAGGCTTCGTGAAGCAGATCTTGGTTGCTGAGGGCGAGACCGTAGCGGCTGATGCTATCCTTATCGAGGTTGCCGACTCTATGGATGATGCAACGGAGGATGCTGGTGCAGAGCGCAAGGTTACAGCTGCCGATGGCAAGACTGTGAACGCTCCACTCCCAGGTCGTGTTATCGAGATCAAGGTTAAGGCTGGTGACACCGTGACCATGGGCCAGGAGGTTATGATCCTCGAGGCTATGAAGATGGAGAACTCTATATCTTCGGACTACGCAGGTAAGGTTCTCGGTCTGTTGGTTGCCGAGGGCGACACCGTACAGGCTGACCAGCCACTCGTAGTTATCGAGTAACAAGCGTAGCGCATAGACGCTCGACACATAGTAGACCACCCGGGGTTAAGACCTTGGGTGGTCTTGTGTTATATAGGGCGAGGCAAGAGGGTGTTATATCGCCATCTTACACCTTATCTCTCTCACATATCAAAAAAAGCACTATCTTTGCCCAGCGTAAACCAAACATCAACCATGGAGGCACTTCTCGAATATGGATACATAGGGCTATTCTTAGGCTCATTCCTTGCGGCAACAATCTTTCCGCTAAGCTCCGATGTGCTCTTCGTAGGTATGCTCATGGCGGGTGGCGACGTAGTACTCACCGTAGCCGCAGCCGCTGTGGGCAACTGGCTCGGAGGACTTACGGGATACTGGCTCGGCTGGCTCGGTAAGTTAGAGTGGCTGGAGCGATGGTTCAAGGTAAAACCCGAAACCATAGAGCGACATAAAGCCACCGTAGAGCGTTGGGGTGTATGGCTCGCACTGCTCACATGGCTACCCTTTGTTGGCGACCTTTTCGCCATCGTATTGGGCTTCTACAAGGTGCGATTTCTACCTGCTGCGATATGGATGTTCGTAGGTAAGTGCAGTCGCTTCATCATCTGGTCGCTACTAAAGCTCTACATCATAGGTTAATCACCATATATTCCAAGCGTTATAGTTTTGACTATTCAACATTTTTTTATATCTTTGTCGGGTGTGTACTCTCAAATAGAGCATACACCCGATAACGTAAGACATATAATGAAAATAAAATAGCAATACTATGAAAAGAATCTTAACCCTTGCCCTGGGTCTTATGGCCGCAGGCACACTCAGCGCACAGCAGCCAAAGGGCGGCATCACCGAGGAGATGATGCAGGAGATACGCCTTGGCAACACCAACAGTCAGGCCGAGAAGGCAGCACGCAACGCCATGGCTATAAACTCAATCACGGAGCTCGCCACTAACGCCGACAACCTCGCGATGATTGACACTCACTTCTCACACCGCGTAAAGACCAAGGGTGTCACAGACCAGCACCAGTCGGGTCGTTGCTGGCTCTTCACAGGCCTTAACGTCTTGCGTGCTCAGATGATCGAGGAGCAGGGCTTGGATAAGCTTGTGTTCTCACACAACTACCTCTTCTTCTACGACCAGTTGGAGAAGTCAAACCTCTTCCTTCAGGCCGTTATCGACACCAAGCACCTGCCTATGGAGGACCGTCAGGTAGAGTGGTTGTTCAAGAACCCACTCAGCGATGGTGGTCAGTACACCGGTGTGTCGAACCTCATCATGAAGTATGGCGTTGTGCCTGCAGAGGTTATGCCCGAGAACTATCAGTCGAACAACACATCGCAGATCTCATACCTCCTATCACTCAAGCTTCGTGAGTATGGTCTTAAGCTACGTGCTCAGAAGGACCGTCGTGCTCCTGTAGCCTTGAAGGTGGAGATGCTCAAGGAGATATACTCAATGCTTGTACGCGCCTATGGCGTGCCTCCTACCGAGTTCGAGTGGACACGTTGTGATAAGGATGGCAACATCGTTGAGACCAAGAAGTACACCCCTAAGTCATTCTATGAGGAGTACTTCGGCGACCTCGACCTTGAGGAGGACTTCGTCATGGTGATGAACGATCCATCACGCGAGTACTACAAGGTGTATGAGATTGAGTACGACCGCCACGTATACGATGGTGACAACTGGGTATACCTCAACCTCCCTATCGACGAGGTTAAGGCTTTGGCAGCTGCATCAATCAAGGATAACAGAGCTATGTACTTCTCATGCGACGTTGGCAAGTACCTTCTCTCTAAGAAGGGCACACTCGACATCAACAACTTCGACTACGAGTCGTTGATGGGTGTTGAGTTCCCTATGAACAAGGAGGAGCGTGTGCGCTCATTCGCAAGTGGCTCGTCACATGCCATGACACTCATAGCTGTGGACATCGACGAGGAGGGCAACTACAAGAAGTGGATGGTTGAGAATAGCTGGGGTCCTGAGGCTGGTTGGAAGGGCAACCTTATCATGACCGACGAGTGGTTCGAGGAGTATATGTTCCGTGTTGTTGTGAACAAGAAGTACATCCCAGCCGAGACCCTCAAGCTCCTCGAGCAGAAGCCTGTGATGCTCCCATCGTGGGATCCTATGTTCGCCCCAGAGATGTAAGCATGGCCCAAGAGATAGAGCGCAAATATATGGTTGTGGGCGAGTATAAACACCTCGCCCACAGCTCTATACACATGATACAGGGCTACATAGCCTCGGGTCGTCGCACCGTACGCGTGCGCATCGCCGACAAGCAAGCATGGCTCACAATCAAGGGACCATCGCGCGACGGAGGGCTCTCGCGATACGAGTGGGAGAAGGCCATTGATCCCCACGAAGCACTGGAGCTCATGGCTCTTGCCGAGGGTGGCGTCATAGAGAAGATGCGACACCTTGTTGAGTACGAGGGTCACACCTTCGAGGTCGACGAGTTCATGGGCAACAACCAAGGTCTGGTTATTGCCGAGGTGGAGCTACATAACGCCGAGGAGCAGGTAGCGCTACCCCACTGGATAGGTAGAGAACTCACAGGAGAAAAGCGCTTCTACAACTCACACCTTCGTGCACACCCCTACTGTGAGTGGTCGGACGAGGAGAAAAAATAGTAATAGACATCGATAGATTTATGGCTAACGATAAAAACCCAGAAAAGGAGCTTAGCTTCGCCAAGCGTGTGGCTCTTGAACTACTGTGGGGCACATGCCGTGTTATACACTACACACCTCGCTGGTTTCGATACTACATCTTCAAGCCATTCATATACGCCATATTACGTCTTTTGCGCTACCGACTAAAGATTATCATGCGCAACCTTGAGTTGTGCTTCCCAGAGAAGAGTCCTAAGGAGCGTAAACAACTGGCTCACAAATACTATAAGAGCCTTGCCGAGATTATCGTTGACACCATATCGCTTGCCGGCGTATCGAAGAGGCGCAATAGCGACATCATAACATGGACCAACAGAGATGAGCACCTCAAACGCATCAAGGATACCGACTGGGTAGCCCTCTGTGGTCACTATGGATGCTGGGAGTACTACCTGCTATGGTGTTGGGAAGACCCCAACGCACGATTTATGGGTGTCTACCACACTCTTCGCAACTCGGTATTCGAGTGTTTCTACCGCCGTCTTAGGGCCTACGACACAACGATTGACCAGGTGCCTATGCAGGATACCGTGCGTTTCTATCTACGCAACCGTGGCAAGGGTCACAACATAGCCATAGGGCTCATCTCCGACCAGAGCCCCAAGCTAAGCGTTGACACCGAGTGGTACGACTTCTTCGGCCAGCCCACAGCCTTTGTCGAGGGAGGTGCGCATATAGCAACAAAGTTCTCACTACCAATCTATTTCATTCACTCACGCCGTGTAGCACCAGGCAGATATGAGTGTCGCTTCGACTTGGTGTATGACGGCAAGGAGGATGTAGACATCAAAGAGATCACACGTCGCTACGCCTCTCATCTCGAGGCCATGATTAAAGAGTCTCCCGAGCTATGGCTATGGTCGCACCATAGATGGAGATACACACCTGAGAGACAAGAAAAATTACGCCAAAGTATTAAAAATAGATAAAATTAGTTGATTATTTATTTTTTTTACTATCTTTGCACGATTAAAGTAATATTCTGGCATAATAAATGGATATAGTCATCACATACGTAAATGGTCAAGACCCGGTATGGCAGAGGGATTATGAGCGTTATGTAACAGCCCCCATCGAGGTTAAGCGTTTCCGCGACTGGGGTACGCTACGCTACCTTTTGCGCGGTATCGAGGTGAATATGCCATTTATTCGTAAGGTACATCTTGTTGTATCGGGCGAAAGCCAGATACCAGAGTGGCTTAATCGTGATGTTGTCAACGTGGTGCTACACAAGGATATTATCCCAGAGGAGTGTCTACCTACATTCAATAGCAACCCTATAGAGATGCACCTTCACCGCATCAAGGGTCTTGACGAGGAGTACCTTTACTTCAACGACGATATCTTCCCAATAGGCCCATGCAAGGCTGAGGAGTTCTTCGTAGATGGCAAGGGTATCATAGGCATCAGCAAGCACTTTTTCGCTGGCAATATGTTCAAGAAGATATGCCGCAACTCGGACCACATGGCACGTAAGGCCCTTGGTTTGAAGCCTTCGTGGCGTTTCCTTCGCCAGCAGCACATCTGCGCGCCAATGCTACGCAGCCAGTGCGAGGAGGTATACAACAAGCTTCGCCCCGAGATTCTCGCATCGCTAACACGTGTGCGCTCGGCAGAGAATATCACGCAATACCTCTTCACCGACTACATGTATCTTAAGGGTCGCATAATCAACAAGCGTCAGTCTAAAAGCCATATCTCGATGGGCATAGCAACAAGAGGAATGGTGGCGCGCGCCATAACAAACCCTAAGCGTCGCCTTGTTTGTATCAACGATGTGCAGATGAGTGACAGCAACTTCAAGAAGATGCAGGAGGTGCTTATAAGCAGCCTTGAGAGCAGATTTCCAAATAAGTCAAAGTTTGAGAAATAGTTGATACAGAGCAATACAAAAAAGGAGTTCACTGAACTCCTTTTTTTGCGTTATTACCAAAGCTGCTACCTCTTAAACCAAACAACAAGTTTGGTGAAGAGCTGTGCCACGATAGGCACATCCGAGCCACCACCCCTAATCTTAGCACCTCGCACAGCCTTAGCCAACCATGGGTACTCCTTAAATAGGTCGAGGCGATAGAATATAGAGTACCAGCCTGCCTGCATGAGAATATCATCGAAGATACAAGCCACAGGATTTTGCTCCTTAGGCACATCCTTATATTTGAGGTATAGGTCGATAAAGTTTAGAGCATACTCCCTCTTGCGCTTACGTCGCTGTTGGCCAGTGATGGCATTAGGATTTCCCTTGCGGTAGTGGTATAGATACTCATCAAGGAAGGCAATACGCTTAGAATATCCCACGAGCTGCGTAGTAACATAGCAATCCTCAGCATAGCTATACTTTGGCGAGTGTATCGTATTCTCAACATAGAGCGAGTGGCGGAAACACTTGTTCCAAACGCAGGCGAAAGATCTATGGTTGTACATATTACGCACATACTCCCTCTGGGCATCCTCTGCATAGACTCTCTCACGCTTAGGCTTTGATCGCTGAGGGTACTCCTTATAGAGGTTGAAGTAGACGATATCGGCATCGGTCTTCTCTATCTTAGCAACGATTTTTGCAACTGCATCACACTCCACCCAGTCGTCGGAGTCAACATGGAATACATAGTCGCCTGTGACATGTTCAAGACCCGTAACACGCGCTGCAGGAAGACCTCCATTAGCCTTATGGACAATCTTGATACGAGACTTAAGATGACTATACCTTCCATCAATAACACGCTCAAGAATATCTATAGAGCGATCCTTGGTACCATCGTTAACAAATATAAACTCAATATGAGGATATGACTGCGAAAGCACCGACTCGGCAAACTCCTCAATATACATCTCAACACCATATATCGGTGCTATTACAGATATGGTAATAGGTCTGCTCATAGACATATTTACTTAAAACTATAACCTCCGCTGACCTCTATTACAGAGCCATTAACAAAGCCATTGTTGATGCAGAAACGGACAGCATCTGCCACCTCATCGGGCGCAGCAAAACGTTTAACAGCGCTCTTAGCAAGGATATTATTGCGTATCTCTTGCGGCTTGGATGCCTGCCACTCGGTCTCCACAAAGCCCGGAGCTATGGCATTCACCGTGGTATTGCTACCCTCGAAACACTTTACGAGGTTCTGAGCCAGGGCATGTACCGCCGCCTTGCTAACACCATAGGCCAACGATGTACCATGGGGGTGTATGCCCATAAGTGAGCCTATGAAGATTATGCGGCTGTTCTCAGGTATTACCCTATATAGATCACGAATAAGGTACAACGAGCTATTCACGTTAACCTGCATAGTACGCTCCCACGCCTCATCGGTGATATCCTCGAGGTTGGAACGTAGCGTAGCACCAGCATTGCACACGATGCAGTCGATATGCTCCTTTGCCAACATCTGCTGCGCAAAGCTACGCATAGCCCCTCTGTCCGACTGATCGGCCTTCACTATCTCGAAGTTGGTCGATATGGTCTCAAGCTCACCACGACACACCTCGGCAGAGGCATCATCATGGGCGTAGGTGACAACAACATGGTAGCCCTCCCTAAGGAGCATACGTGCAATAGCAAGGCCTATACCCTTAGTGGCACCCGTAACTATAGCATTTCTCATAGTTCAAAGAAGTTTTTACGCTCGGCGAGCTGTTGCATAATACGAGCCATGGCAATGCTCTCCTGGGGACGTAGGCGTGCCGAGAAACGGCGCTTGTTCACTATGCACGAGACAAACTCCTGAAGCTCGTATCGTAGACCTGGCTCATCCCACTTGTAGAAGTACTTCTTGTTCATATTCTGATCCTCGTACCTAAGCTCGAAGTAGTCGGTCTTCCACCATGGCGAGGGCACATAGGCATAGCCCTTTGTTCCCGAGATAACGAGGTTACCCTCGGTCTTCACACCAAGGCCCAGCTGGAATGAGGCTACAGCCCTCTTATAGCGCATGATGCCTCGTGTATATACATCCACGCCGTCGTCGTTGAGACGGCTATAAAGGTTTACGTTCTCGAAGTCGGTACCCAAGAGGCGCATGATGGGCAGGAGTGGATATGATCCCATCTCGTAAAGTGAGCCTCCCGCCTGCTTGGGGTCGAGCTCTCGCTTGAGGTTCTCCTCACCCCAGAGCTTCGACTCCGAGGCATCGATGCCCACAACATCGCCAATAAGGCCACTCTTAATAAGGGTTATAAGGTGGTTGAAGGCTGGAGAGTAGGCAGTCTTGTTGGCCTCCAACAGCACTACTTGATGCTCCTCAGCAAGGCGATATAGCTCCTCAGCCTCCTCACCATTGAGCACCATAGGTGTCTCGCACAACACATGACAGCCATGCTCCAAGGCATACTTTGCCTGTGGGTAGTGAGCAAGATGAGGGGTGGCGATATATATGGCGTCTACCCTATCAACGAGTTCCTCGAAGCTCTCGGCAACATAGGCACCCTCGGGGGCAAGACGCTCAGCATGAGACGAGGTAATATCGTAGAGCGCCTCTATGCGCACGGCATCCACCTTGTTGCTCTCGGCCACAAGACGCTCTGCAATACGACCGCAACCAACGACACCCATACGCACTATAATCTCGCTCTCGGCACGAAGCATAGTCGACGATACGCCCTCGGTACGAGGTAGGTAGACAACGTCGCAATACTCCTTCAGGTAGTCGAACTTACCCTCCCAGTCGGAGCCAATAGCAAAGATATCGACATCGTACTTTAGTATATCATCGATCTTCTGGCCCATGTAGTCCTCGATTATCACCTGATCTACAAAGCCCGTAGCCTTCACAGCCTCAACACGCTCCAAAACATTATTGCGCACATTGAGCTTGCCACGCTCTCTATCGAAACTATCGTTAGTGACACCCACAATAAGGTAGTCGCCCAACGCCTTGGCACGACGCAAAAGGTTGATATGACCCTCGTGTAGAAGGTCGTAGGTGCCGTATGTAATAACCTTTTTCATAGAATCTATTTGTTGTATATCTCCTCTATATACTCACTGGAGTGTATAGCCTTGCGTATCTGCTCGTCGGTGGGTAGCTTACGCCAGTCGCCGTAGACATTTGTGAGGTAGCCATCCACGTTCTTAGGCGCAGGGAAGGTGTGACCCTCAAACTCTATGGTCGAGAGTGGGAATATGTCCTTGGCGAAGAAGGTATGCCTTACCCATCCGGTACCCAAACAATAGTGATACTCACGCTTGGGGTTTATAAGGCCTACAAGGCGGAGTATGGGGTTGAAGATTCCAAGACACAACACCTCCATAAAACGTATCAGCAGATGGCGTAGCCAGCGACAACCAATATATAGCGTGAGGTGCTGAAGGTTGACATAGAGAGTACGCGATATGCGTGTAGCCAGGAAGTTGGTCTTCTCGATGCAGAATATATCTATAAACTGACCCTTGAAGTTCAGGTATTTGTATCTTCCACCCAGTATCTTAACCTCGCCCTTGCGCTTACGAAACTTACCAAAGGTATTTACATACTCAATATCACTGTGCATAGACTGATAGACATACTCCTCGCTATGCAGTTTGTGGAGTATGCGCTCCAGACGCTTGTAGTCCTTGCGCAGCATCACTATATCTATGTCGTCATCCCAGGGTATAAAGCCCTTATGTCGTGCCGCACCAAGGAGCGTACCCGAACTTAGCCACCACTGTATGTTGTTCTTCTCGCAAATATCCGCAAGGTCGCAAAGTATCGTCAAGAGTTCCTGCTGGTTCTTCCTTAGTTTGGAACCATCGGGGTTGTAGCGCTCCTTGAGAGCCTTAGCGTCAAAAGTAATATTATTCATTCGTGGTCGTATAATCGTTTGGGTAAATCTCTTTTATATACTCGGGGTTATGTATAGCCTTGCGTATCTGCTCATCGGTGGGTAGCTCACGCCAATTGCCATACACACGCTTTAGATAAGCATCCATATCCTTGGGCACGGGCATCTCCAAACCCTCGAACTCGGCAGTCGCAAGAGGCATGGTATCCTTCATGAAGAAGGTGTGCTTCGACCAACCTTGACCCAGAGCATAGTGATACTCTCCCTTTGGGTTTATTAGACCTATGAGTCGCAATATAGGGAATATGAGACCTATACACAAAAGCTCGATAAGACGAATGAGGGGTCTGCGTAGCCACGCCCAGCGAATATAGGATGTCAAGTGCTGGAGGTTACCATAGATGGTGCTTGCCGCCTTAGCCGCAAAGAAGCTGGTCTTCTCTATGGTGAAGATGTCAACAAACTGACCACGCCACTTGTAATATTTACCACGGCGATGACCACCCTCAACCTCTCCCTTACGCTTGCGGAATTTGCCAAAGGCGTAGACATAGTCAATGTCGGTGCACATAGAGTGGAGGACAAACTCCTCGCTATGCTCCTTGAGAAGGATGCGCTCCAGACGACGATAATCCTTACGTAGCATTACAATGTCGATATCGTCATCCCAGGGGATAAAACCCTTGTGGCGCGCTGCACCGAGAAGCGTTCCCGAGCTCAGCCACCACTTGATGTTATGCTCCTTGCATATCTTTGCAAATATCTTAAGCATACGCAACATCTCAAGCTGATCCGCTCTTAATTTTGAGCCATCGGGATTAAACTTAGCTCTAAGTGCCTCGTGATCTATAGCCATAAGTAGTCTTTGGAGATGTTAAATAATTAGGCAAATTTAGATATTTTTTTGTAATAAAACAAATATCTACAAAGCAAAGTATTCGAAGTGACAGGATTGGATATAAAAGAGAGAGCCTCGAATGGAAAACTTTGACAATTATTGTTCCATTCGAGGCTATGACTCATGCACAGCTAAGCTGCAAACTACTTCCAGAGCTGACGAGGGTAAACACCTGCCTCGATAAGCTCCTCGATCTTGGCCATAAGCTGAGGCTTATCCTCCTTGTAAGTTACACCAAACCAGTTAGATGTAGTCGACAGAACACGCATTGTTGCAGTGCCATCGGTAATCACCTTGTTGACCATCAAAGGGATGAAGAACTCGGACTTAAGGTTGTCGATATTCTCTTTAAGGAACTCCGTAAAGAAGGCCTTAGAGTGGCGGAAATAATCGGGCGTGAAGCCAAAGAGATTCATAGATACAGGGGTATTCTCAGCAAGAGCCTCATCATCGCCATTATCGTGGAAGACGATAGTGCCATTCACACGCTCAATCTTGGTGCGCTCAACCATAGAGGTAAGGTTACCACTATCATCCACGGTGCATACGCCGCGCGATACGGTACCATTCTCCGAGAGGGTCTTGCATACCTCGTAACCCACCATGCAGTACTTACCCTCAGAACCCTCGAGGCCTGACAGGTAATTACCGATAACTGCATAAGCATCACGACCATAGAAGTCATCAGCATTAATAACAGCAAATGGCTCGTTGATAACCTCAGCTGCCATCATCACAGCGTGGTTTGTGCCCCATGGCTTAACACGCTCGGCAGGAAGAGTGAAACCCTCAGGGAGGCAGTCGAGCTCCTGATAAACATAGACAACCTCTATCTTGTTACCGAAGCGCTCAGCATTGAACACCTCAGCGAAATCCTCGGCAAAAGAGTGGCGGATAACGAATACAACCTTGCCGAAGCCAGCACGAATAGCGTCGTATACCGAGTAGTCGATGATAGCCTCGCCATTAGGGCCTACGCCGTCCATCTGCTTGAGTGAGCCATAGCGAGAACCCATACCCGCAGCCAATACTAAAAGAGTTGGTTTTACCATAATAGTAGTATTAAAATTAACTTTTTATGGCACAAAGGTAAAAAAGTTATGTTCAAATAACAAACTATCCCACCATTTTGTTATCTTTGCACGATATATATAATAAAAAGAAGATAGCTATGCTACGAAATATTTGGGACTATTTAACCGACAAACGACAGCTCTCCATGCGTGATCGTCACGACGATGAGCTTCACTGGAAGATTAATGTCTCGCCTATAGGCATGTGGGGTGCCGTAATCACACTCCTCATAGTGATAACCACCACACTCATGCTGCTCATGGCTCACACCTCGATATTGGAGATATTCCCCAACTATCGCACCAAGGTTGCCAAGATGCAGGACGACCTAACAGCCGAGATTATGAATATTAGGAACATAGAGCAGAGTGTCAACGACATACGCGAGTTCAACGACGCCATAACAACCATTCTCAATGGCAGCACCCCCGCATCGCAGTCTACAACACTTGCGGATGCTACACGCTACGACAAAACCACCGTGCCAACAAACGAGGCCGACTCGTTGCTGCGTGCCAAGATGGAGAGTGAGGATGGCGAGTACTCCTTAGCAAGCAACACCAAACGCCCTAAGTACGAAGCCCCAATATTCTCACACCCCATGAAGGGTACACTCTACCGTTCGTTCAACGACCCCTTGTCGAACAACGACATAGTCATCATCCCCGTAGACTCTAAGACTACAGTTATGGCCGTAGACCAGGGTACGGTAGTGGGCATCAGCGACCATAATGACGGCACTGTGACTGTTGCCCTACAGCATAGTGGCGGCTATATATCGGTATATGGCAACCTAAGCGAGTTGCTTGTGCGCCGTGGCCAGAGGGTCAGCAGTGGCTCGGTTATAGGTAGCGTGGGCGGTAGCAACGATGAGAACATCACACATAGCTCAGAGCTATACTTCGAGCTATGGCGCGATGGCGCGGTATTAAACCCCGAACAGTATATCAGCATCAGCAAGTAGTTATGGCACAGCACTATAGAATAGCACTACTTGGAGCTACGGGCTCTATAGGTCAGCAGACTCTCGACATCATACGTCGCATGCCTGAGCGTTTCACACTGGTATCGGCCGTGGCACATAGCCACTGGCAGGAATTGGCCAACATAGCTCGCGAGTTTAAGGTTAAGAGGGTTGTTATAGGCAATGAGACTTATCTACAAAAGCTCACCAAAGCCCTTGATGGCTACGACGTCGAGATTCTTGCAGGAAGTAGCGCCATAAACGATATAGTAACAAAGGATGACACCGACATGGTCATCAACGCCCTTGTGGGCTACGCAGGCCTCCACCCCACGCTCCATGCCATAGAGCATGGCAAGCGCATAGCCTTAGCCAACAAGGAGACCCTTGTTGTGGCTGGAGACCTTGTGATGGCCGAAGCAAAGAGACGAGGTGTTGAGATACTACCTATCGACTCGGAGCACTCGGCAATTATGCAGTGCTTGGAGGGCGAGGCACGAAAGAGCGTGCGCAACATAATCATCACCTGCAGCGGTGGCTCACTGCGCAATGTGCCTATCGAGAAGCTTGCTAAGGTGACACCCGCCGAGGCGTTGCAGCACCCTCAGTGGTCTATGGGCTCGAAGATTACCATTGACTCAGCAACACTTGTGAATAAGGGCTTCGAGGTTATTGAGGCTCGCTGGCTCTTTGACCTCACCCCCGACCAGATAAAGGTTGTCATACACCCACAGGCGGTAATTCACTCTATGGTGGAGTTCACCGATGGTGCAGTCAAGGCACAGCTCGGCACAGCAGATATGCATACGCCCATAAGCTACGCCATGCTATACCCCGAGCGTGCGCCACACAACGAGACCAACTTCTCGATGCTCGACTACCCTACGCTCAACTTCTACGATGTAGATAGAGAGAAGTACCCCGCGCTCGATATTGCCTACGACTGTCTACGACGTGGTGGCTCAGCGGCATGCACCATGAATGCCGCGAACGAGGTTGCCGTAGCAGCATTCCTCAACCAAGAGTGCTCAATACTCGATATTATCGACACCATACGCTACACACTCAAGCATGCTCGGTATATCCCCAACCCTACTCTTGAGGATTACGACATGGCCGACCATGAGGCACGATGTATGGCTAAACGCTACCTCAGCCACTTGCAATAGTATCACTTGACTTATAAATGGATAATAACAAAACAATATAAAACATGAGTGTAATTCTAATTAAGGTTCTACAGTTCTTCGTATCACTATCACTCCTTGTGATGATACACGAGTTTGGACACTACATCGCAGCACGCATCTTCAAGATTCGTGTCGAGAAGTTCTACCTATTCTTCAACCCTTGGTTCTCGATCTACAAGCGTAAGATAGGCGACACCACCTATGGTGTGGGTTGGTTGCCCCTTGGTGGCTACGTATCGCTTTCGGGTATGATTGACGAGTCGATGAACGTGGAGCAGATGAAGCAAGAGCCTCAGCCTTGGGAGTTCCGCACCAAGCCAGCTTGGCAGCGCCTTATCGTCATGCTTGCCGGTGTCTTCATGAATGTTATACTTGCCATGATCATCTACTCGGGTATTCTCTTTACCTGGGGTGAGCAATACCTCGACAATGCTAATGTCAAGTATGGCTACGAGTTTAGTGCCGCTGGCGAGGAGCTCGGCTTCGAGGATGGCGACCGCATCGTAAGCATCGACAATGAGGTGATTGGCGATGCAAATAGTATCGGAAGAATGCTACTCATCTCTGATGGTAACCGCAAGGTAGATATCGTACGTCATGGCGAGCCAATGACCATAACAGTAACTCTTGATAAGTTGGTGGCTATGCGTGAGAGCGAGAGCTATGTAGGTTTGTACAACCCTATTGTAGCGCCATTCATCGTGGATAGCACAAGTAGCGAGAGTGCAGCGATGGCGGGCTTCCGTCATGGTGACCAGATTGTGGCCGTTGGCGACAAGCCTATCTACAGCGGTGAGCTTATCCGCGAGGAGCTTGCCAACTACAAGGATAAGGAGGCAAATATCGTGGTGCTTCGCCACGAGACTGACGAGCTTGGCAAGAGCATAGCTGTGCGCGACACCCTCACCACACGTATCAACGACAAGGGACAAATAGGCGTGATACTACAGCCTGTGGATGCTGTTGGCCTAACACACATAGAGTATGGCTTCTTTGAGTCTATACCTGCGGGTATCAAACTTGCAAGCAAGGAGATTGCCTCATATTGGAATCAGCTCAAGATGATTGTAAACCCCGACACAAAACTCTACAAGGAGGTTGGTGGTTTCCTCTCTATCGGCAACGTATTCCCCGACACATGGGACTGGAGAAGATTCTGGAGTATCACTGCCCTTATCTCCATTATGCTCGCTGTGATGAACCTCTTGCCTATACCAGGTCTTGATGGTGGTCACGCCCTCTTCACCCTCTATGAGATTATCACACGCCGCAAGCCAAGTGATAAGTTTATGGAGGTGATGCAGTGGATAGGTCTATTCCTACTCTTCGCACTGCTCATCTACGCCAACGGTAACGACATATTCAAACTATTCAGCTAAAGTAGCGCCCTATGGCAAAGTTGAAGCGCACATTCTTCTGCACAGCCTGTGGCTACGAGACTCCCAAGTGGTTGGGTAAGTGTCCCTCGTGTGGTGAGTGGAGCACCATCACCGAGCACACCGTGGCCAAGGAGTCCTCGTCGGTAGCCACACGCATAGCCTCCGTCCCCAAGGCGGAGCCACGCCTCGTGCAGGAGATATCGGAGCAGACCACCGAGCGTATAGATGTGGGCAATAGCGAGATAAACAGAGTATTGGGTGGTGGTCTTGTGCCAGGATCGTTGGTACTCCTAGGTGGCGAGCCAGGCATTGGCAAGTCGACACTCTCGCTGCAGTTGGCCCTCACGAATAATGGTCTTAGGAGCCTCTATGTATCGGGCGAGGAGTCTGCCGAGCAGATTAAGATGCGTGCACAACGCATAGGCATAAACAACGAGTGCTGCACCGTATATACCGAGACACTGCTTGAAAATATCGTCTCAGTCATCGAGGAGCAGCGCCCTGATGTGGTAATAATAGACTCCATTCAGACCATATACACCGACCTTGTGGAGTCATCGGCGGGCAGCGTAACACAGATTAGAGAGTGCGCCGCAACGCTACTCAAGGTTGCCAAGATGATGGGTATATCTATATTCATCATCGGCCATATAACCAAGGATGGCACCATTGCTGGACCAAAGATCTTGGAGCATATCGTCGATGTAGTTCTCCAGTTTGAGGGTGACGGCAACCACACCTACCGCATACTTCGAGGCATCAAGAACCGCTTTGGTGCAACCTACGAGATAGGCGTCTTTGAGATGCGCGACTACGGCTTGCGCTCTGTGGACAACCCCTCGGAGATACTCCTCTCGCACTACGACGAGCCACTTTCAGGTTGCTCCGTAGGTGCTGCGGTGGATGGCATACGCCCCTACCTTATCGAAGCACAGGCTCTGGTGGGCAATGCCACCTATGGCACACCTCAGCGCTCGGCTACGGGCTTCGATCAGCGAAGACTCAATATGCTCCTTGCGGTATTGGAGAAGAGGGTGGGCATGAAGATGTACCAGAAGGATGTCTTCCTCAACTTCGCAGGAGGCTTCAAGATATCGGATACGGGCATGGACCTCGCCGTTGTTGCGGCCATCATATCGTCCTACTACGACCGCCCACTTATGGAGGGTGTATGCTGCGCTGGCGAGATAGGTCTCTCGGGAGAGGTGCGCCCTGCACCACGCACCGAGCAGCGTATATCGGAGGCGGCACGCCTTGGCTTCAAGCGCATCGTAGTGTCGAGCTTTGTGGAGCGAAGCATAAAGCGACCCAAAGGCATCGAGGTGGTCTTTATCTCAAGTATCGACCAACTCCCCAAGGCACTATTTTAGGCGTTAGCACATAACTGCCGATGGCAATAAAAAGTATAATACCCAAGGTTCAGAAGCCTTGGGTATTATATTATATATGTCTCATGAGACTACAAGAAGCGAGGGCTATCACTTAGGCTTGTAGGTCTAATCTCAGGGTTAGTAACATCGGGTAGAGTGCAACGGGTGTAGACCGACACCTCATAGCTATCCGTTGTCGAGGTCCAGGTCATAGCGTCACCCTCCACGGCAACATAGTATGAATATGCCCACGCCACACCATCGGTATATTCACCATTGATTACACCATTCTCTATCTCCACTATACTATAGAAGGTCTCCCATAGGCGGCTATCTATGCGCTGGTAGAGCGTTACGACGCCATCCTCGGTGATGCTAAGGTATACATCGAACGAAGGCTCAGAGCCACGCCACTGTGTAAGATGCCAATCGCCCGCCAATGCCGTAGTGTCGGCATCACCCGATACAGGGGGTGCTGGAGGTGTTGGGGGCGTTGGAGGCTCCTCAACGGGAATTGTCACTAAGACACACTCCGAGATAGGCATCTTAGCTCCCGCGATGACTGCTCCATAGAACTCATAGGTGGCACCCTGCTTAAAGCTACTTAGTGGCATAGATAGGCTCATGCCACTAGCCTTGTCATACTTAACCTCGATAAAGTCACCATCCGTCATTATCTCATCATCGCCCTGCTCACGATAGATAAATCCATATCTGAGGTTATGGTAATCGTCAAGCTCAATACCGTCGAAGTATACCCTCACACTATCAACACTAAGCAAGAGGTTATCACCCTTAATCTCAGCTGTTGGTGTAGCAATATCGGCTGCAACCTCTGCATAGCTAGTCTCAAACGACTTGGTGACTGAGTAGCTATCATAGTTGGCATCCTCAGGGTTGATTGTAACACGACAGCTATACTCGTGGCACTCCTCAAGGTACTCCTCACCATCGGCAGGTATTCGGATAGTTGCAGCACCATTCTTAAGGGTAGAGCCGTCGACACTAACAGCTATCCACTCGCCACTACCAGAGTACTTACGGCGATACTCCACCACAACACTATCTATATGCTGCGCCTCAGCATCAAGCGTAAATTGCACATTCGATAGCAATACATCGGCATAGAGGCCCTTAGCCTCTATCTCACACTCACACGTATACTCCGCAACGGGGATATGCTTCTTGGTTACAACAGGAAAGGCTGCACACGTCTCCTTGCCATACTCGGAGTCTACAGAGATACATGCCAGATATGCTGTATCCTCCTTTAGGCCATCGAGTTCGAAGATGATATAACCATTAGACTCGGTATACTCATCAACCCTTGTAGCATCGCTTTGGTTGCTCTCCACCCAATATACCAAGTATATCTCTGGATTTTCAACAATCTTTCCATCAACAGTTATGTATGGTTTAACAGCCTCAATGGTCGCACTATTCTCCGAGGTCTCGACATTGATAGTGCTAAAGTAGTAAACCACATCGGGCTTTGTCTCCTCAATGATTACAGGCTCGCACGACACCAAAGCTACAACCGCTGCAAACAATATATATAGATATCTCTTCATAATACTCATCGTTTAGGATTACAACCAACCACCATTAGATGCAGCCTTACCACGCACCACAACCTCGAACTCACGCTCTACGTACGATCCACCAATGTAGTCGCCACCAACATGGTCGCCACCTACGATAGCCTTTACGGAGATGCGACCCGAACCTGGCTTCGTAGCCTTGATTTGAAGCATTCCATCCACAATTTTGAGGGTCTCGATGCCTAGCTCCGTACGCACATCGTTCGATGCGGTGCACTCCTTATATTTAAGATCAGCCGAAGCACCACCGAAGTATTCGTCAAGCGACAAGATAGCCTCGTTATTGGTAGTGATATATAGACAAGGAGTGCTATCCATCTGCATAAGCAAGAGGTGAGCATCAATATATCCCGAGCCGAGCTTACCTGAGTATGGTGCGAGCGGTAGGTTGATATAACTACCCGCAACGTAATCGAAGTACTGCTTCGAGCCTGTCTGGTAGGGGTTGATGTCATGCACCGAGGTGAGTATCAGGCGATGAAGCTCATCAGCCGTTAGCGTATAGCCTCGTTTCAAGGCATACGACACTGCAAGAGCGGCACAGCCCGAGACATGAGGGCAGGCCATGGATGTACCCTGCATATACTCGTAGCCATCTTTCTCGGTAGTAGATACCGAGGAGATGGTGAGGTATGTGCCATAGTAGGCATCGCCACCAGGAGCGCAGATATTCACACCTGGGCCATAGTTGGTGTAGTAAGCTGCCGTATAGTCCGACGACATTGCCGATACGGAGATATAGTCACGATAGGCCGCTGGATATGCCGACTCGTTGTATGTCTCGTTGCCTGCAGCAAAGACAACCAAGCCACCCTTCATAACACCCTCCAAATGGGCATTCTCCTTAAAGTATGCGAAGGCATCCTTGAGCACAGAGTCATAGTACTCATACTCATTGTCACTATCATAGCCACCTAGTGGGTCGTAACCCCACGAGTTGTTGATGATAACGGCACCATTGTCCGCCGCATACTTCACACCCTTAGCAATTTGGTGTGCATAGCAACCCTCCTCGCCCTCGAAGATCTGTATAGACATAATCTTAACACCGTCACCATTACCCGTACCACCAGCAATGCCACATACAGCATAGCCATTATTATTCACAGCCGAGATAGTACCCGCAACGTGTGTACCATGTGCATCGGCAGTTACCTTTCCACTATTGGCATAGAAGTTGTAGCCGTGGATGTCATCGATATAGCCGTTGCCATCATCATCGACACCAGCCGCACCATTCTTCTCCGCCTCGTTAACCCACATATTGTCGGCAAGGTCCTTATGATCGGCCATAACACCGCCATCGCACACAGCTACAATCACGCGGTTATCTCCCGCAGTGTACTTCCATGCGTTGAGAAGATTGATATCGGCACCTGCTACACAAAGTTCGGGTTCGAGCGAGCCATCGTTATAGTAGTGCCACTGCCACTCCAACTCAGGGTCGTCGAAGGGGAGCGATGTTGCACGTGTAGTGGCAGGGCGAGACTCGGGCATAGGCACCTTCTTGCCCTCGATACGCTTCATGAGTCTATCATACTCCACGCGCACCACACGGCTATCCTTGGCAAGAGCCTCGGCAACAACACCATTTGTCAAGGGCTCGTCGAAGCTCACCATCACCCATCTATCGAGCTTCTCATCGGCCTTACCGCCAAAGAGTGGCTCGACACTAAGCTCCATGCCCTCGATACGAAACTCATCGGTGGCGGCATCGAGCATCACAAGAAGACGCCCCTTAGCGGCACTCTCGCAGGCATAGTAGATCTTATCGCTTGGCTCGCTCTCGGGAGCAATCTCGCCAATATTATCCTTCACACATGCCGTAAGGGCGAGTGCAAGGAGCGATGCAAGAAAGAATCTCTTCATTTTAAACTATTATAATTCTCGTTTCACACACATCTATCACTCTTAATCATAGAAAAAAGAGTGAAACACAATGCTTTGACGCAAAAGCAGTTTCACTCTTAAATCACTAATTAGAACTGCCCAAGCTTGAAGACAATCTTGTTGCAGTATAGCTCGCCAGCCTCAAGCTCTACTGATGGGAACTCAGGGTGGTTCACAGCATCGCTATAGCCCTGACACTCGATAGCCACACCAGCATAGTCCTGGTAGTACTTATCCGACTTGGTCAACGGACAGCCGCCCGAGAGCCAGTTACCTGTATACAGGACTGCTGCAGGCTGCGACGATAGTATAGTAACCCTACGGCCAGTTGCCTCACAGCGTAGCTCGCCAACCTCCTTGAGGATGTTCTTCTGGTAGCCATCAACAACAAAGCAGTGGTCATAGCCTCGGTAGTTGCTAATGTTGTTGAACTCGGCGTCTATATCTGTACCAAACTTACGCCATGTGGTGAAGTCCATAGGCGTGCCATCGACATCGAGGAGCTTGCCAGAAGGGATGAGCGTAGTATCCATCTCCAACACCTTAGAGCAGTTTAGGCGTAGCTCATGGTCGAGGATTGTCTTGTCCGAGCCCTCGCCATGAAGGTTCCAGTAGAGGTGGTTGGTGAGGTTACATACTGTATTCTTATTCGACTTGGCGATATATGTAATCTCGAGGTTATCCTCATCGTCGAAGTCGTAGATAGCCTCCACAATCAACTCACCAGGATAGCCCTGCTCCATATCCTCCGACACATAGCTGAAGACCACCCTATTGGTCTCAACACGGCCCTCCCAATAGCGGTTGGCAAAGCCCTTAGAGCCACCATGCAGATGGTTAGGGCCATTGTTAACCTCCAAGCGGTACTCCACGCCGTCGATGACCATCCTACCACGAGCGATACGGCCAGCCACACGGCCGACACTCTTACCACTCGCTGCGCCATCGCCGATATAGCTTGTTGGCTCCTTATAGCCAAGAGCCACATCGTCGATATTACCATTGCGGTCTGCAAACTTAACGCTCACAATCGAGGCGCCTATGTTGCATAGCTGTACCTCCGAGCCACGGCTATTGCGCATGGTGTAGAGGATGATGCCCTCACCCTCAGGCGTAGAGCCCCATATATGCTGCAAAATCTCCATACTACATCTGTGGTGCTACGTTAGCAATAAGGTTGTCGATACGCTTCAAGCACTCCGCCTTACCGATGAACTCCGTAACATCGAACATACCTGGGCCCTTACCAGCACCCACGAGTGCCAAACGCAAGGTGTTCATAACCTGACCCAAAGAGTAGCCCTCGGCCTCAAGCCATGCGCGTACCACAGTCTCGGTATTCTCCTTAGAGAAATCCTCGATACCCTCCAACACGCCACGCAACTTAGCGAGCATAGCTGGGTTATCGCCCTTCCACTGCTTCTTAACGAGCTTATCCTCGTACTCCTCAGGGGCTACAAAGAAGAAGGATGTCAAATCCCACATATCAGTAGTGAGGGTCATACGCTCCTTCATGATGCCAGCAGCCTTACCTGCAACCTCGTCTGACACCTCTATGCCGTTAGCCTTGAGAATTGGCTGCATATATACCGCCAAGGCCTCATCCGAGAGGTTGTGCATATACTGAGCATTGAACCACTTAGCCTTGTCGGGCTGGAAACGAGCACCCGCCTTAGATACACGGTCGAGTGAGAATGTCTCGATAAGCTCCTGCATAGAGAATATCTCCTGCTCGGTACCTGGGTTCCAGCCGAGCAACGACAACATGTTGATGAATGCCTCGGCCAAGTAGCCATCCTCACGATAGCCTCGTGAAGTCTCACCCGTAGGCGATGTCCAGAAGAGAGGGAACACAGGGAAGCCCATCTTATCGCCATCGCGCTTCGAGAGCTTACCGCTACCCGTAGGCTTCAATAAGAGAGGCAGATGAGCAAACTCAGGCTGAGTATCTGTCCAGCCGAAGGCACGATACAAGAGGTAGTGCAAAGGCAACGATGGCAACCACTCCTCACCACGGATAACGTGCGACACCTCCATAAGGTGGTCGTCAACAATGTTAGCGAGGTGGTAGGTAGGAAGGGCATCGGCCGACTTATACAACACCTTATCATCCAATGTCGAGGTGTTCACCTCAACATGGCCACGGATAAGGTCATCCATCTTGACAACCTCGTTCTCAGGCATCTTGAAGCGCACAACCCACTGGTCACCACGCACGATGCGCTCGTTGACCTCCTCCTCCGAGAGGCTCAACGATGTAGGGAGCTTCTCACGCACCTCGTAGTTATAGGCAAAGGTCTTACCCTCGGCCTCAGCCTCGGCACGTAGCTTATCCAACTCCTCAGGGGTATCGAAGGCGTAGTAAGCCCAGCCAGCATCTATGAGCTGCTTGGCATACTTCAAATATATCTCACGGCGCTCGCTCTGACGGTATGGAGCGTGAGGACCACCCACGCCAACACCCTCGTCAATCTCGATGCCGCACCACTTGAGTGACTCAATAATATACTCCTCGGCACCTGGCACGAAGCGCTGCGAGTCGGTATCCTCGATACGCAAGATCATCTTACCGCCGTGGCGACGAGCAAAGAGGTAGTTATAAAGGGCGGTACGCACACCGCCAATATGTAGAGGTCCTGTAGGACTTGGTGCAAAACGCACTCTTACTTCACGATTCATGATATATGGTTATAAATTTAATACTTATCTATTTCTCAATCTCGAATACCGAGCGAACGGTTACACGAGCCTTCTTCTCGCGTGACCAGATATTGAAAGAGCCTCCTGCCGAGAACTCCTCATCACCAGTAGCTGCAGTAATCTGGAAGACACCTGCACGCGACTCCTTAAGCACTCCGAGTTTGACACCCGAGTTAGCAGCGATATTTTGAGCACGCTCACGAGCATCTGCCGCAGCACTAGACAATAGGTCGAGCTTCACATCGTCGAGCTTCGAGAAGTAGTACATAGGTTCGCTTACACTGATGTTGATACCCTCGGCAATAAGCGATGGCAGCTCACGGCTGGCTCTCTCTACAACGTCAACGTTTGAAGACTCAATGACAAAGGGTTGCGTTGAGCTATAGTGAGAGAATACATAGCCGGCCCACTCACCATTAACATAGTTAGAGGTCTCAACAGAATGTGTCGAGGGCATGCTAAACGATATCTCGTCAACACTAACACCCTTGGCAACAAGGAAGTCGACAAGTTTCTGACGGTCCTGCTGCATCTTAGCGTAGGATACACTCGCATCTTCATGATGCGACGATATGCTACCCTTGATAACAATCAAGTCAGAGGTGAACTCAGTCTCACCAAGACCTGTGACAGTGATTGTGCCACTCTGTGTTCTATGCTTCTCGGTATATGCCATAGAGAGAACTATAGCCGACACGATAACCGCTACCGATACGATAACATACTTCCAAAGATTCTTCATAAACTATAACATTATGCCACACCCGTGTGCAGCGTTAAACACTCTGTTGAAACAATATGACTATACGTTGAATAGGAAGTGCATGATGTCACCATCCTCAACAACATACTCCTTACCCTCGATGCCAATCTTACCGACATCTCTACAAGCACGCTCCGAGCCAAGCTCAACATAGTCGGCATACTTGATAACCTCAGCACGGATGAAGCCACGCTCGAAGTCGGTGTGGATGATACCTGCGGTCTCAGGGGCCTTCATACCACGGCGGAAGGTCCATGCACGGCTCTCATCGGCACCTGTGGTGAAGAATGTCTGCAAATCCAAGACACGGTAGGCAGCCTTTATCAAACGCCTCACGCCCGACTCCTCCAAGCCCATATCCTGCAAGAACATCTGTCGCTCCTCGTAGCTCTCCAACTCAGCGATATCGGCCTCGGCAGATGCTGCCACGATAAGCATCTCGGCACGCTCGCTAGCAATAGCGGCACGCACAGCCTCGGTATGCACGTTACCCGATACTGCTGATGCCTCGTCGACATTACATACGTACAACACTGGCTTATCGGTGAGGAGGTTCAAGTCCCACACAGCCTTACGCTCCTCGGCACTAAGCTCCACGGTACGCGCCGAAAGACCCTGCTCCAAAGCCTCCTTATAGCGGCAGAGGATGTCGTACTGGCGCTTGGCATTCTTATCGCCCGCAGTAGCCTGCTTCTGGCACTTACCAATACGGTTCTCGATGGTCTCGAGATCCTTGAGCTGAAGCTCAGTATCGATGATACCCTTATCGCGCACAGGATCTACTGTGCCATCAACGTGTGTGATGTTATCGTTCTCGAAGCAACGCAACACATGGATGATAGCGTTGGTGTTACGGATGTTAGCGAGGAACTTATTACCAAGACCCTCACCCTTAGATGCACCCTTCACCAAGCCGGCGATATCGACAATCTCGATGGTTGTTGGCACAACACGCTTTGGGTTGTCAATCTCCACGAGCTTAGTAAGACGCTCATCGGGTACGGTGATTACGCCCACGTTGGGCTCAATAGTACAGAAGGGGAAGTTTGCCGCCTGCGCACGAGCATTGGACAAACAGTTAAAAAGTGTCGACTTACCTACGTTTGGTAGTCCTACAATTCCACATTGTAATGCCATAACAATCAGTTTATAGTACCGACAATTAGTAATTAGTAGTGAGTAATTAGTAATAGCAATTACTACCCTACAACAACTTATATCGGAGTCTGTTTATATTTTGTTTCTATTATATAATTCAATCAAATTTAGTATCTCATTCAATCACTACTCACGCTGGGCTAACACTCCACTACTCTTACCTTGCAGGGTTTTAGTAGAGGCAACAAGGATGCGCAATAATTCTTGACAATCCTGATGCACCACTGCAAAATCATCTTTGGGAATATAACCACTCTCATATAGCAGTTCCAACCAATACTCAGTCTCGGCACACTACTTCTGAGCAATAAACAACTTAGCAATTAAATCCGCCTTTGTCTGAGCAAATGCTCCCTCTTTTATATTTGCGCCAATACTTGTTCCACTTCGTAGTAATTGTCGTGAAAGTATATATTCGCGATGCGAGTCGTTGATATATCTACATAGTTTGATAATCTTTAAGGCAAACCGCTTACTCTTATCTGCTAATATATTCTCTTTCATCATTTACTAATAGATTAATCGCCACACAAAAAATTACTAATTACTAATTACTCATTTCTAATTTTGAATATTAGTCGGCTTGTGATACATTTACAAGCGCCTGACGATATGCATTCAAAATTTGTGACTTGGCGATAAAACCTAAGTAGCGATTATCATCATCGACCACAGGGAGCATCCATGTCTTAGCCTGGTCGAAGCGTGGCATGATACTCTGTATCGACTCGTTCTGCTTAATCTTATCTGCGGGCTGAACCATATAGCTCAATATCGACTCATCCCACTTATCACGGTCAAACATATCGTGACGAAGATCGTCGAGCTGCACGATACCCAACAACTTACCCGAGGTGTTGACAACGGGGAAGATATTACGACGAGCAACCGATATGATGTTCACCACATCGCCCAACGTGGTACCCTCTCTTAGGCGTATGAAGTCAGTCTCCATAAGCTCATCGAGACGCAAGAAGACGAATGCCGAGGAGTCCTTGTCGTGGGTGAGAAGCTCACCACGCATACGCAGCTGCTTGGTATATATCGAGTCACGATCCAAGCTAAAGTTCACGGCAAACGATATACCCGACACAATCATCAGCGGGATGAACAAGCCATAGCCATTCGAGAGCTCGGCGATAAGGAAGATTGATGTAAGCGGCGCCTTCATAACGCCCGACATAACACCAGCCATGCCGACAAGCGTGAACGAGGTGATCGACACATCCCAGAGGAATACATTGCGACATATAACCGCAAGCGATGCTCCAGCAAAGGCACCCACGAAGAGCGATGGAGCAAAGGTACCACCCACACCACCAGCAGCATTGGTCGTTGCCATGGTGATAACCTTAAAGAGCATGATGGCTATAAGGTATACGATAAGGAACCAGTCGGACTCGGTAAGCGACATGAAGAGCGTATTGTTGAATAGCTCGTTTGTCTGGCCCGACATCAGAGTGCCGAAACTGTTATGACCCTCACCATAGAGCGGTGGGAAGATGAAGATGAGCACACCCAGCGTGATGGCGGCATAGAGCCACTTACGCCACTGGCTACTTATCGAGTGATAGAAGCCTCCGACAATTGAGTTCACCGAAGTGAAGTAGTAGGCCATGATACCTGTAAAGCAGCCCAAAAGGATGAATAGTGGCAGCTGCGACACCTGGAACATATCCGCCTCACTTAGCGACACGGCGATGATTGGCGAGAAGCCATGCAGCGAGAGCGAGGTGATTGTCGCCGTTACCGATGCCATAAGCAGTGGGATGATAGACTTCGAGGTGATGTCGAGCATCAAGATCTCGATGACGAAGACCACACCCGTGATAGGAGCCTTGAAGATTGCGGCCACCGCAGCACCAGCACCACAGCATAGTAGCAGTGTGATATTCTTATAGTTTAGGCGTGTTAGCTTACCCACGTTCGAGCCTATAGCCGCACCCGTAAGCACGATAGGTGCCTCGGGACCTACCGAACCACCAAAGCCAATGGTTGTAGCACCACCCACCACCGATGTCCAGCAGTTATGACCCGCAATGCGCGAGTTCTTACGCGACATGGCATAGAGCACTCGGGTTACACCCTCCGAGATACCATCCTTGACGATATACTTAACGAAGAGCGTGGCAAGGATAATACCAATACCGGGATATACCAGATAAAGCCACTGGGCCTGGTCGGCAGGTGTCCACGATGTCAAGGAGTGCGATACAAAGTGGAGCAGGGTGTTGAATACATAGGCACCCATACCGGCAAAGAGACCCACGATGACGGCAAGGATGGCCATCACCTGGGCTGTCGACATACGTCGTGTTGCCGCGGTGAAGATGTTATATATTCTCTCGCTAATATTTTGAGTGTTCACACTCATAATTCAAATCTTAAGGTTAACTATTTGCGATACTCAGCAGCCTGACGCTCGATAAGCTCTCTATCCTCGAAGTAGTTGATACGCATCGAGCGACGAACATCAGCCAAGGTGGCAGCGGCAGCAGCACGTGCCTCATCAGAGCCACGGCGCAAGATCTCGTAGACCTCCTCGATATGCTGCTCGTAGTGCTTACGACGCTCACGTATTGGCTCCAACATCTCCTCCAACACGGCGATAAGCAACTTCTTACACTTTACATCGCCCAAGCCACCACGACGATAGTGCTCCTTCATAGCCTCAAGATTCTCGTACTCGGGGCAGTACTTTGCGAAGTGCTCGTCGGTAGAGAAGGCATCGAGATAGGTGAATACGGTGTTACCCTCGACCTTACCTGGGTCCGATACCTTGAGGTGGTCAGGGTCGGTGTACATACTCATGACCTTCTTCTTAACATCCTCAGCGCTATCCGAAAGGTAGATGCAGTTACCCAACGACTTAGACATCTTAGCCTTGCCATCGGTACCAGGGAGGCGCAAACATGCCGAGTTTGTAGGCAACATGATCTGAGGCTCGACAAGGGTCTCACCATATACAGAGTTGAACTTATGCACAATCTCACGAGTCTGCTCAATCATAGGCTCCTGGTCCTCACCAACAGGCACGGTGGTAGCGCGGAAAGCTGTGATGTCGGCAGCCTGAGATATTGGGTATGTGAAGAAGCCCACAGGGGTTCCCTTGCGCTGCTGATTCTCGTGCTCCTCGCCACTCTCGGCAAAGCCACGAAGCTGAATCTCAGCCTTAACGGTTGGGTTACGCTGCAAACGCTGCACAGTAACAAGGTTCATATAGTAGAAGGCAAGCTCGGTAAGCTCGGTAACGTACGACTGAATGAAGATTGTAGACTTCTCAGGATCGATGCCACACGACAGATAGTCGAGGGCAACCTCTATAATATTCTCACGCACCTTATCGGGGTTGTCGGCATTATCGGTCAAAGCCTGCGCATCGGCAATCATAATGAAAATCTTATCGTACTCGCCAGAGTTCTGCAACTCTACGCGTCGGCCCAAAGAGCCTACAAAGTGTCCTAAATGGAGTTTTCCTGTTGGGCGATCACCCGTGAGAATTATCTTCTTCATCTCTAAATATCTTAATCGTTGTTAGTTTAATCTCTACCCAAACACTATATATAGTGTATGCGAGCGACAAAATTAACATTTTTTTGGTGAGTTTCACAAAATATTGCACGAAATATAAATTTTTATTATAACTTTGTACTTAGCAAACCCAATCAACTTATATAGATTATGACCGTCATACAGCTTGAATACCTTATTGCAGTAGCAAATTATGGTAGTTTCTCGGTGGCAGCCGAGCACTGTTTTGTCACCCAGCCATCGCTCTCGATGCAGATTAAGGCGCTGGAGGAGGAGTTGGACGTAGTCCTCCTAGACCGCACCAAGAAACCTATCATACCTACGGCCGTTGGCGAGATTGTCATCGAGCAGGCGCGAGAGGCGCTACGAGCATACAACTACATACGCGAATCGGTGGCCGAGCACCGTGGTGAGACCGAGGGTAAGATGCGCCTGGGTGTCATCCCAACCATCGCCCCATACCTATTGCATAAGTTCATCCCCACCTTCGTTAAGGAGTACCCAAAGGTGGAACTCGAGATTAGCGAGATGGTAACAGCAGATATCATCGAGGCGTTGAAGCACGACCGCATAGATGCAGCCCTCGTAGCGAGTGGCACGTGCGGCGAGGGCATCACCGAGCACGACCTATTCAGCGACCATTTCTACGCCTATGTATCGCCATCGCATCCACTCTTCGAGCGCTCAAACATCCGCATTGAAGACATTGACTTCAAAGAGCTTATACTCCTTAGTCGAGGCAACTGCATGCGTGACCAGATTCTCGAGCTTTGCCAGGCGGCGCGCAACATTCCCGCACGCTTCTACTTCGAGTCAGGCTCACTCGACACGCTCATGCGAATGGTAGATTGCACATCGAGCATGACCATAATCCCAGAGATGGCTCTTGAGTTTATTCCACTCTCACGCCGCAACCGCGTAAAGAGCATCGCCAAGGGAGCAACATCACGCCGTGTGGCTTTGGCAGTAAGTCGCACTTATGTCAAGCAATCTATTGTCGAGGCGCTCAAGCAGACAATCCTCAAGTGCGTAAACCAAGACAAGGTATAACAGCCTGAATATTCACGACTTTAGCAAAGGGTCTAAAGGGTTTTAAAAAGGGTCAAAAGGAGAAATTTAGCAAAAATAAGCTAATTCTCTTTTAGAACATTTTTCCACCTTTTAGACTCTTTGCTATTATAGCTATTTTACACTTTCATAGGGGCTTAACTACGCACATCAGCAACCGCCCTCCACCCCACTTTTTCGAACAATCCCTCGACAGCTATTTGTCGTTTTGCTTTTTTTTACTATCTTTGCATGGTTAAGATGTACGCACGTGGCGCGCATACGAGACAAAGAGAGACAATTATTAACAATAACAAATTGATAACAAACTATTTAGATATGGAGAATTTGGAGAAATTGATTAACGCAATAGTAGAGGGTATTGACGACAAGAAGGGTCAGGGTATCGTATCACTCGACCTCACAGGTTTCGATGGAGCTATATGCTCACATTTTGTGGTGTGCAACGCCGACTCAACAACACAGGTAGATGCCATTTCACAGAGCATCGAGGATAAGGTATTTGAGGTTATGGGCGAGTGGCCAGTGCGTGTCGAGGGTCGTCAGAACTCATTCTGGATTGCTATGGACTACAGCGATGTCATTGTTCATATCTTCCAGTCGGAGTTGCGTGAGTTCTACCGCCTTGAGGAGTTGTGGGCTGATGCACCTATGAAGCGTTACGAGTTCGGTGAATAAAGAGTAAATTAGATAGAGGAGATTGAGTAATAGAAATATGGCGAATAGACCAAATACACCGCCCATGAGACCACGCTTCAACTTCATGTGGTTCTGGCTAATTGTGGGCGTATTTATCATTGGATACTCCTTCTTCGGCGACTCGGACAACGAGCCAGTTGCCGGTGATTGGAACATGGTGGAGGAGCTTATTGAGAAGGGATATGTCGAGCGTATCGATATTGTTGACAAGGAGGATGCGAGTGTATATCTCAAAGGCGAAGCAATACAGCTTCTTACTAACGACAGTCGTTTTGCAAAGCTTCCAAAGTCGGGAGCACACATAACCTTCAACACAGGTGGCGAGGCCGAGTACACTCTAAAGCGTATTCAGGAGGCTGAGAAGGTATATCTTGCAGCACTAACCGAGGCGGAGATTGCAAACATCAAGAGACAGGAGGCCGAGGCAGCAACCGCTACAACAGAGGAAGCCGCTGAGGAGGCAACCGAGCAGGCAACCGAGCAGACAACCGAGCAGACAACCGAGCAGACAACTGAGCAGACAACCGAGCAGGCAACTGAGGAGGTAGCTGAGGAGGCATCATTGGATAGTGCTACTGATGAGGTAGATGCAAAGGAGAGCACGTCGTATGACGAGGTCTACAACAAGGTGCTGGATAACTACAATGATGTGAAGGTTAAGTTCAGCCGTACGGGCAAGGGCTTCTGGGACTATGTCCTCGACTTCCTACCTTGGATTCTCATCATCGTGGTATGGCTCTTCATCATGCGTGGAATGTCGCGTGGTGGTGGCGGCGGCGGGGGTGGCGGGATCATGAATGTCGGCAAGGCACGCACCAATGTATCGGACAAGAATAAAGTAAACCGCATTACATTCAAGGATGTAGCGGGTCTTGAGGAGGCCAAGGTCGAGATTATGGAGATTGTGGACTTCCTTAAGAATGCAGATAAGTATCGCACACTGGGTGCTAAGATACCTAAGGGCGCACTCCTCGCAGGCCCTCCAGGAACAGGTAAGACTCTGCTTGCCAAGGCTGTGGCGGGCGAGGCCAACGTACCATTCCTCTCTATATCGGGTTCCGACTTTGTGGAGATGTTCGTGGGTGTGGGCGCTGCACGTGTTCGTGACCTCTTCGACCAGGCTAAAAAGGCGGCTCCATGTATCGTCTTCATCGACGAGATTGATGCCATAGGTCGTGCCCGTGGTAAGAACTCGGGATTCTCGGGTAACGACGAGCGTGAGAACACCCTCAACCAGTTGCTCACCGAGATGGATGGCTTCCAGACCAATGCTGGTGTCATCGTGTTGGCAGCAACAAACCGTGTCGACATTCTCGACAAGGCGTTGATGCGTGCGGGACGCTTCGACCGTCAGATTGAGGTGGGCCTACCAGATGTCAAGGAGCGTAAGGCGATCTTTGACGTACACCTCAAGAAGCTAAAGCTTGCCGACAAGCTTGATAGAGAGTTCCTAGCCAAGCAGACACCAGGCTTTGCGGGAGCCGACATTGCAAACGTATGTAACGAGGCTGCGCTTATCGCAGCGCGACATAATAAGAGCCATGTAACTCAGGAGGACTTCCTTGCAGCCATCGACCGTATAGTAGGTGGTTTGGAGCGTAGGAACATGCCTATGACCGCAACCGAGCGTCGTGCTACTGCAATACATGAGATAGGCCACGCATTGGTAATGTGGAGACTTAAGAACTGCGACCCTGTGCTTAAGGTGACTATTATCCCTCGTGGTCGTTCGCTGGGTGCTACATGGTATCTCCCCGAGGAGCGTGTGAACCACAACGTGGAGCACTTCATGCACAAGATGGCAGGTATGCTGGGCGGCCGCATCGCTGAGCAGGAGCTTATGTCAATAACAAGCACTGGTGCAATCAGCGACCTGGAGCGCACCTCGAAGATGGCATACGCCATGGTGGCATATTACGGCATGAGTCCTGCTGTGGGCAACATCAGCTTCTACGACTCGACAGGCCAGCGTGATATGTTCACCAAGCCATTCTCCGAGAAGACCGCCGAGCTTATCGACAGCGAGGTACGTCGTATTGTTGACGAGGCCGTAGCATTGGCTCGCCAGATTATCACTGAGGAGAGAGCCAACATCGAGCGCTTAGCCGACATCCTTATCAACAAGGAGACAATCTTCACCGAGGATATCGAGGCAGTATTGGGCAAGAGCGCTCAGCAGATCGAGAAGGAGCTACACCCCGAGGAGAGCACAACAGAGGCTCACACCGACGACAACAATAGTGCAGATAGCGATGCAGAGGCATCAACCGAGAATAGTGAGAACATGGTCGTTGAGGGTGAGGATGTAGATATCAAGTATGAGATAACCCCCGAAAGGGATAGTAACGACAAGGAGGAGTAACTATGAGCGACAAGATGCGAAACCTAATAACACGTGCTCTTAGCGGCGTGGTGCTATTTATCGTAGTGTTGGCTGCGGCATATGGTGGCAAGTATAGCTACGGCGTACTCCTCGCAGCGATACTCCTTGTGGGCATGATGGAGTTCTACCGCATAGCCAAGGCTGGTGGTTGCACACCACAGCTTGTAGCAGGCCTTGTGGCAGGATCTGTTCTCTTCATTTGTGGCTTCACCTACTTCGTGGGCTACGAGAATACGTTGGCTACAGACTGGGCACTAATCTTTGCATGCCTCCTATACCTCGTATTGCTCATCCCTGCAATATTCATTATTGAACTCTTCAAGATTTCGGAGAGACCACTGCGTAACATTGCAGCTACGCTGATGGGTATATGGTATGTTGCCTTCCCCATCACCCTGATGCTCTTCATACCGCTGATGCTTGGTGGTGGCACATGGCGTGCCGAGGCCTTCCTCTTCTACCTCTTCATCGTGTGGGCTAACGACGTCTTCGCATACCTTGTAGGTGTGAGCATGGCTAAGCACCGTATGTGCGAGGGCATATCGCCTAAGAAGTCGTGGGAGGGATTCTTCGGAGGTGTCATCGGCGCCCTTGGCATGGGAGCCCTTGGAGCATCGGTTGTTGGTGGAAGCATGGCAATGTGGCTTGGTCTTGCAGCTATTGTGGCCATCACAGGCGTGCTTGGCGACCTTGTGGAGTCGATGTTCAAGCGAGAGGCGGGCATCAAGGATTCGGGTAACATACTTCCAGGCCATGGCGGTATGCTCGATAGATTTGACGCAGTGCTCATATCATCGCCCTTCGCTTTTGTCTATCTGATTATCTACCTAATGTAAAAAGAATACTAACCTAAATACCACTTGATATGAAGATTAATAAAGAGGGTTACAAGATTATTGGCACTACAGGATTGATCTGTTTAGCTATATGGCTGATGGCATACTTGCTTGTGGATACACCTACAGGCTTTATGCTCTTCTTCGCCTTCTTCCTTGTTATATTCTGGTTCTTCGTTGCCGCCTTCTTCCGTGAGCCACGAAGAGTGCAGATTCACGACGACGAGCTTATATTCTCGCCATGTGACGGTCGCGTTGTAGTCACCGAGGTTGTACACGAGAAGGAGCATATAGACTGCGAGATGATGCAGATATCGATATTCATGTCGGTGACCAACGTACACATGAACTGGTTTCCTGTAGGTGGTGAGGTGGAGTACACCAAGCATCACCATGGCCGTTTCCTCGTAGCATGGCACCCTAAGTCATCTACAGAGAATGAGCGTGCCACAACAGTCATCAAGCTCAAGGATGGTCGCCGTGTGCTCATGCGACAGATTGCAGGTTTCGTAGCTCGCCGCATTGTGACCTACGCCAAGCCTGGCAAGCGTGTTAAGCAGAATGACCGTCTGGGCTTCATCAAGTTTGGCTCACGCGTAGATATCCTCATACCAAAGGATTCGGAGCTATATGTCGAGATTGGCGACCCAGTAATTGGTTCGCAGACGCCAATCGCACGCCTAAAGCGTAAGAGTAACGCATAGTATAATAGGGGGATGACGTAGCCATAATACGCATCCTCTTTTAATTGTAAGAAATAGAGAATTTAAATGGAAATGATAGAGATTGAGGCAGAAGTAATACACGGCAAGAAGATAGGCCGTACCCTGGGCTTCCCCACTGCAAACATGATGATTGCGAGCTACGACGAGATTGGTCGAGGAGTATATCGCTCGGAGGTGACAATCGATGGCACAAAATATAGAGCAATGTCTAACATAGGCATTCGTCCATCGGTGGGTGGTAAGGATGTGCTGTTGGAGACCCATATTATTGGCTATAGTGGCGACTTGTATGGCCGTCGCCTACGCATCACACTCATTGAGCGTATTCGTGATGAGAAGCGATTTGCCTCAATAGGAGATCTCAAAGCGCAGCTACAACGCGACTACGACCTAATTCTAAATATGAGAACATGGTAGAGAATGTAGCTTCGTAGCCTACCCAAAACATAGTAAACAATAAGAGCGCCTTCAGATGTGAGGCGCTCTTATTATTACAGGGTACTCGGGATACTACTTGGTGAGGGTTTGAGATATGTTGATGATGTAGTCACCCATACGCTCAATCTCCGAGAGAGTATCGAGGAAGTAGACACTTGCCTGATAGTTCGAGCCATCGCTCTCCATCTTCAAGATCTCGGCCTCACGGATGTCGTTGCGAAGATCGTTAATCTCAATCTCCAGGTCTACTGCCATGCGAATATCGAGCGACGTAACCTCATCCTTCTTGAGGTTGTTAATCATCACCTCGTAGGCTCTGTCAATCACGGCGAGCATAGACTCGAGACGCTCAATCTGCTCAGGTGTAAAACTCTTCTCGTGGCTGTTGCGGCGACGGAGGATGCGAGCAATAGACTCACCCGAATCACCGAGGCTCTCCAACTCACCAATGATGCGATACATACGCTTGGTCTCGGTACGTGTCTCATCCGAGATACTATCCTCGGGCATGGCATTGAGGAACTGAGCAATCTCATACTCTATACGATCCGAGATCTCCTCATACTTAACAAGCTTCTGGCAAGCTACATCGAAATCCTTACCATTAGCGGCATTAAGAGCCTTGCGAATAGCATCGACACCACGGCTCGAGATCTCGGCAAAGTGCACCATCTCGTTGCGTGCCTGACCGATAGATAGCTCGGCAGTAGAGAGAGGACCCGCATCGATGTACTTGAGTTTCACGGTCTCATCCTCTGCCTGAGGCTTATCCTTGATGATGCGCATAACGGCCTTAACAAAGTAAGGAACAAACCATATCAAGATGCAGGTGTTAAACACATTAAAGAGAGTGTGGAGCATCGAAATACCATAGAGCGATGCTGTCTCCTCGGCAGGCGTCATAGCGATATCCGCCGAGTGAACTATATCCATAGGGTTAGGCAGACCCATCCAAGTAACCGTGAGACCCACAAGCTTGAGGAATGGAACGAAGAGTGCCAATGCCCATACTACGCCGAAGAGGTTGAAGAGCGTATGCGCCATGGCTGCACGTCGTGCATTAGCATTACCAACAGCTGCTGCGATGTTAGCAGTAATGGTAGTACCGATATTCTCACCAAGCACCATAGCGGCACCCATCTCGAATGGTATCCAGCCCATGTTCACCATGATGAGCGTAAGAGCCATGGTTGCCGATGATGACTGCAACACAAGGGTTAGCACAGTACCAAAGAGAAGGAAGAGAAGTACCGAGCCAAAGCCGTAGCCTGTCCACTGCTGTATAAAGGCTATAGACTCGTGGTCAAGGGCGGGCACCGACTCCTTCATCAACGAGAGACCAAGGAACAAGAGCGAGAAGCCAATCACAAGCTCGCTAATGTGGCGTCGCTTATCGCGCTTCGAGAGACTGAGGATAAAGCCCACAGCCATAAGAGGGATTGCCAACGCTGATATATCGGACTTAAAGCCAAGCCATGCCACCAGCCACGCCGTAACCGTAGTACCGATATTAGCACCCATGATAACGCCGATAGACTGCGACAGGGTCAAAAGACCAGCATTAACAAAACCCACGGTCATCACCGTAGTTGCCGATGAGGACTGAATAACCGAGGTGATACCCAGACCCGTCATAACACCCTTGAAGGGGTTTGATGTCATTGCCGTAAGATAGCCTCGCATCTTGCTACCAGCCGCCTTCTGCAAGCCCGCGCTCATAAGGTTCATTCCGTAGAGGAACATACCCAGAGCACCTAATAGTGTAAGAATTGTCATCATAATATTTTAATTTTTTTTGTAATAATCTTCATCAAAAACCTCTCTAAACAGCACTCTCGTACCGAAAGGCAAGGCAAATATATATAGCGAAAATGTGTCAAACAAGAGGTGAAATAAAATGTAACACAATTTTAACACCCTTGAAAAATCTTTGCAACAAAGCCAACAACTATGTAACACATATCAGTAAAAAAAGGTGGATAGCAGCACACATTAGCCACCATCCACATCAATATATCGCTACTCTCTACCTCCTCGCATAAGTCCCCTGGATATATTCCAGCGCATCTTTACAAGATAGCGCGACTGCGCAGGTCTATGCACCAAGCAAAGAAGAAGGGTTGCCCCCCACTTACAACACTCGGCCATGTAGGCCACAAGCATACGTCCACCACCCTTAGCTCGCAGACGGTGCGAAACGCCTATGTTGAAGAAGAGGCGCTTGGTGTACTCTTCGGTAAGCTTCTCGTCGTATATGCGATGGTAGATAACGGCATCGGGCACATAATATATAGGTAGCCTCTGCTCACGCATACGCTCTACAAGGTCGCACTCCTCGCCACCAACAAGGCTCCGTCCCTTACGACCAAGCTCCGTGTCGAAGAGACCTATCCTATCGAAGAGCTCGCGACGTACGGCCATATTACCGCCACCAGGACACCTACGGCGTGGGAAGGGTTTAATCTTACGCCCAAAGTCCATGGGGTTGGCAATAGGTTGTGCCACATACTTAGATATCCAGCGAGGTGTTCCCGACTGATATTGGGCAACGATGCGACCACCTGCAGCCCAAGCATCAGCATGGGTATCAAAGAGGTCGATATAACTCTGCACAAACTCCGGAACTATACTCTCATCATCGTCGATGAAGGCTACGATGTCTCCCTGACTTTGAGCAATACCACAATTACGGGCATGCGACAATCCCTGCTTAGGTTCAAAGGCGTAGCGTAGGTTGACCTCGGGATGCTCGGCGATAAACGTGGCTATGGTAAGATGGGTGTCGTCCTGCGAATTGTTATCAACGATGATACACTCCCACAACTTAGAGTCGGCACTCTGCTCGATGACATAACTAAGGGTTGTCAACAGCTGACTCGAACGATTATATGTGGGGATAACTAAGGATAGACGTACCATGTGATGACATATTTTTGCAAAGTTAAGAAAAAAAAGTAAAAATGGCTATCTTTGCACTATGAAATATAGTTTAGTAATCTTCGATTTGGATGGCACGTTGCTAAACACCATAGGTGATTTGGCCGCCTCGGTGGACTATGTGATGCGTAGTCGCAACCTTCCTGAGCATAGCAATGCCGAGTATAGAGCGATGGTTGGCGGAGGCATCAAGCGTCTTGTGGAACGAGCACTACCCTCGCACCTGGCTGACGACAGCGCCTACGTAGAGGAGTGCGTGAAGCAATTTCGACGCTACTACGTGGATAACATCGACCGCTATACTGAGCCCTACGAGGGTATGCACGAGCTGCTTAGAGCACTACGCCATGAGGGTGTAGCCGTGGCCGTGGCTTCGAATAAGTTTCAGCATGGCACCGACCGTCTGGTTGCGAAGTTCTTCGGCGACATAGACTTTGTGGCCATAGAGGGTAACCGTGAGGGTGCTCCCCTAAAGCCAGACCCCGCCATACTACACAACATCCTCAACATCGCGGGTGTAGAGCCAACAAAGGCTCTGATGATTGGCGACTCGGGCATCGACATACATACGGCCCAGGCCGCGGGCATAGATGTCATTGCCGTAGCCTGGGGATTTCGCTTCGTTGAGGAGCTATACGCCGCTGGCGCTACCAAGGTGGCAACAACAGCCGAGGAGCTACGTCGATTTATCGAGGAGTAGTCCTAAGCGTGACAATATAGGCGCACCTCGTTGGCCGTAATGCGCTCATCGCTGAGTATGATGAGTCGCTCGACGACGTTGTGCAACTCCCTAATATTACCTGTCCAACGACAGTGCGACAAGAGGTCTATGGCATCGTTGTCGATGCTCTTCACGGCCATCTCACGACGCGAACATATCTCGGTGATGAAGTGGTCGACAAGCAGGCTTATATCACCCTGACGCTCACGCAAGGGTGGGACATCTATCTCTATGACACTCAGACGATGATATAGGTCCTCACGGAAGTTGCCGAGCTCTATCTCGTGGCGTATATCCTTGTTGGTTGCCGCCACAACACGCACATCTACGGGGATATCCTTATCACCTCCCACACGTGTTATCTTGTTCTCCTGCAAGGCTCTTAGCACCTTGGCCTGTGCCGAGAGCGACATATCGCCAATCTCATCCATGAAGAGTGTACCACCATCGGCAAGCTCGAACTTACCCTTACGCTGTCTTACGGCCGAGGTGAACGACCCCTTCTCGTGGCCAAAGAGCTCGCTCTCGATAAGCTCCGAGGGTATGGCTGCACAGTTGACCTCAACAAAGGGGGCTTGAGCACGATTACTCTCAAGGTGCAACCAGCGAGCAACAAGCTCCTTGCCCGTACCATTCTCGCCAAGCACCAGAACACGGGCATCCGACGGAGCCACACGGTGTATCATCATGCGCACATGCTCAATAGCATCGGAGGAGCCAATGATTGGTTGTGTGGCACAATTAGTGCGTCTTGAGGGTGTACGCTGCGAGGGACGTAGGCGACAAACATCGTCGTCGCCAGCCAACATACTAAGGCTACGCAGGCGCCACAACAGGCGGTTCATATCAATGGGTGTTGTGAGGTAGTCGATAGCGCCACCACGCACCGCCTCGAGGGCCGACTCGACGCTTGGCTCCTGGCCGATGACAATCTTCGGGAGATCTATGTCACATGGGGCTATGTCGTTGCCAACGATAAGAGCATCGCAGGGTGTTGAGCGACATATCTCATAAGCCGACTGCTCGTTATCGGCCTCAAGTGTTACAAAGTTTTCGAACTGAAGTCGCTCTACGAGAGAGTTGCGTAGGCTTTTAGAGTGAAAGAGGAGTAAAATTTTTATCATAGTTTGTTTTTGTGAAAAAATTGCATTTACTTTGTGGAGATAAACTCCGTTTATCACCATCGCACCTCGACCTACATGAGCAGCTATCGGGGTTATAGGTGATAAAATTTTGGATAAAGATTTCCCCTTTTATCCATTGTTGCAAACCAACATGGGGATATTGAACCAAAGACAACATATTTGTTGACCAATATTGCATTTTTATAGTTCATTGCTATATTCAAGATACCTATGGATATCAAAAAAAATTACAACTATACACGCCGTAAACTATACCTCCCGGAGTATGGTCGCCACATCCAAGAGATGGTCGACTCGCTACTACTCATCGAGGATAGAGTGGAGCGTACGCGTCAGGCTAAGGCCGTCATCGCCGTGATGGGCAACCTAAACCCCATGTTGCGCGACACCGAGGATTTCAAGCATAAGCTCTGGGACCACCTATTCATAATGTCGGACTTCCAGCTCGATGTCGACTCGCCATACGCACAACCATCACGCCAAGATCTGATTGTATCGCCTCAAAAGTTGAACTATCCACAGTCGCGCATACACTTCAAGCACTATGGTAAGTACACCCAGCAGATGGTGCGTGCCGTAGCTGCAGAGCGAAAGTCACCAAATACCGTGGCCAAGATGTTGGATATAGCCAGGTATATGCGTAGCAAGAGCTACGAGTACAACAACGAGCATCCCAACAACGAGGCCATAATTCGCGATATACGCCTCATGGCGGGTGGTGAGATTGACATCGACCTCAGCGAGATTAGCACAATGCGTAGCGAGTACCACCGCACGACACACCCTCAGCGTAAGCAGCAGCCACAGCGTAAGCAGCAGTCGCAGCGTAACAACAATGGCCGCAAGCAGAATAAGGGCATGCATAAGGGGCAATCGCGACATGGCGCACATAAATAGCCACACAAATAGGAGAGTAGATAATAACACAAACACAAAGAGATGAAGAGATATCTTTTAGCCATTGCCATCATAGCAATGACCATTGTAGGCTGCCAGTCAGCAAAGGAGAAGGGCAGCGAGACAAAAGCATCAAACATCGTATGTAGCATTGCGGATGGCGATGTAGCAAGCATCACTCTCGAGCGCTTTGCCGACGACCTTAACTCGGTGGAGAGCATCGAGAGCCTCGAAGTAGCTGGGGGCAAGGAGCTCAGCTTTAGCCTCGATATAGCTAAGGATACACCAGCGAAGTACTATCAGCTAAACCTCGGCGATGGTCACACGCCAATAAAGCTTATCGTAGAGGCGGGCGACAACATCGAAGTTAACATCGAGAGTGTAGATGGCCTATATACCAAGTATAGCGTCGAGGGTTCCGAGGAGTCGAAGCTCCTTGCCGAGTTCAACGACATCTATTTTGCCGACGTGAACCGCTTTGTAGAGACCTACGAAGTGGAGCCATCGAAGAGTGGCGCCATAGCACGAGGACCTATACAGGCACAGGTGGGCTTCGTGACAAAGTATGCCGATAGGCTCGCTGCGATATATGCCCTCCGAGAGAGCTACTATGGCGTGCAGGGTATCAACATCATACACGTTCGCACCGTGCGCGATGCCCTATCGCAGAGCTACCCTACCTCGCCATATATCGAGGTGCTAAATCGCGAGATAGAGTTCGACGAGATGCTTCGCAATGCTAAGCAGACATCCTACTTCGACATGACGCTCACGGATGTTAATCGCAAGCCACACTCCCTAACAGACTTCAAGGGCAAGGTTACGGTGCTATGCTTCTGGTCGGCATACGACCCTATCAGCACATCGTTCATCGCCGAGTTCAAGGCCCTATACAAGAGCTATCACGAGAGTGGTCTTGAGGCTTACTTCGTATCGGTGGATGGCAACCGTAGCAACTGGATAGGTGCAGTTAACGCACAGCGTCACCCCTGGACATCAGTATATGGCGGTGAGAGCCATGACGTACTTAACGCCTACAACGTGCAGATCACCCCAACAATATACATCATCGACCGCAACGGCAATATGAGCCGAGGCCCAATAGTGCCAGTGGAGTTGGAGAAGGTTATTAAGAAGCATCTATAATGTACTACTTCGTATCGGACATACACCTCGGCAGTGGCGATATAGCCCAGCAACGACGCTCGGAGGATGCCTTCTGCCGCTGGCTCGACAAGGTGGGCGAGGATGCCAAGGCTATATACCTTCTTGGCGACATCTTCGACTTCTGGTTCGAGTACCACAACGTAGTGCCCAAGGGCTATGTCAGGGTTCTTGCACGCCTCTCGGAGCTAACGCGACGTGGTGTCGACGTGGTCTTCCTCACGGGTAACCACGATATGTGGTGCTACGACTACTTCGAGCGTGAGTGCGGCGTTAAGATATTCCGCAAGCCACAGATTGTAGACATCCACGGCATGATGTACCACCTGGCACATGGCGACAACCTCAACATCAAGGATAAGCCTATGCTACGTGCCATGAACGGCTTCTTCCGCTCGAAAGTAGCACGCTTCCTATTCAGCTGGCTTATACACCCCGACCTGGCTATGAAGTTTGGTCGTTGGTGGAGCGGCAAGTCGCGTAAGAGCCATAATAGCGATAATATAACCCCCGAGTCACTAACCTTCCTCGTGGAGTATGCCCGTAGCCATAAAGCAGCAAACCCCAACATCGAGGGGTATATATTTGGACATATGCACTACCCATATCTCTACGACAGTAAGGAGCTAAACATTCTGTTCCTCAGCGACTGGTCGGGCAAGGAGGCTACATACGGCCTCATAGATAATATGGGCAATGCACAACTTAAAACTTTTGCAATAGATGAGACAGTATCTTGACCTATTAGATAAGATATGCCGCGAGGGTGTTGTTCGTGGCGACCGCACAGGCACAGGCACCAAGGGTATCTTCGGCTACCAGATGCGCTTCAACCTTGCCGAGGGCTTCCCACTACTTACCACCAAGAGGGTCTTTATGAAGGGTGTCATCCACGAGCTATTGTGGTTCCTTAAGGGCGACACCAACATAAAGTACCTTGTGGATAATGGTGTGCATATATGGGATAGCGACGCCTTTCGCTACTACAACGAGCTATGCGTGAAACATGGCGTGCTACCCGTGGATATGGATACCTTCCTCTCGGCCGCAGGCGTGGAGTCACCCATAGAGGGCTACCGCTTTGGCGACCTAAACAACGTATATGGCTATCAGTGGCGTAGCTGGCCTAAGGGCAATGGCGAGACCATAGACCAGATAGCAGGTGTCATCGACACGCTCAAGCATAACCCCACATCACGCCGCATGATAGTCTCGGCATGGAATGTTGCGGACGTGGAGAATATGGCACTACCCCCCTGCCACACTATGTTCCAGTTCTTCGTGGCCGAGGGCAAGCTCTCATGTCAGCTATATCAGCGTAGCGCCGATAGCTTCCTCGGGGTGCCCTTCAACATAGCGTCGTATGCCCTACTCACTATGATGATAGCCAAGGAGTGTGGCTTGGAGGTTGGCGAGTTCGTACACACTTTGGGCGATGCACACCTATACCTCAACCACCTGGAGCAGGCCCACGAGCAGCTACAGCGTGAGCCTCGCCAGCTACCTACGATGCGCCTAAACCCCGCAGTGAGGTCTATCTTCGACTACAAGTATGAGGACTTCACCCTCGAGGGCTACGACCCACACCCCGCAATCAAAGCACCTTTATCATTTTAGCATAATATAGATATGGTAAGCATTATCGTGGCCATAGCACAGAATGGCACTATCGGAGATAAGAACTCGCTACTGTGGCACATTAAGGAGGATATGCGCTTCTTCCGCACTACCACCTCAGGCCACGCCGTGATTATGGGTCGCAAGACCTTTGAGTCGCTCGGCTCAAGGCCTCTACCCAAGCGCACAAACATCGTCATCACACGCTCGGATGCTAAGTTCGAGGGCGCACTCACAGCACACTCCCTGGAGGAGGCTATAGCGATGGCCGAGGGCGACGAGGAGATATTCATCATGGGCGGTGCGCAGATATATGGCATAGCCTTGGATGTTGCCGATAGGATGTATATCACACGCGTAGAGCGCGACTATGAGGGCGACACCTCGTTCCCCGAGATTGATTACTCTGAGTGGAGACTTGTTGGCGAGGAGCGCCACGAGAGGGGCGAGGAGTACGAATCGCCCTTTGCCTTCCTCACCTACGACAGGGTTAGATAGGTCGGCATATTGATAGATAAGAGACTACCGTAGGATAGTACGCATAGTACTGCCTGCGGTAGTCTTAGTTTATGCCCCTGCGAACGGCTATACTCCCACACCCACTCGGGGATATGGTCGTGGGGCTTGGTGGTGATTGTCGGTCGGTCGGTTTTCCTATGTATTCCGACAGACCGACATTCCCTATCCCTCTTCCATGGGTTGTCAGTGTAGTATTGATATGTGTATAGTAATAAATAGACATATCAATATATATATACTCTATCATTGATATATACATCTATAATAGATATATATATTATTATATGTATCAATGTAACGTGTAAACGATTGTTTACGACCACACTGAGGACATATATATCGTGTCCTCGGCTCTCTATATTTCTCAAGTTGATATCTATAATTACCCATATTGATATATATATAGTTATTGATATATACTATGATTGTGTTAATGTCGGTCGGTCGGAATACATAGGAAAACCGACCGCCCGACAGTGACCAATTATGCCGAAAACCTCTTTATAATGTCACTAACAGACGAGTGACTCTTATATCCCAACGCTTCAGCTATCTGCCTATAACTCATCCCCTCGCTCTTCATCGAGCAGATAAGCTTGTAGCGCTATCACAACATCAATCAGCGAGAGGGTAAGGCTGCAGATGAGCCCTTATCACAAGAAATTCAATTTCTTGTCAGAGCGACGCTAATGTGGCGCTGACATGAGACATCAATCAGCGAGAGGGTAATTTCTCGATAGAAGGCTGCAGATGTGGCGCTGACATGAGAAAGCCCTGGATGGATAGTACTTGACATACATTCCATTCAGGGCTTTGATTGAAGCGTCGCAGATGCGCCCTTATCTCGAGAAATTCAATTTCTTGTCAGAAGGGTGCAGATGTGGCCTTGACATGAAATTGGCTCGGATGGGACATACTTAGCGTATTTCCCATTCGAGCCAATGATTGAAAGGTCGCAGATGCGCCCTTATCACAAGAAATTCAATTTCTTGTCAGAGCGACGCTAATGTGGCGCTGACATGAGAAAGCCCTGGATGGATAGTACTTGACGTACATTCCATTCAGGGCTTTGATTGAAGCGTCGCAGTAGCGCCGCTATCACAAGAAATTAAAAGTTGTAGGTGCACGAAATGCCTATATTAGCCAATCCCAACTCATTGAAGAATGCCTCGTTGTACTTACCGACATAGAGAATACCAGGGCCAAATGTTGGGGACCAGTCGAGGGCGAGGGTTACGGGAGCTGTGTGGAAGGTGAAGCCGAGGCGTGCCATGCCGGCAACACCTACATAGGCATAGTTAGCACGACCTCCTACATTGACACCTACACCTGCGTCGAAGAACCAGAGGCCACCATCGGGAGTCCAGTCCATATCGAGGATATGCCAGTTGTGAAGGAGTGTGAAGTCGGCCATAACACGACCCTCATCAACGTCGATAGTATCGGGACCATTATAGATGGTAGTAACCACAGGGTTGTTCCATGAGGCACCAAAGCGAGCCTCAACATAGTTGTTACCATCATACTTATACTGGCCCACAGCCTGGAAGCCAGAGCCTACACGAGCGCCTAAAGACCAATCCTGCGCAAATGCTGAAGATGCGAAGATCACAGCAACGAAGAGAAGTAATACCTTTTTCATGATTATAAGTTACAGTTAAGCAAGTAAATAATAAAGGCCGCCTTGCGACGGCCTTCATTGTGTTTAGAAGTTGTATGTACAAGTTAGAGCGAAGCTTGTGAAACCATCACCCCATGCACCATGCAAGAAGTAGATTGTTGGGCGATAGTCGATAGAGAGAGTTACAGGTGCGTTGAAACGGATACCGAATGCAACATCACCAGCAACACCTACCTGGAAGCCGTGGCCACGCTTAACAGTGCCATCCTCCAAAGCCTTATCGTAGCCCCAAAGACCCAATGAACCGCCGACACCAGCAGAGAGGAACCAACGACCTGCGCTAGGAGTCCAGTCCCAATCGCAAAGGTTCCAGTTGTAAGTACCGTTTACGAATACACGATCACCACCGAAGCCAGAAAGACCAAGGTTAACCTCAAGATAGTTCTCAGCAGAGAAGTGACGCTCATACTGAAGCTCAGCGCCATAGCCCAAGCGCAAACCGATTGAGTTCTTATGCTCCTGAGCAGATACAACTGTTACGCACAATACAGCAACAACAGCAAGTAAAAACTTTTTCATAGTTGTAATGTTTAGTGATTAATAATTTTTTCGAAAACAAATTTACAATTTTTTTTTCAATCCACCAATAAAAATCAACCAAATTCTCCTTTTTATGGTTATATAGTCTCAACACAACAGAGGCTATCCGACTCAAAATATCGGATAGCCCCAGTTATCTATGGCGTCGAGCAACTACTCTATAGTAGCGCCAACACCCCTAAAAAGAGTGGTTATTTTGTAGTGAATGGCTCAAGCTCTATGTACTTAGCACCATTATTCATGTCCACAACCTTGATACATGGCGTGTATGAAGTGCCGTACTTGAGGCCATCCCACTTATAGTCGTACTGCGACTCGAGGAACTGACGCATAAAGTCGTGGCTGAGGCCTGGCACGAGCGAGAGCATACACTCCTCGTAGCTTGCGTAGCCCGCCATAGCGTACTTGCCATCCTTAATCTCCTGAAGGTTCGAGGTCTCCATCATCGCCACATAGCAGCACCATACATCGTCACCGAAGATGCAGTCGAAGGTTATGTCGTTGACGCCCACATCGGTGATTGTCATATCTACGGTACCCGTACCCTCGGCCTCGGCATTTGTGCGTATCTGCACTACCTCAACGCCACCGAGAAGGCTATTCTCCTGACCCTCGCTATAGTCCATCAACGCCGCAATGATGAGGTAGTCGGTAGAGGAGGTCACGCTCATCTGAAGGCCTGGAACATGCTCACATATCTTGCCATCCTCCCAGTTAAATGTAAGAGGACCCTCAAGCATGAAGCCATAGGTGACAACCCACGCACCAGGGTTAGACTGTGTCTGGTCGTAGGTACGCTTATCCACTACCGAGCAGCGCCAGTACTGACCCTCCTCAGCATTTATTCTAAACTGGAACGATGTGGTGCCTACCTCCAAGACCTCAACAAGCTCCTCAGAGCCAGTGTCATCGCCCTCAGGAACCGATGCACCAGAGAGAATGCCATTGTAGTAGCCCTGGATGCTCTTCGACACACCATCCTCCTCGTAGGTGAGCATCATATATATAGCATAGTAGCCATTCACGACATCTACGGTTACATAGCCATCCGTAAAGTTGTAGCCCTCGCCATCGGCGCTCTTGCCCGCAGGGACATAGCCCGAGGTCTCGGGGTGGATGGTGTATGGGTAGTAGTTCGTAGCAAAGGTGTACTGACCATATGGGAAGTACTGACTCATGGTCTCATCGAGGGTGTAGAAGTCAAGGATGATACGGTCGCCATTATCACGCACGAAGGTGACATAGTAGTTATAAGGCTCATACCAACGACCATCCTTGGTCTTGGTGATCACGATATTCTCCACGCCCTCAATATCGGGAAGCTCGAAGTTATCCTCCTTATCGTCATCATCATCGTCGTCATCGTCATTGTTACTACCGCCCTGCGCCTTGGTCTTCATAATAAGCGTATTAGAGAGGGCAACACCAACATCATTGCGTGCCGAAACAACGACATAGTAAGTGGTATCGCTCTTAAGGTCCTCGACATTGACCACACCACTTGTTGCGATTTTAGTACCCTGAGCAAAGACCTCATCTACGGAGATGATGTCACCATCGAAGAGCATATAGGCGCACTCCGAAGCGTTGGTAGCAGAGACAGCAAACGAGATTGAATTTGTAGTTGTGTCAACAGCAACAATCTCAACCGTAGGCGCAACACCTTCACCTCCACCATTAACAGTGTCGCACGCCACAAATGCCAACACCGAGCATAGGGCTATGGCAAATAGATTAAATAATTTACTCATATTTGTTTATGTTTCAAGTTGAACTCACCATTTATAGCGCAAAGATAAAAAATATTTTTTTATTATGGCACACTCTCAGCTACTTAATATAAAATATGGTCGTCATATCTAACACATCAGTCAAGGCTAACAAAAAAAATCGTTACCTACCCTACTATTAACTAATAAGTAGAAGTAGATAACGATTCTATTCTCTCGACCTCTCAACCGTGGGACAGAGGCCAACTATGAGAGGGTTGATCTATCTTGTCTATCGGGGGCATTAGCCTCCATCTCGTTCTGCATAGCAATCATCTCTACGATGTCTGTCGCACGCTCCGAGCCTCCTATCTGAACAACCATGCTCCAGTGAATCTCAATCTGCACGATGCCATTCATCACAGAGAGGGTTCCCATAACACGATTTTCGGGGGCGAGAATCACCACGCCATCGACATCGGTATATTGCGCAAAGAACTGAGTGGCTATGACCACATCGTGGAGTGTTGGCACCGTTCTGATCTCGACGTTGTGAGGCTGCACGCCTAATGCTGCGAAGCCCTCTACAAGAGGCACAAGGTGGTTTTCGACATGCTCCTCGAAGCTGCGAACAACGACGATGCCGAACTTCATGTTTGCTGCCGGCAAGTCGACCATGTCGCCTATGTTTAGTCGTGAATCAGCCATGCCCAACGGCTATGATTACCAGATAAATCTCTTGAAGTATGCTGCCGATCTATTAGATACACCATCAACGCTAACCTCATTAGGGTTAACACCGAGGTCAGGATACTTTGCTACGATATCCTTGTAGCACTGCATAGCTGCCTGCTTGTCACCAAGAGCGTTGTAAACACGAGCCAACTTCTCGCTGTAGGTGATGAACGAGTGCTCATCGTCGCTTGCTGCAACAGCCTTCTTGAAGTTCTCAACAGCTGCCTGCAAGTCATCCTCAGCAACAGCAATATCGCCACGAAGACCATAGGTAGCTGCGTTGAGCATAGCACCAAAAGCGCTATTGCTAAAATCCTTAACCTTTGCAAGATAAACCTTAGCGTTCTCGATATCGTCCTCTGCAACGTAACGAGATGCAGCGAGGTAGTTAAGGAAGTTAGCTGAAGCGGTATCCTTAACATCTGCGCTGTTAGCGTGAGCCGCAACAGCACCAGCCTCAGCCTCGGTTGCTAGATCGATAGTAGCAATCTTCTCTGCCTTAGCAATACGCTCCTGCTCCTTGCTATCTGAGTAGCTCTTATAGAGGAAGTAGCCACCAACAGCAATACCAATAACTACCAAAACCCAAAGAAGGGTCTTGCCATACTTCTCGAATAATACCTCCAACTTACCCTTTGCATCAACGATAATGTCAGTGTCGGGTGTGTTAACTTTGTTTGCCATAGTTAGTTATATTTTTAATTATTTATTTTCTAAATCACATTACGCAATTCAACCTACAAATGTACAATAAAAAGTTTGAATAATAAAACATATTTATTAAAAAATGTGGCTAACCCAATATTTTGTTGCAACTAACCGAAAAAAGAGCTATCTTCGCAGAGACATTTAAACGAGAATAATTTATGGTACTCGACACTCTATCGATACTAAACTTCAAGAATATCCGCGACGAGAGGCTGCAACTTTCGGCCGGCATAAACTGCTTCGTGGGCGACAATGGCGCAGGCAAGACCAACATCCTGGATGCCATACACTACCTTGCACTTGCCAAGTCGATGTACACCATGACCGATGCGCAGAGCATAACCCATGGCGAGGAGTTCTTCATGCTCGACGGCAGCTTCCTCAGCGACAAGGCTATGAAGGAGTTGGTCGTATGCTCCTACGCACGACGTACGGGCAAGACACTAAAGCACAATGGCAAGGAGTACGACAAACTATCGGAGCATGTGGGCCTCATACCCATAGTCATGGTATCGCCTGCCGATAGCTCGCTCATTAGCGACTCGGCCGAGGAGCGTCGTCGCTACCTCAACAGACTCATATCGCAGATGGATAGAGGCTACCTCACTGCCCTTGTAAAGTACAACACCGCACTCCAGGAGCGTAACTCGCTACTAAAGTGCAACCCCGCCGAGGATATACTACTCATCTACGACGCAATGCTTGCCGCCTCGGCCGACATCATATATCGTCGTCGTAGCGAGACCATAGAGCTTATGCGCCCCCTTGTGGAGCGCTACTACGCTGAGCTCTCGGAGGATCGTGAGACAGTGGGCATGGAGTACCGCTCGGAGCTACAGCAGGCCCCCCTCGACAAGCTACTCTTAGCATCACGCCAAAAGGACTTTGTCAACGAGCATACCACCTCGGGAGTGCATCGTGATGAGCTGCTACTCACCATCGGTGGCCACCCCTTGCGTAAGTTTGGCTCACAGGGTCAGCAGAAGTCGTTCCTCGTAGCACTCAAGCTTGCGGAGTACACACTCCTCTCGCGCCATGCCGAGGAGCGCCCAATACTTCTTCTCGACGATCTGTTCGACAAGCTAGATATGCGCCGTGTGGCACAGCTCCTAAGAGTTGTGGGTGGCGAGATGTTTGGCCAGATATTTATCACCGACTGCAACAAGCACCGCCTACAAAACACACTCGATGATGCTGGCGTGGAGTATAAATTGTTTAACATAAACAACGGCACAGCTACACTATGAGACGCACCAAGACTCAACCTATAGGCGTTGTGCTCGACGAGTTCTTCAAGCGCCCGTTTGTCGCCCGCAAGCTCGCCGAGGGTCATATACCCGACTACTGGCGTGAGGTAGTAGGCGAACATATCGCCAAGCTCACAACCGACATAACCCTTGTCAACAACATCCTATATGTGCGCATGGCCTCGGGAGTTGTGCGCCAGGAGATATTCTACAAGCGCGACAACATCATGCAGCGCCTTAACGAGCGCGCTGGCATGCAGCTTATAAATGCCATCATTGTACGATAGGGAGGCCATCCATAGTGTATAAATGGTCTATTCGGCAGATGCTCGGATAGACCATTTTTATATACAGGGCGGTGATAATATGTAGTGCGCAGACAAGAGAAAGCCCCGGATGGGAATTCCCATTCGGGGCTTTGATTGAAGCGTAAGCTAATGCGCCGCTATCACCACACAGATTAGCAAGAGGGAATTTGTTGTCAGAGTGGTGCAGTAGTGGCGATGACATGAAAAAGCCTCGGATGGGACATACTATGCGTATTTCCCATTCGAGGCTTTAATTGAAGCGTCGCTAATGCGCCGCTATCACAACAAATTAAATTGTGCCTGCTGCCCAAAGCTCAACCTCCTCACCAGTGAGAGGGTCGATAGCGAATGGCTCGCAGAAGTTACCATCCTCACCTACCCATGTAGTGTAGATAAATGTCATATCTGCAGAACCATATGGGAAGAAGATGTATGGTGCATCGCGCTCCTCAGAGTGGTAAACCTCGTCGATGAAGTTGTCACCATCGATATCCTCCCACTCAATCCACTCGCGGAGGTAGATGCCGCTCTCCTGCCACTCGAAGCTCTTACCCTGCTCGCTCATACCGCCAGTGTCGCAGCATGTCATAATCTCGGCGATAAGCTTCTCTACAGTGTTTACGTTTGTGCCCAAATCCTCGTTGATGAGGTTGTCGCGGAACAATGCTGCAGTGTAGATCTTAGTGTGAGGTGCGGGGAGACATGACCAGCTGAATGCCATGAAGAGGTGTGGGTTATCCTCAACCATCAAGATGGTTACAGTAGGCTTAGTCTCTGCCCACTGCGCCTGGTCGCGAGTAACAACAGTACCGATGTTTGCGATAGGCTTGAAGTAGCATGATGTAGCCTCAGAGTATGTGCCATCAGCAGCGTATGCAACAACAACTACTACATACTCAACATCCATCTCAAGAGCTGAGAGGGCGATAGCGTTCTCCTCGGTCTTGTTAACATAGTATGAGTCATGGTTCATGATGATATACTCACCAGCCTTCTTCACTGTACCACCATATACCTCCTTCCAATCAGCGTCACCAGTCTTGCATACGATATATGCGTAATTAGTAGCGCCCTCGCAAGTGAGGTTGATGAGTGTGTTGTCAATCTTGTACTCCTTAAGCTCGGCAGTAACCACAAGGTTAGTATTGTACTCGATGCTCTTTGTTGTGAACTCCTGCTTGAAAGGCTTACCAATCTTACCCTCAGCATCCACAGCTACAGCGAAGAATGTGAGCTTAGTGCCTGGCTTAACACCATCGTAGCGAGCTACAACAGCCTCGTTAGACTTCACCTGGTAGCCCTCCTCAAGGAGCATGTCGATAACATAGTTGTCATCGGGGTATGCCGAAGCCATGTATGAAGGCATAGCATTGTAGAACATCATGATGTGAGGCTCAGCGGTGTTGAGTGTCATCTCGATGTGATCGAAGGCGATAGTAGGCTCGCCTACAATGTTAACCTCCAAAGCGCCATCGCGTGTATAGTCCTGAGTTGAGAATGTCCAGTATACAACGTTATCCTCGAGGTATACGTGCTTAGAGTTCTGAGCGAGGTAGTAAGCAACATACTCGGTGCCATACTCAAGAGCAGCGCCCTCGGTGAAGAGCTCGACGAATGAGCCTGTGTACTCCATGTTCTCGTATGGAGCGTAGAGGTAGTCGGGGTGCTCGGTGTAGTATGCAGCGATCTCAGCAGCGTTGAACTCCTCAGCCTTAGCATAGCCAAGCATGTAGTTTGCAGAGCTCTCAGCCTTGAATGTTACATTTGCGTCGAAGAACGATACAGAGTTAGCCTTGAACGATACAGAGCTGTGTGTGTAAGACTCAGTGAAGAGCTCGTCAGCAGCAACATAGAGGTCACCCTCCTCATTTGTGCGAGGTACGATATACCAGAAGATATACTCAGTGCCAACCTTCACGCCCTGTGAACGCAACTCAGAGTATGTGAGGTATGCTGATGTACCCTCCATAAATGTGAGCTGTGTAGCGTAGTTTGACGTACCACCGCCAATAACGGTATTTGCGTAGTTGAGGATTGTCTCAGCCTTGAATGAAGATGCTGGGTAGAGACCGCAGACAATATAGTTAGCACCGTAGCCAGCCTCGATGTGAACACCCTCCAAAGTGAAGTAAGCCTTAACTGGGTTAGTAGAGACCTTGATGCTTGCGATAGCTGAAGAGCCATTATTGAAGGTAACCATAAGCTTTGCTACGCCCTCGCTAACTGCACTACCCGCCTCGATAGCCTCGAATGTTGGAGCTGTGAAGTAGAGGAGCATAGTACCATCCTCAGTGTTGTGGTTAACCTCGCACTCCCAACCCTTAGGAGTTGTTGTAAGGAAGTCTGCAGCATCCTCAGCGTCGATTGAGAATGGCATAGTCTCGCCATAGGCAGCAAAGATTGAGTCGTAAGGGAGGATGATGCGACCATTCTGCATACCCACCTTCACCTCTGTGCCATCAGCAAGGGTAACAACGCAGTAGAGAGCCACAGGGTTACCATCAGCATCGGTGCGCCAATCTGAGTAAACTACTCTAACATCCTTGATGATGCTGTCGGCAACCGACTCGGTGTAGCCTGTCTGAATCCATGTGTTACCGCCGTCGAACGACACCTCAATAACGCCATCTACTACCTGGGTCTTAGGAGCGCTATCAGCTACAGGAATAACCTTGCCATCAGCATAGATAGGCTGAGCATTGCCAAGGCCATCGTAAGTAGCCCAGCAGAGCACACCGTCAACCATAGTTGTGGTCACGATGTTTGCAGGCACCTCATCAGCCTCAGGGTAGACATTGATCTTTGTGCCATCAGAGAGGATGATCTGCTTGCTACCATCCTGCTGCTGCTTAACATCGGTAACAGTAACAAGGCCATTGACCATGTCCTTGATAGCATTAAGCTCGGTCTCCACCTGCTGGCGCAAGTCGGCAAGCTCCTGCTTGATGCCATTAATCTCGTCCCAAACTGCAGTATCGTCGTACTGACACGATACTGAAGAGAGAGCCACAGCCACTGTTGTAGCCATAACAGCCACAACTGACTTAAGGTTTTTAAATAATCGTTTCATAATGTAAATGTTAATATATTTTGTGCTATTATTCCACAATTGGGCAAAAGCCATGATAGCTATTAGCCTACAAATATAATAATAATTTCGCAGAAGACAACTAACTTAATGATTTTATTTTAATTATATGCGCCAGACACCCTCTAGAGCGACGTATAAATGGGAAATAAAAGAGGAGATATCCCAAATATTTATTGGACATCCCCTCTAATTATGCAACGAATAAAAGGCGTAGCTCCAAGGTAAGCTTCAATCTAGAAAAAACGACCTTGTCAAACATTTTTCAGAAGTGACATACGCCCCGCGCCACACCATTGCTACTTATGCATCTCGCTCTTCAGTCGAGCAATCTCGGCCTTGGATTTGGCGACATTACTCTTGTGTGTTTCAACAACAGATTTTGTCTTTGCCTTGGCAGCAGCAATCTCCTGCTTGCGGCGTGTCTTCTCCTGCTTATAATGATTCTTAACCTCATCGCGCTTCTCACGAGCAATGCTTACACGGCGCTTCTGCTCCTCGAGGATTCGCTTGTACTCCTCGTTAGCCACAGCATAGCTCTTCTTAGCATCATCGAGGCGAGTGTTAGCAGCATCAACAATACGACGCTCCTCGTTACGAGCATCCTCAACAGCCTGTTTCTGTGCCGATACAGCCTGGTCGTGAGCTATCTGTGCCGAGATAAGCTCGCCATGCTGTTCCTGTGCCGATAGTGTGCCTACAGCAAACATCAGCACTACCAAAAGAAATAGTCTCTTCATACCAAACTAACTTTTTTAGATGTTACATTTAGACAAAAGTAGCACTTTTTTTTCAATTATCAAAAAATTAGCTCTCTTAATAACAAACGAGCACCCTGGGATAGCTAACCCAGGATGCTCTACTTTAATGCGAAATAAACGTTCCCGCCTATCAGACAAGATTACTTAGTGAACTCGATGATGCGAACACCACGAGCCTCAACCTTAAGGTTGGTCATATCTACAAGCTCACCAGTGATAACATCACGACCCTCAGTTAGGCCGTTAGATATCTCGGCGTAGCGTGTCCAAGGCACCTTATGCTCACGACCGCTATTGTTGACATAGACGAAGACAACATCGGTATCGTTATAGCGGAAGAAGGCATAGGTATTATCACGGTCGATAAAGTGGAGGGTCTTACCTGTGTGGATAACCTCCTTTGTCTTTCGCCAGTTCATAAGGTGGCGTGTGTAGTCGAACAGAGCCTTAGCATCACCCGTCTGCTCGTCACGGTTGAAGAGGTTGACCTCATCACCTGCCCAGCCACCAGGGAAGTCCACACGGAGTGTTGGGTGGCCCTTAGAGCGATCTGTTGAGCGGAACATAAGCTCATCGCCATAGAGCATCTGAGGCATACCTCGCATGGTGCAGAGGAGCGAGTGAACAATCTTCATGCTCTGAAGGTCACCCTCGCAGACATCGGCAATACGGTCGGTGTCGTGGTTTGCTGCCATAATCATCATGTTCGAGAGGTCGTGGTACACGAAGTCGTGAGAGAGCACGTCGTAGATGCGTGTCATGCCACGGCCCCAGCCACCATCATCGCCACACTCGGTCATTGCAGCACGCAGTGCATCGTGCAATGGGAAGTCCATGATTGACTTGAGGTGCGAGTTGAAGCCATCCTTATTGTAGTTATCACCCTGCCAATATGCGAGCTGAGGGATAGAGCTTGTCCACACCTCACCCACGATGTTGAAGTTGGGGTACTCCTCCATGACTACCCTACACCACTCGCTCATAGGCATCTTCTCGTTATAGGGGTAGGTATCGACACGGAAGCCATCGAGATTAGAGTACTCAATCCACCATATAGCCCACTGCTGGAAGTAGCGCAAGAGGTATGGGTTGTCGAGGTTCATATCTGCCATCGAACGGTCGAACCAGCCACTCTCCATCTGGTAGAGGTCTGCCGACGAGGCGTTGAAGTCCATGTTTGTTGAGAAGGTCCAGTTAGACTGCGTATAGCTATCCCACTGGTGTGTCCAATCCTTGAATGGCTGGTCGTCGTACCACCAGTGTGTTGTAGAACTATGGTTAGGCACGATATCCATGATAACCTTAAGACCACGCTTGTGACACTCCTCGACATAGGTCTTAAAGAGTTCGTTAGTACCATAGCGAGGGTCTATGTGGTAGTAGTCGCTACATGAGTAACCATGGTACGATGCACCATTCTCATCGTCGAGCAAGAGGGGTGTAGACCATATGGCCGTAGCACCGAGGTCGGCAATGTAGTCGAGGTGGTCGATCATACCCTGAAGGTCACCACCATGGCGACGACCAGGCTTCGAGCGGTCGGCCTTCTCTACGGTGTTGTCAGTACTATCGTTGCTCGCATCGCCATTAGCAAAGCGGTCGGGCATGATGAGGTATACGAAGTCGGCAGTGGTGAAGCTCTCACGCTCGCGCGAGCCCTCACGACGCTCTGCGATGGTGTACTCATAGTCGTACTTGCGCTTGCCATCCGAGAAGCGGAGGGTGTAGACACCCGCCTTTGCATCATCCTTAATAGCCACATCCACAAAGATGTAGTTGGGGCTATCGGCCTTATGAATCTTTACGACCTCAACACCGGCATCTGCAGGGAGGATAGTAACATCGTATGCCGATACACCCTCGCCATTGACCATAAGCTGAAGGGGTGTAGACATACCCACCCACCACGATAGTGGCTCGATGTGCTCAACCTTGAGTCGTGGCTTAGCCGCCTCCACCGAGGTGAGGGTGGTCATAAGGGCCACAACGAATAAAATAAATCTCTTCATATCTTACTTTTGTATTAATATCTGATAGTGCCATGGAGCTATATCCCTCTCCACATGGCTATCCACCACAACCTTTTCACCAGTCATAGCATCGTAGTAACGACCAGCATAGATACCCGTGTTGAAGTCGGCATGAATCATATATGGCGAGAGGTTCATGATGGCAAACACACGGCTGCCACGTACCTCACGCACGAAGGTCATCATACAATCCTTGGCGTTATTCTCAATCTCTATCATCTCGCCACCTCGCTCACCTGCAGCCAAGGCAGCCTCGCTATGCTTGAGGGCTGTAAGGCGGCGGTATAGCTCCGTAGTGCGACACTCCTTATATAGCTCCGCAGGTATAGGGTCTCGGTCGAAGAACTGGAACGAGTGGTCGTAGCCCACCTCCTGACCTGTGTAGATAAGGGGCATCGTCGAGGGCATGAGGAAGGTAAGAGCTGTCATCACCTCCAAGGCGTTGCCAAAGCGCGACTGCTCAGAGCCACTCCACGAGTTCTCATCGTGGTTGGAGGTGAAGCTTAGGCGCATAGCCTCACGTGGATACTTACCTCGCTCGGCGTGTATGGCATTACGCAGATCCCACACACGGCGTGCTCCCTTGGCGATGTCGCACATTATGTGGTGGACGTTCCACTGATAGCTCATGTTAAAGGCCCCGTCGAAGAGGTTATCCTCCTCGGCCTCGGCTAACATGAATATGTCGCTCTTGAGGCTGTGTAGCTCCTTGGATGCCTCCTGCCAGAACTCTATGGGCACAAGCATTGCCATATCGCAGCGGAAGCCGTCGACCTTGAACTCCTTGACCCAGTAGCACATGGCGTCGATCTGGCCACGCCACACATCGTGGTTGGCGTAGTTGAGTTTTGCCGTGTCGGTCCAGTCCCAGGGCACCTTGGCAACACCCGCCTCGTCACGCTCATACCAATTGGCAGGGCGCTCAGTAAGCCATCGTGCATCGCGTGCTGTATGGTTAGCCACCCAGTCCAGGAGCACCTTCATGCCAAGAGCATGAGCCGTTGTGATAAATGCCTTGAGATCCTCCTCGCTGCCAAACTCCTCGTTAACTGCCGTATAGTCCTTAATAGAGTAGTACGAGCCTAACGAACCCTTGCGGCCCTCCTCACCAATGGGATATATGGGCATTAGCCACAAGGCATCGATGCCTATGGAGCGCAAGAACGGGAGTCGCTCGGCAGCAGCACGAAAGGTTCCCTCAGGGGTGAACTGCCTGATATTGAGCTCATAGAGTACAGCCGAGTAGCTCCACTCTGGATTCTTATACATCATCTGATAACTCATATAGATGCAGTACGCCACCCTACATTAGGGCAGCGTACCACATATCATATTTTACTTTGAAAGAAGCATGAAGCCCCAAGCATCGAGCTCTACGACATCACCTGCCTTAAAGCTCTTGGTGATGCCACAAGCGCAGTTGTAGTCACCAGCCTCAGCCTCGGTGATAACAACAGATGCTGGCTCAGCCGAGAAGTTAAACAAGCAGAATACCTTGTTCTCAGCATTCTCACGAGTGAAGGCCAAAACGGTCTCAGGAGCACCCTCAACAAATGCGATAGGAGCAACCTCCGAACCAGCAGCAAGAGCGCTATTATTGTGGCGGAATGAGCAGAGACCCTTGTAGAAGTCGCGGTACTCCTTGCCATACTCGAGGTCAACGAGCTCTACAACTGAGTCCTTCTCGAAGAACTGCAAACGGCGGTTAAGACCAATCTCCTGACCTGTGTAGATCAATGGCTGGCTCTTAGGCAATACGAAGGTAAGAGCTGCGAAGGTCTTGTGAGCATCGCCCATACGCTCAAACTCGGTACCTGCCCATGAGTTCTCGTCGTGGTTAGAGGTGAACATAAGACGCATTGCAGGTGCTGGGTACTTCACGTCGTCACGAGCGATATACTCCTTGAGGTCAGCTACGCTCTTAGCGTCGGTCTTGATAGTGCCGTCGCCAGCAACGTTCTTGGTCTCGCTACCGCCCTTAGCCATAGCGTTCATGATGTGGTGGAACTCCCAAGCATATGTAGCCTCGAAGCCCGCCTCGTGCAACCATGTCTCCTCGCCCTCGGCCAAGAGGTATACATCGGGGTTAATAGCGCGCACCTGCTTCCAAGCCTCAGCCCAGAAGTCAGCAGGAACGTTCATAGCAACGTCGCAACGGTAGCCATCAACACCCTTCTCAATCCAGAACTTGAGGGCGTCGATCATAGCTACACGCACCTCCTGGTTCTTATAGTTGAGCTTAGCGATATCTGTCCAGTCGTACTCTACGATAGGAAGACCTGTAGCCTCGTCCATAACATACCAATCCTTCTTACCCTCTTTCCACCAGTCGGCATCGCGTGATGTGTGGTTAGCCACCCAGTCGATGATAACCTTGAGGCCAAGGTCGTGAGCCGTAGCGAGGAAGTGTTCGAAGTCCTCCATAGTACCGAACTCAGGGTTGATCTCCTTGTAGTCGATGATTGAGTAGTATGAGCCAAGGGTACCCTTACGGCCATCAACGCCAATAGGGCTGATAGGCATAAGCCATACGATGTCCACACCCATATTCTTCAACTCAGGGAGGTACTTCTCAGCAGCAGCAAAGGTACCCTCCACGGTTGCCTGGCGGATGTTAAGCTCATAGACTACAGAGTTGAACTTGTCGAACTGAGCTACAGCCTCCACCTTTTTCTCATCGCCTACCTTAGGCTGACTCTTCTTATCACCACCGCCACACGCTACAAGAGCAAACGACGCGAGCAAAGAGAACAATAAAATCTTCTTCATAATCACTATTTTATATTAATTAATTTTCTACATTCTATTTACATATATAGCATAGCCGTATGCTGGAACATCCATCTTCACACCATAATCCTGGTGACGGTGAATCTTAGCTGTGCCGTTTGACGACAAAGCGGTGGTCATATTTGATGGGATGACCTGGAAGAGGAAGTTGTCGAGTGTCAAGTTACATACTCTATCCTCGCCACGGATGTTGATAGCCACGATAGCTACATCGTCCATATAGTGGCGCATGAATACCCAGATATCGTCGTCAGCATACAAAGTCTTGAAGTTACCATACATCAACGCCATAGATGAGCGGCGGAGGTTGAAGAGCTCGCTTGTAGCCTGCAACTCACGCTCCTGATACTCGTTCTCAGCCTTGAAGGTCATCATATCGCGGTTATCGGGGTCGTTAGCACCAGGAACACCATACTCATCACCCTGATATACGCAAGGGACACCAGGGATGGTAGAGATGATAGCCTTGAGCAACTTCATGCGTGCATAGCCCTTATCCATATCGCCTACGCCAACCTCACGGTGCCAGCCCTCAGCCTTATCGTCGTACCAGCCCAAGGCCATATCGCCTCCTGCCAACGAGATGAAGCGTGGCTTATCGTGGTTACCTGTGATGTTACCCATGGTGTGGTGTGAGCCATAGGCAGCCTCCGAGAGCTCAATGGTGCGTACAAGGTCGAGCATCGAACGTGACTCGTCGATGATGATATCGCGAGAGTCGTGATAAACGTTGAAGTCGAACTGAGCGTCGATCATACCACTCTTGACATAGGAGCCGATAAGCTCAGTATCGCCATAGGTCTCACCAATCTGCCAGATGTCACGGTTAGGCATCGTTGACTTCATCTTGTGGGTGAGCATACGCCAGTAGTCCAAAGGAATATGCTTACAAGCGTCGTGGCGGTAGCCATCGAAATCGAAGTTACGCACCCAGTAGAGAGCCGAGTCGGTCATAGGGTCGCACACCTCTCGACGCTCAAGGTCGAGAGTTGGGATATGCTCATCGAACCATGTGGTAAGACGTGTCTCGCCATCCCACTGACCGATATTCTTGCGACCATCGGGCAAGTAGAGCTCTGTAGTCCAGTCGGGGTGCTCCTGCAATACTGGAGAGTTGATGTGCAGGTGGTTAGCCACATAGTCGAGGATGACATTATGACCATTATCGTGAGCCGTAGCAAGCATAGTGCGGAGCTCCTCGTCGGTACCGAAGCGCTTGTCTACCACGGTGCTATAGATAGGCCAGTAGCCGTGGTAGCCCGAGAACTTGGTATCGGGGTTTACGTTCTGACCCCACGCATCATATGGGTTCTGGGTGATAGGCGAAATCCAGATTGTTGAGATACCGAGGCGAGCGAAGAAGCCATCGTTAATCTTCTCGGTGATACCTGCGATATCGCCTCCCTGGTAATCAACCTTGTCCAACACCTCTGGAGAGTTAAGCTTCCAGTCGTTAGACTTGTTACCATTGTTGAAGCGGTCGATCATCAACGAGTACAACACCTGTGAGTGCTTATCCTGGCGCATAAGCTCGTTTGCATAAGATACCTTATAGCCCTTGTCGAGTGGAATTAGGACATCGTTGAAACGACCATCCTCCTTAGCAGCAAAGATACGCACATAAGAGCGCTTATAGTCCTTAGCAGCCTCGGGAAGAGTGTAGTAGATACGATCATCATCCACCTCCACACTCTCAACACGCTGGTTCTGCCACATTACTATAGCCTCGCCAACACTCTTGTTTGCGCACACCTTATCCGTGTTGAAGGCAGACATGAAGTTATCCTTGTTGCGCTCACCACCAAGAACTACGATAGAGAGCTTCGACTCGCCATGCCATACATCGATTGTAGATACGAAGTTCTTAGCACGTGTGGTCACCGAGAACTCCGACCAGTCGTCCTTCAAAGGCACCAACGAGAGGCGCTCATCATCGGTAGTCACCTTATCAGCGCCACTCCACTGTGGGTAGTAGTCTGTAAGGTAGTGGGTTGTTGTACCCACCTTGACGTGCAAAGGCATAACAAGATCCTTGTTACCCAACTCGAACTCCTTAGGCTGGGCCTGCTCCTCCTCACCTGGAGTAGCATCATCAACCGCTGGGTTTACGGTCTGCGCTGTGCTCTCTGCGCCCTTCTGAGGCTTGTTCTTATCCTTATTATCGCCCGCGCCGCAGCTCACTACGAGAAGCGATAGTGCAAGGACAGAGATTGATAGACTCTTGAATTTCATAGTGTTTGTATTTTAGTAATTTTTGTTTATTCTGCGTTGTTTTCTCCCCACTACTCTATGTCGAGCATCCAGTCGATACCCTCGTGGAGGTTGTTCTGGTTGGTGAAGTCCCAATAGGAGTTATTCTCCCATGTTGAGCCATAGCCCCATGCCGCAGGGTAGGTGTATAGTCCGAGGCCGTGACCCTGGGCCTTACCCTCCAAGAGGTCGGGTAGCGACTCGGTACCCCATGTTATAACACCAATGCCGCCACCAGCCTTCACATCCTCGGCCAAGGCCTTGAGCCATGCTCGCTGCTTAGCGGGGGTGTAGTTCGTAGCGTTTGTAGCATCGTTCCAGTCGGGATAGTTGTACGAGTTATCGCACCAGTCGCCCATCCACTGACCACCAACCGTACCTGTGGTAAAGGAGTGGGCAGTCTCAAGCACCATGATGCGCTTGCCGTGTTTCTTGAGCATATCTTGGCCAAGAGCCTTGAAGTTGGCGTACGACCCCATTGAGTGGCCTATGTTCGTACCAGGATACCACGACAAGGCGATGATGTCGTAGTTGGTACAACCGCTCTGCTTGTATGTGTCGATATAGCCAATCTTCGATGGGTTAGCGATATGTATCGCCGAGAGCACCGCCACGCCACAATCACGGGCATAGTCGCGTACGGCGTTGTGACCGTAGTTCAGAAGGCGTGCTGTGCGTGCTCCGTCGTGCGAGCCATTGAGCAGGAAGCCGATGTTTACCTCGTTACCCACAGCCACAATCGCGGGGTCTATGCCCTCGTTGTGGAGTGCCACGAGCGTGTCGTATACCCACTTATAGAGTTCACCACCGAGCGAGGTCTCATCCAGACTCTTCCAATCCTCAGGGATGTTGTTGTGCTGAGCGCCCGACGATGTATATTTGTCGTAGTCGGGCTTTAGTGTGAGCATTATGTCGAGGCCCTCGGCCTTTGCGCACTTGGCATCCTCAACTACACGTTCCCACTGTTGCCAGTCTATAGTTACGCCATTAATCTCCGGGAAGGCTACCCTATCGAGCTGCAGACGCACGATATTGGCACCATGTGCTTTAACCGATTTATAGGGATCTACGACCTCGCCATTCTCGCGGTATACCAAGCCGAAATCTAAGAGGTAGTTGGCAAACGACATAGTCGTGCCCTTATAGAACTTCTCGACCTCGGGCACAGGCTCGGGGTCTGGCTCGGGCTTAGGCTCCTCCTTATTTGGACCATCGGGGAAGAGTGGCTCATCATTGCCACCACACGCCACCAATGCCACCATCATCAATGGCACAATGCCCCAAAGAATCTTCTTCATACGCTCCGTAGTTTTAATTAGGGGTCGGGAAGCCGATCAAAGCCGCCCGACCAAAGGGATACCACGCGCACGAGCGTACGCGTGGTATTAATTAGGTATTAGATAGCGGGTGTTGCACCAGCCTCAACAACATATACATTGTTGTTTGCACCGTCAATGTAGATGTCATAAGGAGTGTCAAGTGTAACATTCATAGTAATGTTGCTACCACCGTCAGATACAGCGATAGCATCGCCTACGTTGTGAGTACCACCTGCAGTTGAACCCATCCAAGTGCCATTCTTAAGCACCTTGAAGTTAGCACCCTCGCCATAAGAGTCCTGGAATGTTACGTTCTTAGCAACATACAAACCATCAACGAGCTCAGTTGCGATGCCTGTACCCCACTGAGTGTTGTTTACGTCACCCTGGATAGTCCAAACGTCACCTGTTGGCTCTGGTGCTGGAGTTACCTCAGGAGCAGTACCCTCAGTCATAACATAGAGAGTAAAGGCTGCTGGGTAGAAGTAGAGATCGTAAGTACCAGAGACTGCTACCTTCATATCACCGCTACCACCACTTGTGATAAGTGTAATAGCCTCGTTGATATTTACAGTACCTGCAGTTGCAAGACCATAGTTCTCTGTATCATCCCATACACCATAGAGACGTACCTTGAAAGCATCCTCAGTTGTCAATGGCTGGCCCAAAAGAGTGTAGCAACCATTACCAGCATCGGTGAACTTGATATCTGGTGAGCCACCCCAACTTGTGAGTGAACCTACCAAGCCATACTCCTTAACAGCGGGAGGCTCTGGAGTAACAGGAGCCTCACCGTTGATAGTTGCGTTCCACTTACCACCCTCGTTGTCAGTAAGAGTGATCACAACATCGTCAGAGAGAACAACACCATTGATATTCACAGTCTGATCACCCTCGCCATTGCTGAAGATAACATTTACTGTAGCACCCATCAACGATGCAGGAACATTCCATACATAGTAATCGCCCTCCATAGAAAGAGCCTCACCTGGCCAAGCGCCACCAGTGTAGTTATTACCAGCATCATCCCAAATCCAAGCGTAGCAAGCTGTCCAGCCAGTAGCTGATACATCACCATAGATCTTGAGAGACTTAACCTCAACGCCACCAGGAGTCTCGCCCTCGGGCATTATCCACATCTTGAAGTCAACAACGTTGAAGTAGATGTCGTATGTGCCAGCAGGAGCTGAGAGGTTCTTACCATCTGCAACAAGTGCCAACTCCTCGCCTACAGTAACTGCGAAAGGCTCAACATCGCCAGCAGCACCATAGTTGATGTCCCAACCATTGTTGAAACGTACCTTGAACATATCAGCATCGGTAACAGTAACGCCCATACGAGCATAGAGGTTCTCGCCTACCTCGTTCATATAGAGGTCAGCCTGGCCACCCCACTCGGTGATAGTACCAACAACACCCCAACGATCTGGCTCAGTTACAGGGCCCTCTGGCTCAGGAGTAGTACCACCATTAGCAGCAGTATCCTCCTCAGTGCCATACTTGCTTGCGCTGAACTCGATAAGACCAGTTGCAGGGTTGAAGTATACACGGTAGTTACCAGCAGCAACAGGAATATTGTCGCCACCCTGAGCGCAGTCAACACCCCAGTTGAGATCCCAAGCAGCATCAGCACGGAACTTCATCTCAGTATCAGCTGGAGCCTCGATATCAGCATAGAAGCGAGTCCACTTAGGGTTGTACTCCATAACGATATCGTTATCCCAGTCGCCGTTCAAACCGATGATACCGATCTGATCAGCACCCCAAGACTTCTTCAATACCAAAGTAGTATTGTCGAACTCGAAGCCGTAGAAACGCTTAGCGTAAGCCTTGATATCCTGTGAGCCACCACCAGTGATAAGCTGGAGCGATGCAGCCTCAGCCTCAGCAGTAGTGTTGTCCTCCAAGCCCCAGTTGCAAGTGTCATCCCAACCAGCAACACCAGTAAGCTTGAAGCCATTAGCAGCCTTAGATACACCCTCAGCATCTGCGAAGTCTACAACACCAGAGAATGTAGTGCCTGTAGCGTTGTAGTCGAAGAGGAACTGAGTCTTGTCGTGTGCCCAACCGCAGTAGTCACCGATAACCCATACCTTCTCGAACTTCTCAGTAGGCAAGATGTCAGCTACGTATGACTTGAAGGTAGCCTTAACAACATTTGACTGAAGCTCAGTGCCTGCTACTGCAGCACCCTTATCAGTGTTAAGGTTAGCAACAATCGCGAAGTACATATCAACCTCCTCGCCTGCAGCAGCAAAGTCCAAAGCAGCGATGTTGATGTCAGCCTGAGTCATTGTGATAGTAGTGTCGCCGAAAGTAGCCTTAGCCTTCTTCATATCGGCCATATCCTCTGACTTAGATACGTAGAGGTTGTGTGACTGTGCTGTAGCTACACCAAACTCAGCCTTGGTGTACTCCACAACGATGTCAGCACCACCATCCTCGAGTGTGCAGCCCTGGATGTCGCCCAATACTGGAGCAACAGCATTCTCAGGAAGGTACTGCACATCGATATGCTCCTGCGTACAAGATGTAGCGGCTACACCTGCAAGAGCCAAAATGCTATATAATAACTTTTTCATTTCCTGTTAGTTTTATTCGTTTTACGGGACTAACTACATCTATTAGTAACCAGCGTTCTGTGTGAGGTTAGCATTAGCGTTAACATCTGCTGGTGGCAATGGGAAGAGGTTGCGGTGGTCAGCAACTGCCTGACCCTCCTTCGATGAACCCTTGTACTCCCAGAGGTAATCACCGGTAGTGAACTGGCCGAAACGAACAAGGTCGGTACGACGGCTACCCTCCCACAAGAACTCGCGTGAACGCTCGTCAAGAACATCCTGAGCTGTGAAAGAGGTAACTGCAGCAAGACCTGCACGCTCACGAACTGCGTTCAACGATGCAAGACCCTTAGCATTGTCTGCCTTACCGCGAGCAGCACACTCAGCCAACATAAGGTGAGCATCAGCAACACGGAACAATGGCCAGTCAGTATCTACGTGACCTGTAGCGCTTGCTGCAGAGCCATCGTGGTTAACGTTTGTGAACTTAACTGACTTGTAACCACCTGATGTGAAGGTGAAGATGTCAACGATCTCGGTGCCGTAGTCGGTGAAGAACATTGCACGAGCATCGCCCTCAGCATAACGCTCAGCAACCTGCTTGGTTACTGACAAACCACCCCAACCAGAAGAGATACCAGCAGCAGCAGCGTTCATATCGCCACCTGTACCAGCGAAGATGAGGAAGTTAGTACCACCGTAAGAGGTAGTGTTGATACCATCATGAGGAACAGCGAAGATAATCTCGTTGTTAGCACCGAAAGTAGCATTAGCAGTCTGGAGGTGGTTATCAGCGCAGAACAACTCAGCGAAGTTAGTGTGGAGGTTGTACTTGCCAATGAGGTCCTCGCAGATAGCAGCACACTCAGCGTAGCGGTCCTCACCGATGTAAACCTCAGCGTTGAGGTACAACTTAGCAAGAATCATCTTAACGAAGCCCTTGTCGCAACGGCCATAGATGTTAGTACCCTCAGCTGCAAGGTCGTTACCCTCGATAAGCGCCTTACACTCCTTCTCGATGTAGTCGAAGAGGTCTGCGCGGTTGATCTGGCGTGGGCCATTAGCACCTACTGCATCGTTCTCAGTAGAGAAAGGTACGTTACCGAACATATCGATAGCGTGCAAGTAAGACAACGCACGCAATGCGCGAGCCTCAGCGATGAGAGCACCCTTGTTCTGGAACTGAACACCTGCAGGGTTGTTGTTCACCTGGCGGATAAGCTCGTTGCAGAGACCTACCTGGTAGAAAATACGGTAGTACATAGCAACGATAAACTGGTTAGATGCCTGCCAGTTCATGTTATGCATATCTGGAAGACCAGTATCGTTCCAGCAGCATGTAGCCTCATCAGTAGTCAAACACTGGAGGTTGAAGTAAGCACGGAGGTACTGACCGAAACCACCGTCAACACCACTAATATCGGGACCGCCATTAGCACCATCAGATGATGAGCAAGCAAGACCCTGGTAGCACTTTGCAAGCAAAGCCTCAAAAGCTGCCTCGTCCTTCAAGACATCCTGGGGAAGCTGAACGTTAGGATCGATAGGAGTTACGTCCAAATCGTTAACGCACGAGCTCAAGCCAAGAGAGAAGACTCCGGCAACAGCCAACATTAAAACTTTAATATTTTTCATAATACTCATTCGATTTTAGACGATTAGAAATTGAACTTCACACCAAGGATGTAAGTACGTGGACGTGGGTACATGTTGTTGTCGATACCAGAGAAGATCTCAGGGTCGATACCCTTGTAACCAGTGATAGTAGCTACGTTAGATACAGTAGCGAATACATCGAGTGCAAGGTCACGCTCGCAAGCCTTACCAAGGTTGAAGCGATAGCTCAAAGTGATGTTATCGAGCTTCAAGAATGATGCGTTGCGTACGTAGTAGTCTGACAAGTACTGACCTGAAGAACGGAAGTTAGTCTGAGGTGCAGTAACAACACGGTTGTTGGTGAAGTTGTTTGTCCAAAGGTCGGTCAAAAGCTCACCATTTGAAGAGATGTTGTCGTAAACGTAGTTGCCGATGTTAGCGTGTGCTGATACAGCAAGTGTAAGAGCCTTCCAAGAGAGCTGTGTATTGAAACCGATGGTTACATCTGGAGCAGCCTTCTTGTATACATACTTATCTGACTCGTTAACAACACCGTCACCATTGCGGTCTACATACAAGCCTTCGATTGGGTTGCCATTCTGATCGTAGATCTGCTGGTATACGTAGAATGAGTTAGTAGGCTGACCTGTCTGCTGAACCTGGCAAGTACCACCAACACCACCTGAGTAACCACCAGTGTCAACACCGTAGTAGCCCTCAGCCTCATCGTCGTTAGTCAAACGAGTGATCTCGTTCTTATTCCAAGCAACGTTAGCACCGATGTTCCAGTACCAATCCTTAGTCTGGATAGCGATAGCGTTCAACTCAACCTCAACACCAAGGTTCTTCAAGTCACCGATGTTTGCATTGAGGTAGTTAGTGAGGTTAGCACCAGCAGGAACAGGAGTCCAGTTCAAGAGGTCCTTAGTCTCACGATAGTAGAAGTCAGCGCTTGCAGTGATGCGACCATCCAAGAAACCGAAGTCAACACCTGCGTTGTAGGTAGTAGTAGTCTCCCACTTAAGGTCGGCGTTGTAACCTACAGGCTTGATAGGGAAGATGATGTTACCCTCGCCATAACCACCGAATGGGTAGTATGAACCGAGCTGGTTATTATAATATGTAGGAAGGGCGTCGTACAAGCCACCTACATCCTGCTGACCAGTCTGACCGTAGCTCAAACGGAGCTTCAATGCTGACAAAGCGTCAACATCCTCCAAGAATGACTCGTTCTTGATGTTCCATGCCAAAGCTACTGATGGGAAGATACCCCACTTGTTGTTAGCAAAGCGTGATGTACCATCGGCACGCAATGTAGCGGTGATAGAGTAACGGTTTGCGTAAGAGTAGTTAGCACGACCGAAGAATGATACGAGGAAGTACTCTGATTTAGACACCTTAGGCTCAGAGCTCCAGTAGTTAGCAGCCTCAGTATCCAAAGCCACGTAAGGCTCATTGCTGTAAACATCCCACTTAGTCACATCTGCGATACGGTTTGTAGCGTTGTATGACTGAGTGTAGTAGTGCTGCCATGAGTAACCAGCCATCACGTCGAATGAGTGGTCGCCCCATGTTTTAGCATATGCTGCGTAGAGCTCCAAAGTCTGGTCGCGACGAAGCTGTGAGTAGTCGGTGTGTGAACCTGAACCAGCATCACCTGTAGAGTGGATAGACTGCTCAGCACCTGGAGCTACGTCAACAGTACCGTTAGACTTAGATACATCGACACCAAGGTTCAAGTTAAGACGGAGATCCTCCAAACCGTGAATCTTATAGTCAACCTGAGCGTTACCTACGAAACGCTTAGCTGTAGATACGTCGATCTTCTCGTTAAGCAAAGCAACAGGGTTCTGGTTAGCCATTGTGTTGTGCTTACCATCAACACCGCGCCATGAGTAGTAACCGTGAACACCACCCTCCTCGTTAGCGAGGTATACGGGCTTAGTTGGGTCGAACTGAACAGCCTGTGAGATAGCACTCTCGTTAGCGAAACGAGAATCCATGATCATACCCTTACCGTTAAGGCTAATAGTAAGGTGGTTGTCCAAGAGCTGTGGGTTAAGGTTTACTGAGAGAGTGTGACGAGACATGTTAGATGTCTTCAAAGTACCATCCTGGTTCAAGTAACCGTAAGATACGCGGTATGGGAGGTTGTTCTTATCACCCATCTTCACGTTACCAGACAATGCTACGTTACCCTCGTAAGACTGAGCGAGCTGGTAGATCTCACGCTGCCAATCGGTGTTTACTGGGTTGCCGTTAGCGTCAACATACTTAGTTGCTGAACGGTAAGCATCAGTATCCTGAGTGCCATAGTACCACTCCAAAGCCTGACGCATCTCATCGCCAGTCATTACATCAACATAACGAGAGTTCTGGCTCAATGACGCTGTGAAGTCAACCGATACATGAGGAACGTTTGAGTCATACTTAGAACCCTTCTTTGTTGTGATGATGATGACACCGTTAGATGCACGCGAACCGTAGATAGCGGTAGCTGAAGCATCCTTCAACACGGTGAACGACTCGATATCTGATGGGTTGATAGATGCCAATGCGTTTGCAGTACCAGAGATACCTGAATTAGAGATTGGCAAACCATCGACAACTACCAATGGGTCGTTAGATGCGTTGAGTGATGAACCACCACGGATACGGATAGTTGCTGCTGAACCAGGAGCACCGCTACCAGAGGTGATCACAACACCTGCAGACTTACCACGAAGAAGATCGGTTGGTGAAGTTGCAAGACCCTTGTTGGTCTGATCTGCCTTTACGGTAGAGATAGAACCAGTAAGGTCGTTCTTCTTGACAACGCCATAACCGATGACTACAACGTCATCAATCATCTCAGAGTCCTCCTCCAAGACAACGTTGCCTAACATGTTAGATGAAGCAACAAGTGCTACAGTCTTGTAACCGATGAAGCTAATCTCCACGATTGACTCTGCACTGTTTACTTTAAGTGTGTACTGACCATTAAGATCAGTGGTAACACCATTAGTGGTACCCTGCTCTACGACAGAGGCTCCAATAACCGGTGCTCCGGTAGTATCAACTACCACACCCTTCACCTCGTATTTGCTTTGCGCAAACACTTGGGCGGGAACTGCCATCGCGAGGAGGGCAAGACCCAAACACATAGTTAAGAATTTTCTCATAGTGTTTTTAGTGTTAGTTAATAAAAGTTAATGAATATGTATCGATTGTTTCGATTCTAAAGGTTTAGGGGGTTGAGTATACGCCAACACAGTGTGGCAACGAGAAGTCATCGCCACACTGCATCGCTATGGTTTACTCCTCCTTACGTCTGGTTGAGATACCGAAGACTGACAAGGCACCAATCAACAACGCAATACCTGCAACAACAAGCATCTTAATCTGACCACTTGTAGCCTTAGGCATCAACTTAGCCTCGTCGAACTCCTCGCAATTCTCCATAACGAAGAGACGGTCGCAACCAGGATAGAAGTAGATGTCGACCATCTCATCCATCTTCTGAATATTGTTGTTGTCATCGCGCTTAACAACCTTAAGGCCCTTGATCTCGACCTTGTCGGTACGACGCTTAAGGCTGAAGGCCTCGTTAGGAGCCATCTCCGACTTGGTAGCATCCTTGTTGATAGCATAGAGCTCCGCATCGTCGTTAGCCGAGATAACAAACTCCTTAGCTACAGCCGTAGTAGGCACATCGTTTGCAACATAGCAGTCGAGCTCTGCGTCATACATCAACTCGTAAGCAACCTCGGTAGTATCATCGACAGAGGCTACCAACTCACATTTCTTAATCTCGGGGCTCTTAGGATAGCTAAGGTCGTTAACGTAGAACTCCTTGCCAACAAGTGCCATGATAGCGATACCCACCAACGATGCAACGATCTGTGGAAGGCAGATGGTGCAGTTGAACAAGCCCATATATGAGCCGAGCGACTTGCCTGTAAGGGCGTTTGTGAGCAACGCAAATGGCAAGGCCAACATAGCAGCCCATGCGCAACCAATAAGCAAGAATGATACGGCAAGGGTGTACTGATCGTGGATGTAGTATGCCGAGATGAAGCCTATGGCACCAAGCACCAAGCTCACCGCATAGCTCATCTTAACACTCTTGAAGCGTGGCAACGCCATAGCCCAAAGGATTGAGCCTACAGCCTGCACGGCGAAGAGCACACCTGTCCAGTCACCAGCAGCCTGATAGTCGGGCGATGAGGTGTCGATGGTGTTCCACACCGATACGTTCTCGGCAATACCTCCTGTGGTATAGGTCCACATGAACAAGAAGGCAAACCAGCAGAAGAACTGCACAAGGCCAATCTGCCAGAAGATCTTAGGCGCGTGAACAAGAAGCTTGAAAAGGTTGGTCTTCTCAGCCTTATCCTCCTTCTTGATGTTGTTATACTTGGCATAGTCCTCGGGGTTCCACTCCTTAACCTTGGCACCTGTGTAGAGCACGCAGAGGATGAGGATGATGGCGCCGATGTAGAACGACCATGTCACAGAGTCAGGAATCTGACCCTCGGGAGCGATATTCTTAACGCCAACCCATGTGAGGCAGAAGGGCAACAAATAACCTACCAACGAGCCAGCGTTACACAAGAGGCTCTGGATAGAGTATGCCTGGGTCTTCTGCTCCTCGTTGACCATATCACCCACCATCATCTTGAAGGGCTGCATAGCCATGTTGATTGAGGTATCGAGCAACATCAGCATAAGAGCACCAAATGCCAAGGCCGCTTTGACGGTCATATCGAAGCTACCCGAGTTAGGCAACAGCGCCATGACGATGATAGCCACGATAGCACCAACATAGAGATAGGGCTTACGACGACCCCACTTACACCAGGTCTTATCGCTCATAGCACCCACGATTGGCTGAACAATCATACCCATCAATGGGGGCAAGAGCCAGAAGAAGCTCAAGGTGTGAGGGTCGGCACCCAGTGTTGCAAAGATGCGGCTGATATTGGCGCTCTGCAAGGCGTAGGCAATCTGCACGCCAAAGAAACCAAAGCTCAGGTTCCACATCTGTCCGAATGAAAGAGTAGGTTTTTGCATAGTGTGTATAAAGTTTTTTAGTCCTTCACAGTTATTAAGTGCTGTAGATTATTAATTTTTTTTAATAACTACACAGCCTTTACCATACAAATTTTGCAAAAAAAAGGGAAACTTCCAAATTTAAAATACCCAAAGGGTATAAAATAGTGACGAGTTGCGTAAATATTGACCCGAATGGTCATTTGGTAGCAGCGAGTCGCCCGAAGGTGGTCGCCAGAGATTACAACATACGAAGCGAGACAGACGGCATAAAAATTTTGTGCTTTGGATATTTATTGCTAATTTTGCGAAATATGGTGAAAGGAGGCAAAATAAGCAATGTCACAATCGTGATACTATTCGCACTGTTACACTCTGCGGTGGCGGTGGTGACACGTATGCTCGACTACTACGACGACATACCGCTGACGGTGCTAACCATAGCGATGGTCATCGTAATATCCATACGCAACAACATTCGTGCTGAGATGATGGCTATACTCACCCTGGCAGCAACAGCCTTTGGCTTTGTGGTGGGTTCGTGGCTATGGAAACCAATTAGCGCACTACCCATAAACAGCATACTACCACCAGCCATATCGACACTGGTAATCAGCACCATATCTGGTTTTGCGATAGACTATTTCACTCGCACAACAAGGCGCTTCAAGGCCAACAACAACGCCTGGCGACCATCGATCACGAATGTCACACTCGTAGCCCTATCGATACTTATTCTTCGCATCGGATACTTCGCCCTTGCACAGGCAAACGTTCTATCCGAGGGTGAGCTTCTGAGCAACACGCTAAACATCGTTGAGAACACGTGGTCGATACTACTGCTCATAGTCGGCAACATACTCCTTACCATCTACGTACCAAGGGTGTTAAGGCGCTGGAACATAGGCAATCATATCATCGTACTGTTTGCCATATCCACCATAATACTGCCGCCCACATGCAGTGCGATAATAGGCCTCGATACGCCCAATTATGGGGTAAGCGACGAGGATGGTATCAACTTCCTCGCTACACTCCTGGCTGCCGAGCTTGTCAACATCTTTGTGGTGACACTCACCATACTCATTCGTCTCTCAACATCGACACACAACGAGCTTCGCGAAGAGCGTGAGCTGAAGCGTCGCAGCGAGTATCAGTACGAGCGACTAAAGCAGCAGATAAACCCCCACTTTCTATTCAACTCACTGGGCATCCTCGACTACCTGGTACAGGAGCATGAGACGGAGCGTGCGAGTAGCTTCATACGCAAGCTCGCAAACATGTATCGCTATATGCTCAAGAATGACACCAAGCCACTGGTGAAGCTTAGCGACGAGATGGAGTTTACACGCATGTACATCGACCTTCTCAAGGAGCGTTTCAGCGAAGGAATGATAGTTGAGATAGATATCGACAAGCAGTCATACGACAGATATATTGTACCCTGTTCCGTCCAACTTTTGGTCGAAAACGCCACAAAGCACAACATCGTATCTGCCGAGCAACCTCTAACCATAAGCATAGCCACGAAGGGGGATACGCTCGTGGTGAGAAACAGGCTTCAGTTGCGTACGCACGGACAGCCCTCAACACGCCTTGGATTGGAGAATATACGACGCCAATATCAGGATATAACACGTCTGGATATAAGCGTAGAAAAGACTGATAGTGAATTTATTGTAAAACTACCAATAGTATGATTAAGGTACTCATCGTGGAGGATGAAATCCCCGCACAGATAAACCTCAAGAAGCTCATCGACAAGTGCTGCACCGACAGCCAGATTGTGATGACCCTAACGTCGGTATCCTCGACCATAAAGTGGCTCGAGGAGAACCCCGATGGTGCCGATGTGATTTTCATGGATGTGGAACTTTCGGACGGTATATGCTTCGAGATCTTCGACCGTGTGGAGGTGAACAGCCATGTGATCATAACCACAGCCTACGACAACTACGCCATAAACGCCTTCAGAGTAAAGAGCGTCGACTACCTCCTCAAGCCTATTATAGAGGAGGAACTCACCCGTGCCTGGGAGAGTTGTCGTGAGCGCATCAATGCCAAGAGTACCCCAAACATCGAGGCCCTGTTAGACATGGTATCGAAGGTGAGTGCACCGCAAAACAGGGAGTACAAGAAGCGTTTTATAGTCAAGGCGGGCGATAAGATTGTTATAACCCCCGTGGACGACATAGCCTACTGCTACTCGGAGGATAAGAGCACCTATGCCGTGAGTCGCAATGGCACATGTCGCCTCTTGGACTACTCGCTGGACATGGTACAAGAGATGCTCGACCCCAGGTTGTTCTATCGCATATCGCGTAGCTACATAGTATCGATAAACGCCATAGAGAACATCACAAAGTACTTAGGCACACGTCTCAAGCTACAGCTAAACCCACCCACCGACGCCGAGGTTGTGGTGAGCCGCAGCCGCACATCCGACTTCCTGGAGTGGCTGGATAACAACTAAACAAGAGAGCGCCTAGTGTGCTCTCTCTTGTTTAACTAGGCATATATAAGCGCGGGGCTTTTTCGCGGGCACAACTCACCATAACCCACCAGAACCCATGCTGCCTGAACACCCCTCACAAAAGGTTCAAAGATAGTTCCTGGTCCACTTTTTCGCAATTATCACTACGCCATTGGCCATTTTTTTGTATATTTGCACAATCAATGCGCATGGGCGTGAGCGCAGATACACGCCTACACACATCAAAAAAAACAGAACTACAATGAGATATATCAAGATAGTGTTGCTCGCAGCTATCATCACACTGAGCGCATGTGCAACGCAGAAGAGGGTGTTATACCTCCAGGACGTAGAGAGCGGTGCTACAATCGAGCTTCCGGACAACTACATGATTCGTATAAAACCTCTCGATGAGCTTACGATAGTGGTTAATGGTCGCAACCCCGAGCTTGCCCTACCCTTCAACTCGTCGTCTAACTACAACTCGCTAACGGGTGCTCCCGCAGCCTCGTCCTCTACATCGGAGCACAACCTGCAGGTATTCACCGTGGATGAGCAAGGTTACATATCAATGCCCATCATCGGCCGTGTGGAGTGTGCTGGCAAGACACGTCGAGAGTTAGCCGCAGATATTGAGGCCATGATTGTGGCCAGGGGCTACATGACAGAGCCAAGTGTCAACGTGCGCTTCACGGACCTCACCATATCGGTGCTCGGCGAGGTTAACAAGCCTGGCCGCTACACCATAAATCGTGACCAGATAACAATCCTGGAGGCCATAGCCTTGGCGGGCGACCTGACGATATATGGTATGCGTGACGACATAGCCGTAGTACGCGAGGTTGAGGGCAAGAGCATAGTAACGAAGCTCGACATACGCTCAAAGGAGATATTCTCGTCGCCATGCTACTACCTCGAGCAGAACGACGTGGTCATAGTAAACCCCAACAAGTACAGGGCGGCAACATCGGAGATTAACCAGAACCGCTCGTTCTGGATATCGTTGGTATCGACAGGCGTAGCCGTGGCAACGTTGGTGATAACCCTCTTCAAGTAACACTCCCCACACAAGCATTAAAGATATACAGCAATGGCAGATAATAAGGATAACAACGACAAGCGCTCGGCGAAGTCGCGCTTCACGCTGCACGATGCGCTACACCTAATACTCTCCAACTGGCATTGGTTCCTACTATCGCTACTACTCTTTGGCCTTGCGGCCGAGTACTACATACGTCGCACACCTCCCGTATATCAGCGTACGGCAAAGATACAGATTAAGGACTCTCGCAAGGGTACGGGTGCCGAGCTTGCGGCATTCAACGACATCGCTGGTGTCATGGGTCGCCACTCGGTGGATAACGAGATATACGTCTTGCAGTCACGCACACTGATGGCCGAGGTGGTGAAGCGCTTAGACCTCGCAACACGCTACACAACAAAGGGTCGCATACGTACCTCGGACCTATATGGCAGAGCCCCCATGGTTGTGGAGTTCATAGATATCCCCTCGAACAGGGGTGGCTCGTTTAGCTACACGATGGACGATAGTGGTAACGCCTATATCTCGAACTTCAGCAACGCCAGCTTCAGCGCCAGGGTGGCTCCTGGCGACACCATAAAGACGCCGTTGGGTAGGATTGTGATGCGCAAGACCAAGGCCTTCAACCGCTACAAGGACAAGAAGATAGTTGTGACACGTAGCACGCTGAACAACGCCATAGAGGCCTACTGCAGTAGACTTAAGTGTGAGATTGCCGACAAGCAGTCGTCGGTGATAAACATCACCATGAACGACGAGGTGCCACGCCGTGCCGAGGATGTCATCAACGGCATTATAGATGTCTACGAGGAGGCAGCAATCAAGGATAAGCAGAAGATATCGGATATCACCGAGCAGTTTATCTCCGAGCGTCTCGTGGCCCTGGGCAAGGAGCTTGAGGTTGCCGATAGCGAGGTGGCACGCTTCAAGCAGGAGAACCAGCTATATAGCCCCGAGGAGGAGGCTACGACGATAAGTGTTGAGATTGCAGAGCTCAACCGCCAGCTACTATCGCTAAGCACCGAGCTCTCGGTGGCGGAGTATATCCTCTCGGAGGCAAACCGAGGTGGCGACAAGGCGGAGCTTATGCCCGTATTCAACATTGCGGGCAATGCGGCATCGAGCGCCATAGCACAAGAGATAAACGACTATAACAGCGCCGTGCTCGAGTACCAGAGGCTATGCAACGAGTCGCAGAGCAACCCCATTATTGACGACCTTAGAGGGGAGCTTAGGTCTATGCACTATGCCATTGTGGCTACGCTCCAGGCCCATATCGAGGGGCTAAGGTTGCAGATTGCCTCGATAAGCAAACGTCAGGAGGCGACATACGGCGACATGAAGCTCTCGCCAAACAAGGAGAAGGAGCTTGTTGCTCTCATGCGTGACCAGTCGGTGAAGCAGGAGCTATACATGTACCTCAAGCAGAAGGCCGAGGAGACGCAGATAACACGTGCTGCGGCCGATAGCAACTGTCGCATTATAGACCGTGCCCACGGCAGCGATAAGCCTATAAGCCCCAAGACATGGCTTATATACACCTTGGCTATCATCATAGGCTCGGTACTGCCATTCCTCATACTCTACATCCGTGAGCTACTAAACACCAAGGTGCGCTCTCACAAGGATATCGAGGAGGCGCTATCGGCACCTATGCTCGGCATCGTACCTCGTCACGAGGGTAAGATGGAGCGTAGTGGCATCGTGGTGCGTGAGGATGGTCGTGACATGGTATCGGAGGCATTCCGCATCCTACGTACCAACCTCAGCTTCATGTCGGTGGATAACCCCGTAAAGGTTATAATGCTCACCTCGTCGGTGCCCCATAGCGGCAAGACCTTCGTGGCGAGCAACCTCGCAACAACACTCTCGCAAGCGGGAGGCAAGGTGCTCCTCATGGACCTCGACCTACGTCGTCGCACGCTGACAAAGCTTATGGGTCATCGTAACGACCGCCGTGGCGTGACAAGCTATCTCACAGGCGCTATCGAGAACCTTAAGGATATAATCACGCACGACGAGGAGCATGGTGGTCTCGACATGATATTCTCGGGTCCGCAGCCACCAAACCCTACGGAGCTACTAATGTCGAAGCGCATGGCAGACCTGGTGCTCTCACTTCGTGAGATGTACGACTACATAATAATAGACAGTGTGCCAGCACTCTCGGTGGCAGATGCTATGGTCATCGACCGATATGTGGACCACACGATATATGTGGTGCGTCAGGGCAACCTCGACCGCCGTCAGCTCCCCGATATAGAGCGTCTACACACCGACAAGAGACTCCATAGCATGAGCATAGTATTCAACGGTGCAACCATCACCAAGCGCTCATACGGCTATGGCTATGGCTACGGTTATAGCTACGGCTACGACGACGAGCTCTCGCCATGGAGACGTCGCTGGAGGGCCTTCAAGAGACTATTCAAGAAGCGTTAGGCCATGAAGCACAACTCTATGATAATAGCCGTTGACTTCGACGGCACATGTGTGGAGCACGACTACCCCTCGGTAGGCATGGATGTGGAGGGTGCTCAGGAGGTGCTACGAGCACTCGTGGCTAAGGGTCACCGTCTGATACTCTTCACCATGCGTTCGGGCACGAAGCTCGACGATGCTGTGCGCTGGTTCAAGGAGCGCAAGATTGCTCTGTGGGCGGTGAACGAGAACCCCGAGCAGAGGGAGTGGACCTCCTCGCCCAAGGTCTTTGCCGACCTATATATCGACGACTCGGCCGTGGGATGCCCCATACGCTTTATCAGTGGCGTACAGCGCCCTGTAATCAACTGGGCGAAGATACGCTCGCAGCTGGAGTACGACGGAGTGTTGTAGACAAGATAATGAAAAAGAGAGCTTTCGGCTCTCTTTTTTTGTTGGTGAGTTGTTTTGTTACTACTTCTTAGATAGTGCCTTTGCCTCGGCAGAGGTCATGCGGGGCATGGTGAGTGCTCGCTCATAGTTAGCATCCATGCGCTCCTTGTTCGCCCCCTTCCACGCCTCGATGGCGGCATCAGCCTTGGCTCTATCCTCGTCGCTGAGGCCATTGAGCCACTCGTTCATCTGCTCCATGGCGAGCATAAAGGTCTCACTATCGCCATTCTCGAGGGCCGACATAGCCATCTCCTGGTAGTTATGTGCCGTTGTCGCCACGTTATCAACGACGATGGTCTTGCCACCTACGGGGCCATCAAGTGTCTGGCTTGCGCTCTTGTTACTCTTATCGCCAGAGCCTGTGCACGCCACAATGGCAAGGCTCGCTACGACTATCAAAACTCTTCTCATCGCTATATAAATATTTGTATAGCACAAAAGTAGAAAAAAAATCGCACTTAGCGCACCTATGTAACATTTTTTTGCTACCTTTGCCTCTGCATTGGTTCTCATGGGCTGCGTGCCCAAAGGAGATTAAAAGGGAATCGGGTGTAAATCCCGGACAGTTCCCGCTGCTGTGAGTCTCACAGTGCTCTACGACATCACATTGTCACTGAGGATGTTATCCTTGGGAAGGCATCGTAGAGCGAGACAAGTCAGAAGACCTGCCAAGCCTTTATTACGAGATTGTGCCTGCGGCGAATGGGCTGGTCTGCGACTTGATGTATCAAGTGTATTATATTCGGTATGTGGCTCGTAGCCGACATTGTAGTTTGTCGTAGCCTCATATCCTCGCAGCCAAGAGTCCCTCGGCACACGCCTTTCTCGTTGTGTTAAAGTTACGGAGAATGACCTTTTAACAACAACATTATGAGAAAGTATTTATGCTTGGCTCTGGGCGTAGTAGCTACGCTCACAGCAATGGTAGGATGCTCCTACGACGATGGGGCTATCTGGGAGACAATCGAGGAGATTGAGGGTGATGTGGAGCAGAACCGCAGGGACATCGAGACCCTCACAGCCCTCATAGAGGCACTCAATGGTGGCAAGGTGATTATCTCCACCGAGACTACCGACGAGGGTGTGGTGCTCACCTTTAGCGATGGCACAACAACCACCATATACCACGGTGCAGATGGCGTGGATGGCACTAACGGCAAGGATGGTGAGGATGGCAAGGATGGCGAGTCGCTATTCGAGTCGATAGAGGAGAGCGACACCGAGGTGGTCATAACGCTTACGGATGGTCGTGTGATACGCCTACCCAAGGCGACAGATAGCGACGATGAGGGTGGCGACAACACGGGCGATGACACGGGCGAAGAGGTGCTGGGCTATGAGCTACGCATACTTACATTCGAGGATGGCGATGCTCGCTTTGCGCCCTACGAGCTTGACTACTGCGGAGCGACGATAACCACCTGGAGCGACCTTATTGCCGAGGACCAGTATATGAGCTCGCTGATATACGACATGAGTGGCTCGGGGCCATACTGCTGGAGCGACGAGGGCAACACCGAGCTATGTCACACCTTCCCCTACAACTACGGCTCGTATGCCTACTGGGGTGGTGGTCATGCGGTGTCGAACTATGCCAACACCGACTATGAGCTATATGGCGACTACATGAATCAGCTCACCGTATATGGTGCTGAGGGGATGGGTGGCCACAATGGCTCGGCAAACTTCTGTATGCACTTTGGCTACAAGGACGACTCGGGCTATAACGGCACGGAGGAGCTACCGAGCATAGTGTTTGGCGACGACATAGAGCGTGTCGTGGACCATATGTGGGTGACGAACTCGTGCTACGCCATAAACTGCTACATTGGTGGTAACGGCCTCACAGCGCCCCTCGCAGAGGGTGACAGGGCGTGGGTTATAGCCACGGGCTACGATGCCAACGACGAGGTGGTGGGCGAGGTAGAGTTTCTGCTTGCCGATGGTCCTGAGGGTATTGTCACCGAGTGGACAAAGTGGGACCTATCGCCCCTGGGCAAGGTTATGCGCATAGAATTCAACCTTGCGGGAACCAGCGACAATGGCTACGGTTTCTCACAACCCGCATACTTCGCCTATGACGATGTGGCGGTGAGATTTGATAAGTAAGATATAATGAAGAGAGTTTTAGAATTTCTGTTTATAAGTGTGGTTGTTGTACTCTCCTCGTCGTGCAATATAGACGAGGAGTTTACAACGGCTCTGCCCCCCACGATTGTGGATGAGGGCAAGACATCGTATCGCATGAGGGTGGGTGACGAACTACGCCTTGCCCCACGCGTGGAGAACGACGAGGAGGCTCTGTTCAGCTGGACGATAGAGGGCGTGGTGGTTGCTTGCGAGAGGGCCTACGTCTTCACTGCCGAGAGCATCGGTAGAGTCTACATAACACTCACCGTGACAACACCTTCGGGTGAGGATAAGCAGGAGTACACCGTAGATGTTATCGACAGCTTCAAGGTCTACGACTACACCCCAGCGCCTGGTCAGTTTATCAACGAGCTCAAGACGGGAGGCTTCGACGGCACAGAGACAACCCCTCAGGCGGCGATTGCCTATGCTGAGCGTAGGCTTACCCAAGGTGAGTGGGTGTCGCTCGGAGGCTTTGGCGGCTACATAGTCTTGGGCCTCGACCACACGATAGCCAATGGCGAGGGTGAGGACTTCGCCATAGTGTGCAACGCCTTTGATGGTTCATCGGAGCCTGGCGTGGTGTGGGTGATGCAGGATGAGAATGGCGATGGCGAGCCTAACGACAAATGGTATCAGCTTGCGGGCTCGGAGACGGGCAAGGCGGAGACCGTGGAGAACTACGAGGTGACATACTATCGCCCTGAGGGTGCGGGAATGGATGTAGAGTGGGTTGACAACCAAGGTCATAGAGGTGCTATAAGCTACCTCGGAAACTTCCACTCTCAGGACTATTACTACCCCCTATGGGTGGCGGAGGATAGTTATACCCTTCGTGGTACACTCCTCAAGGCACGCAACTACGACAGCACGGGCAATGGCTCGATGTGGGTGAACCCCCACTACGACTGGGGCTATGTGGATAATGCGAGCCCCGAGGACTATGTCTCTGACAACAGGGCTAACCACTTCGACATTGCGAATGCCATAGACTCAGAGGGCAACAGCCTCTTTCTCGGTCACGTCGACTTTGTGAAGGTGCAGTGCGCCGTAAATGCCAAGAGTGGCTGGTTAGGCGAGCTATCTACCGAGGTGTGTGGCTTCTACGATTACAACATGAAGAAATAAGAGATAAGGAACTTAGGGAGTTTAAGGAGCTTAGGGATTTCTCCTTAATTTCACTAATCTCCCTAATTTCACTAAAAACAATTTTACCAATGAGATACTACATCGCCATATTTTGTTTAGCACTTTGCTCCTGCATGGAGTGGAGCTACGGCCTGGAGGAGGAGTTCGACACCTCGGCATCGGGCGAGGGACTCTTCATCTGCAACGAGGGTAACTTCCAGTATGGCAATGCCACGCTCTCGTACTACGACCCTGTGACCAAGCAGGTGCAGAACGAGGTCTTCTACCGCTCCAACGCCATGAAGCTCGGCGATGTGTGTCAGTCGATGATTATCCGTGATGGCATAGGGTGGGTGGTGGTAAACAACTCACACGTGGTCTTTGCCATAGATATCAACACCTTCAAGGAGGTGGGGCGCATAACAAACCTAACATCGCCACGCTACATGCACTTTGTCTCGGACGAGAAGGCCTACATCACGCAGATTTGGGACAACCGCATATTCATCGTCAACCCCAAGCGCTACGAGATTACGGGCTACATAGAGGTGCCCAACATGACCATGGAGCAGGGCTCTACGGAGCAGATGGTGCAGTATGGCAAGTATCTCTACGTCAACTGCTGGTCCTACCAGAACCGCATACTCAAGATTGACACCGAGACTGACGAGGTGGTGGCGGAGCTCGAGGTGGGCATACAGCCTACGTCGCTCGTCATGGACCGCTACAACAAGCTATGGACCGTAACGGATGGTGGCTACGACGACTCGCCATACGGCCATGAGGCACCCTCGCTCTATCGCATAGATGCCGAGACCTTCACCATAGAGCGTAAGTTTCAGTTTGCCCCTGGCGACGACCCCTCGGAGGTGCAACTCAACGGCACGAAGGACAAGATCTATTGGCTCAACGACGATGTGTGGGAGATGGACGTAACGGCAGACCGTGTCCCCGTGCGACCCTTTCTACCCTACAACGGCACGCTATACTACGGCCTTACGGTATGTCCCCGCACGGGCGATGTATACGTTGCCGATGCCATAGACTACGTTCAGCAGGGCAAGGTATATCGCTACTCGAAGGATAGGGAGCTACTCGACGAGTTCTACGTGGGCGTCATACCTGGTGCTTTTTGTTGGAAATAAAGGGGTTACGTTATGAGATTAGAGAGAATATATCTACTATTCGTTGCCCTGGTGCTACCCCTGACGCTGAGTGCACAGGATGACTACTATGGCAAGGGTCGCTCCTATGCCATAGAGGAGATACCCGTCTATGGTGAGCGTCCCATGCGTGATATAGGCATCCAGGAGACCAAGTTCGACTCCTTGGTGCTCAAGGACAACATTGCCCTCTCTATGGGTGATGTCCTCACCTTCAACTCCTCGATATTTGTGAAGAGCTATGGTCGTGCTACCCTCGCCACGGTATCGTTCAGAGGCACCTCGCCCTCGCATACCCAGGTGACATGGAACGGCATGCGCATAAACAACCCCATGCTCGGCTCTACGGACTTCTCGATGATACCCTCCTACTTTGTGGATGACGCCTCGCTATTGCACGGCACATCGTCGGTAGGCGAGACGGGAGGTGGTCTGGGTGGCGCTGTTAAGATGTCGACCACCGAGGCCAACAACCGAGGCTTCGGCCTTCAGTATATCCAGGGCATAGGGTCGTTCAAGACCTTTGACGAGTTCCTACGCCTAACCTACGGCAACGACCACTGGCAGCTATCCACACGCGCTGTGCTCTCCACCTCGCCCAACGACTACCGCTATCGCAACCACGATAAGAAGGAGAACATCTACGACGAGGATATGAACATCATAGGTCAGTACTACCCCATGGAGCGCAACCGCAGTGGCTCGTACCGCGACCTACACATCCTCCAGGAGGTATACTACAACACGGGCAGGGGCGACCGCCTCGGTCTAAATGCCTGGTACATAAACTCTAACCGTGAGCTTGCGATGCTCACCACCGACTATGGCGACGACCTCTCGTTCGACAACCGCCAGCGTGAGGAGACCTTCCGAGGTATCCTCTCGTGGGACCATCTGCGCACCTCGTGGCGTCTCGCTGCCAAGGCGGGATACATATATACATGGATGGCCTACGACTATAAGCGCGATGTGGGCAACGGCACCATGGCACATATGACACGCTCACGTAGCCAGATAAACACCCTCTATGGCCAGGTGGAGGGCGAGTATCACCTGTCGCCCAGACTCCTCCTCACGGCCAACCTCTCGGCACACCAGCACTTTGTGGAGAGCCGTGATAAGAATATCATCCTCCAGGAGGGAGGCCGAGGCATCGTGGGCTACCGCAAGGCACGCATAGAGCTCTCGGGAGCGGTGACGGCAAAGTGGCGCCCCGTGGAGCGCATAGGCCTCTCGCTCGTCTTGCGCGAGGAGCTATGTGGCACGGAGTGGTCACCCCTCATCCCCGCACTCTTCGTAGATGGCGTACTCTTCGAGGAGGGTAACATAGTGGCTAAGGCCTCCGTATCACGCAACTATCGCTTCCCTACGCTCAACGACCTCTACTTCCTCCCTGGTGGCAACCCCAACCTTAAGAAGGAGCGTGGCTGGACCTACGACGCAGGAGTCTCGTTTGGTGTGGGCGATAAGGGTGTCTATAGCCTCACGGGCTCGGCGACATGGTTCGATAGCTATATCCACGACTGGATACTATGGCTACCCACAACCAAGGGTTTCTTCTCGCCCCGCAACATCAAGGATGTGCACTCCTACGGCGTGGAGCTCAAGGGCGACCTCAGCGTGAAGCTCGGCAAGGCGTGGCACCTGACGATGAATGCCACCTACTCGTGGACACCCTCGATAAACCAGGGCGAGCCTATATCCGTAGCCGATAAGTCTATAGGCAAGCAGCTGCCCTACGTCCCCGAGCACTCCTCATCAATCACGGGCACGCTCTCGTGGCGCTCGTGGGCCTTCACCTATAAGTGGTGCTACTACTCGGAGCGCTTCACCATGTCCTCTAACGACCTGACACTCACGGGCAAGCTCCCCGAATACTTCATGAGTAACATAACCTTAGAGAAAGGCTTTAGCTTTAAGTGGGCAGACCTCTCGCTCAAGGGTACTATAAATAACCTTTTTGACGAGGAGTACCTCTCGGTGCTCTCGCGCCCCATGCCGGGCATCAACTTCGAGATATTCTTAGGCATCACGCCGAAGTGGGGGAGGAGAAATTAGAAATGAGAAATTAGAAATGAGAAATGGAGAGCGCTGAGGCGCTGGGGG
>JAZRMM010000036.1:0-6045 GCA_045647535.1 Alistipes sp.
ATGAGCATTTCAAAGATTTTGTTAAATGGTATCTGTACCTTCAGAGTAATCAGGGGAAAATCGCCAAAAAATATGAGCGAGAGAAATAAATCTCTCGCCCATTTTTAACCTCAAAAAGCGCCACTTTTTGCATCATTACCCAACAAAATCACCAACAAAAAAGGCTGACAATCAAGTCAGCCTTTTCCATTGTATAAGCTCTCTATGAGAGGAACTTCTTCATAGCCTCAACATTGCGGGCGTTATCCACGCTCTTGCCCTCGGGTGTATAGGCATGGGCGATAGCCTCGGCAAAGCGCTTCTCAACCTTGTTATGCACGACCTTCATAGTGCTATTTACCAAGCCATTCTGCTCGGTGAAGGCCTCGTCGGCTATAGCGATAACCGCAGGTACCCATCTATCAGGGAACTCATCGGCATAGCAGCCGCCACTACGATACTTTGCAAGCTCCTTCTGGAGGATAAGCGCAGCCTCACGAGCACGCTCCTCGCCCTTAATACCACGCTCGTCGAGCGCACGGTTGATATTCTCCTTAGAGGCCACAACCAAGGCGATGGTATATGGATTCTGGTTGTTGTAGATCATAATCTGGTCGATGAATGGCGACTTGTCGACCATAGCCTCCTCCATACCCTCGGGGCTATACTTCTCGCCATCGGACGATATGAGCAGACTCTTGAAGCGACCCAAGACATATAGGAAGCCATCCTTGCCCATATATCCCATATCACCGGTATATAGCCAGCCATCACGCACTGTATCTGCCGTAGACTCAGGGTTCTTCCAATAGCCAGCCATAACATTCTCGCCACGGATGACAATCTCACCACGCTCGCCCGTAGGCAACTCCTTGCCCTCCTCACTTATAATTCTGATATCAAGAGGCTGCACCAGACGACCCGAAGAGCCGAAGCGGTGGTTGCGCTTAGATGGGGCGTTAGTAGAGATTACAGGCGTAGCCTCCGAGAGACCATAGCCCTGGAACATAGGGATGCCCACAGCGTAGAAGAAGCGCTGAAGCTCGCTATCGAGGAGCGCACCGCCACCGATGAAGAACTGCAGCTCACCACCAAAGGCTACACGCACCTTCGAGTATATCATCTTATCGAAGAGCACCACAGCGGGCTTAAGGAGACAGCGCCAGCCACGACCCTTGTTATAGCCATCGCTCTGGTAGGCATACGAGGTCTTAAGCGCAAGGTTGAAGAGGCGCTCAGTGGTCTTACCCTTCTTACGTATTGTAGTCTCGATGCTCTTGCGGAAGTTCTTAGCCAAGGCTGGCACCGAGAGCAAGAAGTGAGGACGCACCTCTCGGATGTTGAGAGGTATATTCTTGAGGGTCTCCATAGGTGTACGACCCACCTCGGTAGTTGCTACCGACGCACCACAAGCAATCATGATGTAGAAGCCCACAACATGTGCGAAGCAGTGGTCCAAAGGAAGGATGATGAGCGTACGCCATGTAGATGGAATTGACACTACCGACAAGGCCTGCTCAACATTTGCTGTATAGTTACGATGTGTGAGCACCACACCCTTAGGGTCAGCCGTAGTACCTGAGGTATAGGTGATTGTGGCATAGTCGTCGTTCTTGAGCGAGCGACCAATAGCCATAAAGTTCTCCTCGTTCACCTTGAGATACTCCTCGCCACGCATGATGACGCTCTCGAGGGTCATCTCGCCCTGGCCCAAGGCCTTCTCATCCTCGCCCCACACTACGATATGCTTAAGGTCGGCGAGCTCCGAGGCTATGCGACGAACCTTAGGCAGCTGATACTTCGACACGAAGACGAGCTTAACATCGGCATGACGCAGACGGAAGATAAGGTCGTTGCTCTCCTCGAGCTTAATAGATAGAGGTACGCTCACCGCACCAGCATACAACAAACCGAGCTCCGAGATAATCCAGTTGTTGCAACCCTCAGCAAGGATAGATACTCTATCACCACGCTCGATACCCAGAGCTGCAAGACCTGCACCTATCTTAAGTGCAAGACTCTTAGTCTCGTTATAGGATGTTGGCTCAAACTTGCCATTGTGCTTCTCCAAGAGAAACTCCTTGGAGCCATATTTCGATACTGACTCTTCAAACAGGTCAATAATAGTTCTCTTCATGATATATGATTGATTATTTACTCTCTATAAGATATGGTGTCAGCCTATCGCGCCACTCCTGGGGCATAGGCACAGTCTGCTGTGTCTCGAAGTCGAAGGCCACCATCACCGATGAGCTCTCCGTGAGACACTTATCACCCAACATTATACGCTGATGCAGCGTCATGCTTTTGTTTCCCAGGCGCGACACATCTGTAGCCACCACGATATCATCCGTAAGACGCACCTGACCCAAATAATCGGTATGTGTAGAGGCGGTTATAATGCGCAGTTTATCAAAGACGCCTGTAATACCCAAGACCTTTGTATAAAACTCCGTCTTGCCCATATCGAAGTAGCTCTGCTGCCAGATATTGTTCACATGCATAAAGGAGTCTACATCCGAAAAGCGCTTTTGTACGGGTGTTATAAGTTGCTTTGCCATACCCATTTAGCCTCTTATAATCTCAACCTCACTACCCTCACCAAAGGCAATTATCGAACTTGGCTTGAGCGTTGGCTTACCCTCGAAACGTGGGTTTACCACATAGTCCACACCATTGACAATCTCAGCAACGACATCCTTGAGGCGTTTTGCAGTCTCCTCGCCCGAGATGTTTGCCGAGGTCGAGACTATAGGCTTGCCGAACTTGCGAAGCAACGCATGACAAAAGTCGTGTTGCGGGATACGCACACCAAGGGTACCAGCCTCAGGGATGAGGCTTGGCGCCACACCCACAGCACCTGGAAGGATGGCCGTGAGGGGCTTATCCGAGAGCTCCATAACCTCAAAGGCTATGCCTGGTGCCTTGTTCACATAGCGCACAACCATATCGGCATCGCGCATAAGGCAGAGCATCGAGTGCTTATCCTCGCTCTGCTTAAGCTTATATATCTTCTGCACAGCCTCCTCGTTTGTCGCATCGCAACCTATACCCCATACAGTATCCGTGGGGTAAAGAATGAGACCACCTGCGCGTAGCACCTCTACGCACTTATCTACTGCCTTCTGCATACTCTATCTCTTGGCTTTAAGTTCGTTGAAACAGTGACGGCATATTGGTTGATAGGTATCATGGGCACCCAACAACACCTGCTTATCGTCGGCAGTTAGACGGTGTGAGTGGTGAGCAAGGTCGCCACAACGCACACATATAGCGTGTACCTTGGTGACATACTCGGCAGTAGCCATGAGGGCTGGCATAGGTCCAAATGGGACACCCATATAGTCCATGTCGAGGCCTGCAACTATTACACGGATGCCACTATCGGCCAACTGACGACATACGTCTATGATGCCATCGTCGAAGAACTGAGCCTCGTCGATACCCACAACATCTACGTCAGATGCCATGAGCAGGATATTCTGTGCCGACTCCACGGGTGTCGACTGTATGGCATTAGCATCGTGCGAGACCACCTCCTCCTCGGAGTAGCGCACATCTATCGATGGCTTGAAGATCTCGACTTTAAGATTAGCAAACTGTGCTCGCTTCATACGGCGAATAAGCTCCTCGGTCTTACCCGAGAACATCGAGCCACATATCACCTCAATCCAACCTTTATGCTTGTTATTCTCTAAAAACATAACTGTTTAACGCTTCTTTTTTCTTCTATATATCTTAAATTATTACTCATCAAGACGCATGATGTTAGCGCCCAACGCATTTAGACGTGTGTCGATCTCACGATAGCCACGATCTATCTGCTCGATATTCTGTATTGTGCTCGTTCCCTCGGCACTCATGGCAGCAATCAACAGGGCTACACCAGCACGGATATCTGGCGAGGTCATGTTGGCAGCACGCAACGGATGCTGGTGGTCGTGACCAATGACCGTAGCACGGTGTGGGTCGCAGAGGATAATCTGTGCACCCATATCTATGAGTTTATCCACGAAGAAGAGACGGCTCTCAAACATCTTCTGATGGATGAGCACCGAGCCCTTAGCCTGAGTTGCCACAACAAGGAATATAGACAAGAGGTCAGGGGTGAGGCCTGGCCATGGAGCATCGGCGATGGTCATAATAGAGCCATCAATGAAGCTCTCAATGCTATAGTTCTCCTGTGTAGGGATATAGATATCGTCGCCACGCTGCTCGAAATGGATACCCATGCGAGCAAACTGCTGAGGGATGATACCAAGGTTATCATATGACACATTCTTGATGGTTAGCTCCGAGCGGGTCATTGCCGCCATACCGATGAAGCTACCCACCTCGATCATATCAGGGAGCATGGTGTGCTCCGTGCCACCCAACGACTCCACGCCATCGATGACCAAGAGATTTGAGGCTATACCCGAGATCTTGGCACCCATGCGGTTAAGCATCTTACAAAGCTGCTGTAGATATGGCTCACACGCAGCATTGTATATTGTGGTACGGCCCTCGGCCAATACTGCCGCCATAACGATATTCGCAGTACCCGTTACCGAAGCCTCGTCGAGGAGCATATATGTACCCTTCAATCTCTTAGACTCCACGGTATAGAACTCATCGCTTATGTCGAAGTTGAACTCTGCACCGAGCTTCTGAAAACCAAGGAAGTGGGTATCGAGACGACGGCGACCAATCTTGTCACCACCAGGCTTAGGCATAAAGCCCACACCAAAGCGAGTGAGCAACGGACCTATCATCATCACCGAGCCACGCAGACGACGGCAACGCTTATGGTAGTCTGCCGTACGCAGGTAGTCGAGATTTACATCATCGGCCTGGAAGGCGAAGCAGTCGTCCGAGAGACGCTCGACCTTTACGCCCATAGCCGAAAGGAGCTCGATGAGCTGCATGACATCCGAGATGATTGGTACGTTGTAGAGCACCACACGCTCAGATGTTAGGAGTGTTGCGCATATAATCTGAAGAGCCTCATTTTTAGCTCCCTGTGGTAGGATCTCACCCTTAAGACGTCTACCGCCCTCAACCTTAAATAGTGCCATATCACAAAATTTTTATCAAAGATACAAAACATGTACGATTTGAGCAACTATTACGGCCATAAGTTTTCAACATAGACAAAATTTTTCTTCTACAACAGATAACTCTTTTCGTTTAATATTTTATTCTATTTGTTGACTACCCTCCTACTTTTAAGCTATATTAGTCATAAGTATTAGTCTAAAAGTTGAATTAGATTTTGAAATAATAGATTTTATTGATTACTTTGCAACAGCAATAAACGCAAATAAAATGTCAGAGACAATGAAGGATTTTATTACAAGCGACATACTTAGAAGCATTCCCCAGGAGCCTATACTCATAGATAACGACCTGGCCCTAAACTTCTTAGACAAGAACACCCCTGTAGTTCCAAACCTCGAGAAGATTGAACATGCCTCAATTGTGATATGTCTTTCGGGCCATAGCAGTTTCAAGGTCAACCTCGAGCAGTACGATGCGGAGGCGCCATCGCTGGTGACACTCATGCCTGGCCAGATTATCGAGCCACAGAGCGTGAGCAACAACTTCAGCGCCATAACCATCACCCTATCGAAGCGCTTTATCGACATGATAAACCTCCCTGGATGGCAGAAGACGTATATGGATATGTACAACAATCCGATATCACCGCTCAACGATAAGCAGGTGAGAATGATGCGCATATTCTATACCATTCTTCACCATGCGGCATCCGACACCGAGAACCCCTTCCGCCTGCAGGTCATCGAGAATCTAATACGTGTATTTTACTATGGAGGCCTTGGCTCGCACCACCACGAGGAGCAGCCCAAGACAACATATAAGAATAGCCTTGTGGAGCGCTTCTTAGAGCTTACCAAGGAGCACTACCGCGAGGAGCGACTCATAGGCTTTTATGCCGACAAACTGTGTATCACACCAAAATATCTATCGAAACTGGTCAAGGATAATACAGGACGCTCGGCTGGAGAGTGGATAGAGAGCTATGTAATTCTGGATGCACGAGCCATGCTACAATCCTCCGACATG
>JAZRMM010000037.1:0-79920 GCA_045647535.1 Alistipes sp.
TGGGAGAGTAGGTAGCCGCCTCTTCAAGCCGGACTCTTAATTGAGTTCGGCTTTTTTTGTGCATTTATGCACAGCCGAACTCAAGTCCGCCTTGAAGAGACGGCAGTGCCGCCACCTATATATACAATCCACCCCCGTGCCCCCTCCTTTAAGTGCGCTATGCTTCTTTTCGTTGCTGCGGCTCGGCAAAGAGTGCGAGCACTCACTGCTCTCGCCTTAATCGCAACGCTGATAAGGAGGGGAGCGAGGTTTATATTAGACGTAGTTTTGTCATACCGAACTCAAGTTCGCCTTGAAGAGCCGGCTATTGCCGCCACCTATATTTACATTCCCTCCAACCTCCCTTTAAGTGCGCTATGCTTCTTTTCGTTGCTGCGGCTCGGCAAATAGTGCAAGCCCTCTCTGTTCTCGCCTTAATCGCAACGCTGTAAACGGTAGGCTATAAACCCCTCTTGCTTATTTGAGTTGTTCGGACCAGGGCTGTACAAAAAGTACTATCCCTGTCATCATTTCTTCATTGCGGCACGCCATAAACCTAGCGCAAATAGAAAAATTGAGAGACCGAAGATCTTCTCTTGAAGAGGCGACTACCTATCTCTCATGCAGATTTAGACGTGCTATTGTTGTAGGTGAGCTTAACGGCTCTGTGTAACAGAGGAAAATCGTGCAAGTCGAGCGCAGAGGGAATCAGTTCACTATACCGAGACGAGGCGGTGAAAAGCCAAATTTAGTTGGATTAATTTACCTTTGTGTTAGAGCCTATATGACGCTCGAACCCTCATGTACTGCATGGTGGTTAAACAAAGGTAGATGCCCACGTCGGGGCATGGTGGACACCTCTTGTTCCGACCCTTGTGCTTGCCCCTCCTCGGCATGACGAGGTTTATAAAACCTGCGCCGCAGGCACCATACTTTTAACTTATCACTTTTCACTTGGTAAGTAGGGTGTTCAGGCGGACAAGAGAGGAAAGAGATGTAAGAGACATAAGAGACAAAAGCGATGCCTCGGACAAATGTCTTCTGCTAGTTGTGATACCAACCTCTCTTAAGTCTCTTTCTGTCCTTTACTCCTCTTTAATAAACAACCGCCACAGGCACTATTAATGAGACGGCTGCCTGCTCTTCTATAAGCATATTGTGCTTTGGGAAGGGGCGAAATCACAGGTGAAAATTGGTGTGTTAATATTGCAATGTGTTGAATATTAGTGTGATATGTGTCGATATTCTATAACTACTTGATTATCAGTAGGGTGAGAATTTTACTGTTTTACCATTGTCTATATTGCTGATTATCAGTATTGTAAGAAGTGGCGAGGGGATGATTTTTCTCTTGCAAAATTTGTATTGTGCTGAAATTATTAATACTTTTGTGATTACAATGGCGATAGTGTCGTGTTCTGTAATTGTTTAAAGGTGAGGATATTTGTTACAAGTTTATGAGACTACATTACTACATAACCCTTATTTGCTCAGTTGTTCTATTCGTTGGCTGTTCGTCCGACGAGGCCACCATGTCGCGCCTCTATGAGGCTGAGCGCATCGCCGAGGAGAATCCCCAGAGGGCTCTCGAGATAATGCACACTATTGATGTCGATAACATCCGTGGTGATGAGGATATGGCGCGCTACCGTTTGGTCTATAGCGAGGTTGCCTACTACAATCGAAAGGATGTTGACAACGACAGCCTCACCGCCCCGCTCTACGATTACTATCTCTACAACCACGACAATCATGCCTTGCGTACTCGAGCCATGTATCAGCATGCGCTCGTTAAGTTCAACCAGGGTGAGAATGCCGAGAGCTTTCACTCGCTATTGGAGGTTGAATTATCTTTGGCGCATGTTGACAATCCTCGTTTGGCGGCGATTGTTCACATGCTCAAAGGCGCTATTTATGGTGACGAATGCTTGTTTCAGAATGCTTTAGATGAGTATATTGCTGCAAAAGATATAATTGATAACAATGCATGGGAGCATTTCGATGTGTATGTGATTTATAATATCGGCGGTATATATAAGCATCTTAAAGAGTATGATAGTGCAGAAAAGTATTTGAAAGAAGCTATAGGGCGAGCTATTAGTAGCGACTACATTGCATTACTTGGGTATTGTTTGTGGGATTTGGCAGAGGTGTATATCCTAACGGATAGGTTTGATCAATGTGATAGTATTGTCAAGTTGTACGACAAGTATGGTTGTGTTGAGTTCCACAAGCAGCACTATTACTATCTTCGAGCTATAGTAGAGGCTTATGCGCAGAACCGAGACTCGGCGCTCGAATATCTTACTATAGCCGAGAGTTATCCCCGTGATAAATATATTGAAGACTTGTATTTTACACAGGTTGTATATGAGTTGCTTGGCGATTATCAAACGGCGTTGTATTATAGCGTTCAAAGCAAGGAGGAGCAGGATGCTTTGATGCTTGAAGCCTTGGACGTTCCAGTCATAAATGTGCAGCTCGACTATGTTAATAGCCGTTTAGAGAGTGAACAAAGGCAGAGTGAAAATAGTAGATTGCGATATACTATAATAATAGTGTCAATACTCTTTACTTCGCTATTAGTTGTAGTCTATTTGCGCTATAGAAATATGCGCCAGCGTCGAGATATTGCGGAGTATATGACTATTGTTGCCGAATTGCAACAGTCTATTGCTATGTCGGAGACGATATCTAAACCTACGTATTCGCATTACGAAGATTTTGCCGAGTTAAATAAACTGTGTGAGATATATTATACATACGGTAATACATCTAATGAGTCTCGCAAGGTTGCTTTGGGGGTAAAAACTTGCATTGAGTCTTTAAGAAATGACCAATCGCGCATTCAAAATTTAGAGAATATTGTTAATCTTAGGTATAACGATATTATGGTGCAACTGCGAGATAGATGCCCTAAGCTTAATGCTAAGGAGTTGAAATATGCGTTGTATATTCTCTTGGGTTTTTCGTCTCGTTCTATGTGTGTGTTATTGGATCTTGATGCTGCGTCGCTATCAAGGCTAAAATATAAGATAAAGAACAAACTTATTGCGTCCAAATGTGAGGATTTGATGGAAATGATGGTTGGGAGAGATTTGAAAGGTGTTGATAATTAGTTGATTACGTTCGCATTTGTGTTTGATAATATCGTAACTTGTTGATTATCAGCAGTAGGAGATTTTTAGACTTTACAACTTGTGTAATAGCTTGAGTATCAGTATTGTAATATAGGTGAAGGGGAGATTTTTCTCCCCTTATTTTTTTGCTATTATACCATTATTACGTTAATTTTGTAATAGTTAAAATCATCATATAAATACAACTATTATGAAAAAATCAATTCTATTCTTCGGCGTACTTTTGGCTCTTGTATGGAGCGGTTTAGAGGCTCGTGCTTCGCATACTCTTCCAGAGGACGACTTGACTATTGACATTAAACCTAAGAACCCAGTTACACCACCAGTAAGGCCATTCTCTGTTGTTGAGTGCGATATTGAGGCAACCTATTCTGCTGGTGTGTTATCATTTGTGTTCAATAAAGATCTTGGTCATGCAGATATTGTTGTCACTAATATATATAACGGTGAGCAGTGGGTGGATAGTGTTAATGGTATGGGTATGGTAGTAATGTACACTTCGGATAATGCTGGTTATTATACCATATCGATTGAGTCGGATAACGGCGACTACTTTGGAGAGTTTCTTTTAGAGTAGTTGTCTAGTTTTCCTGCATTATTGTAATACATATATATAATTAACTTAAATTTATACGATTATGAAACAGTGTAGATTATTTTTGATTGCAATGTCACTGGCTGTAGTCTCATGCCATAGCGACGTTGGTGAGGAGGTGCGAGTTGTTGAGCAACCCGCTGAGTGTGATGTTGCTTCTATCTATGCCATAAGTGAGGAGGAGGCTATTGAGAATCTCAATGAGTTTATGGCCGCTTTTGATGGTGCGGAGACTCGTGCTAACCCTCGTGTGGTCAAGCGTGTAGAGTCGGTTAAATTGGATAATGTTTGTGCCACACGCTCATCTGAGGAGCTCGATATCGATAATTTGTTCTACATCGTAGAGTTCGAAGATGGTCAGGGCTCGGCTGTGTTGGGTGCAGATAGACGCTTGACACCCGTTTATGCTGTGTTGGATGAGTCGGTGCTTACTAAAGATGATTTCGTTAATGCACTCAATGGTGAGGATACAGAGGATGTTGCAACCTTCACTGCGGGTGTTATCGCACGTAGTTTCGACCCTAACCCTAACCCAATAACCCCTCCTGGAGGTGGTTTCAATACAGATATGTATAATGATATTACCACAACATCAGTGTTGGAGTATCTGCCCCCATTGCTCAATACTAAGTGGGGTCAAAGGGGAATATTTAATGATAAGTTTCCATATAATAAAAATACCAGTGAGCGTCAACAGTATGCAGGTTGTACGACTATAGCATTGGCTCAGATTTTGAATTATCATTCATATCCCAGTCCAATTGTATTGGATGGTCACACATTTTATTGGAGTGATATTAATCAATTTAATAGAAGTAATTTTGAAATAGCTTCGGCGGATTCTGTGCTTGTAGATAAAATGTCGAACTATATTTACCGATTGGCACAAGATCTTGATGTGACATACAATAGTAATGGATCCACTGGTGCTTCTATACAAGATGTTAGGCGTGTGATGAGAGATCAAGAATATAAAGATTTTTCTATTGGAGATATTACCAGAGAGCGAATATATCCAATGATATGGACTAATCGACCAGTTTATGCTTGTGGCTATAATGCTGCTGGTAGTGGTCACGCTTGGGTTATTGATGGATGGAAAAAAGTTAAGATTAATCATATTCTTATAACTTACGATGGCTTTGGTGTAGAGAAGTCGAGACAAGTATTAAGTTCAATAGTAACAGACTATGTTCATTGTAATATGGGCTATGATGCAGTGTGCGATGGTTACTATACTCTGGATTTGTTTGATTTGCATCGTGTGCGTGAGGCGTATGAGTATGAGCCTGGCCTTGGTGATTCTCTGAATATAGGATATGGCACTAATTATAGATATGAGTATGATTTAGAATCTTTAACATACGATTTCCAATAATATATATTGAATATTTTAAATGCAATTTATTATGAAAAAGTTATTATTAATTTGCGCTATAGCGTGTCTCGGTTTGATGGGTTGCGAAAAGAATGAAGAAGAGCCGATGTTGCCTCCATATTATGATTATAGTATGTTTAACTTTATGGTTTGTGATGCGGAGGGTAATTGCGTTTTTGATAAAGAGAACTTCAATATGGAAGAGTTGACATTGGAGTTTAATGGGGAAATCTATACGCCTATACCTGAAGAGGAGCAAATGTTGGGTAATAAAAGATTGGTGTTTGAGCCTTTTATATATTTAGATATTGTTACCTGGAGCATATATGGTGATGTTGAGTGGGGTGAATCCGCACGTTATATTTTGCGATATAAGGATAATGAGTGGGTGTGTGATTACTCATCTGAAAAGTTAGCACATGATGGAAGTGTTCCTGAGGATGAGTTGTATGTAAATGGCGAGAAGGTGGAGAAGATTTATGCATATACTTTGCCCGATCATCCAGATTGGGAAAGAAGTGAAGAGGAGCGTATGGTCTGGGTCTATCCACTATATGTAAAGTAGGTTGTTATTTTATTATTCGTTAAGTAGTTATTTTATTGCGCCCCGTAAGCCTTAATGCTTGTGGGGCGCAATAGTTATCGGGCAATGGTTAGGTGGCTTTTTGTTGTTTGCAATTTATTTTGTAACTTTGCGGCGGAATATTTAGATAGAGAGATATATGGCAGGTTCGAATTTTGTCGATTATGTGAAGATATTTGCTCGCTCGGGTCATGGTGGCGCGGGCTCGTGTCACTTCCGTCGTGAGAAGTTTGTCGCCTTTGGTGGCCCCGATGGCGGCGATGGCGGTAAGGGCGGCAGCATCATACTTCAGGGTGATAGTCAGTATTGGACACTTATACACCTAAAGTACAAGCGTCATCAGTTTGCGGAGGATGGCGAGAATGGTCATGGCGCACGCTCAACAGGTGCTGATGCCAAGGATATCATCATCCCCGTACCCCTCGGCACGGTAGCAAAGCAGGTGTTCACCGACGAGGAGACAGGTGAGACCTACACCGAGGTTGTGGGTGAGGTGACAGAGCATGGCGAGCAGCTCGTACTCCTTAAGGGTGGCCGTGGCGGTCTCGGTAACTGGCACTTCCGCACAGCAACAAACCAGACACCTCGCTATGCACAGCCTGGTGAGGAGGGACAGGAGGGTGCCTTCATCCTTGAGCTTAAGGTCCTTGCCGACGTAGGTCTTGTGGGCTTCCCAAATGCTGGTAAGTCGACACTCCTCTCTGTGGTATCGGCAGCCAAGCCTAAGATTGCAAACTACGCATTTACTACTCTTGAGCCTAACCTCGGCATCGTATCGGTGCGTGACGACCACTCATTCGTCATGGCCGACATCCCAGGTATCATCGAGGGTGCTCACGAGGGTCGTGGTCTTGGAACTCGCTTCCTACGCCATATCGAGCGTAACTCCGTGCTCCTCTTTATGGTCCCTGCCGACAGCGACGACATAGCTGCCGACTATGAGATTCTTCTCGGTGAGCTCACACAGTACAACCCTGAGCTTCTGGACAAGGAGCGTCTCCTTGCAGTCACCAAGTGCGACATGCTCGACGACGAGCTTATTGAGCAGATGAAGGCTCACCTACCTAAGGGTATAGAGTCTATATTTATCTCATCGGTGGCCAACATGAATATTACGCAGCTTAAGGATATGCTTTGGGCTGCCCTACAGCGATAATCTGCTGAGACGGGGCAGAGAGCACATCTACTACTAAATTTACTACCCAGGGTTAGTACGTGAGGTACAGCCCTGGGTAGTAATTTTTAGGATGTATATCTGTTATATCTCTCGATAGTCTATCTCTCGTTGCTCTGTGGCAGATTTTTGCCTATTGTCGGAGGGTATCTCTTGCCACTCGGTGAGCTGCGTGCCGTTATAGTCGAAGATGCTGCTTAGGCCATTGCATCCTACGATGCTCCTGCCGCTATCCACCGAGTACTCAACGCTATCGTATATTATGGGGATGATCTCTTTGCCATCGCGGTCAATGACACCCACTCTATTTTCGCTATTGCGCACCACTGCTCTATTCTCCAAGAACTCGCTTGCCCAAATATATTGCGGAGCAATGACACTCTTGCCAAACTCATCCTCGAAGCCTATACCCTCGCTTGTTCGATACTGTCGGCGACTCTCCATGAGGCAGTTACTATTGTTTATATTCCTGCCGCGCCATGGCTCAAGCTCGCTGATGTCTACCTCCTCCATGGGTGTGGTGAACTCGTAGATAAGTCTGCGTAGCTCACCCAAAGCCCTCTCGTCGCCACCATATCCGCGGCATGTGTAGTACTTGCGTATGGGATGCCAATGGCCCATATCGTCGACAATGATGTTGTTAGGTGTTAGGTTGTTGTGGCTGATGTCGTAGCGTCTGAGCATATTATCCAACTCAGCAAGGGCGTTAAGCAGCCTTTCACGGCTCATTGTGTTCATGGCATCTAGTAGCGGGCAGCCGTCAGGGAGAGGCTCAATAACAAGTGGGCATCGCTCGCCATTGTTGGCATTGGCGCTGTCTATAGATGTGTGTTGCATCTCGTTATCGAGGACCTCGAGGCGTGTTAGGCCATCTCTATATGCTCGTTGTAGGGACTCATTAGCACTATATACGAGTTGTATAGATAGCTGCTCAAGAGGTGCATAGATGAGTATCTTATCATTGTTGATGGTCGCCTGACACTCGGCAAAGTAGCGTGTTCGTGTGAGCGAGGTAAAGTCAATATTGGCATTACGCAACTCAGCAAGGAACTTATAGGGCATAGCTATGGCGTTGCGAAACTCGAATATGGTGCATCTGTTCATCGTGCTACATCTTATGCAGACTCTCGGAGCCTATGTGGATAATATTCAGCAGGTCGTATGGCGTGGTGTTGTGCGCCATGAGTCGTCGTGGTAGGACTGTCCCGGTGCTTAGGTCTGGGGGAAGTAGTGGCTCCATATTGCGAGGTGCTATGCTCGACATGTGGTAGAGCGTATGTGCCGACCTCGATTCGGTGATGCCATAGAGTGTGCGTGGGAAGAGTATAGCATTGCCCTCGCTTAGGTCGCCGATATGTACGTTTATCATCAGCGTATTGCCATCACGTGTCCCTGTATTCTTGATATTATGGGCTATGTTTATAAGGTCGGCAGGCGAACCATCTGTTGCCTCACCATCGGTGATGTTGAAGACCATAGGCGGGAAGCTACGCTTGTTATCACGCTTCGAACACCATGCGCTGATTAGCGAGTGTGTAGCAACAAGTGCCTCGTACATCGGTGTTTGGCCCTGGGCTATGGGCTTTATCCAGGGGTGAACGATGAAGCTCGCCATGTGAGTCTTGCCATTCACCTCTTGTGTGAAGCAAAATATCTGCTCCTTGGGTGTTGCCTTGCTAAGCTCCGTAATAGGGATAAGGGCTATATTCTTGCTACAGAGCATTGGGAATGCACCATCGCCGCCATATCCTATAACAGCAATGTCGTAGTAGTTGCGTATATTGCCGTAGCGCGACGAGCGTATATATAGCTCGTCGATCATGATGTTTGCAAAGAGGGCGGCGAGGTCGGCCTTTGAAAATCTCTGATTATTGAAGATTATCTCTTCCTGCATCGAGGTGGAGCAATCTATGCAGAATACGATAGTTGATCTGTGACTCTGGGTTATGGGTTGTGAGTACATCGTAGATTGGTTATTGTTTTATACCTCGGGGTTTAAGTATATGACTCCATGCGTGTACCACAAAGGAGCGAATAAGTCCCTCGCGATATACCAATCGGTGTTTCCAGCGATTGGCCCACCAGCGTCGCAGCTTAAATCCTACAATGCGTATCAGCCCTCGTGATGGTTTTATGGCGTTAAACTCGGGGCATAGTATGTCGTTAAGCACCCTATCTTCCAGAGCCTTATGACTTGTTGTATTGGGCATAAGTGATATATCTATGCCACATATCTTACTCGCTATGGTGTTCATGATGTCGAGAAAGCGCTCCATATTCTGCTCACGGCATATACCTCTGAGCCACTGCCAGTCGATAGCCTTATGGTTGTGCTTGACAAAGAGTCCCCAGTCGGTGATGTGACGAAGGACAATCTCCACGGCGGCGAAGTGTGCTGCGGCGTGGCGTAGGAGGAAGAGGGCGTGGCAGTTAGCATTGGGAATATATGCCTTGCTACCCTCGATATCTATGGCAATGGCGTCGTTGGCCGTTGCCTTGAGGTGGCGCTCTATCTCGCGACTCGAGTGGTGCGAGTGTATGTTCAGAAAGTCGTAGTGGTTCTCAACCAATATGCCATTAAGCGTGAAGGTTGTGTGGTGGTGCTTATCCTCGTTGATGGCTATGTTGTCTCTCTTGCGTAGGTAGTTGTCGCCACGCCTCTGCTCGCCAAAGAGCCATATGTCTATGTCGCTACATGACCTATGCTCTGGACACGGATAGCACTTGCTGAGGCCGTAGCCCTTGAGAATCATCATCCTAATGCCATCAGTATCGTATATCTTGGCAAGCTGTGCTATTGTTTTGACCTGTTTGGCGTATCGTCTCTCGGTATTCTCTGCGGCCAATGCCCACTGTAGCTTTACGTGTCGCTCTATGTCGCAACCTTGCGCAATAAGTCCCTCGCTTGTAAGTCGTTGAAGACCATCCCATGCTATGGCTGCAACTCCCTGCGCTTGCGAAAGACGATATACCTCGTTCCACATTACGGGTGAGTCAATGCCGTGCAAGGGGCGTTGCTCGGGACATAGTGCCGTGCGAAGTAGTAGTATAAGTGTCTGGGTGGTATGTTGTTGTGCTTGGGTCATTGCTTGAATGAGATTATTGTCTCAAGGTTATCTATGCAGCGGCTCTTGGTGTAGTGACTCTCGTAGTAGCGTCGGGCGTTACGGCCCCATAACTCAAGGCTTGCGGTGTTGTTAGCAATATCGAGGATGCTCTGTGCGCACGCCTCGTAGTCGCCTGCATCGACACATATACCACAATCGACGCTCCTTATCAACGTGGCAACACCCTCGCCAATCATACCTATGATGGGCTTGCCTGCGGCCATGTACGACTGTAGGCGTGCAGGGATGGTCTGCTCGAGGTGTTGATATCGTGTCGCCTTGAGGCTTATGAACATAACATCGGCAAGGTTGTAGTATGTGGGCATATCCTCAAAGGGGTGGCGTCCCACGACCTCGCAGCACTCAGCGAGTCCGTTGGATGCTATCGCGTTGCGAAGCCACTGCTCACGGTTGCCCCCGCCAACAAATATCCACTTAATGCGAGGGTTTACCTTCGTGCGCTTGATGACCTCCACAACACCCTCAAGTCCTGTAGCATCTGAGAGGTTGCCAGCCATCATGATGCGAAAACCCTCAGGGAGACTCTTTACGGGGCGATGCTCCATCTGCAGGATGTCCTCGCACCAATTTGGAAAGTCGACAATCTTTGAGTCGTAGTTGCCGTCGCGGTTTACCAACTTGCGAAAGCCTGGTGAGCTGATAAGTATGCGCTCCGAGCGGCGGTATACTCTGTTGGTAAACCACTTCAGGGGTGCGCTTATAAAGCCTCGTGGTTTGCTCATGTAGGCCAGCACCGAGTCGGGCCATATGTCTAATACCCAGGTATATATCGGTGTGCGTCGCAGTCTGCCAAGGAGCAATGCCGGCCATGCCTGTGTTATGGGCGAGGTCTGGTGTACGATAATGGCGTTGTAGCGACGCTTGAACGCAAAGTAGAAGAGCACCCAGAAGGTGGCGCAGAGGGCGAAGGATAGGTAGTTGAGCGATAGGCGCAACGACCCTGGCTTTCTACCACGGGGTAGCTGGAACACTCTATAGACACGTGCTCCGTTATAGTTGGCTATACGCTTGCGAAAGATGCCATAGCCCTTATAGAATACGCCTTCGGGGTAGTTGGGTATGCCCGTGAGCACATCTACGCTATAACCTCGTGCTACAAGTTCGGTCGCAATATCGTTGCTCTTGAAGAACTCGGGGTGGAAGTTCTGAGCAACAAGTAATATGCGCTTGCCCATGGCTACTTCCTCCAAACCATCTTGTTTACTACGCCTGTGTACGACTGAATAAGTTTTACAACCTTGGTTGATACATTCTCATCGGTATATGTAGGCACGGGAATGCCATTATCACCCTCCTTGACCATATCTACGGCAAGCTCCACAGCCTGCAATAGCGAGGCGGTGTCGATACCTGCGAGGATGAAGCATCCCTTATCCAAGGCCTCGGGGCGCTCGGTAGAGGTGCGGATGCACACAGCAGGGAAGGGCTTACCGATGGATGTGAAGAAGGAGCTCTCCTCGGGGAGTGTACCACTATCACTAACTACGGCAAATGCGTTCATCTGCAGGCAGTTGTAGTCGTGGAAGCCGAGAGGCTCATGCTGGATAACACGTCTGTCGAGTTCAAAGCCACTCGCCGCCAAACGGTTGCGTGAGCGTGGGTGGCATGAGTATAATATTGGCATGTCGTAGCGCTCGGCCATGCTATTTATTGCGGTGAAGAGTGATGTGAAGTTCTTCTCCGTGTCGATGTTCTCCTCGCGGTGTGCCGAGAGAAGGATATATCGTCCCTTCTCCAGGCCGAGGCGCTGGTGTATGTCCGAGGCCTCGATCTCGGCGAGGTTGTTATGTAGCACCTCAGCCATGGGTGAGCCGGTGACGTATGTGCGCTCCTTGGCTACGCCCGAGGCGTTGAGATAGCGGCGTGCGTGCTCCGAGTAGCAGAGGTTGACATCCGAGATGATGTCGACAATACGGCGATTGGTCTCCTCGGGAAGACACTCGTCGAAGCAGCGGTTGCCCGCCTCCATGTGGAAGATGGGTATATGAAGACGCTTAGCACCTATGACCGAGAGGCATGAGTTGGTGTCGCCAAGCACCAAGACAGCATCGGGCTTGGTGGCAACCATAAGCTTATACGATGCATCTATGATGTTGCCCATGGTCTCGCCAAGGTCGCTACCCACAGCATCCATATATACATCAGGGTCGGCGAGCTTGAGGTCGCGGAAGAAGATGCCATTGAGGTTATAGTCGTAGTTCTGGCCCGTGTGTGCCAAGAGGGTGTCGAAGTAGCGTCGACACTTGTTGATAACCGCAGCAAGGCGTATAATCTCGGGGCGGGTGCCCACGATAATAAGTAGCTTGAGGCGTCCGTCGTTGCTGAAGCTCACGTCGCTATAAACTCTCTTCATCTCCATAACTATATGCTATTTATTTACCTTTTCAAAGAATGTGTCGGGCTTAGCTGCATCGAAGAGCTCATTAGCCCATATAAGTGTTATAAGGTCCTCACTATCTGAGAGGTTTACTATGTTGTGGGTGTATCCTGGCAGTGTCTGCACAGCCTCTATCTTGTCGCCCGAGACCTCGAAGCGCAACACCTCGTCGTCGTCCACACGGCGCATCTCAATAAGACCGTGGCCCTTAACTACGATGAACAACTCCCATTTGCTATTGTGCCAGTGCTCACCCTTGGTGACACCAGGCTTCGATATATTCACGCTAAACTGTCCTACACGCTCGGTGCGTAGCAACTCCGTGAAGTTGCCCCTATGGTCAATATTCATGCGCAAAGGGTAGGCTATACGCTCCTTGGGTAGGTAGGATAGATAGGTGGTATATAGCTTCTTGGCGAAGGTGTTGTCGCCAATCTCTGGCATCAGAAGCGTTGTAGGCTGTGCCTTGAATTGCTCCAATAGCTCCACAATCTCACCTAAGGTGACCTTGTGTGTTGTGGGGACTCCAGCATAGCGACCCTCAGGGGTGAAGCGTGTCTCCACACCCTCGAACTCACAGCGGTGCTCCTCGCCCTTGAGTGCTGCTACCATCTCGTCAACAAGGTCGTCGATATAGAGTAGCTCAAGAATCGTGCTACTATCGTTCACGGTGATAGGTAGGTCGTGGGCTATGTTGTGACAGAAGGTGGCAACCACCGAGTTGTAGTTGGGGCGGCACCACTTACCAAAGAGGTTGGGGAAGCGGTAGACAAGAACCTTTACACCCTGCTCCTTGCCATAGCTGAAGAATAGTTCCTCGCCAGCCCTCTTGCTCTTGCCATACTCGCCCTCGCCATAGCGACCTATGAGCGTTGCCTGAATTGATGAGGCAAGCATAACGGGAGCTCGGCTATTATGCTTACGCAAGGTGTCGAGAAGTAGGGATGCAAAGCCATAGTTACCCTGCATAAACTCCTCGGGGTTCTGGGGACGGTTGACGCCCGCAAGGTTGAAGACGAAGTCGGCATTACGGCAATAGCTCTCCAGCTCCTCGGCCGAGGAGTCTATGTCGTACTCGTAGATCTCGCCTATGGCAATATCACCATAGCTGCGGTTCTTACCCTCGGCAATGTTGCGTAGCTGTGCGCAGAGATTCCTACCCACAAAGCCGCGAGCTCCTGTAACCAGAATATTCATCGTAACAAATTGGATAATACTCTATTTCTCTTTTTTACTCACTGCGTATCTCCGCAGCCTTAGCCTTAGGCTCCATGCCGAGATCCTCGCGCACGAAGCGTAGCTTGAGCAAGAGCTCCTTCATGCCCTCGACATCCAGTCGGCGGGTGTTGTGCGAGTGGTAGTCCTCAATGCGTGAAACCTTCTCGTTGCCCTCGCTGAAGAACTTGTCGTAGTTGAGGTCACGGTTGTCGCAAGGTATGCGGAAGTAGTCACCCATATCTATGGCCTTGGCCATCTCCTCGCGTGTCACGAGTGTCTCGTATAGCTTCTCGCCATGACGTGTGCCAATAACACGCACTTCTGTATCACCATACTTAGGGTCAATCTTCGAGTATAGACCCTTGAGTGCCTCGGCGAGTGTTGTGAGTGTTGCCGCAGGGGCCTTCTGTACGAAGAGATCGCCATTCTTACCATGGGTGAAGGCGTAGATTACAAGGTCTACAGCATCGTCCAAGGTCATCATGAAGCGTGTCATGTTGGGATCGGTGATGGTGATAGGCTTGCCCGATACCATCTGCTCAACCCATAGTGGAATTACCGAGCCACGTGATGCCATAACATTGCCGTAGCGTGTGCAGCATATTGTTGTTGTGGCATCCTCGCCAAGCTCACGGCCCTTAGCTATGGCAACCTTCTCCATGAGCGCCTTAGATATACCCATGGCATTGATGGGGTATGCCGCCTTGTCGGTAGAGAGCACCACGACATTCTTCACGCCATGCTCAATAGCCGAGAGGAGCACGTTGTTGGTGCCAATGACATTGGTCATGGTAGCCTCCATGGGGAAGAACTCGCATGATGGAACCTGCTTGAGTGCTGCTGCTGCAAACACATAGTCCACACCACGCATGGCAACATCTACCGAGGCCTTGTCTCGAACATTGCCTATGTAGAACTTAACCTTTGGATTCTGAAGTCTATGACGCATATCATCCTGCTTCTTCTCATCGCGCGAGAAGATTCTTATCTCCTTGATGTCGGAGTCGAGGAAGCGTCGAAGCACGGCATTACCGAAGGAGCCTGTGCCGCCTGTGATGAGTAGGACTTTGTCTTTGAAGATAGACATTTACTTATCTGTTTTTTTAGTTAATAATTCTTTGTATAGCTCTATGTACTTGGCGTAGCACTTACGCTTGTCGAAGTGCTCCACGGCACGTGTGCGACAAGCCTCAAAATAGTGCTCCTTGCCATTGGTGCACACCTCTTTGATGGCCTCGACCAACGCCTCGATGTCGCCTTGCTCAACAACAAGACCCGTCTCTGGGGTGATGGCCTCGGGACTACCTCCGGTCTTGTAGGTTATCACAGGCGTGCCACACGCCATGGCCTCAAGGTTTGTTGTGGGGTAGTTATCCGAGTACGTAGGGTTCACGAATACCGAGGCTGCAGTGTAGTAGGATGCGAGCTCCTTGACACTCTGCGTACGCTTGATGCCTGTGATGCCCTCGGGAAGAGCCTTGATAAGCTCGTCGTTGAGGCCTATGAGTGTTATGTCGTACTGCGCAGGGTCGAGCAACTTTCTGAGTTTTATGAAGTCGTCGAAACCCTTGCTTGCGCTCCACTGCGAGGCTACGCCGATGATAAGGTGCTTACCCTTGTTCACGGGGAGTGTCTCATCAACCGTGGGGCTGAAGAGGTCGATATCCACGCCGTTGTGTATTGTCGTGCAGTTGCAATCCTTGAGGAACGACTCACCGACATAATTCTTCAACCAGTTGGATACGGGTATGAGGTGCATGTTGCGCTTGGCGGTGAATAGTCGCTTTTTAAGTTTGTAGTTGTGTGCCGACCAGTCGAAGAACTTCGACTTGGGGTAGGATAGTGGTGCGGGGCAATTGCCACATCCTGTCTTCCAACGCGAGCATCCAGCGGGCTCGAAGTGAGCACAACGACCGGTGATGGCCCAGCAGTCGTGGAGGGTCCACACTACGGGGGTGTCTACGCTGTTGAGATACTCGAAGAGTATGGGGTAGTTGATATATATGCCGTGGATATTGTGCAGATGTATGATGTCGGGCTTGATCTCCTTGATCTTGCGAACGAGCTCCCATGTGGCGCATCGCGAGCCACGACCATCGCCCAACCAATATTTGGCAATCTTTCTATGCCACCTTACGCTCCACTTTGAGCCTATCTGTATGATGTGCGCCTTGCTGGGGTTTATGTAGTAGCCAAACGCATGATAGTACTCCCAACCGAGGGCCATGGCACACTCGCCAATCTGCTCGGCGATCTTGCCTGTCGAGCCCCAGTTAGCTGTGATGTTTATCTGCAGTATCTTTACCATTGGTTGCATAGTGTTTTATATGTTTCCTCCTATCGTGCCCATACTCCACCATCGTGCGCCATGGCACATAGTTAGCGATTAGCAAAGTTACAACTTTTTGGTTAATAAATCATCATAAAGTGCGATGTATTTTTCAAAACATCTCTTTTTGTCAAAATTCTCTACCGCATATTTGCGACACGCATCTCGGTAGTAGCCTTTGCTCTTGGCGCAGATAGTCTCTATGGCACGCACTATGCCATTGATATCTCCCTGCTCAACAACAATACCCGTGTCGGGGGTTATGGCCTCGGGACAACCACCCGTCTTGTAGGTTATCACGGGCGTGCCACACGCCATGGCTTCAAGGTTGGTAGTGGGAAAGGTGTCGGCATAGGTGGGGTTGACAAATATGTCGGCATCGCTATATATCTTAGCCAACTCCTCCATCGAGTTTGTGCGCTCTACGCCCACAATACCCTCTGGGAGGAGCTTAATCTGTTGCTTGGTTAGTCCCACGAGCGTGATGCTATATCTGTCAGTGTTGAGCACCTCTCGAAGTTTGTAGAAGTCACCCAAACCCTTGGTGTTGTCCCAAGTGCTGCTTACTCCCAATATGTTAATCCGATTATCCTCTCCTCTATTCTGAGGTTTGAATATCTCTATATTAATACCATTGTGTATCACAAACCGAGATTTATCCTTGAGGAAGGAGCCTCCCACGAGGACTGATAGCCAGTCGGATACGGGTATCAATGTGGCGTTAGTCTTGCCGAATAGTTGACGCTTAAGCTCAAAATTAGCCTTAGCGTTACTGCGGTATGTCTTCGGATAGTTGCCCTTAAGCTCACACTTGTCGCACACTCTCTTCCACTTGTCGCAATTGGCATTTATAAAGTGTGCGCAGTGTCCTGTAAAGGCCCAGCAGTCGTGTAGGGTCCATACAACAGGTATGTTTGTACTATTTAGGTAGTTGAAAAGTATGGGGTAGTTTATGTAGTAGCCGTGGATGTTGTGCAGATGTATGATATCGGGCTTAAGTTCTTCAATTTTGCGAATAAGCTCTTTGGTTGCATGCTTTGACCCACGGCCGTGTCTGTCGAAGAGGCGTGTCTGTATGAGGTGCCACATCTGACTTAGAGGGCCGCCAATGCGAATGAGGGTAGAGCTGCTGTTGTTAGCAACTCTGCCATAGGCTATATAGCTCTCCCAACCGTGGGCGATGGCACGCTCACCTATCTGCTCGGCAATCTTTCCTGTCGAGCCCCAGTTAGCCGTTGAGTTTATTTGAAGTAGTCGTGGCATGATTATAGGTAGCAGTTAACTTGGTACTCTTCAATTGCTGCAAAATCCATCTTTGCAATATTCTGTCGCATACTATTGTATGTCGCAACATCTCGAATCTTTAGTAGTTGCTCTTCGAAGTTGTCGGGGTTGAGCGAGAAGATAACACCATTGTCGTCGTTTATAATCTCCTCGGCGCATCCAACCCTATCACTAACCATTACTGGTGTGCCATTGTTTAGGGCCTCTTCGACAACTAGACCCCACGCCTCAGATGTAGAAGGTAGTATAAATACATCGGCATTCTGATAGTATAAGTATAGCTCTTTATTATCTATTGCACCTAAGAATTTAGTATTCGACTTGGCTATAGCTCGTAGACTATCTTCCAATTCGCCAAAGCCAATTATTGTGAGCGTCAGCTCTGGGTGTTTGTTAAATTTATCTATGAGAAACTCAAGATTCTTAACGCCTGTAAGTCTTCCAACATATAGGAAATTCTTGACCTCCCATCGTGGAGTATATGCTGGCTGTTTAATGTAGTTAAACACGCCAACTCCCTTGGTGATAATAGTCTTGCCTTTAAAGCCTAGAGCGTCGGTCACTTTACGCTGGGTCGCTCCAGAGGCATAAACCTTGGTTATGCGAGATACGAATCTGCGCTTTATAAACCCTTTGAAGCCTATGGTTGATGACTCCAAATAGCTGGACTCGATAACAAGGGCATTTCTCCTCTTTGGAGATATAATTGCACCTATCCATAACGGGAGAGAGTCCCAGCCACTAAGTATCAGCTCGTCATACTTCGTATTTCTAAGAATCCTTATTAGTTGCCATATTCTAGCGACCCTATTACTCTTTAGGTGTATATAATCAAATTGCGTCTCGCCCTTAAAGAAGTCGTCGTTACGACCTTGTGCATTGTCATTTGTGTATATGACAAGTAACCTACAATGTTTATTTATCTCATTGTAGAGGTTTATCTTGTAGAATGAGGGTAGATTAGTAATTATAATCTTAGATGCACGCATAGCCCTATCGTTTGATTATATAGTATACTGTATTCTGCAAACATCTATAAAGCATCGATGCTCGTCGCCTGTTGGTTGCCTTATATAATGTGCGTAGGGTTGGAAACGAGGGGGCGATGTAGATGCCAATATTTCTAAATCTGTAGCATAAGTCGATATTATATTTGCAACGTAAGAAATCAGCCTCATACCGTAGACCTATGCTCTCCATTTTTCTTGTTATTACTCGAGAATATGCTGCAACTCGCTTGACTCTATATGGCGTGTCATGACGACGGTGTGACGATGATGTATCGTAGTTGTTGTATGTGTAGCTAACTCGGTTGTCAAAAATGTGTGGGGCTAATGGGTATAGTTGGTATGATATAGACCAATCTTGGGTATATGGTAGGTTGGGAAACTCTATTGCGTGCAAGTATTTGATTGGTATAATCTTGCTATAAATGCATGTGGGAACATTACAAATGTTGGTAATATCTCCATTCGGAATATTAAATAGTACTATATCATCTGCGCATAACTCCCCCTCAGCGTTATAGTGTCGTTTTAATACATTAAGGCAATATATGCTATCTCCAATATTATGCTCTGAGCATATTTTATTAAGCAGAGCATAATCAGCCCAATCATCACAATCGTGAAAGTATATGTATGGCGTAGTCGCTTTTAAACAGTAAGATCTTAATTTATTGCTAGATGTGCTATTGGCTACATAAATTTTGTACTTATTTGTGAATCCTACAATAATGCCTTCTAACTCCTCCTTGATGCTATTGTCTGCTACCGCAAATAGGAATCTTAGGTTTTCGTATATAGTATCAATCTGGCCGAGGTTGTGCATCATCAGTCTACTAAAATGATTGAATCTAATAATTGGTATTACGATTGTCAGCATAGTTGGATGATAGTTTTATGTAGTTGCCAATAAATAATGGCATGATTGATAATACTATATAGAAAACATTCATTGATATTGACGATCCTGCTTTACAATAGAAAATACCTGTGAGTACAATGTATAGGTATACGGTAAAAATTAGAATCAATGCAAATGGTTTGTTATTTCTGTTGCAGTAGCCCATGGCCAATCGAAAATATAGGGTGAATATCAATAAAACTAGGACGACAGAAGTCCATCCTCCGATATTATAAAAATCTGCATACATAGTACCGAAACAAGTTTCGTACCAGGTATCTAGTCGATCGACATTATGTTTCTCTATTCCCATCGCTCTGTTAACTAACGGAAAACGAACCTCGTAACCATGGAAGTCATCTTGTAATTTTACAGTTGAATCGAAAACGTATGGTTGCTGTGCGATGTAACCTATAGTTCCATCCATTAGTTCTGTAGTATCGTGATACTTATCGTAAAAGCGATTGACCGTAAATATACTAATGAAGATGATAGCTCCACCAATAATAATAGTGAGCGTTCTCTTGATTCTAGTTCTGTTGAATGATGGAATTGAATTGCGGAATATCAAGTAGAAGATTACATAGAAAGATGGAAGAATAATAAAACCATCACGAGCTGTAATGGACATACAGCTAACAATATATGATAGACTTGACACGAAGAGCCAAAATCTATAATGTTTAAGCTCGTCGGTCAAATACGATATATAGAAAAACAATATGCAATAGATGTGTAATGCTGCAAATCCTACGCAAATAGTAGTAAGGATGTTGTCGGGCAGAGGAGATTCATCCTGGATATATTCTCGGATGTCTGCTGCACCTATAGCCATACTTTGAATCGCATACGGAAGTAGATAAAGAATCGATATAATTGATCCTATAATGACAAAAACAAATATGTGCTTTAGTGTAGAAATGTATCTATCGTCAACAGATATGATACAATCTCTACTGAAGTGTTTATCGAAATAATACCAGGGAGAGAATCCAATGAGTAATAGTATGCCTAATGTGAAAATATTTGCATAGTCAATCGGAGCCTCAATATATTTCTCTAGAAATTCCAACTCGAAAAAACTTGGAATAGCCATCATGAATAGGAAAAGAAAATAGATCTTTCCCGAGCTAAGTTTAGCCCGAGTGAAAAGATATATGATTCCCCACAATATTGTTAGTATAAGCGCTGTGTTATACATTTATCTAGTGTTTTTATACAGATACTTAAGCTCCTTTAGGTTGACTGCGATGATGTATATTATGGATGCAACAACACCATACACGAGCCCAAACTTATTATTGGCGTATGTCACAATTATAAAGCATGGCACAAAACATTTTATGTAGAATAGTAACATTTCTTTATACGGAATGAGTTCTTCAAATGTTGAGTGTGTGGTTTTCTTGAAATAGTGTATGTTGTATGGAATGCTCCACATAACCAAAACAAAAATAACACTTATTGCTAATCCTGTAATACCCCATAAGTGCAAAAATAGTATGGATGCACATATCTGTATAACCATTTCGATAAATAGTCGAGGTATTATGATTCGTTCAATACCAAGGGCTATGATAATGTTGGTATAGGGTACAATCTTGAGAATATAGGTGCAGCTTATGATTTGGAACAATACTGATGCTGCGCTATATTGCGCAGAGTATAGTGTGGTGATTATGTAGTTAGCGTTGCAAAAAAGTAGTGTAAATACAATGATGTTCAAATACCAGCCATACCTAAATAGATTTCTTATTGCTGATTGTACATCGTTTATGTCATTTCTTTTTAGAGCTTCTTGAATTTTTGGTATATAAACAAGAGATAAGTTGGTGATGAATATACCTACAAAAGGGATTTCAAATCTCGCTACGGAGTAGGTGGCTATATCATCTGCTGTTTGAGTTGATAGTATCAACTTGTCTACAAAAAGAATTGCAGCACCAAGAATACTGCCACCTCCAATTGGAATAGCGTACTTAATATTTTGTATGAATGAAGATATGGTTGGTTGTTTAATCGGAAGAATATATCGCAAAACATATGCGTAGCATATTATCCCAAATATTGTTAGCTGGATAATGCGCGTGATTAAAACATTTTGGCATGTTATCGTGTCATTATCAGCAAGAACGGATAATGAAGATACGACAAAGCCTAAATTGACAATGGCATTTATGAATGCAATAGTATTACACTTAAATTTTATTAGTAGGCATGTCCCAAGTTGGTATGAATACTGCAAGATGATGAGGATAAAGCATAAGATATAATTGCTTGTGGGCACATTCTCGCTAGCAATAAACCAAATGAAATATATTATACAACTTAGAATAAGGCTAGATGCAAATATCGATATAATATTATCTTTGATATATCTTTCAGGCTCTCGTAAAATAAGTAGATTAAAACCAAATAGTGAAATTGTTACCGCAAAATCTACAATATATGTTGTTGAGATATATGAGGCATACTCCACTTCGGCGGAGTTATGGGTCATAAACAAAACATATAGATATACCGAAATTGTCTGTATACACGAAGTTACAGAGAATGTCGTTAATATGCTATTTTGCAGTCGGTTAAACATTTAGAAAATCTCGCCCGTATTGTTTTATGTTGCAATCCACTTCATCTCTATAGCCTACAATGCGGTTATAGCCCACAACAATGGCTCCTTCGGGGACATCTTTGGTGATAACTGCAGCCATACCTACAATGGCATTTTTCCCGATAGTAACACCAGGTAGAATATTTACATTGCGACCAATCCACACATTATCTTCGATTGTAACCGAGTTGTAGCATTCGGTATTGTCATAGGGTATATACTCTCTACTATGAAAGTTATGCGATGCCGTATATATTGTAACATTTCTGGATATTTGTACATTGTTGCCAATGGTAAGACCTCCCGTAGCATGGAAGTACGCATTCTCACCTATGCCACAATAGTCGCCGATAGTTATGTTTTCGGGCTGCAAAAATGAACACATCCCCCATACACGAACACCTCGACCACGCCTCTTAATAAGAGACCTGCAGTAGCACCCCTTTACATAGTTGATTTTAAGTTTGAAGAATCTATTGTATACGAAGATAAACGGGTAGAGTATAAAGCAACAATATTGCAAAAATGTCGATATGGCTCGTCTCATAGTTATTAGTACTTAGTCTCTTCTAAACAAATCTCTTGTGTAGACCTTATCCTCAACATCGTCGAGGTTGCTATCATAGCGGTTGGCAATGATAACATCGCTCATCGCCTTGAAGCGCGAAAGTGAGCCTATCACCTCCGAGCCGAAGAACATAGTCCCATCCTCCAAGGTGGGCTCGTAGATGACAACCCTCGCACCCTTAGCCTTGATACGCTTCATGACACCCTGTATCGACGACTGGCGGAAGTTATCCGACCCCGACTTCATCGTGAGGCGGTAGACGCCCACTGTGACTATCCTCTCACGGCTGGCATCCCACATGCTTGAGCCTGTGTAGTAGCCCGCCTTGCGTAGCACCTGGTCGGCCATATAATCCTTGCGTGGGCGGTTGCTCTCCACGATGGCTGTCATCATATTCTGTGGCACATCCTCGTAGTTGGCAAGCAGCTGCTTCGTATCCTTGGGTAGGCAGTAGCCTCCGTAGCCAAACGAGGGGTTATTGTAGTGGGTACCTATGCGTGGGTCGAGGCCCACACCCTCGATTATGGAGCGAGTGTCGAGGCCCTTAATCTCGGCATAGGTGTCCAACTCGTTGAAGTAGCTCACGCGAAGAGCTAAGTATGTGTTGGCGAAGAGTTTAACGGCCTCCGCCTCCTTGATACCCATATAGAGTGTTGCGATATCCTGCTTCACGGCACCCTCCTGTAGTAGGCGTGCCAACTCCTTGGCCTCGCCCTCAAGGTACTCGCCATTTGCCAGCATCTCTATAGCTCTATTCTCCTCAGCAAATCCCTTCCCCTTGACCATGCGGGGTATGCCCACGATGATGCGTGAAGGGTGGAGGTTATCCTCCAGGGCGTGGCTCTCGCGCAGGAACTCGGGGGCGAAGAGTAGGTTGAGACGCTTGGTGCCTCGCCTGAAATGCTCCGCATATAGGTTGTGGCAGTAGCCCACAGGTATTGTCGACTTGATGACCATCGTAGCCTCGGGGTTTATCTCCAGCACCCTGTCGATGACCATCTCAATATTATGGGTGTCGAAGTGGTTGCACTGAGGATCGTAGTTCGTGGGCACGGCAATGACCACGAAGCGAGCGTCGCGGTATGCCTCCCCATCATCGAGTGTGGCACGAAGGCTTAGTGGTCGTGTGGCGAGGTACTCCTCGATATAGTCATCCTGTATGGGCGAGCGGTGTCTGTTGATAAGTTCCACCCTCTCGGCTACAATATCCACTGCCACAACATCGTTGTGTTGTGCCAGCAAGGTGGCCATACTCATGCCCACATATCCTGTTCCTACTACGGCGATTTTCATAGCATTATAGTTATATCTTCTTGCCAATGATTATGGCGCAGAAGGTGTTGAAAAGTATCTTTATGTCAAACCACCACGACCTATGCTCCAGGTAGTAGAGGTCGTACTCCAAGCGACAAAGCATCTTCTCCATGGTGTCGGTATAGCCATTGTATAGTGTGGCATAGCTTGTTACGCCAGGGCGTATCTGATAGAGGTAGCTATATCGTTTGTCGTAGTCCATGATCTGGTCGATGTAGAACTGTCGCTCGGGGCGAGGGCCTATGAAGCTCATATCGCCAATAAAGACATTCCACAGCTGAGGTAGCTCATCGAGGTGGTGGGCACGCAAGAAGCCTCCTATCTTCGTGATGCGAGGATCGTTCGATCCGCCACTATGGCTAAGTTGTGGTCCCATCTTCTCGGCATCGACACACATAGAGCGAAACTTGTAGATGTAGAATGGTCGGCCATAGCGTCCTATGCGCTCCTGCTTGAATATCGCAGGGCCTCCATCCTCTCGCTTTACAAGGATGAACAACACCAGAAACAGTGGTGAGAATAGCAGAAGAGCCATTCCGGCAAACACCATATCTAAGAGACGCTTATTGGCGCGGGCGAGGGCCGACATTCCATCGGCGATATGCCTATCTTGGGGGATCTTATCACTCACCGAGGTCTCTATCCACATGTGTTGCTTTGTGGCACGTTCGCTCTTTAGGCGCTCTGCCCAGCGGTCGTAGGCACCCTTGTCAAAGGTTGTGAGCGACTCCAAACAGATGTAGTCATCGGAGTGTGTATGCACTCTGTTTGTGGAGCATAGCTTATCGATGGTGGTGTTTCCTACCATAGAGCAGACTATGTTGAGGTCGTTGGAGTAACTACGCAGATTGTCGTGGCCTGCCGACTTCACCATCAGCCTTAGGGCGTAGGCCGACTTTCCGTATGCAAGCCAGGTGCCAACCTCTGGGTCGTAGTAGAGGTGGGCAAATCTGCCGTTGTTACCTTTTTCGTTGTTTAGTACAATTGAGGCATTCATTTCACTATTGTTTTTATCACACGATATATCCTCCCAATGGGTGTTTGCCCTCGCTCTATTCTCTCAACTACGTTTGCTATATTGTATGATAATGGGTGATGCAAAGATAAGAAAGATTATCTACAAGGCAAAACAATTACATTGTTTTTGGTTCTAATATTGTGCTGTTATATGGGGAATGATGGGGGCAACATATCCCTTTGTACTTCGAAGTGGGGTGTTGCTCCTGTGTCAACGCCACGGATATAACCTCGAAGGCTACCTGCCACTAACGTGCCAAAGTGTAGTGATAAGGAGAAAAAAGGTTAAAATGCCCACAGTATATACGCTGTGAGCATTGTTCTTGTGTTGTCTAAAATTAGTTGATATGCGAACTATAGAATTCTGTGTGCACGGCTCTCTGACGTGAGGCGTAGAGCGTGAAGATCGGCACCCTCTATTACAACCAAGCCGGGGTGTTTGCCCACCTCTATCGAGCCAATCTCATTTTCTCGACCTATGGCTCTTGCACCTCCCATTGTTGCATAGATGAGCAGCTCCTCAAGGGGCACATCACCCAGGAGTCGTAGGTTCTCAATAATGGAGAGTGTGCGTGATGAGGCGAGCGAGTCGCTGCCTATGGCAATGTTTGCCCCCATGCTTCTCAGTATCTCTACGGGTGGTCGCACGGATGATATATAGCGATTTGACTCGGGACATAGCGTCCATGTTATGCCCTTGCCAAAGTGGCTTGCGAGGAGTGCCAAATCCTCGGTTGTGGCCTCGCAGCCGTGTACAACAACTACTCGTCGCAGCGGATCAATGCTCTCAGCCACTCGCCTTGCAGGTGTGGCGTAGTTGAGAAAGTCGCACTGCCAGCCCATGCGTGAGTACCACTCCCATAGCGACCCCTCGTGCTTGTATAGGCGTGCCTCGTCGGGACTCTCCAAAAGGTGTACCGATATGGTTGATGTATTAGCCTTACAAGCGTCTATAAATACCTGGTTCTGAAGTGAGTATGTAGAGTGTGGTGTGATGCTGCACCCCTCATGTCGAGAGGCCATTGATAGATGTTCGTCTATGGTCGTGGTTGTCAGGCCGAAGAGCTCAAAGAGTGTCACATACTCAATGTGTGAGCCCCTCTTCACACCCATCACCGTCTCGTCGTTTGCTATGTCGAGCACCGCTTCCACGCCCTCCTCCCACATTTGGGCATCGGCCTTTGATGCTGCCGCTATACGCTCTTCGAGGGTGTAGTTACCCCTGACGCGCCCAATCTCGCGGGCAAAGGTAGCAAAGCCACCGCCCTCGGCTATAGCACCGCGTAGGTAGGATAGTTCGAGGTGGCAGTGGGCGTTGACCATTCCGGGGATAAGTATTCCGGGGTAGAACTCAACGCCGTGAATGTTGTCTATGGTCTCTACTTGGTTGACGGCAACAATCTGTCGTGAGGCGTCTACCTCTACGACGATGTTCCTACAAAGTCTTCCACCAACGAGCGCGTAGTGTGAGGCTATCTTGCGATTCATGATGTTCGATGCTATCTTGTGGTTGCTCTATGGCGAGGCTATCGCATTGCCTATTGCCAAGGAGGCTGTCTGCCTTAAAGAGAGTATCTGCCCTATGTAGGCTATCTACCTCGATGATAGGGGGTATGGTGTCAGCAACAAAGCGGGTGATACCCTCGATGTCGAAGAGTCTTAGGTCGAACTGCTCGAGATATAGGCTGTCGAGAGACTGCTGCTTGGGTAGTATTCTCACCACCTTGAGGTTCGTAATCTTGATGTTTGGCAACTTCGACTCCTCGTTGCGTGGGTGGTAGTACATATTTATATATAGCTCCTGCATTATGGTATCTACCGTGAAGGTGCGGTTGTACTTACCCTCCTTATAGCGTGAGAGCATCTGGGTGTGTCGCTTAACCTGCAGGGTATCGTCACGTAGCAGATATGCCTCGACACGAGAGTTGCGGTTCTCGTCGAGTGTGTCGATGAAGTAGTTGAACGACACCTGGTACTCACCAGGTATAATATCCTTGATAGATATGCGTAGCTTTGTTGTATCCTTCAGGCGCTTGACATGTAGCAGCGAGTCGCTATATAGCGTGCGTGTATATGTTCGCTTTGCTACATTATCTATGGTGTCGAGAATCATTATGCGGCGACGCTCCGTGGCAGCCTCGGCGTCCAAGCGCTCACTCGCCTTGGTGATGAGCTGGCTTATGCGGGCACTCTTGCGCTGCGACAGTGTCATGATTGCCTCACGGAACTCATCTACGGTGTAGCCATACTTCTGGAGTATAGGCTCATATATGAGTAGTGAGTCATCCACCGATACACCTTGGCGTGATAGGTAGGCGTTGGCGAGGAAGGCATCGTGAAAGATGTTTATAAGCTCCTCTTCGGGGATATCATCATTGGGCTTGCACCCCACAAAGAGGGTGCATATGGCGAGCGCTACACTCGCTCGACGTACCATGTATATTAAATTCTTCATCTATCTTCTCTCGCTCTCTTTAGGGTTGCACCAACGGTCAGGCGTGATATAAGCCAACCAATGACAACCATTATTATTGTTACTATTACTATGTCGCGAATGCTTATAGCCACGGGGTAGCTGTCTACAACCATGTTACCCTCTATGCGTATCAGACCATAGTGTTGCTGCGCCAGGCAGAAGCCTATGCCCAGGAGTAGGCCTATGACTGTGCCCGCTATTGTTAGGAGCATGCCTTCGCCCACGAAGATGCGGCGTATGAGGTTGTTGTCAGCACCCATTGCACGGAGCGTGGCTATATCTCGGCGCTTCTCGGTCATGAGCATTACCACGGAGCCTATTATCGAGAAGGCGGCGATAAGAGCTATGAAGCATCCTATGAGCACTATGACGAACTTCTCAAGCTCCATAATCTCGTTCATCGAGGCATTCTTCTCCTCGCGAGTCTTAATCTCAAATCTCTCGCCTGTGATGTGCTGCAAGTCGCGACGTATGCGTTTTACATCGGCACCCTCGGCTATGTTTACCGATATGTTGGTTACATCCCCCTCGTGGTTTAGTAGCTCTTGTGCCTCGTTGATATCCATGAGGAGTGTCACGGCGTCGAGTTCGGCATTGGCTGTTGCTATGCCACCAAGCCTACTCCTTGTGCGCGATATGCCACTAGTTGGCAGTATGGTAGATACGTGCTTGCGATTTAGGGCGTATATCTCCACCGGAGCCCCTATGTCGTAGACCCCTATGTTGTGGGCTACGGTGGCACCTATGACTACAGCCCCCTCAGCAATGCTTGCCATCTCCCCCTTGGCAATGTAATCGTTGATGGTGAACACCTTGCAGTAGTTGCTGTCTATGCCTCGGAGGGTGGCTACGGTGCGCTCGCTCGCCCCGGCAATCATCACACTCTGCTCGATGTAGGTGGTGTAGGCCTCCACGCCCTCAACACGGCTGATGGCGTCAAGGTCTATGGCCTCAATATCGAAGGTGTGACCCTTGGCTGAGGTAATCTCGATGTCGGCATCCGCCGAGGAGTATATATCGTGGATGATCCTATCCAGACCTCCGAACATCGAGAGGAGTATCACCGTTGCGGCTGTGGGTACGGCTACGGCTATCACGCTTACCGAGGCAATAATGTTTATCACCGAATGAGACTTCGGCGAAAACATGTAGCGTCGTGCAAAGTTAAACCAGAGCATACCCAATATCTATATTTTGCTGACTACTACTTATTTAGTAGGTTGTCGATATTCTCGATGTACTCCAACGAGTCGTCAATGAACCACTCCAACTCAGGGACGATCTTGAGCTGGTTGCGGATGCGTGCGCCGAGTAGCTTACGCACATACCAACTCTTCTCCTTGATAGCCTCGAGTGTCTCAGTGCTGCGCTCGAAGGGGAAGATGCTGATATATAGCTTGGCGTATGCCAAGTCGGGAGATACACGCACTGTGGTTACTGTTACAAGTGTGCCACGAAGGGTGTCGGCGAGCTCCTTTTGTAGTATCTCGGCGATGTCGCGCTGAATCTGTCGTGAAATCTTCTGCTGTCTTGTTGAATCCATAGTATAATATTTTTAGTTTTATCCCTTGTTGTTATTGGCGAATTTATCCACTTGTCGTTATCGGCGTGGAGGTGTTGCACCGCTGCGATTTGCGGGGGTGTTACCACCACTCTTATTACCACTGCCCGCTGCAGGGGCATTTACGGAGCTACTATAGTTAAACTCGTTGATGCTACGCTCACGCTTCTCGCGTTTTACGTTCCACTCGTCGAAGCCACCCTTATTGAAGCGCCAACCTATGGTGAGGCATACGTTTATGTTGTCCAGAGGCGAGCGCAGTGGTGAGTAGTAGAATGGATTTTCCCTGCCATCCGTAGTGTTCGAGTAGTACTTATTACGGTTTTTGAGGATGTCCGAGTAGCCAAAGTGGTAACGTGCACGCAAGCCTATCTCGACCTGTCCTAAGAGTACGTTGAAGCCAAGGCCTCCCGCAAGACCGTAGGCAAAGCGGTTGTCGCGCGGTACCTTCCATTCATACTTGCCGGCAGGAAAGCGATCGTTCTCATACTCGTAGCTCGACGATATGTTATACGATAGCACGAAGGCTGCCTCGATATATATGCGTAAGCGGTTCTTGGCAAGGTAGACATGGGGCTGCCACACGAAGGGTAGCATCAGCGAGTTTATTCTGCGTGTGTAGAACTGGTAGTGGCGTATCTCTCGCATATCATCGCCATCGGGCACCCACTCCGAGGTGTAGGCGTAGCCAAGGTTGAAGCCTCGCTCAAGGTACTCAAGGTCGAGACCTATGGCTCCTACGAAGCGAGGACGCTCGCTATAGAAGCGCCACGATAGTCCAAAGTTCTCCGAGCCCCACAAAAACTTTGTCTCCTCGTCAGGGTAGAAGCGGGCGAAGGATGTGCCCGTACCTCCCACGAGCGAGAGTGTGTGCTGTGCCGAGGCTTGCTGGCTGTTTAGGAGCATTGTCATAAAGAGAAAAATGCCCGCAACCGTATATATCAATCGTCTCATCATCTGTAATCTAAAGTGTTGTTAGCGTCGTAGTGTGTTACCTCCCATGCCACCTGCGCCAAGGTTATTTGAGGTGCCTGTGCGCATGCCGCCTGAGCCTGAGCCCGAGCCACCGCCTAAGCCGCCGAGACCTCCGAAGCCCATGCCCGATGAGCTCTGGTTGCCATGGTTGTGGCCCTTTTGCTGCTCCTGCTTACGCTTCTCCTCGAGCTCCTTAGAGAGCTTCTTGAGTCTCTCGTCCTCACGGTCGTTGAGCATCTTGATAACGCTCTGCATGGTCACAGGTGCGAAGAGCTTGTCCATGTCGACATCTATGTCGAACTCCCAGTTCTCCTTGGTGGTTATGGTCTCTACGCCCTCCTCGTTCTTGTATATCTCCGAACGCTCGGGTTGGCGCATGTCAACCATGTCGCCCGTATCCCACTTGCCGTTGCCATTCATATCCTCGACAACACGCAACATGATATCGCCAGGCGATACGTACTCAAAGCGATAGCTACCTGCCGTAGCCCCAAATATCTGCTTCTGCACCTTGCCCTGAGCATTGGTTAGCTGGAGGATGTATTTAGCGTTGGGCTTGGTGCTGCTCACCTTAACATTCACTAGGGCATACTTCTCGGGGTTCGAGGCGGTGTATGTTGCTTTGATGGTGTCGTTCTGCTCCTTGGCAACATTGGCAAAGACACCTGCAGGGATGAGCAACTCATACTTGTTGCCCGTCTCCCATGTGGCACGTAGCTGGTATTTACGACGATTTAGGGTGTCCTGCACAAAGTGGAAGTCACTGACTGGATAGCGTGTAGTGTCCTCCTCGGCCATGCGAACAAGCTCAATGCGTGTTGAGTCGAAGAGGGTCAAGGGGTAGTCGAACACCATGTCGATGTGTCTATCCTTGTTTACCTCGCCCGATGTCGCCATATTTAGCTTGAAGGGGTTGGGTTTCTCGGGCTCTACCCACTCCTCACCATTCTTCTCGGCCTTCTCTCTCTCTTTCTCGAGCTTCTCGCGCTCCTTGGCCTCCTCCTTGCTCTCGGTGTACTTCCACGCGAGGCGTAGCTTATCTGTGCTCTCCACAAGGTTATTCACCGAGTCGTGCTTGAAGTAGGTGATGGTGCCTCGTATGGTGTCGGGCAGACGCTCTGGGGCTATGTTAAACCATAGTGCAACGGTATCACGACGACTATTCTGTGGGTCGTAGATAACGCTATCCGAAGGTATCGAGTCGAACTCTATCTTGGTCACCTCGGGGCGCTCCGAGCCGAAGTATAGCATCGCCTTGTGGCGGTTTAAGCGCTCATGACCAGCGAGTGTCTGGCGTGTAAAGCGTCTGTCGGTGAACATGCGGAAGTAGAGCTGTGGCTCGGCCGATGGGTAGTGGCGCAACGAGTCGTACCATATGCTGAAGCCTGGCATCTTTGCAGGGTTGTATACCGAGTCGAGGAAGCCAATCTTATCCACCGAGGGCTCATACTGCATGTTATTGTTGGTGTCTTCAAAGGCGTAGATGCGGTAGTCTACAGGCTTGAGGTTCTGCGCAATGAAGATACCATTCTTCTCGGCACGAGCAATAACCTGAGGCTTGTACTTGAACATCGTAGAGTCCCAATCGCGGGGTGTCTCTATCGAGTCGGCGATGAAGAAGTAGATGAACGACTTACCTACCGAGTCGGCCTTATACGAATCCTCGGTATATCCCGACATGTACATAGAGTCTATCTCGTCGCCCGTAGAGAAGACATAACGCATAGAGTGCAGTGGGTTACTCTCGTTGTTATCCTGAATTGCGGAGCCGAAGTTTATGGCATAGGTGGTGTTGGGGCGTAGTGTATCCTTGATGGTCACCACGATGCCCTTACCACGGCGCACTGCCGTAGGCTGCTTCTTCATTGCTGGCGAGGTGTATAGCTCCTTCTGCACATCCTTGAGTTGTACATACTCGTCGAACTCGATGTATATCTTTGGGGGGTGAAGGGTGTCGATGTTAGTGGTGCAGTTATCGGGCTCCATGATGACAATAACAGGGGGTAGCGTATCCTTAGGACCGCCTGTAGGTGTCATTGTCGAGGCACACTTGGTGAATATCGCCACCATGAATAGTGCCACAATTATTGCCGATAGGGTGGTTGTCACCCTGTGCGATATATCTCTTCTTCTGCTCATTGTCCGCTGATTAAATATTCTCATCTGCCTATTCTATCTCCTCATCCTCGGTTGGCACTAATGCCTCACGATCCTCATCGGGGAAGGGGTTTACAAATGTCCAACCATTGGCCGAGCCATCCTTCTTCCAAGCATAGAGGTGTAGCTGTATGGGTGTCTCGGGATAGTTCATTGGGGTCTCATAGTCGCGATAGGCGTACACCCTATTTGTGAGGTCAACAACAACTATCGAGGTGTACTTGGCCCTAAGGTCGAGGGTTAGCTGGTACTCTGCCGTGGGGTCCCATGTGCCCAAGACATCGGGGTTTGTCTTCACCTCCGAGGGGTTGTTCGTGTTGGTAATCTTCATGTCGAGGGCATCTTGCCATGATGCCACCATCCACTTCTCGCCCTTGCCAACGTTGAAGCCATAGGCTACAAACTCTGAGGTGCTATGCATCACCGGGTCGTCGGAGACATTCTGTGAGTATACTGCAATCTTGAGCATTGTGCCCTGTACCTCATCCTTGAAACATGATGTGAGGCTTAATGCCACTACCATGAGTGCCAAGACCCTATTTATCATTCTTTTCATATCTTACTCTGCGTTCTCGTTTGTTAGTTGTTGTAGCATCTCCTCGGGTGTATATTGCCACTTGGGGTGGTGCCTATGTGGCACTATCTCCGCCACGGGGCGTAGGGCGTACTCCCTCTCGTCGATAAAGTGATAGGGGATGACCAGGCGCTCGTCGTCGAAGGTGGCATCGCCATAGAGCACTATGTCGATGTCTATGGGTCGTGAGGCGTACCTCTCGCCCCTCTCACTCTGTATCTTGCGCTCCTCGTCACGGTTGCGGCCCAAGAGTGCCTCTATGAGGTTTATACGACGCAACACCTCGTAGGCATCATAGTCCGAGGCTATCTCTACGGCTCGGTTTACGAAGCAGCTATCACTCGTAAAGCCGTAGGGCTCGGAGATATACTCCTTCGAGCAGCTGACAGGCTCGCCCACCGAGCGCGCGATGATGGCTATTGCGTCGTCAACAAGCCTCGCTGCCTGCGTGTCGTTGGAGCCTATGAGAAGAACTACGCTCTGCATTACTGCAATCTGTTTATCACCTTGCTCACGTTGAGGGCAAAGTGTGTGAATACTATGCGTGGCGAGCCATTCTGCTGTATCTGTAGCATGGCACGCTCAATCTCGCCAATGAGGAACTCTATATTTTGGTTGCCAATATATGGCGCAAACTTACGACAGAACTCCGCCTCCTCGCCCCAAAGGTAGCTTATCGAGGCCAGGCCTGCGTGTATCATGTAGCTCTCTCTAAGAAGGCGTACCGAGTGCAGTAGGAACTGACGCTGACCCTCGCGTGTGAGGGCTGTGATGTCGTCGGCCCACTCGAAGAGCTCGAGGTGTTTGTCGTTATAGCTTAGGCGCATCAGGCGACAGAAGAGCTCGAAGTAGCTCTTGCGTGCCTCGTCCGTCTCGCCACGCATAAGCTCGCTAAGCTCTATGAGCGAGCCACCCGCCAGGCGTGCCATGTTGTGAGCCTCGGTTGGTGCAAAGCCCTTGTCGAGAGCCAAACGCTCCAGAGCCTCCACCTCGATGCGGCCCACGGCAACCTCCTGTGTGCGTGATACGATGGTCGAGAGTAGCAGGTCGGGGCGCTCCGAGACAAGGATGAAGAGGGTCTTATCCCAAGGCTCCTCCAAGATCTTGAGAATCTTGTTCGCTGCCTCCTGGTTCATAGCCTCGGGTAGCCAGATGACCATGGCCTTATACTCTGCCGAGAAGCTCTTGAGCGATAGCTTCTTGATGATCTCCTCCGACTCCTTGGTCGTAATCATACCCTTCATGGTCTTGCCAAGGTCGAGGCGTTCGTACCACTCCTCGGCCGTGAAGATGCCACCACTCTCCTGCCATATAGCCCTCCTCTTATCGAGGAACATATCGCTCGTAACCGACTCACCCGACTTCTTCTCCCTCTTATTCACTGGAAAGACGAGGTGTAGGTCGGGGTGGGCCAGCTGTGATAGCTGTACGCACGAGGGGCACTCGCCACACGAGTCACCATCGTGGCGATGCTCGCAGAAGAGATACTGCACGTATGCCAAAGCAAGAGGTAGTGCGCCGTAGCCCGCAAGCCCTGTGAAGAGCTGCGCATGGCTCACACGCCCCATCTCTATCTGTGTTACAAGACGGCGCTTAAGCTCGTCGTGTCCTATAATATCGCTAAACCTCATCGTCTAAATCTTGATAATGTAGCTCTAACAAAGCCCTTAACATCTATTCTCTCACGCCATACGGCATACGACATCATCACCATGAGCATCACCACACCCATGACAAGACGTAGTGGGGTGCCCAACCCTGAGAAGCCATACTCCGAGGCTATGTATATCACCGCCGTGAGAGCCACATACTCGCCCATGCGCTTAAGGTCGTATGGTATGGGGTAGTGCTTACGACATAGCCAGTAGCTCCATGCCACCATTACGGCCTCGGCAGCAAGACGCACCCACGCAGCACCACGATAGCCCATCGATGGGACAAGGGCGAAGCTCAGACCTAAGGTTACAACCAGACCTAAAAGGGTGATGTATAGCGCATACTTGGTCTTCTCCTCTCTCTTGTACCAGAAGGATAGGTTGAGCCATACGCCTGCAAGGATGTTGGCCGCCAGTACCAGTGGTAGTATGTCGATGCCCACGCGGAAATCCTTGCCCACGATAAGGGCAAACTGATCCCTGAAGAGCGTGATGCCAAGGAATATGAGCATCGAGGCTATTATGAAGTACTTCATAGCTGCAGCATTAGCCTCCTTGAACTCCTCCTTCTTGAAGCCCGCCAGGAAGAAGGGCTCGGCAGCAAGACGATACATCTGCGTGAAGAGGGTCATGATGACTGCAATCTTGACAATAGCGCCGTAGATGCCCAGCTGTGCTAATGCCTCGGCCTCGCCACCAGGGGTGAGGAACTTGATCATCTGACGGTCGATAAACTCATTGGCCGTACCCGCAACGCCACTGATAAGTAGCGGTAGCGAGTAGATGAGTATCTTACGTAGTAACGCTCTATCTATGCGTGGTAGTATGCGATTGGTTGTTGGGAGTATCGCCATAAGGGTGATGAAGCTCGCCAGGAGGTTTGCTACAAGTACCCAGCCTACGCCGAAGTCACTGTCGTACATGCCCGCCATGCCGAAGCCTACGGCCAACGCTACGTTGAGGACCATGTTGAGGGCCTTGAGCATCACAAAGCGCATGGCACGCCCCTGCTCACGCAGACGCGAGAAGGGTATCATGCTCCATACGTCGACCATGACGATGGCCGCCACGATGGTCACATACTCCGTGTGCTGGAGGTATACGCTACCCATGGCTCGCGATATGGGGGTCTGCAACAACCATACGCCTATGAAGAAGAGCGAGGCGGTGAGTATGGTCACGCCCCACGTTGTGGCGAAGACCTTGCGCTTGCCCTCAGCGATGTCGCCCCCCTGCTCCTCGGCACGTGTGGTGAAGCGGAAGTAGCTCGACTCCATACCCATGGATAGCACCACGAGGGCGAAGGGTATGAGGGCGTATATGTCGGTGACAATGCCATAGGTGGCCTCGTCAAAGATGCGGGTGTAGTAGGGTGTCAGCAGATAGTTGAGCAGTCGTACCACTATCGTGCTGATGCCATATATTGCAGTCTGTTTAGCAAGCTTCTCTAACATTGTTCTCATCGGCCCCTGCCTATGTATATCGCAAGAGCGCAACAAAGTTAGTAAAATTTAGTATAAAATACTAAAGCAAGGTGCAAAATAATAGAGATAGACCTCAAATGGCTCAAAATACAGAGCCGTTTGGGTCTATCTCCTTGGTGCGACAAATAGTCTAAAATATTTCTATATGGCTATCCGTGTTGTTGCTCCGAAATATTGGTTAATGTGACTTGTTACTCTTTGCAAATTTCTATTGCAAAACCTCCGCCACGAGCCATTGTTATGGTTAGCTCGTCGTTGCGTGTAACACTTATATTCTCAATGGTATAGGCGGTAGGATATTCATCCCATGCAGCCTTCTCGCCATCGCGATATATGGTTGCTCGGTAGCTACCCTCGTCGAGGAAACTTAGGCTGAAAGTGATGCTGCGCTGTTGCTCATCGGTGATGCCACCTAAATACCAGTTGTCGCTATTTTTGTCCTTGCGTGCAGTGACTATATAGTCACCCACCACGGCATCGAGAACTCGTGTGTCGGCCCAATCTACAGGGACGTCGCGAATGAACTGCAGAGCATCGTCATGCTGTGCGTAGTTCTCTGGGAGGTCGGCAGCCATCTGTATAGGGCTGTAGAAGACTACGTATAGTGCGAGCTGGTGTGCCAAGGTAGAGTTCACATAGTAGGCGTATGGGTAGCCCTCAACCACGCGATACTCCTCGTTTGCAGCGGCGCTATTTACGGTGTTGTGGTAGCGCACATCGAAGATACCAGGGGTGAAGTCCATGGCTCCTGCGAGGTTGCGTGTAAATGGTAGTATGGCGTTGTGGTCTACGGCGTTGCCACTATTCCATGCCTGCCACTCCTGGCCACGCATACCCTCGGCACTCACCAAGTTGGGGTAGGTGCGACAGATGCCTGTGGGGTGCACTGGCTCGTGAATATCCACCGTTAGGTGGTGCTTGGCAGCAAGCATCACGCTCTGGTTGTAGTGGTCTACCATCTCGCGGCTATTGTGCTGGCGGTCGCGTATAGAGCCCACATAACCCGTCTTTACCGAGCCTATGCCAAGGGCTTTGTAGTAGGCGTATGATGCCTCCATCTGCTCCTCGTAGTTCTCGACATTGGCGTATGTCTCGTGGTGGCCTATAAGCATCACGCCACGCTCACGGGCGTAGTTCGAGAGGTACTCTATGTCGAAGTCGGGGTATGGCTGTGTGTAGTCGAAGCGCTCGTTGCGTCCCCAGCCTACGTTCCAACCCTCGACGAGGACGCCACCAAAGCCGTTCTCTGCGGCAAAGTCGATGTAGCGACGCACGTTCTCGGTTGTAGCACAGTGGGGTGCTGAGCCATCCATATCCCATGTAGAGCGCTTGAGGTGCATCTCCCACCATACGCCAACATACTTCATGGGCTTTATCCATGAGGTATCCTCTAGGGCGCATGGCTCGTTGAGGTTTAGTGTCATCGAACTCTCAACAAGGGCTCCTGCTCTATCACCTATGGTGATGGTGCGCCATGGTGTGGCAAAGGGTAGCTCCACACGGCTCTTCACCTCGCCCACGCTGGCAAGGTCGCTGATAAGGCTATTTGATGCGCTGTCGTAGCGTAGTGTCATGGCGGGGTAGTGCCATAGTGCTGCCTCGTGAATAGAGAGGTGTGTGCCTCGCTTGGTGATCATTGTCACTGGGGTGTTCACCGCAGGGTATGGGCGTTTGCGGTTGCCGGCCGACGATAGGTTCATGGCCTCAAGGGTGATGCCACTTAGAGGGGTGTTTATGTAGGCATACTCGTCATCGTCGTAGCTGCCTGCAATCCAGAAGGTATTGTAGTCGCCAGCGAGTGTGAAGTGGGTACTCTCGTCGATAATCGTAGCCTCGCCCTTACCTATTATGCGGTAGCGTAGCGCTAAGCCATCGTCGTAGAGGCGCATATCTATATATAGTGTGGTGCGCTGCTTAGAGCGAAGCTCCACGCTCATGGCGTTGTAGTTATCGCGGATGGTGGCATACTGACCCCATACGGGCTCCCATGATGTGTCGGATGTGGTGTACTCCACACCGCGTAGCTTCATGCCTTCGCGCATATCCTCCTCAGTGGTGGTGATGCCCAGGGGAGCATCGTCGATAAGCAGCTCGTCGCCAAAGTGTAGTGTGTAGCGTGGTGTGCCGCACTTATCCACTGTGAAGGTTGCTGCGATGCGTCCATCGGGAGAGTGTAGCGTGGCTGGCTTTTGGGCAGAGAGGCTTGCGACTAAGGGGAGTGTCGCCAGGAGTGTTACGAATGCGCGTAGCATAGCTTCGATCTTTGATGGTTGATACTATATGGATATATTAAGGGGACTGAGTAGTTCTAAAGCGTTCTTGGAGTGTTAGCAGATGACTCCCTATCCCCTTTAGAACTACTTAATCCCCTTGTCTGTCTTAGAATTTAGGATGATTACTTAACTCGAATCTTCTGACCCTCACGAACGCGGTCGATGTTGATGTCTGGGTTAAGCTCTGCGATCTTTCTGGTAGATGTGCCATAGTTGGCAGCGATCTTGCTTACCAACTCGCCCTTAGCTATGGTGTGCCATACCTCGCCTGCAGGGGTCTCCTTCTTCTTCTCTGTCTTCTTGGTCACGGCAGTTGTTGTTGCCTCCGCAGAGCCATATACCTTGATGCGCTGACCCTCACGGATCTTGTCGGCCTTAAGACCTGGGTTGAGTGCCTGAATCTTCTTTACGGTTGTGTTATAGTTGTCGGCAATCTTGCTAAGTACCTCGCCCTTAGCTATGGTGTGCCATACGTCGCCATTCTCGTCAGTAACACCGCTGGTGCTCTTCTTCTTATCCTCCTTCTTAGACTCGGTGGTTGTAGGCTCAGTCGTTGCCTCCTCCTCGCTCTTCTCTATGACGATACCATCGGCCTGTAGGTCGGCATCGGCAGGAAGGATGGTCACAGGCATGTTGCTTGAGACAATCTCCTTGAGATCCATGAGGTCCTCGTTGCGAAGGATGATGTTACCCTCTGATGAGCGTGTGCCCACCTCTGATGGGTTGAGCGTACCACAGATACCCATGCCGCGAATATCACCACCATCGAGGTGCATAAACCATGGACCACGAGCACCCTTGATGCTCTTGCCGCTCTTGTCTACCGTTGTCCACTCGCTGGCATCCTGAATCACGCCAATGCGGAACTCTCCCTCTGGGGTCTTGAGGTCACCATTGCTCTGCTTCTTGCCATATACTCTACCTGTAGCGATGGGGTACTTGCGTATAAGGCGGTTGTGCTTGTCGTAGACCTTTAGCGTAAGGCTCTTCTTCGAGATTACGATGTGGTCGGCCTCAGTAGCATTGCTATCTATAGCCTCCTGGTCTACAATCTCTTCGTCTACCACCTCTGGTCCTTTGAATGCCTCTGGCGCTGCTGTCTCGTTTGTGCCGCTATTCTTGGCGTCGTTACCACCACACGATAGTAGTGTGAACGAGGCTACGGCGAGTGTAATAAGAAGTCTTGTCTTCATATTCGCTCCTTGTTGTTTTAAGTTTATTTATTCTATTATTAATTAATTTTCTCGTTACTCTTGCTCTTCGTCAGCCCTGCGGTCGGCCTCGGATGATTCGATGCGTACGGGCATCCCTATGCGCACCAGAGGTTTGAGGCTATCGAGGTTGCTGTTCTCCAGACGTATGCACCCCTCGGTGGCACGTGTGCCTATCGACTCGGGTAGATGAGTGCCATGGATGCCTATGCCGGTATGTGGTGGCGTCTTGAGGCGTATGAACCAACTACCATAGCATCCCGCAATCTGACCCTTGCCATCGCCAAAGTCGTGAGTCCACGACGAGGAGTTGTGTATGTTCTCGATGACAAACTCCCCCTCGGGGGTCTTCATGTCGCCCTTGCGACGCTTGTCGCCATAGTTCTTGCCTACGGCTATGGGGAACTCCAAGATAACAAGGTCGTCGCTATCGTAGAGCGTGAGGGTCATAGCCTCCTTGGATATCACTATGTGGCTCGCCTTGGCGCTGTCGCCCTGTGGCGTCTGACTATATGTCAAGGTTGCAACAAACAGTGACGCAACTAATAACGCAATGCTCTTCACTTTATTACTCCTCCCACTTTAGCACCACACCTGTGCGTGAGGTATTATATATATCTATGGTATGGTATACCGAGCCATCCTCCGCCTTGTGTGTTGTGGTGAAATGCTCGCTTGTGACATCGGCACGGTCGTGACCTCCGAAGCGACTCTCGTCGGTTGAGAAGAGCACGGTGTACTTACCCGCCCATGGCACGTTGAGCCTGTAGTTTGGTATCGAGGCTGTGGGGTGCCAGTTGAGTACAAAGAGTAGCCCCTTGTGTGAGTATACCATGGTCTTGTTCTGCTCATCCATCATGTGGTTGTAGGGGTAGCCATCGCCCAAGACGCCATAACTCTTCACAGCATCAATCATCGCCTTGTCGAACTCGGCAAGGAAGGAGTAGCGCAAGAAGCCATTCTCGGCCAGCGACCACTGACGACGAGCATGCTTATATGACCAGTTGTTGCCCTCGCGTGGGAAGTCTATCCACTCGGGGTGGCCAAACTCGTTACCCATGAAGTTGAGGTAGGCCTCGCCACCTGTGGTTATGGTGAAGAGGCGTATGAGCTTATGAAGGGCCATGCCTCGGTCGATGACAAGGTTCTCGGATGCTCTATCCATTGAGAAGTACATCTCCTTGTCCATCAGGCGGAAGGCGAGGGTCTTGTCGCCCACCAACGCCTGGTCGTGCGACTCGGCATAGGCCACGGTGCGTACCGAAGGTAGGCGGTTGGTCATCTCCGACCACATCTGCCATATGTTCCAGTCGTAGTCGCTCTGCTCCTTGAGAAGCTTTATCCAGTAGTCGGGGATGGCCATGCCAAGACGGTAGTCGAAGCCCATGCCACCCGCCTCGGGCTTCACGCATGAGCCAGGCATGCCACTAACATCCTCGGCGATAGATATAGCATCGGGGCGTAGGTCATGGATAAGCTTGTTGGCAAGGGTGAGGTATACGATAGCATCGCGGTTTACACCCTCGTCGAAGAGGCGCTCGCGGCAGTCGAACTCCACGTAGCCATGATGGTGGTAGAGCATGGATGTCACACCGTCGAAGCGATAGCCGTCGAAGTGGTACTCCTCAAGCCAATACTTGACGTTCGAGAGTAGGAAGTGTTCCACCTCGCGCTTGCCATAGTCGAATATCATAGAGTCCCAATACTTCTGGTAGCCAGCACCGCCCTCCTTTGAGTAGTGGTGCTTCGAGCCGTCTAGCTCGTTGATGCCCTCGTCGAAGTTCTTGACATAGTGGGCGTGCACAAGGTCCATGATTACGGCAATGCCAAGCTCATGCGCTCGGTCGATAAGCGAGCGTAGCTCATCGGGGGTGCCGAAGCGTGATGATGGGGCAAAGAGGCTCGATACATGGTAGCCGAATGAGCCGTAGTAGGGGTGCTCGGCGATGGCCATAAGCTGCACGGCGTTGTAGCCCGCCTCCTTGATGCGAGGAAGGATGTCGTCGCGGAACTCGGCGTATGTGCCCACACCCTCGCGCTCCACAGCCATACCCACATGGGCCTCGTAGATGAGCAACTCGCCCACCTTGGGTGCGCGGAAGTCGTCGTGCTTCCAGTCGTAAGGTTTTTCAACGACAAACTGTGCTGTATAGTTCTTGGTCTCTTCGTCCTGCACCACACGCTTGGCGTAGGCGGGTATGCGGTCACGCCAGCCATTGTCGCCATGCACATGAATCTTGTATAGTGAGCCATCCACCAGACGCTCGCCGTACATGCCGTCGGGGAGGAAGATGCTCCACACACCCTCGCGGTTGCGTTGTAGGCGAAGCTCGGTGCGCTGCCAATTGTTGAAATCACCAAAGATGTAGACATCCTTAGCCTCGGGAAGCCACTCTCTGAACCACCAGCCCTTCATTTGCTCGTCGCGTTGCCATCCGTAGTAACGGTGGCCATTGGCGTAGTCAACGATGGAGCCTGCGGCATTTTCGATGTTGGCTAATCTATTGATATATATTGAGTAACGACGGTTGATTTCATCCTCCACAGGGTGTAACCACTCGTCCTGCTCAACCATTTCGAGTCTTTTAATTTCAGTGTTCATTCTTTTTTTTGGACTGATTTGTAGCAAAGATACAAAAATTATTTGTACATTTGCGCATTGTATAGTGTTAATTGAATAACAAACTATAATATTATATTAATTAAAACTCTTTTTTTATGTTTAAAGGACATCCTAAAGGTCTTTATGCCTTAGCCCTTGCAAACACAGGTGAGCGCTTCGGTTACTACACCATGTTGGCGGTATTTGCGCTCTTCCTTGGTGAGAACTTCGGTTGGGAGGCTGGTACAACCGGTTTGGTTTACTCAACATTCCTTGGCTTGGTTTACTTCATGCCATTGTTGGGTGGTATTATGGCCGACAAGTTCGGTTTCGGTAAGATGGTTACAATCGGTATCACCATCATGTTCTTGGGTTATCTGCTGCTCTCATTCCCATTGGGTGGCGGAACACTCGCTGCAATCGTAATGTTTGCTGCATTGGCACTTATCAGTGTTGGTACAGGTCTGTTCAAGGGTAACCTCCAGGTTATGGTTGGTAACCTCTACGACGATCCTAAGTATGCTGAGCGTCGTGACTCAGGTTTCTCACTCTTCTACATGGCTATCAACGTAGGTTCGTTGTTCGCTCCTACCACAGCTCTTGGTATGAAGAACTACGCTATGAACGAGCTCGGTTTCTCGTCTAACGATGCTTACCACTTCTCATTCATGGTGGCTTGTGCGGCGTTGATCCTCTCTATCGCTATCTACTACGTATTCCGTCCTACCTTCCGTCATGTTGAGGGTGGCAAGCGAGTTAAGGGTGCTTCTACTGCAGCTATCGAGGACAACCTCTCTCCAGCTGAGACCAAGCAGCGTATCATCGCTTTGTGTCTTGTATTTGCTGTAGTTATCTTCTTCTGGATGGCGTTCCACCAGAATGGTTTGACCCTCACATTCTTCGCTAACGAGTTTACTCAGACTAGCGCTCACGGCTTCGATGTTATGTGGTTCGACGTATGGAACCTCGCTATGATCATCGTTGCTGTTTACGCTACATTCTCAATCTTCCAGAGCGATAGCGCTAAGGGTAAGTTGCTTTCTGGTTCTTTGGCTTCAGCAATGTTGGCTATCTTGATTTACCGTGCAATGGGTACATCTGCTGCTGACACCGTTGCTGTTGATGCTCCTATCTTCCAGCAGTTCAACCCATTCTACGTAGTAGCTCTTACTCCAGTATCAATGGCTGTGTTCGGTGCATTGGCACGTAAGGGTAAGGAGCCTTCAGCACCTCGTAAGATTGCTTACGGTATGTTGGTTGCAGCTATCGGTTTCATCGTTATGGCTGTTGGTTCAACAGGTCTTAACACTCCAGATGATCAGAAGAAGTCTATCGCAGTTAACCAGGCACAGCTCTTCGCTGTTGAGAGTGCAAACCTTGAGGTTAACGCTGATGTTAAGAAGGAATTCGATAAGAACGTTTCTGACTTCACAGGTAAGCTTACTCCTGCTAACAAGAAGATCTACGATGAGGTATATGCAGCTACTTCTAAGGCTATCGAGGGCACTGATTGGGTAGGTGCTAATGCTGAGACTCGTGAGGCTATTGTTAAGGAGCTTGAGGCTGAGATCGCTAAGACAGGTAAGGCTGAGGTTATCGACGTTAAGGAGGAGCTTGGTATCGACACTAAGCCTGAGACTCGTACATCACCATACTGGTTGATCGTTGCTTACCTCGTGTTGACCTTCGCTGAGTTGTTGCTCTCACCAATGGGTATCTCATTCGTATCTAAGGTGGCACCTCCAAAGTACAAGGGTATGATGATGGGTGGTTGGTTCGTGGCTACTGCTATCGGTAACTTCTTGGTTGCTGTGGGTGGTATGCTTTGGGCAGGTCTTCCATTGTGGTCAGTATGGGCAGTATTCGTTGCTCTCTGCTTGCTCTCAGCACTCTTCATGTTCGTTATGATGAAGCGTTTGGAGAGCGCTACTAAGTAGTCTATTCAACGATATAACTCGAAGAGCTGTCCCTCGGTGGGCAGCTCTTTTTTGTTGTGTAGATTCAATGATACTCTCTCCTATCGCTTAAGTTGCTTATCTATTCGCCATTAAACTTGAATGTATACCCCAATTTATGGGTTGAAAATTTGGTAGTTGGCTCAAAAACATATACTTTTGTATTGGAGAAGTGTTGCTAATTCCGAACGCTATGTGTAGTGAGGGTTGGCTAATGCACTCGCAGTTAGGTAAATAATTAATCTATAAACTAATACAACTAACAAATTATGAAAAGACTTAATTGGTTGATGATGCTTATGACAGCCTTCACGTTGTCATTCGCTGCTTGTACTGAGGAGCCTACTCCAGAGCCAGGTCCAAAGCCTGAGCCACCAGTGGACGAAACTGAGCTTACGTTCGAGGCTTCAGTATCGGAGACAACACGCACTTCGGCGTTTATCAATGTCACTCCATCGGACCTCGAGGCTGACTACCTCGCAGTGGTATATCCCGCAGCAGCTGTTGAGCAGTGTGCAACAGATGCTGAGCTCGTAGTGAAGATCTATGCTGAGTTTGCTGCATACGCCGAGTCTCAGGAGAAGACCCTCGTAGAGTACTTGTCAGAGGTTGTTAAGCGTGGCGCTTTGGAGAACCACGAGGTTAAGGGCCTTGCGCAGAATGCTAACTACTACTTGCTCGTATTCGGCGTAGATGCCGAGGCTGAGTATGCTGCAACAACCGAGGTTGAGGCTGTAAAGTTCAAGACTCAGGATGTTCAGCAGTCGGCATGCACATTTAATGTTAAGAGCGAGGTATATCTTACTACAGCTGCTTTGACTGTAACTCCTTCGGACAACAAGCAGACATGGCATCTTGTGAATGTCCCCGTTGAGGAGATGCAGAAGTATACAAAGGAGGATGGTGAGTATGGTTGGTCACAGAAGGAGTTCTTCCAGTACCACCTCACCACTGAGATCGAGACCCTTGCAGCTGAGGGCTTGTCGGAGCAGCAGATTAAGGACAAACTCATCCATGCTGGCTACCGCACACTCAATGCTACAGGTCTTCAGCCAAAGACCAAGTATGTAGCCCTCGTAGCGGGTGTTCAGTACGATGCTGAGGGTGCTGTGGTGACTACTGAACTCAAAGAGTTGCGTTACAACTCAGGCGAGGCTGCAAGTAACGACCTTGCGTTCGACATTCAGGTTACAAACATCGAGCACTACTCTGCGGACATCAAGATTACTCCTTCGGATGCTGCTGCTGAGTACTACTACTACATCGGCTTTATCGATTCAAAGAAGAAGAGCATGAAGCCTATCGACATCGCTAACGCCGCTATCACAGAGTACCTCTACTACTGGGATGAGAATGGTCAGCTCGCTATTCGTGAGCCTAACACTGGCGTAGCAGACTTGACTGGCTATGAGTTGAATATCGCTGAGACTGAGTACTTCATCGTGGCATTTAGCTTTAAGGCTGACCCAACTTACGGCACTATCATCAATGAGGAGACTGGCGAGTATGGCACCAACCCTGGTGTTATCACATCTGCTCCCGTGTACGTTTCGTTTAAGACTCCTGAGCATGGCGATGCTTACAACGCAGAGTTCAAGTTCAAGTTCACTGAGGTAGGTCCCTACGACTTCACCTTCGAGGTAGAGTCGAGCGATCCTTCAATCTACTACCAGCCAGGTATCGCATATCCTGATGGTTTCAACCCCGAGGCAGCTATGGCAGCATCGGCTGACCAGCTCGCTCTCGTAATGCAGATGTGTATGGAGGGTCAGAGCCCATGTCTCACACACCAGGAGGCTTTGGACAAGCTCAAGCAGCAGGGTTACCCATACCGCAATGGCAGCGCAAAGTTCTACGTAGCTAACCTCGAGCCTAACAAGACCTATATGGGTTATGTCTTGGCTATTGATGTTAAGACTGGTAAGTTTGCGAAGTGCTACTTCGACATGGATGCTACCGTTACAACAACCGCTGTAGGTAATGTAGACCCCACAATCGAGATTTTGGGTGTGTACAATGGTGAGCATGAGGCAGGTACTATCTTTGGTGATGCTCAGATGACTGCAGGCAAGCCTATTGTTGCTGTTACCCACAAGAACCTTGATGGTGCATCAGCGCTCTTCACAGCAATCTCAGCAGACGCATTTGCGGATGTAAACGCATTGGCTGATCGCTATATCATCTCTGAGTTCCGTGGCTACTGGAGCGAGATCGCTAACCTCAATGTTCCTTACGAGTTCTTCATTGCTGAGTGGGATATTGAGCAGACTATCGTGTCATATGCTCAGGATGCTGAGGGCCGCGAGGGTAAGGTGGCGCGTATGGGCGTTACACCTTCAGAGGTCCGCGACATCGAGGAGCTTCGTGCCTATGTCGAGGAGCGTAACAACGCTACACCTAAGGCTATGTGTCAGTCACTCGTTGTTAACCACAATGCCGTAGCTCCTACTATGGAGTGCATCTGGGGCGAGGAGGTTGCACCATTGCATGACGCTGAGGTTGTATACCACGAGGTAGAGGCCTTGGAAATGCCTGTAAGCGACCTTGTGAATGTCTCTATGGTTAAGTCATTCGCATTCTAAGATAGATTAACACAGTTAATAGTTGAGGGCGTGTTCATTGGGCACGCCCTTAATAATAAATCGTATATTATGAATAGAGTCTTTGCAAAATTGTGGGCTGTGGTGGCAGCGGTAGCAGTCATGGCCGCTTGTACCACATCAAACGAGGAGCCTGCGCCCATCGACCCAGTGCAGCAGGAGGACTTCGTGGTGAAGATTGGCGATGTTACTCGCTCGACCGTGACTCTCAGCGTGACACCTGCCGAGGGTGTCGGCGACTATGTGTGTGTTGTTGAGCAGCGTAGCATTGTCGATGAGTTTACCCAGGATAAGTTCGTTATTGCCACCGTGTTCCAGGAGCTTACCGAGGAGGCTTCGTCTAAGGGACAGACCCTCGCGGAGTATATGCCATCGGTGGTGGATAATGGTCCTATTGAGGACGCAACATTCTCTGGCTTGTCGCTCGACACGGAGTACTACCTCTTGGTCTTTGGTGTCGATGATAAGTATGAGGCCTGCACCGAGCTTACGAAGGTGGTGTTCAAGACCTTGGCTGTGGAGAAGAGCGACTGTACCTTTGATATTGCCACCGAGGTTGTGGATAACACCGTGACTATCAGTGTGTCGCCCTCGGATGAGGAGATATACTGGTATCTATGTACCATGCCTAAGTCTAACTACGACTACTATGTAACAGACCCTAATGGCTACCAGATGTCGGAAGGTTACTTTTATGAGTACTTCTTCCAGCAGGATATCAATGCCTATCGTGGTGCAGGCTACTCGGATGAGCAGATTATAGAGGCGCTTATCCATAAGGGTAACCTTGAGCTTCAGGCTAGTGGCCTCAATGAGTATACAGAGTATTATATCCTTGTTGCGGGCTTGATTATGGACTCAGAGGGTATTGTTATCTGCACCGATATAAATAAGGAGAGCTACACTACTAAGGCAGCTGCCAAGTCGGAGATGACCTTCGAGATTGAGGTGTGGGATGTCAAGCAGATGGAGGCCTCGTTCCGCATCACCCCCTCGAATAACAACGAAAAATATTGCGCCCTATGCCAGCCTTGGGATGGTGTCTCTACGGCTGACGAGGTTATGCACAAGCTTGTTGACCAGTGGGGTGGCTGGATGGAGATTATGGCCGACGACAAGGGCATGGTCGAGCACTCGGGAAGTAGCGCTATGAGGCTCCCCGCAGCCGATACCGACTACTATATCATCGCCTTTGGCTACGATGGCGGTATCACTACGGATGCCTATATGAAGACCTTCCGCACACTCCCTGGTGGTAGTGTCGAGGAGGTGGAGTTTACCATCTCGGCATCTAACATATCGCCCTATGGCTTCAATATGAATATCACATCGTCGGATCCTACAATCTACTATATCCCAGGTGCTTGTGTGCCCGCGGAGTATGACGAGGAGAAGTATATGGCATGGGAGAAGGAGGCCTTCGACTACTACTACAATGGCTCGAAGGATTTTAATCCTAGCATCACCATCGCCGAGGTCCTCGACCAGTACTACTATAATGGTAGTAGCTCGGTGCAGGTCTCTGGCCTCGTGCCCGATACCGAGATTATGGCCTATATCTACGCCTTGGATAGCCGCACTGGCGAGATTGTCAAGGCCTTCACCTTCGATAATGTGGCGCGCACCTCGACCCTTGGTGAGGTTACGCCTACGGTAAAGATTGTCGGCTACTACTCGGGCGATGATGAGGCGGGCTCAATCTTTGGCGATGCAGCCCTATCGGCAGGTAAGGCTATCATCGTGGTTAAGTATGGCGAGTTGGACAATGCTCGCACCCTCTTTACCACTATGCTTGAGGGTGACTGCAGCAATGTTAATACCTACTCCGACGGAGAGCTTTGGACCCTCGCTTCAGGCTATTGGCAAACGTGCACAATAGCCTCACCCTATAGCTTCTACACCTCGGAGTGGAATGCCGCTATGACAGCTTTGGCCTACTGCGTCGATAATACGGGTAAGACAGGCTCTATAGGTCGTTGCTTTGCTTCGGCCACAGCCGATAATAAGAGCGATATCGAGGAGCTACGCGCGCTTGTTGACGAGCTTAATAGCACTACACGCGCATCGCTTGAAATGCCCTGCTCGTTGGTTGTTAGAGAGTAGTGGTTGATAGCCTAAATTATTGGGGCGTATCTGTAGTAAAATGCAGATGCGCCCTCTTTTTGTTTCTGTTGTGATAGTGGTTAAAAAAACTATAAAGCTCTATTTATTGGTTGGATGAGTGCGTTGTTTGGAGTGTCATAGAGAGCGTAATATTAATAAAAATGCTTTTAGTTACGAAATTATATTTATTGCATAAAATGATGTAAAGTGTTGTAAATCAATGAATGTTCAAAAATTTTACGGGGGGGTAAATTTGTAATAAAATATTTGCTTTTTGGTTTTAAATATCTTACATTTGTAAAAAATAGATGGCTGTGCCACAGGTGTGGTTTAGGTTAAAAAAGCTATATTGTTGTGGCATGGGTAGATGTTTAACCTAAAAAACTATTGCTATGAAAAAGTTTCGTTGTTTACTGATGATGCTCGCTGTAGCCGCCGTTGCGCTATCGTGCGAGAAGGAGCCCGTAGCACCAAGCGTGGATCCTGTTAATCCCGGAGAGTCGTCTGGGCAGCCGGAGAACGATGTTGAGATTGCTGAGTTCCTGGGTTTGTGGACTCGCACAGTCAACTATGATGAGAGCCACCACTATTTTGCTACCCACTGCAACTGGGAGTGGCGATTTTATGAGGATGGTCGTAGTCTCCGCTGGGTAGGTGACTACAGGGATGATGTTCTAACTTCTTTAAGTAGTGGTCCTATCTTGTATAAGGTTGAGTACGGTAAGCTCTATCTTAAGGCTTATCACGACGATGATGATTGGACGGAGTGGGACTACCTCTTTGAGGATGATACGCTTACGCTAAGCCGCGAGCACGAGGGTAAGAGCATCGTCTGGACATTTACCAAGACTGAGGATGCTGATGATAGGTTGGTTGGCGATTGGAGTGCTATTGTTAGTAATGGTGCCAATGGCGAACTTATCGAGCGCCACTACTCGTTCCACACCCCAATGTATGGCTCTATTTATGAGATTACCTACAACGCTGCAGGCACTAAGAGCTTAGGTGAGAAGATGTTGGGTACGTTCCGTTATAAATTTGATGCAAGTAGCATCTCGATGTACGATGGTTGTGCATACAATTTCACCTATCGTCTTGCGGGTACGAAGCTCTATTTGAGCTGTAATGGTGGTGAGGAGATTATGTTCTCTAACTTCGATGCTGAGCATGGTATTCCGTTCCACCCATAGTGCGACATAAGTCCTAAAATAGAAATAACCCAGCCACGGCTGGGTTATTTTATTTCTGGGCTATGCCTCTTTGCTGCTTAGGCGTTGCCCTTGCCACCGAATGGGTCGACAACTGCTGGCTTTGTGGTGATGTTGATCTTGCCAAAGCTGCTCTCGTAGCGGCTGACATTCTCCTGTAGCTGCATGAGTAGACGCTTAGTGTGCTCGGGGGTGAGTACCACGCGGCTTCTCACTTTTGCCTTAGGTAGGCCTGGGAGCATTGTTGCAAAGTCGAGGATAAACTCCGAGCTTGAGTGTGCTATGATGGCCAAGTTGCAGTAGTTGCCCTGAGCAATCTGCTCGTCGAGGTGTATCTCGATCTGTTTCTTTACTTCGTTCATATGCTATTAATGTTTTAAATTTGGTGTAAAGATACAAAGATTATGGGAAGTGGCAAAAATATGCGACGCAAAACACCCTTATGCTGCCGCTATCTTCAACGTTTATCAAACTTATTTTCAATAAATACCACTTTTTTTTATATATTTTGCTCTCCAAAATTACGCATATCTCATAAAAAGATTGTATATTTGCATCGAATAGCATGTCAACGTTGCGTAGTGGTTTTGCAAGGTGTGACATATGTGATAAGGGCGTAGAGGAATGATTATCTATATACTTGAGATACTATTTGCTGGCATGTGTGTGGGCCTCGCATCTTCGGTGACCGTGGGTCCTGTGGCGGTATTGTGCATACAGCGCACTCTGAGCAAAGGCTTCCTATCGGGACTAATGTCGGGATTTGGTGTAGCCTTTGCCGATGCTATCCTCGCTATCCTCGCCTTCACCGTGTTCGCACTTCTTAAGTCATATATCGACCAGTATAACACTATCATACAGATATGTGCGGGTATCTTCGTGATTATCGTGGGTATCTTCATCTTCTTCAAAAACCCTGTGCCTCAGATTCGTAAGAATCGTGCAGGTAAGACATTCCTATGGCAAGACTTCGCCTCGATGTTTGGCTTCACCTTGGCAAACTTTGTGGTTATCATCCCCTATATCCTTGCCTTCTTTGCTATGTTCAATATCGACCTCTCTGGACATAAAAGTTCTGAGGAGGTTGAGGAAAAGTCTATTGAAGATGTGCGTGAGACAACAGTAGAGATAGCTACAGGGGAGGTTGTCTCTTATGACGATTTGGAGGCTGCTACGGTGTCGCCTTCTGCGGGGAAGGTCCCCAATGTTGAGTATGTCGTGATGGCCGATGAGCAATCTCAGTCTAATGACGTGGATAAGGTCGAGGAGGCGGTAGGTGTCGATGCGTCTAAGACGCAGGTGGCTGCAGAGGATGAGTCGACTGTGAATGATAAGAGTAGTAGAGTAGGTGGTTTTGTATATAATGTGTTGATAATCTTGGGCTTCTTGCTTGGCGCTATGGCCTGGTGGTTGGCGCTAACTGCCATTATCAACCTCTTCCGTAAGGGCTTCCGCCCTCGCCATATGCTCACAATCAACCATATTGCAGGTGTGGTGATTGGTGTGCTTGGCATATATACACTCCTCTCAGTATTAATTAAATAGCAATGAACAATAGACGAATTATTATAGCCATCGATGGTCATTCATCGTGCGGCAAGAGTACCTTTGCCAAGGCCATAGCTGCCCGCCTGGGTTATATCTTCATCGATACAGGTGCGATGTATCGTGCCGTGACACTCTACGCCTTGGAGCATGGAGCAATCAACTCGGGTATTGTCGATGAGCAGGCCGTGGTGGCGATGCTCAAGGATATAGCCATAGATTTTAGATTTAACCCCCAACGTGGTGCAAGCGATATTTATGTAAATGGCGACCTTGTGGAGGGTAAGATACGTACCATAGAAGTGAGCAACTGCGTGAGCGCCGTGAGCTCTATAGCCCAGGTGCGTGCCATGCTCGTGGAGATGCAGCAGCAGATGGGCGAGCGTCGTGGCGTGGTTATGGATGGCCGCGACATTGGCACCGTAGTATTCCCCGAGGCAGAGCTTAAGATATACATGACTGCCGACCCTATGGTGCGTGCCGAGCGTCGCTACAAGGAGCTTACCGAAAAGGGCGATAATGTGACCCTGGAGGAGATATACGAGAATGTGGTGTCGCGCGATAAGGCCGATATGACACGTGCTATATCGCCACTACGCAAGGCCGATGATGCAATCGTCCTGGACAACTCGGCGATGAGTGTCGAGGAGCAGATGCAGTGGTTCGACAAGGAGTATAGCCGTGTGATAAATGGGTAGTATGCGAGTAGTCATAGATGATAATTCAGGATTCTGCTTTGGTGTAGTAAGGGCCATAGGTGAGGCCGAGGAGGCGCTACGGCACCAAAGCGAGGTATATTCGTTGGGCGACATTGTGCACAACCGTGTTGAGGTGCACCGCCTCGAAGAGTTAGGATTGCGCACCGTGACGCACGACGATATGTCGGCATTGTCGGGGCGCACTCTTCTTATTCGTGCCCACGGTGAGCCGCCTACGACCTATCGTAGGGCCGAGGAGCTGGGCATCGCCATTATAGACGCTACCTGCCCCGTTGTGGCACGCCTACAACGCCGTGTGCGTGAGGCCTATCAGCTCATGAGCAAGGAGGGTGGCACGGTGGTTCTTCTGGGTAAGCGAGGCCATGCCGAGGTAGTGGGTCTTACGGGTCAGGTGATGGACGATGTGGTGGTCGTGGAGCGTGAGGAGGATCTCGATACTATCGACTTCTCGCGACCCATATACTTCCTATCGCAGACTACGCAGAGCATAGCCACCTTCGAGCACCTTGGACGTGAGGTCATGCGTCGTGCTAAGGATAGCACAAAGGTGACCATCGACGATACGATATGTCGTCGTGTGGCGGGGCGTGAGGCGCTCCTTGAGGCCTTTGCCAAGAGCGTAGATGTCGTAATCTTCGTGTCGGGCAGAAAGTCATCAAATGGCAAGGTGTTGTATGATGTTTGCCGTAGCCACAATAGCCACTCCTACAATATTGAGGAGGCCTCGGAGCTCGATGCTCGCTGGTTTGAGGGTGTAGAGAGTGTGGGCATCTGTGGCGCTACGTCGACACCTCGCTGGCTTATGGAGGATGTGGCACGTGGTGTGGAGGCCATGGCGGCAAATATGTAGGGTTTATTAGTTGAAACAATAGTAGTATAGATAGTTATGAGATATTTTGTTCGTGCACTTAAGTACTTTATCTACCTTGTGGTGTTGCTCGTTGGCTTGGTGTGGATTATGACACTCCTCGACGATAACATAGCTATGGGGCTGTGGGAGTATATTGGTTATAAGTTTAGCAGCGAGGGTGGTGCCGTCATGATCGTAGCTCTTGTGGCTCTATCTGCACTCTATCCGCTCTTTGGTTATATGCGTAAGAGTGTTGCCAAGTGTAACCTCGAGGATGACAAGCTTCGCATACATAACGCCATGCTTGTCTATGGCTATAAGTATGTGGGTGAGTGCGATGGTGCGCAGATATATCGCAGCATGGGCATACTACGCCGCTTAACCTTGCGTTTTGAGGATAAGATCGAACTGCGCCAGGTGGGTGATGCTGTGGAGTTTTACGGCCTCAGAAGCCAGGTGGCACGTGTTACCTATCAGTTGCAGGCGTATCTCAATAGTAAGCGTTATGAGAAGAGTGATGAGAAATAGTATTATGTCGTGGTTCGCAGCTCTTGTTCTGCTTCTCTTCTTAGGTGTTAACACCGTGGAGGCACAGCAGGGTGAGCGTGTGCAGCGCGACTTCGAGCTTGGCAAGAGCACCGAGATTCTTGCCAACATCATGCGAGCCTTCGAGTCGCAGTATGTCGACGAGGTGTCGGCCGAAGAGCTTTTGAAGTATGCATCAGCGGGTATGGTCAAGGCTACAGACCCATACTCGGAGTACCTCTCGGAGGCCGATATGGTGGCTTTCGAAATAATGACCACTGGTAAGTATGGTGGTGTGGGCTCGCTCATCCGCAAGCGTGGCGATTATGTCATCTTTGCGCAGCCATATAAGGGCTCGCCCTCGGATGAGGCGGGCGTCAAGATTGGCGATAAGATATTGGCTATTGATGGTAGGAGCATGAAGGGTGTGAATGTCGACGTCATCAGCTCTAACCTCAAGGGTGACCCCGAGACCAATGTTGAGGTGGTTGTGGAGCGCAACCTCGATAACGCTGTGGATACCCTTACCATGCGTCGCCGTCGTATATCTATCCCCAGTGTCCCCTATGCTGGCTATGTGCGTGATGGTATAGGCTATATCTGCCATAACGACTTTATCGACGGCAGCTATGATGAGATGCGTCGTAGCGTCGAGCGCCTGATGGCTGAGGGTGAACTTCGAGGTCTTATCCTCGACTATCGCAGCAATGGTGGTGGCGTCATGCAGGAGGCAGTGAATATAGCCTCGCTCTTTGTGCCCCGTGGTCAGAGGGTGGTATCTATCATGGGCCGTGACTCGGTGTCGTTGCAACACTACACTACGACTCACTCACCGCTTAACGACACCCTGCCTATCGTGGTGCTCGTGAGTGGCGCTTCGGCCTCGGCCTCGGAGATTCTGGCGGGATCGCTACAGGATATGGACCGTGCCGTAGTTATGGGTGCTCGCACCTATGGCAAGGGCTTGGTGCAGGGAACACACTATGTGGGTTACAATAGCTACCTAAAGCTTACAACCGCAAAATACTATATCCCCTCGGGTCGTTGCATACAGGCCCTCGACTACTCGTCGCGAGGCAGCGATGGTAGTGTGGTGAGTGTCCCTGACTCGCTGATTACCGAGTTCAAGACACGCGGTGGTCGTAAGGTCTACGACGGCGGTGGCATCGTTCCAGATGTTAAGATCGAGCCAGAGTATGTGAGCCGCTTCGCTATCACGCTCTACTCCATGGGCTACATGGAGGATTGGGCCGATGAGTATATGCGCCGCCATAGCAACGATAAGATAGATACCCGTACCTTCACCATAAGTGATGAGGAGTATGCCGATTTCTGCCGTTTTATCGAGGATAAGGATGTGCCCTACGAGTCGGAGACACGTCATGCCCTCAAGGCTATGGTCAAGGCGGCTAAGAACGAACGCTATGATGAGTCGCTGGATGATATGCTTGAGCAGCTTGGAGCGATGATCAAGGATGATAAGATGTCTAACATGCAGACCTATCGTCAGGAGATTATCAAGACCCTAAACTACGAGATAGTCCTACGCTACGCCTATATGGAGGGTGCGTTGGAGCTTGCTACAATGCAAGATGCTATGGTTGAGTCGGCTGTAGAACTTCTGCTCGATAGCAAGGAGTATCAGCGAATACTTCGTGAGCAGGACCTCTCGATGCATTAATAGTGATATGTGATGAAACTTAGCTCGCGATATATCCCCCGTCGTTTTTTCTCGGCACGTCGCCGCACCATAGCTATTGTGGTGGGCTTGGCGCTTGCATCTCTCTCGATCTACTATACATGGTCGGTATCAACGGAGATGAAGCACGAGGATGAGGTTGCCATCGAGCAGCTGCGTGCTGCCGAGCGTAATGCCGTGGAGATGTGGGTGGATATCGTGCGCTCGGCAAATCTTAATGAGGATGCCAATAGAGCCTTGCTAAATGAGCTTGCTGAGCATACCAATGTGCCTATCATCATCACAAATGACTATGGTGCGATGATACTTTCAAACCTGCCGGATGATGTTAAGTACAACCATGAACTTCTGCAGCAGGCCTTCGATAAGATGGCAAAGAATGATCCAATACCTGTTGTCATCGAACCTCAATATTTTGGAGACAAGGAGCGAACGTATGTCATACACTACGACACTACCGACTATTCGTCTATGGTGTCGAGTGCCCATAGCGATGCTTTGGCCTTCTTCCCCTATGTTCAGCTTGTCATCATCATCATCTTTGCTATATTCGCCTATATAGCCTTCTCGTCGACAAAGCAGAACGAGCAAAATAGGGTGTGGATAGGTCTTGCTAAGGAGACGGCACATCAGCTTGGTACGCCTACCTCGTCGCTACTTGGATGGGTGGAGTACCTACGCTCGCAACCCGTAGACCAGATGGCTGTGGATGAGATGTCGAAAGACTTGGCCCACCTAATGAAGATTGTCGACCGCTTCTCGAAGATTGGCGGTGAGGCGCAGCTCTCTAATGCCAATGTCAACGAGGTTGTTGGCGATACGGTGATGTACTTCCGTCGTCGTGTGCCACGCAATGTCACCATAAACTATGGTGGCCTTGCCATGTCGCCCGTCACTGCACCTATGAATGTGGCACTCTTCGAGTGGGTTGTCGAGAATCTGATGAAGAACTCGTTAGATGCCTTGCAGGGTAAGGGAACTATAGACGTGACTATTGGTGAGACGGAGCGTAGCGTATATGTCGAGGTGAGCGATACGGGTAAGGGCATAGCCAAGGGTAACTGGAATCGTATCTTCGAGCCTGGCTACACCACAAAGACACGAGGCTGGGGTCTTGGTCTGTCGCTATCGCGCCGTATCATGGAGGACTATCACAAGGGTAAGATTGCCGTGGTGCGCTCGGAGATAGGGCGTGGAACAACCTTTAGAGTAACACTAAAACGAGCTATCGATGAGTAGAGATTCGTTGATTATAGAGCTTAGCGAGGCGGGCTATCGTGAGGTTGCGCCAAGGGATATATATGGCAAGACAAGTGAGCTTATGTCGGGTGAGGTGAGCTACGATGGAGGATATATGGAGGCATCGCCCACGGAGATGTTCGGCCAGGAGTCTACGCTGGGAAGTAGCGCGATGGTGGAGCCTCTGCAGCCTACGCTTATCGCGGAGCCCCTCTTTCAGAGCTTGGTTATTGGAGGTATTATCGCCTATCTCTTTGTCATCTACCGTTTTTGGAACTTTATAGGTCATATATGGCAAGGTGTTGTCACTCGCCGTAGTGAGCGTAGTATACGTGATGAGGGTGGTGAACTACCCTTTGAGCGCTTTAAGATTACGGTGATGGCCTTGGGCCTTGTGCTTCTGTCGCTTGTCGCTGTTCGCCTGGTGGATATGTCGCTTGCGGGGGAGTCATCAATCTATGATAGTGGCGTGGCAACCATGATTCCGTTCTATGCCATTGTAGCTATCTTGTTGATGTTGCTATGGCAATATATCTTTCATAAGTTGGTGCAGTGGGTTACGCGCTCTGATATCATGAGTGCTGCTGGTGCTGTGTCGCTATTGAACCTTGTTCGATGTGTAGTATTGCTCTTTCCGCTTATTGCTATATGGCTTGTTGCCCCCGTTGATATGCTATCGCTATGGTCAATAGTGCTTTGTGTACTGATGGCTGTGATGACGTTCATTTATCTAAAAGAGACTTTTGTTCTCTTTATTGGGCAAAAAATTTCCATTTTACATTGGTTTTTGTACCTTTGCACCGCAATTTTGCTACCTATTAGCTTTTTGATGACCGTTGTATCAACACACATGGCTTAATCGGTGTTGTGTAATAGTCAGGAAATCAATTAGTTAATTGTGGTGATATTGGTGTAGAGTGCGGCTATGTGTGTCGCCAAGGATTTAGTGATTGATTTTTTTAATAAAAGGAGTGGCCTTGAAAGTTAGTAAGATTTTGGTATCGCAGCCTTGTCCGGCTGTTTTGGAGAAGTCTCCCTTTTTTGAGTTTGCCGAGAGACATAATCTCGTAGTGGATTATAAGCCCCTTATCCGTGTTGTGGGTGTGAGTCTTAAGGAGTTTCGTGCGCAGCGCACCGAGATTTTGGACCATACTACAATGATATTCTCATCTCGTACGACAATCGATAGTTTCTTCCGTATCTGCGAGGAGGCACGTATCGTGGTACCCGAGACCATGAAGTATATATGCAACACCGAGGCTGTTGCCCTCTATTTGCAGAAGTATATCATCTATCGTAAGCGTAAGATATCGTTCGCTGCTGGTACGTTTAACTCGCTCCTTGAGCTTATCGTCAAGCATAAGGATGAGAAGTTTATCCTCGCACTTACAGAGCCTTATAAGCCTGAGTTGCCAGAGACCCTCTCGAAGCTCAAGCTTAAGGTTGACCCTGTGGTCTTTGCGCGTACCGTCTCTGCCGATATGAGCGAGATTAAGCCCGATGAGTATGATATCATTGCCCTCTACTCACCTTCGGATGTGAAGGCCTTGGTGGAGAATTTCGATATCGACAAGCTCCCTGTTGTTGCAACCTTTGGTGAGGCGACGTTGCGTGCTGCCAAGGAGGCTGGTCTCAAGGTTAAGGCTTCGGCACCATCGCCCGAGGCTCCATCTATGGTTAAGGCCTTGGATATCTATTGCAACAAGGTTCAGGAGGGTATCAATGTTGAGGATGCCGAGGTTAAGGAGAACTTGGAGAAGGAGGAGTTTATCCGCGCTCAGCAGACTAAGTTGCAGAAGAAGACCCGTACACGTGCCCCACGCAAGGTGCAGTAATCAAGACTATTATGTCACTGCCTAACGGATTGCCTAAGTCGGAGCGATTGTGCTCTCTTGCCTCGCAGCGTCGTCTCTTTAGCGATGGTGTGGCGGACTTTGTCTATCCCTTTAGATATACTATATATATAGAAAAGAGTGCCCAGCCTACGGTTGAGGTGCTCTTCTCTGTTCCTAAGCGCAACCACAAGCGTGCTAATAAACGCAACCTTCTGCGTCGTCGTATGAAGGAGGCCTATCGTCTGCAGAAACACCCCTTGTGGCAGCGTGCCGAGGCAGCGGGTGTAGCTGTAGATATGGCTCTTGTATACTCCTCAAAGGAGGTTGTCGCATATAAAACCATTGAGAATGCCATTCACAGGATACTTGAAGAGGTTGCTTCACGCTGTTAAGAGGCTCTTGGCTTTGCCCTTTATCCTCATGGTGCGCTTCTATCAGTTGTGCATATCGCCTCTTAAGCCACCATCGTGTCGCTTTAGCCCCACCTGCTCGCAGTATGCCATTGAGGCTCTGCGCAAGCATGGACCTATCAAGGGTCTATACCTCACAGTGCGTCGTTTGCTGCGTTGTCATCCGTGGGGTGGCTCGGGCTACGACCCTGTGCCATAGAGCATATCGCAGGTAGAATGAAAAATATAACCCCAAGTGCCAATGGCGCTTGGGGTTATTGCTTATATAGGACTCGAACTATCGAACCTTGAAGTCAGGGTCTGCCATCTGAGGGATAGGCTTGATATACTCGCCAGCCTCAAACTTAGCACGCACGGCCTTGAAGGTGTTGATGGTGTACTCCACATCCTCCATTGTGTGTGCTGCGGTAGGAATTACACGAAGGATGATCTCGCCCTTAGGAATCACAGGATATACAACAATCGAGCAGAATAGGCTATAGTTCTCACGAAGGTCAACGATAAGGTTTGTACCCTCCTCGTGGCCACCCTTCATGTAGATAGGAGTCACTGGCGACTGTGTAACGCCGATGTCAAAGCCATTCTCGGTGAGGCCCTTCTGCAAGGCGCGAGTAATCTCCCACAACTTCTCCTGATACTCAGGGTGCTTGCGGATAAGATCCAAGCGCTTCAATGCGCCGATAACCATAGGCATAGGCAACGACTTGGCGTATAGCTGTGAACGCATGTTGTAGCGGAAGAGGTTGATGAGCCAGCGAGGACCACATACGAAGGCGCCGATGCCAGCCATCGACTTAGCGAAGGTGTTGAACAATACGTCGATCTCGTCCTGCACGCCAAAGTGAACACCAGTACCCTTACCGTGAGTACCCATAGTACCGAAGCCATGAGCATCGTCAACAAGAAGACGGAAGTTAAACTCCTTCTTATACTTAACGATAACATCCAAGAAGCCAAGGTCACCCTTCATACCGAAGACACCCTCGGTGATTACGAGCACACCGCCATTCTGCTGCTCAGCAAGCTCTGTAGCGTGCTTGAGCTGTAGACGCAACGACTCCTCATCGTTGTGGGCATATACGAAGCGCTTGCCAGGGTGCATGCGCAAGCCGTCGATGATGCAGGCGTGACACTCCTTATCGTAGACCACAACATCACGAGGTGTGAGCAAACAGTCGATGATAGAGATCATGCCCTGATAGCCGTAGTTGAGAAGGAAGGCATCCTCCTTGCCTACGAACTCCGCTAGCTCGCGCTCCAGCTGCTCGTGATACTTGGTCTGGCCAGACATCATGCGGGCACCCATAGGGTAGGCCATACCGTAATCCTTGCCACCCTGGGCATCAGCCTCACGCACCTCTGGATGGTTCGCTAGACCGAGATAGTTGTTCAAGCTCCAGTTAAGGACAGGTTTGCCACGGAACATCATGTGTGGGCCCAATTCACCCTCAAGCTTAGGAAATGCGAAGTAGCCATGTACGGCCTCCATGTACTGTCCGATAGGACCTCCGGCATTCTTCGATAAACGATCAAAAATATCTACCATTGTATTTAATTTTTGGTTAAAACATCTGTTTGCTCACGCCCAGCACTCCGTAGAGAGGCTCGGCGCACATCATTTAATGCGTTGACAAAGGTATTAATTTTTGATTTATCTCCTCTCTTATACCCTAAATATTGACCATAATTGTATGAAAATAGGTAAAAATACCTACTGTCATATGGCCTTCTGTTACCTCATATCCTTGGCATGGCGGTGTATGTCGAGGAGCCTGAAGGCGTAGGATATCATCGATACACCATAGACGATGAAGGCTATGGCCATAAAGAGTATTACGGCCTCTACGCCGAGGGTCATGGGCAACCATAGTACAATGATGGCGATGGCCATCATCACCACCGAACCGAATATCATCCACCCTGCGTCGCGCACATCGAATCGCTTGAGGTCGAGACCCTGCATAAGGGATATGGCTCCACGGTAGAGTAGCCAGATGCCAAAGATTATGGGGATGACCGATATGGTGAACCAGATGTTAAACATCAGCATAACACCGATAATAGTATCTATTATCGAGGCGAAGATTGCCCAGCCACGGCGTACGATGACATTATCGGATGTGAGGCTGATGATGAGGCTCATGATGCCCGATACGAAGATGGCGACGCCGAGCCACACTGCTGCGGTGAGGTAGCTCGCAATAGGATTAATTAGGACAATGAAGCCTACTGCCACAGCGATAACTCCGACGATAGCGGCAAGCCACCACTGGCTTATCACGCCTTGGCTACGTTCATAGGTAGAATCTCTCATAGTGAATAGAGGGGTGTGAAAGTTAATTAGTAAATTCTTATATTTAGCGATGACACAATCATGGGCTATGGGTCAATCATCGCATCCATTCAAGTGTGGCCTCGCTAAAATCTCGTGATACGTTGCGCAATAATTGTGCTAATTGGGATGATAGTTTGGGATATTAGCAAAAAAGTGCTATCTTTGTTGTGTTTGCAAGGTGGCTATTGTTGGTTTATGCCCTGCTCGTGGCTCGCCATATCACAATCTCTTTGCGAACGTCGAGAAAGAAATAGATAAAATTAAATAGTATGAAGAGTATCACTAAGTTTCTTGTAGCAATCCTTGCTTGTGCTATTATGGCACCTGTTGAGAGCCTCTATGCCTCTGCACCACACATCGTCCCCGAACCTGCATATATGGAGTTCGACGAGACATCTACCTACTTTGAGATAACCCCCAAGACCCGTGTTGTGGTCTACGACGATGCTTGGAACGCAGCAGAACTTTTCGCCAAGGATATGGTGGCGTGCTTGGATCTTAAGAAGCCACTAAGCGTAGCTTCGCGTGGCAATGGCATCAAGGTGCGTACCGATAAGTTTGTGCCCGAGGAGGGCTACGAGATCATCATCTCGGAGGATGAGATTATGGTTACAGGTGGCTCGGAGGCAGGTATCTACTATGGCTTGCAGACTATATCTCAGATGGCTGTGGAGTTCGAGGGTAAGATACCCTGCGGCTATATTGCAGATGAGCCTAACTTTGCATATCGCGGTGTTCACTTCGATGTGTCGCGCCACTTCTATAGCGTTGAGGATGTGAAGCGCTATATAGATATCCTTGTAGCACATAAGGTAAACCGCCTGCACTGGCACCTCACCGACGACCAGGGATGGCGTATAGAGATTAAGCGCTACCCAAGACTTACGGAGATGGGCTCTATGCGAAATGAGACTCTTGTTGGCCATGGTCTAAATCCTGAGAAGTGGGATGGTGTGCCTCATGGTGGCTTCTACACCCAGGAGGAGGTGCGCGAGATAGTACGCTATGCCGAGCAGCACTATATGGTTGTTATCCCCGAGATTGAGGTGCCTGGTCACTCGCAGGCAGCTCTGCACGCATACCCTTGGTTGGGTTGCGAGGAGCAGGAGGTGGATGTATGGACCATGTGGGGCGTAACGCCTGAGGTGCTCTGCGCTGGTAAGGAGAGTACCTACGTATTCTTGGAGAATGTCCTTGCGGAGGTATTGGAGCTATTCCCTTCGGAGTTGATTCATATTGGTGGTGACGAGTGCCCTAAGGATCGTTGGAAGAGCTGCGTGCACTGCCAGACACGTATGGCTGCTGAGGGCTTGGAGCACGAGGAGGAGTTGCAGGGCTACCTTGTGGCTCGCATCGAGAAGTTCCTCATTGCTAACGGTCGCCGTATGATTGGTTGGGATGAGATCTTGGATGGTGGTGTAACGCCTACAGCTGCAGTCATGTCGTGGAGAGGTTCAAGCAGTGGTATCTACGCTGCTGAGCGTGGTAACGACGTGGTGATGACGCCTATGACACTATGCTACTTCAACTTCTACCAGACAGAGAGCCGTGAGGGTGAGGGTCTTCAGATTGGTGGTCACATCCCATTTGAGTTGGTTTATGGCTGGGATCCATATAAGGGCTTTAGCGAGCAGGCTAAGAGCCACCTTATAGGTGTTCAGTGTAATATGTGGACCGAGTATCTCAAGGATATGCCTACTGTGGAGAAGATGCTTCTGCCACGCCTCTCGGCTATGGCCGAGGTGCAGTGGGCAACAGAGCGTCGTGATGAGAGCACCATTCGTGAGAAGATGAACGTTATGCGTAAGTTCTACGATAAGCATGGATGGAACTACGCCCCATACTACTTCGAGGGTAGAAAATAGTACCATAGATATGGTGGTCTAATAGTTGTTGCTATCTACAAAGTTGAATTACATAAATTTTGATATAGGATGAAGAGGGTTTTATGTATGACGGCTATCATGCTACTATCGCTGGGCGCAGCCATGGCGCAGTCGCCCGAGCAGAGCGGTGCTGCCTATGCGGAGCGCATTGTGAAGAGTGCCATTGATGGTAAGTCCGATGCTATCTATGAGGAGTGTATGTCCCTCTATGATTATGTCATGGAGCTGGAACTCGACGAGCTCGAGGCATTTGTTGAGGGCTTCCAGGAGAGTGCTCTTGATGCGTGCGAGGCTAATGGCCTTTGCGAGGAGCAGGCCGATAGCCTTATCATTTTCCTGGAAGATATTGTTAAGAGCATCGAGGAGTATAAGGGTGATGACGATGCACTGGAGGATGACGTAGAGATTGATTCCCAAAACGATATTTATTTACTAACTTAAAACATAAAACTATGAAAAATTTATTTGTGTTGGCATTGGCGTTGGTCATGACCTGCACCTTTGCATTTGCTCAGTCACCATATTCTAAGGGTGAGTCTGTGGGTAAGGAGATAGCAAAGTCTGCTATTGCCGAGGATGAGGAGAACTTCTTTGAGTATTTTAAGGTATTCTTTGAAGATATTATGGAGTACGCCTCAAACGATGATGAGCAGGGCTATCTGTCATACTGCGATGGCATTGAGGCTGGTGTCAAGGCTGTATGTAAGGCTAATGGCCTTTCAGAGAGTGATGCCGAAGAGTTGATAGCATTAATCTCGGAGGGTCTTGAAGAGGCCTTGGGAGAGTAGCAAAGTAACTGTAAATAAATTATAAAGGGTTGTCAAACAATGCGTTTGACAACCCTTTATGTTATCGTATACTCTCGTTATCGAGCATATATCTCTACGAGCATCTCCTCCTCGCCAAGGAATACTTGCTTGGTTACAAGTTCGCCTGCGTCGTTGTAGTAGCGTAGCTCATACTCTGTATTCTTGGGCAACAGAACGGCGAAGTAGTCGTTCATATCGCGCTTCTCGTCGGCGGTGAGACCACCACCCATCTGCTCGGTGCCACGGAAGATATCTACGCCCATAGCCTTGCGATCCTCCGAGTGCTCCTTCTTGCCCTCCTCCTTGTAGCCTGCTATGCGCAAGAAGGTATGTGTGCCAGCCTCCAAGTGGCGTGTGTACTGGTCGTAGGCAAGAGCGATATAGTGGTCGGTGACATTCTCGGCACCAATGGTCTTGGGTAGTTCCTCTATAGGGCAGTTATCCTCTTCGCCCGCCCATACCATAGGGAACCAGTCGTCTGCCGCCTTGCCAAAGCGTGTGGCGTAGATGGCGTATGTGCGGTCGTCGGCCTTAGCCTTGGCTGCATCTGCCATGAACCATAGGTGGTCGAGCTGCGATGGGAAGTAGTACTCTGTTACTCGCCACTCGCCGTCGAGCCATACCTCGGTCCAGCTATGGTTACCACGGTCATCGTGCCATGAGGCAGTGCCCACAAAGCGTGCAGGGATGCCCACAGCACGGTAGGCGTCAACCAAGAGGATCGAAAGACCCGTGCACGATGCCATGCCCTGACGCATAGACTCACGAGGGCTCTGGTTGGTCTTCTCGCGCTTGGTGTTATAGTCAACGCCCGTAAGTCGTGGTATGTTGGCATTCACGGCGCAGATGGCGCTGTACATCGTTGTGCAGGTGTCTACGGCAGGTGAGAAGAGCTCGTAGAGCTCCTTACGCCATGAGTCGCGCACCTCGTCGACAACATGATAGGGTAGTACATCCTGCTGATATACCTCCAGGGGCAATGCCTTAGCCCAAGCATACTTCTCGCGAGCGATATTGGCGTATGCGACATTCTCCTTAAGAAGTTCGAGGTCCATGGTCTCACGATCCTCGTCTATCATATTATTAATAAGGTACTCCATATCGGCACGCTGTGACTCAGGAGTAGCCTCGAGGAGTGCCTGTAGCTGGGCATCGCGACTCAATGGTGTCGCCTCCTGCTCCACTGTTGGGGTCTCCACTATTGGGGTTGTAGCCTTGTTATTCTGCTTCTTCTCCCCGCCACCGCATGCCACGAGCATTGTGGCTGCGAGGGCTACGCATAGATATACTCTCTTCATTAGCATAACTCTATAATGTTTAATATTTTAGTTACCTCATCTTCGTCTACGGTGCGTAGCGAGAACTCATCTACCGAGGCTGTGCCACCCATAGATATGCGTGGGTTGCGATACTTCATGCCACCCATCGTTGTGCTCTTGGCGCTGAAGTGCAGAGCGTCGACACCCACACCTATAAGTTCACGGGCATTTGTCGAGCCTACGCCGCTACCCGCCATAATCTCTATGCGACCCTTGCTTATGGCCACGGCACGCGAGATATTCTCTATGCCGTCGATAGCCTTGTCGTAGCCTCCCGAGGTGAGTATGCGCTTGCATCCCGTAGCGATGATATCCTCCACGGCCTGCTCATAATCTTCGCACATGTCCACAGCACGGTGGAAGGTTGTCTCCAAACCCTCAGCAGCCTCCACAAGGCGGCGTGTGCGCTCCACGTCGACTCTACCCTCGGCGGTGAGTATGCCAAAGACTACGCCCGTAGCGCCAGCCTTCAGAGCATGCTCTATATCGCGAAGCATGGTCTCGAACTCATCGTTCGAGTATAGGAAGTCGCCACCACGGGGGCGTATCATCACACTGAGGTCCAAGCCCTCGATCTCGGCCACACGCTCTATTGTCGCAAGCGATGGTGTCACACCACCCTCGGCAGGTGAGGCGCATAGCTCCACGCGGTTAACGCCGAGGCGCGCTGCCACACGGCAAGCATCTACCGAGTAGGCACAAAGTTCAGTCTTCATCTTTAAGGGATGTTCTATAAATTAGTAAATTAATAATTCGTTGTTGCGGACGTTCTATTTCGGATGCTTTTGAATTTATTTCGGCATCTTTCTCATCTTTCCTCAGTTACAATACTCGTATTGCGCCTTCAGAAGAGCTGAAAAATATACTCGAAATATTCTTCAAAATCATCTCGAACTAATTTATAGAACCTCCCTTTTTTAGGTTGTTATAATTGTTCGCTATCTATGAGTTTATTAAGTACTGCATATACCGTGAGGCCCGCCACCGAGCGTATGCCAGTCTTGTGTACAATGTTCTTGCGGTGCGAGATTACGGTATGTGGCGATATGTTGAGCTCCGAGGCTATCTCCTTGTTAGTGTAGCCCTTGGCCACCAAAATCAGTACGTCGCACTCACGCTCCGATAGTTCGTGGCTCTCCTGGGGGCTCGGCTCCGTTGAAGAGTTAACCGCCTGACTCACTGTGCGCACAATCTCCTCTTCGGAGGCATAGAGTGTGACGCTATGCGCAAGGCGACGCATTGTCTCACCATCGCTGAGCGATGTTTGAACACCCACCAAGGTCTGCTCGGCAAACTCGCCGCTAAGCTCCACATTGCGTAGTAGGGCTATGTCTACAACCACGGCATCAATGCTGGCGCTACGTAGGCGAGGTGCTACCTCCTCGATGGTGCTGCCCATAAGCACAACATCTGCCTCGCCACTACGCTGTAGTATGGCGGCTATGCCCTCGGCGATGATGGCTGATGGTGCCACTATGGCTATGCGAAAGCGTCTCATAACTAAGCGTTTTTAAGGAAGTTATCCACCAGAGGCTTGAGTATGTGCATCTCTATGCTGCTATGTGTGCGTAGGTCGTCACGCAAGGCGTATATATCGTCGAGCATCGAACACCTTAGTGGTGTGGGCACACCCTCTGGAAGAGTCTTGAATATTAGCGAGGCTATGTCGTTTGTCCTATCGTCTATATCGCTATGCGGGCGCTCCAACTCCGTGAGGTCGTAGAGCGACTCTCTGTCGGCACGATCGATAAGAGAGAAGATGTTGCGCTCCTCCTCCTCGAAGTGTGACATGACGTAGTTTGTATAGTCCGTGTAGAAGGTGTTGAGCATGCGCTCCGAAAGCTTGTCGCAGTGGGCAAGAATGTCGTTGAGGTGGCGAGCTACGTGGGGTAGCATATACTGTGCGTAGTAGCGGTGTGAGGCACGAAGGTAGCCCACAACATCGCCAAGCATTGTTGCTCGTAGCGCACTCTGTGAGGGTCGGTACTGAGGGTCGATATGCATGTTGCATAGCATCATGAAGAGCTCCACATCGTGGCCATCGCGACGACACATCTCCTCGATGGACATATCGCCAAAGGGTAGGCGTATGTTGAGGCGTGATATGAGCGATACGAGCGAAGGGTGGGCGTCGACGAGCTCAAAGAGCTTCATCTCGGCAACTAGCCTATTATGTAATGTTATTGTATTTGGCTTATTCATTGATTTGCAATGTGTTATACTTTTGGTAGGGTTACTACCTTATTTATTATGCAAATATACAAATAATTTCGATATTGTCAAATCCCTAAAAATGGGGGTGCTCGGAGAATAAATATACCAAATATTAGTGATTGTGGGCTTGGAATATTTCCCCCATCTTTGCACCATGAAAAATCCATCGTTGAGTTGGTTATTCACGATGGCTGTTTAGGATAATCTTTTTAGTTTTTATTGGGTTCGCTCACACCTTGGTTGGGTCCCTGAGCATATGAGAGGGCTGTCTAACATAAGTTGGACAGCCCCTCTTCTATCTCGTTGTAGTTGTGTAGGTTACATTCTGTGGCCAAGGCGCTGTGGTGCTGGCTTGGTGCTGAGCACCTTAAGCTGCTTTGCGGCGCTCTGTGTGCCATATAGCTTATCGAGAAGCTCATCCAAAGGACGCTTTGTCGAGGCATCGTAGTTGTACATGAATGGCTCCGATATCCACATCTCCGAGTAGTTACCACGGTAGTCCATGCAGACTGCACACATCACATATAGAGTGCCGTTCTCGCCCGTGAGAAGCTGTGTCTTAGAACATGGGTAGCTTACAAGGTCAGCGAATATTGCCTGCTCGCCATATACCGACACCTCCTGTGCCGAGTAGATGCAGTAGAACATATCCTGTGTAGGCTGCTCGGTGAAGATCTCCGACCACATAGCATACCAGCCCATGGTCTCGAACATACCATAGTTATAGAAGTAGTCGGGGTCGTATGCCTCAAGCTCAGCAAGGCTGTATGGACCATTGTAGTCTACACGCACCACGCCATTCTCGCACTCGCTCTCGGCATCCGTAGTGAAGTCGTAGCGGAAGAGGTCTGTTGTCACCACGCCACCATAGTAGCCGTAGGCAAGAATAGAGTACCACGTCTCGGGCTGCAAGGTGTTCAAGTGACTAAATATCTCGCCGTGGTAGCTATCCATCGCGAAGTTGTCGTTCAGCCAGTCGATAATCTCGCTATTGGAACTCTCGGGTACCTCGCTGAATGGCACGATTGCCACGGTGTAATACTCGTTTGTAGAGGGTGTTACAGTTACATCTGCCACACGCACATACTTATTCTCAACCTTGATGTCAAGGGTCATGTTCGACGCACCAATCTCCTCGGTTGTGAAGTTCTTAATCTGGGGCTTTGACACCACCTGAGGCAGGCCATCAACCATATCTACGGCGTAGATTGCCATAGCGTAGTTGGTGTTACCCTTCAGCAACTCGCTATACTCCTCATGACCCTGAAGACACATGAGGCTTATAATCTGGTCTGCGGCGTAGCCCGATGCCATAAGCTCGCTCATCATATTGAGCCATACGCTTGATACGAGCTCGGCATAGCTGTCATCGGCTGGGGTGTTGCGATACATATAGTCGCCCTCCTCATATACGGTGAGGTAGTAGTAGCCATCCCAGTTCTCAGGGGTGATGTTGTATGTAGCGTTAGGACCATTGATCTCAACAGCCACATCGAAGTTCACATCCATTAGCTCCTCGCCCTGGAGTGTAATCATCTGGTAGGTAACGGGTGAAGCAAGCCAGTAGTCGTTGTTCTCCTCGTTGAACTCGATGGCATAGACATAGAGCACATACTCCTTGCCTGGCATCATGCCTGTCCAGTCGATGGAGTACTCGCCCTGGTATGCTATGTAGTTCATAAGGAAGAACTCCTTGAGTAGTGGGGCCTCCCACTGCTGAGCAAAGGCCATATAGTAGTTGTAGTCATCCTGGAAGAGCTCCTGGGCCGTTGTAATCTGTGCCGAGAGGAAGTAGTCCACCTCGGCCATGTAGGCGATGTAGGCATACTCCTCGTTCGAGGGTGTGATAAGGGTGCTACATGATGTTGAGGTGCTTGATGTAACCTCTAACTTGAAGGTTATAGCATCGAATTGCGCCTGCTTAACCACCAGGAAGATGGTATTGGCATTGGGGTAGGTGACGCGTATCTTTGATTCGCGAGCCTTGGCCTCAATGTTCTCCGCCACGTTGAATGTAAGTGTGCCGTTGTCAACCGAAATATCCGAAATCCAATCGACATCTGTTGCTGCCACGATGTCGATACCCTCGATGCCGTTGTTAATAACATAGTTAAGTTCGATGTTGCCACCCTTATGGTCAATCTCCACGGTGAGATTTTCAAGGTTGTTGAATTCAACAGATGTTGTTGTATCCACAACATCCACTTCGGGCTTATCTTCGCCACACGAGGTGAGCGTAATACCGCATAGGGCGATTAGTAGGAATGCAAAAAGTCTTAATACTCTCATGGTCAAAATATTCTTACAGTAGTTTCAGGTTATTTTCTTGGGCAAAGATATGATTTTTATTGTCATTATACAATAGTATTACATATCATTTTTTTATTTTTTATCTCCAAATATTAATAGTTTTGCATTTTATTATTATATTTGCCACTTGAGAGGGTGTTTTTTTATAAAAAAATTACAAAAATACCCTAGGTTTGGGAGTGAGATTTAAGGAACAGGTTTAATCCATTTGCAAAAACAAAAACAACTAAATAAACATTTAATCTACAAACAAATTCTATGAGAACAGTTAAGAACTTTTTGATGATGGCGCTTATGCCTATCATGGCATTTGCTCTCGTTGTTGGTTGTACTGAGACCCCTCAGGATGATCCAAATCCAGGTCCTCAGCCTCCAGTAGTTGAGAAGGATTGTACAATTAAGTTGGGTAAGACTTCAATCTCTACAAGCCTTGCGGGTGGTTCATACCTTATCGAGTACACTATCCAGTACAATGGCGAGGGTGAGAATCCACACAAGAACGAGAAGATCTCTGCTGAGGCAGCTGAGTCTTGGGTTAAGGACTTCAACTATGGTATCACAGGTGCTCTTCAGTTCACTGTAGAGGCTAACCCAACTGACGCTGAGCGTGAGTGCTTGGTAACTGTTAAGTACCGCTATGCTGAGGATGTTGTCTTCACAGTTAAGCAGGGTGCTGCAGTTAAGGCTAGCTTCGCTTTGGAGAATGTTACAGTTACATACTTCGACTACACTGTTGATGTAATTCCAGAGAACAAGACTTTGCCTTTTATCGTGATGTCGGCTTCTCCCGAGTATATCATTGCTTCAGGCTTCGAGACTGGCGAGGATTACTACGAGGATGACCTTGCTTACTTCGCATGGTTGGGTCAGTTCTATGGTATGTCTGCTGCTCAGATTATGCAGGAGCGTGCTAAGGTAGGTGACCAGCGTGGTGTTACCGTATCTAACGGTGCTTCAGGTGTGCCCTACACATTCTACTGCTACTACTTCGACTACGAGTCAGGTGCTTTGCTCTCTGACGTGACATTCTTCACTGTTGAGACTGCTAAGCCTGAGAAGAAGGAGGTAGATTTCGAGATGAACTACGAGATCGTTGAGGGTACATTGGTTAAGGCTAATGTAACACCTGTAGGTGGTTACACTGGTGACTACTACTTCGATGTTCTTAATAGCATCCAGGTTAACGACTACCTCGAGAATTTGAAGTTCCTTAACAACGACACATCTCGTGTTGTTGAGTACTGGTGGGCAAACGCTGTTCAGGAGATGATGAAGGATATGTCAGCTACTGACATCATCGCTAACTTCACTTGCGTTGGTAACTACGCTGACGGCACTCCTAAGAGCCAGTACGAGTTCGAGCTTTTGGCTAACCACGACTACTACCTCTTCGCATTCGCTATGGAGGAGAATGGTCTCTGCTGCTCAACTCCTAAGGTTGAAAAGTTCACTACTGGCGATGTAACAATGTCTGATAACGAGATTGCTCTTGAGGTATCAAATCTTACTTCACGCACAGCTACCTTCACATTCACTCCATCTAACGACGACTACTATGTAGCTGGTTGGGAGAAGGCTTCAGATTGGGCTACTTACGGTAGCAACGATGCTGAGCGTCAGGAGTACCTCCTCCACAATATGAGCTACGAGCTCCTTAGCGGTAAGGCTACTACAAGCGTAATCGACCTCGAGATGGAGACCGAGTATGTACTCTACGCATTCGGTTCACGCGGTGGTGTAGCAACAACTTCACAGATTTTCACTAAGGCATTCAAGACTAAGGGCGCTAATGGTGATGTATCTATCGAGCTCGTTAACAACGGCTACTACGATGCTGCAGACTTTACTGACATCGCAGGTTACGAGTACTTGTCTAACTACTCTGGTTACTGCATCTTCCCAATCGAGGTTGCGTTCAGCTCTGACAACCACGGTGCATACTTCTTCGATACTTACAACTGGACAGGTCGTGCCGAGAGTGAGTACTACAACGATAAGCAGTACATCGATGGCCTTGTATGGTCAATCAATGAGTATGGCTCACATACTGCAACCCACACTTACACATTCCTTGAGTTTGGTGGTAAGTATGAGTTCGTAGCTCTCGTATTCGATGCTGATGGTGCTATGTCTAAGCTCTTCCGTCAGTGGATTGAGCCTACATACGAGGGTTGTGGTGACGCTAATGACTACGTAGCTTGGTGGGATGCTTACCAGGCAAGCCAGAACGAGGGTCCTAACCTCCAGAGCCTTGTTCTCGACAGCAAGGAGCTCTTCAAGGCTAAGGGTAACTACGGCAAGCGAGTATCTGAGATGACCTTCGAGAAGGATATGAAGGTTGTTGAGGCTGACGAGATTGCTGCTCGATAGTCAATTATAACCTCTATTAATAAATTGAGGGCGTGTCCAAATTAAACTCTTGGACACGCCTCTCATATCTAACACTATGGCACAGCAACCTTTGGCCGAGCGTCTGCGTCCGCAGAGCCTCGACGACTACATAGGACAGAGACACCTTGTGGGTGAGAACGGCGTGTTCCGCAAGTTCATCGCCACGGGGAGCGTACCCTCTTTCATATTGTGGGGACCTCCAGGTGTGGGTAAGACAACGCTTGCGAAGATTGTTGCCAACACCCTCGACCGCCCATTCTACACACTCTCGGCCGTAACGTCGGGAGTGAAGGATGTACGCGAGGTTATCGAGAAGGCCAAGAACCAGCACCTCTTCAATGCTCGTCCCGCCTTCCTCTTCATCGATGAGATTCACCGCTTCAACAAGTCGCAGCAGGACTCGCTGCTTGGCGCCGTGGAGCAGGGTATAGTAACTCTCATAGGTGCAACCACCGAGAACCCTTCGTTCGAGGTTATCTCGCCACTCTTGAGCCGCTGTCAGGTATATGTGCTTAAGCCCATGGATGATAGCGAGCTACAGACACTCCTCGACAGGGCACTCACTACCGATAGTGAGTTGCAGCGACGACATATCGAGGTTGAGGAGACCGAGGCACTCTTCCGCTTCTCGGGAGGCGATGCCCGCAAACTGCTCAACATCCTCGACATCATTGTCGGTGCGTCGGATGGCGACATCGTGATAAACGATGAGCGTGTCACCGACTGCTTGCAACAAAACATTGCCCTCTACGACAAGTCGGGAGAACAGCACTACGATGTAATATCGGCATTCATAAAATCGGTGCGTGGTAGCGACCCCAACGCCGCTATTTACTACCTTGCCCGTATGTTGGCAGGTGGTGAGGAGCCACGCTTCATTGCCCGCCGCCTGGTCATCCTCGCATCAGAGGATGTAGGCTTGGCAAACCCCAACGCTCTACTCTTGGCAAACGCCTGCTTCGATACCGTACATAAGATAGGTATGCCCGAGGCGCGCATAACCCTTGCGGAGACAACCATATATCTGGCGACAAGTCCCAAGAGTAACTCGGCATACGCCGCAATAAACAAGGCCCTGGCTATGGTGGAGAGCGATACCACCAACCGCCCTGTGCCACTTCATCTGCGCAACGCCCCCACAAAGCTTATGGATAAGCTCGGCTACGGTGCAGATTATAAGTATGCCCACGACTATGCGGGCAACTTCGTTCGTCAGGAGTTCCTGCCCGACACCCTTGCGGGCACACGCTTCTACACCCCCAACGAGCAGAACGCCCAGGAGGCAAAGATTGCCGAGCGTATGCGTCTCCTCTGGGGTGACAAATATGAGAGATAGTGAGTGACAAAATGTCAGTTCGAGGACAAAAGTCGCGACACAACATATATAATTAGCCTTTGGCACAGAGATTGCCCTATGGCGAGTAAAACAGAAAATTATTACTAAAACATAAAACAGATTTAAACTATGGCAGTAAAACCGCTTTCAGACCGTGTATTGGTGAAGCCCAATCCGGCAGAGGAGAAGACCGCTGGTGGTCTCTTCATCCCCGACACAGCTAAGGAGAAGCCCCTTATGGGTAAGGTAGTGGCAGCAGGCCCTGGTACCTCAGATATTAAGATGGAGGTTAAGGTGGGTGACACCGTTATGTATGGCAAGTATGCTGGCACAGAGCTTCACTACGAGGGTGAGGACTACCTTGTGATGAAGCAGGCAGATATCATCGCAGTTATTGACTAACATTAAACAACGAAACGAAAATGGCAAAGGAGATCAAATATAATGTAGAGGCTCGTGAGCTTTTGAAGGAGGGTGTTGATGCACTATGCAACGCCGTGAAGGTGACACTTGGCCCTAAGGGTCGTAATGTTATCATCGACAAGAAGTTCGGTGCACCACACGTAACCAAGGATGGTGTTACCGTAGCTAAGGAGGTAGAGCTTGAGGATACATTCGCAAACATGGGTGCGCAGATGGTGCGTGAGGTAGCGTCAAAGACCAACGACGATGCTGGTGATGGTACTACCACCGCTACAGTTCTTGCTCAGTCGCTCATCTCTGTGGGGATCAAGAACGTAACTGCTGGTGCTAACCCTATGGATCTTAAGCGTGGTATCGACGCTGCTGTTGAGAAGGTTGTTGAGTCGCTCAAGGCACAGAGCCAGGTTGTAGGTTCGGACTTCGATAAGATCGAGCAGGTGGCAACAATATCGGCTAACAACGACCGTAAGATTGGTAAGCTCATCGCTGAGGCTATGGCCAAGGTTAACAACGAGGGTGTTATCACCGTTGAGGAGGCTAAGGGTACAGAGACTCACGTAGATGTTGTTGAGGGTATGCAGTTCGACCGTGGCTATATCTCGGCATACTTCATCACCGATACTGAGAAGATGGAGGCGCAGCTCGACAAACCATTCATCCTTATCACCGACAAGAAGGTATCTACCATGAAGGAGATTATGGGCATCCTCGAGCCTGTGGCTCAGAGCGGCCGCTCACTCCTTATCATCGCCGAGGATGTTGATGGCGAGGCACTTTCGGCTCTTGTTGTCAACAAGCTCCGTGGTACACTCAAGATTGCTGCATGTAAGGCTCCAGGCTTTGGCGACCGTCGTAAGGAGATATTGGAGGATATCGCAACCCTCACTGGCGGTACCGTTATCTCTGCCGATAAGGGTATGAAGATTGAGGACGCAGGTCTTGAGGCTCTTGGTACTGCCGATAAGGTGACACTCAACAAGGAGAACACCACTATCGTGGATGGTGCAGGTACTAAGGAGGCTATCGCTGCTCGTGTACAGCAGATTCGTGCCTCTATCGAGAATGCTACCTCGGACTACGACCGCGAGAAGCTCCAGGAGCGTCTTGCAAAGCTCGCTGGCGGTGTTGCGGTACTCTATGTAGGTGCTGCTACCGAGGTTGAGATGAAGGAGAAGAAGGATCGTGTTGACGATGCTCTTGCTGCTACACGTGCAGCTGTTGAGGAGGGTATCGTTCCTGGTGGTGGTGTGGCATACATCCGCGCTATCGCTGCCCTCGAGGGTATGAAGGGCGAGAACGATGATCAGACAACAGGTATCCAGATTGTGCGTCGTGCTATTGAGGAGCCATTGCGTCAGATTGTTGCTAACGCCGGTGGCGAGGGCTCAGTAGTAGTAAACAAGGTTAAGGAGGGTGAGGGTAATTTTGGTTACAACGCTCGTGACGACCGCTACGAGGATATGCTCGTTGCAGGTATCATCGACCCAACAAAGGTGTCTCGTGTAGCTTTGGAGAATGCAGCATCTATCGCCTCAATGTTCCTCACTACCGAGTGCGTCCTTGCTGAGAAGAAGGAGGATAATCCTCTTCCAGGCCTTGGTGCTGCGGGTGCAGCTGGTATGGGCGGCATGATGTAATTTGTCGTGATAGCGGCGCTACTGCTTTCGCTTCAGTCAAAAGCCCGAATGGGAAATACGTTCAGTATGTCCCATCCGGGCTTTCTCCTATCAGCGCCACATTAGCACCACTCTGACAACAAATTCCCTCTTGCTAATCTGTGTTGTGGTAGGGTAGACATCTACTGCCGCTAACAAAAAGTGCCGTCAATGGGACGTACGTATAGTACTACCCATCGTCGCTTTTTTTGTGGAGTGTTGCCTTTGGCCTCCTATCGAGAAATTAGGTAGCACAGTGTTGGGTGTGCATTATATAAATAATAAAGGGAGTTTATCAAAACTCCCTTTTATCGTTTCGCATCTTCTACTCCACAATCTCACCGGTGGCGGAATAGGAGCCCTTAATCATATTATTCCTATCGTCTCTAAAGTTTATGATAATCTCGTATCTCTCGTTGTCGTTGTCATCTTTGTTAATTGTCACACTGCCCGACTTTAGCGGTGCATAGTCCGACATATCTGCTCTCATGTACCACGATCCAGTCATCTCAAGACCATCGTCGCCTATCTCCGTATCACCCGCAATGACACGATAGTTGCCGACACCAATAGGATAGAAGCCCTCGAGTGGGCTATCGGGCTTGTCGTGTGTGACTATTAACTGGAAGACATCACCCGTATAGCTATTTGTCTCAGGGTCAAGATTGTCAAAGATGTATAGCGCAGTGGCGTATGTGCCATTGTCGTATATCTCCCCAAGGCGCTGGCCTACAAACTGAGCTTCGCCCCTATAAAACTCGTAGTTCTTATCGAGCGTGCTTAGGTACTCCCTAATGCTGAGAGTGCCGCAGTACGACACATTCACCACCTCGCCCGATTCGAGGGTCACACGAGCCTCAATACGCCCCTCCGTAACGGTGATTGTCGCATCCGTATAGCCGATCTCCTCGACCTCTATATTGCTGACATCCTCCGATTGGCTGGTGCCAGTCTTGCAGCAGTAGCTATACTCCGTACCTATACCATTGTCTATGGTGTATGTGTCATAGGGAATCTTCCATAAACTATTTTGGTATGTGCCAATCGTGGAGTATAGGTCGAAGAGGTAGTAGGTACTATCTTCGTGCATATTACCATTGCCTGCTAAGCCCTCTTCCGAGAGTACAACATAGTAGTTGTGCATGCCATCCTTACCCTTGCCGTAGTATTCGCTACCCTTTATGCTATGGGCAATGAACTCCATATCGGCATGTGGTCGCTGCGTGATGGTTATGCTATCTGTGCTCTGGCCAAAGTGTACCGTAATGGTGGTCTCACGAGTGGTATCCTCGGTGTTCTCCTCGACAATAAACTCGATACGCCTGGTATAGATAGCTTTGATGCTTACCCAGTCGTCAGGACAATCTGCCAGTAGCGTACTATCCTCGCCATTGCCCAAGAGCATACACTCGATAGTATATATATTGCCACCAACATGGCTCACCCACATGTCATCTGTTTTAATTGTGACAATGGGTTTGTTAGGGTTGGGCTTCTCATGTCGATTACAGCCTACGACTAACGTTAGGGTGGTGATTAGCAGAAGTAGGTATCTCATGGTCGTTACTCTTTGTTATGCTACGCTGAAGTCGCGCAAGGCGTCGTTGAGCGATGTCTTCTTATCGGTAGACTCCTTGCGGTGGCCGATAATGAGCGCGCACTGAACGCCATACTCGCCCGCAGGGAACTTCTTGGTGTATGTGCCCGACACAACAACTGAGCGTGGTGGCACGTAGCCCTTATACTCTACAGGCTCTGCACCTGTAACATCAATGATATGTGTTGAGCCAGTGATAACGGTGTTTGAGCCGAGCACCGCCTCGCGGCAGATATGCGCACCTTCGACAACGATTGAGCGCGAGCCAATGAAGCAGTTATCCTCGATAATCACGGGCGAGGCCTGCACAGGCTCCAGCACACCGCCAATGCCCACACCTCCGCTGAGGTGCACGCCCTTGCCAATCTGAGCACACGAGCCAACAGTAGCCCATGTATCCACCATGGTGCCGCTATCTACGTAGGCACCGATATTCACATACGAAGGCATAAGTATCGCACCCTGAGCGATATATGCGCCGTAGCGAGCTATGGCATGTGGCACAACTCTCACGCCAAGCTCCTCGTAGCCACGCTTGAGCTCCATCTTGTCGTACCACTCCAACTCACCAGCCTTCATGGTGCGCATGGGCTGAATGGGGAAGTACATGATAATAGCCTTCTTAACCCACTCGTTGACCTGCCATTCGCTACGCTCCAGGTCTATAGGCTCGGCACAGCGGACAACACCCTTGTCTACGGCCTCAATAACTCGACGAATAGCATCGCGTACAGCCTCATCGGCAAGCATCTCGCGGTGCTCCCATGCCTCTTCAATAACTATCTTCTCGCTCTCAAACATACTTACTTAGCTTTTAGTTTTCTCCTTTACTACCCAGGGTTGTCCCCGGATGATTATTTCAATGCTCAAAGTTACAACTTTTTAGTTAAACAGCAAATAGTCTATCTATTATTGCTATGTTCTACCAATTTTTGTTTTTGTATATTTTTTCCTACCTTTGTGCTACCCTTTGATAAATGGGTTTATATCAAATTGAGTATAAGGATGAAGGAGAGCATACGTGTAAAACTGGCAATATCGGTATGGGTAGTTGGTGCAATACTACTCTTTGTTGTGGCGTCGATCGTCCTATCTGATATGTTTAGAAAGGATGATGTTAGGGCGTCTCGTTCTCTATCTTCTATAGAGTCGAGACTTGGAAATGTGGCTAATGGAATGTTGTCGAGCGAAGTTGAAGGTGTGGCCATATCTGTTATAAAGAGTGATGGCACTGTATGTAGCATTGCTGAAGGTTCGTTGCGCGACGATAAGCCTATTGTCATCCCAGGGCTTGGCTCTTTGGACTATCTTGCGGAGCAGATGCATAGTGTTGAATGGGGCTTTATAACGCTTGATAGAGTTATTGAGATGAGCTCTAAGGATTATAGTTATTCCCAATTGTCATCAGATGAGGTCTCAGATCTCGCGATTATGTTGCTCAACGATGGTGTTGTAGGTGGGGAGAGAGTTCTATCTCCTGCCGCTATGCGTGAGCTTATGAGTTACAAATTTGGTTGGCGCGCATTGCCATACTCGTCGCTTCTTGGTGGCGAGTCTAAGGAGTTTTGTACTTCGCAAGGTGCAATGATTCTAAATCTTGAGATGGGTGTGGCTATTGCTATTGGTGTCGATAGTCAAGGACCTCTCGATGATGAAGAGTTTGAGGCGCTACGCTCAAAGGTTGCCTCCGTGGTTGCCGCTTTGGAGTAGCTGCTATCAAAATATCAGCGTGGTTAATACCATTTGCCTATTATTATATATATATGTATAGGTGGCAATATCGGCCGAAATGATGAAAAATAACACTTCGAGTGAAAAAAAGTGAGCTTACTGTTTCGTGTTTAACAAAATAGTTGTATATTTGCCGTCGATTTTTCGTCATAGTCCACTTTAGGATGCGACGATAGTTCTTTGAAAGAGTGCTTACGAAAATTTTTTTGAAAAAAGTTGCAGAAAAATTTGCATATTAAAAAAATGTTCGTACCTTTGCATCCCGAAAAGGTCAAACGCCGATGTAGCTCAGTTGGCCAGAGCAGCTGATTTGTAATCAGCTGGTCGGGGGTTCGAATCCCTCCATCGGCTCTAATTCGGGTAGGCTCGCAAGAGTCTGCAAATATTGGGAAGATACCAGAGTGGCCAAATGGGGCAGACTGTAAATCTGCTGGCGCACGCCTTCGGTGGTTCGAATCCATCTCTTCCCACTTGAACGACGCCGTCGGAGTTGCAAAGGGTTCCCGCTTTCGAGTGGGTAATAGCTGACTCTGAACGGTGTATTTTTGCGGAAGTAGCTCAGTTGATAGAGCAATAGCCTTCCAAGCTATGGGTCGCGAGTTTGAGCCCCGTCTTCCGCTCAACAATGGTTCGATGTCTAGAATCTGAGTAGGATGACAGGCATTGAATAATTTTGTAAAAGAGAGTAAAAGTAACTTTAAAAACTTAAATACTTATATTACTATGGCAAAAGAAAAATTCGATCGTTCGAAACCACACGTGAACATCGGTACTATCGGTCACGTTGACCACGGTAAGACTACTCTTACTGCTGCTATCACAACTGTTCTTGCTAAGGCTGGTCTTTCAGAGCTTCGTTCATTCGACTCTATCGACAACGCACCTGAGGAGAAGGAGCGTGGTATCACCATCAACACTTCTCACGTTGAGTATCAGACTGCAAACCGTCACTATGCTCACGTAGACTGCCCAGGTCACGCCGATTACGTAAAGAACATGGTTACTGGTGCTGCTCAGATGGACGGTGCTATCCTTGTAGTTGCTGCTACTGATGGTCCTATGCCACAGACAAACGAGCACGTTCTTCTTGCAAAGCAGGTAAACGTACCACGTATCGTTGTTTTCTTGAACAAGTGTGATATGGTTGATGATCCTGAGATGCTTGACCTCGTTGAGATGGAGGTTCGTGACCTTCTTTCTAAGTACGACTTCGATGGCGATAACGCCCCAGCTATCCGCGGTTCAGCTCTTGGTGGTTTGAACGGCGAGCCAAAGTGGGAGGAGAAGATCATGGAGCTCATGAGCAGCGTTGTTGAGTTCATCCAGTTGCCACCACGTGAGAACGAGAAGCCATTCTTGATGGCAGTTGAGGACGTATTCTCTATCACAGGTCGTGGTACTGTAGTAACAGGTCGTATCGAGACAGGTATCATCCACGTAGGTGATCCAGTTGAGATCATCGGTCTTGACGAGAAGATCCGCACTTCTACATGTACAGGTGTTGAGATGTTCCGTAAGCTCCTCGATCAGGGTGAGGCTGGTGATAACGTAGGTCTTTTGATGCGTGGTATCGACAAGAAGGAGGTTAAGCGTGGTATGGTTGTAGCTAAGCCAGGTTCAATCACTCCTCACACTAAGTTCACTGCTGAGGTTTATAT
>JAZRMM010000038.1:0-21123 GCA_045647535.1 Alistipes sp.
TGAGGTGATGGAGGCTGCACAGTGGTATGTAGACAATGGCTACACTCTAACCTTGCAGATTGCTTCCAGGTTGTTGCAAGCAAGGGCTCACGCCCATTCGAGGCTACTGGCTTGTACCCAGAGACCGACTATCGTATCTATATCTTCGGTATCAACGAGGAGACTGGTGAGATCAACACCGAGGTGACATTCTCTGATGTATTCACAACTCCTGCACCAAAGGTTTCAGAGTCGTACATCACAATCAACACCGACAACTATTTCGACGGTTTTGAGGTTGTTAAGCAGTATCCTAACGAGTTTGGCGATGCTGATGGTTGGGCTGTCTTGCCTCTTGAGGTAGAGACTCACGGTGACATTGTTGAGTACTACTATGATGTATACATGGGTGATCTTACCGATACCACATATCCTACCGATGATGAGATTATCCTCGACCTCGTGCAGTATGGTAAGCACAACGAGCGTATGTCGTACTCTTACTGCTACTTCTACGAGCCATTGACACTCATCTATTTCGGTAAGGACTCTGATGATAACAACACCGTTGTTACACGCGTGCCTTTGTATCTCGATCCTGAGAATTGTGCTGATATGTCGGAGTTCCCATTCGATCCAACACCAGCACCATCCTTGGTGATTGCTAGCAAGGCAGAGCGTAAATTCGTGAAGTAGTATGAATAGATTATTAATAGCGATTAGCGTTGCTGTTATCTCTCTTATGACCACCTCCTGCACTAAGGATGCAGGAGTGGTCGAGGGAGAGAAGACAATGGAGGCAGAGGCAATCCTTGAGCATAAGCTTGTGGGTAACACCATAGACAAGTGTGAGGAGGGTTCTCTGCTTTTGTTCCTCGAGGAGGAGACTATCGCACGCATTGAGAATGGTGGTATTGAGGCTGTGAAGAGCGAGATATTCGTTAATGGCGATGTCTTGAGCTTCAAGCCTGCATTGGTCACCCCAAAGAACGAGCGCCTTGCACGCGAGCTTGGTCTACACCGTTGGTATACCGTGGAGTTCGACAAGAATATCCCAGTTCGTAAGTTTGCTAAGGAGGTTGCTCCAAGCAAGCATGTCGAAGCTATTGAGTTCAACACTGTGGTGTCGTTGGCTTCGGACTACAAGGCTCGTCCATTGAACGACATGGCTACAACTCGCGCATTGGTGCCTATGTCGTCGTTCAACGACCCTTATTCAAGGTATCAGTGGAACCTCCACAACTCTGGCGATGAGGCTATTGCTAAGACAGCACGTGAGGGTGCCGATGTTGGTGTCCTCGACGCATGGAACCTATGCACAGGCTCGCCCGATGTTGTAGTAGCGGTTATTGATGGCCCTGTACAGTACTCTCACCCCGACCTCGCAGCATCAATGTGGATTAACGAGGCGGAGCTAAATGGCACGAAGGGTGTTGATGACGATGGTAACAAGTATATTGACGATATCTACGGCTACAACTTCAACTCTGCAGGCTACTCTAATGGTGAGATTAGCTGGACAACAGAGGGTGAGTCGGGTCACGGTACACACGTAGCGGGTGTTATCGCTGCGGTGAACAACAATGACGTGGGCGTAAGCTCTATCGCTGGTGGCTCAGGCAATGGCGATGGTGTTCGCATCATGGGCTGCCAGGTATTTGATGGTGCCTATGCTGCCAGTGACCGCGATATGAGTAACGCCTTTATCTATGCTGCCGACAATGGCGCATGTATTGCACAGTGCTCGTATGCTTATGACCCTACATCGTTCAATAGCGATAATGCCTATATCAATGCAACATCTCTTGAGTATAACGCAATCAAGTATTTCGTAAACCCTGAGAACTGCAACCACTCTGCAATCGGTCAGAACCTTGTGATCTTCGCAGCGGGTAATGAGACCTACTCTAATGCAGGCTATCCTGGTGCCTTGCCTATCTGCGTGTCAGTGACAGCATATGGCCCTGACTACTTGCCAACGGGCTACACCAACTATGGCCGTGGTTGCAATATCGCTGCTCCTGGTGGCGACTACTCGATTGGTGCCCAGAACTCATATAACGCAAGCCAGATTCTCTCAACTTGTATCAAAGATGTTGCGGGTGATGACTATGTTTGGATGGAGGGTACATCTATGGCGTGTCCTCATGTTTCGGGCGTTGCAGCATTGGGTATCTCGTATGCCGCAAAGATTGGTAAGAAGTTCGAGGGTGATGACTATCGTAACATTCTCCTTACTGCGGTCAACGATATCAACTCGCTTATGACCGAGGGTACAAAGGCATATAATGGTGTTGCTGACGCTGTTGTGCTTAAGGACTACCACAAGCGTATGGGTACAGGTGCACTCGATGCATGGCGACTCTTCATGCTTATTGAGGGTACTCCTTCGGTGCAGGTAACCGTCGGTGAGCGTTGTAGTGTAGACCTCAAGGAGTACTTCGGAGGCTCGGCTACAGATATCACATATCGTGATATTGAGGTTAGCGACGAGGCACGCGAGGCTCTCGGTATCAAGGGTGACCCCAAGATGGAGAAGGGCTTGCTTGTTATCAAGTGCGATAAGTGTGGCTCAGCCAAGATTAAGATCTCGGCTATCGCTGGTGGTGGTCAGCTTGGTGGTGGCAACAATATTGGTGGTACAGAGATTTCACGCGAGATATCTATCTTGTCGCGTGGCGTAAGTTCAACTAATGGAGGATGGTTCTAATGAAGACGAGAATTTGTTTTTTGATGATGGCTCTTTGCGTGGCCTTTACCAATGTTGGCTGCAATAAGAACAATGATACCCCAACTGTTGACCATTCAGCTAAGATCGTTGGCGAGTGGCACTGCTCTGTCGAGGAGTATGCTGCTGATGTCTATGTAGCGTTCTATACTGATGGTATGTTCGACGAGTATCAGCGTATTGGTGAGGGCCGCTACCGTCACTATGCTGGCACATGGAGCCTTGACAAGGAGATACTCAGCGGTGTCTATGCCGATGGCGTGGAGTGGGGTAGCAGCTATAAGGTGTCGTTCGAAGGCGATACCATGACGCTCACCTCTACCAACGAATCTGCTGAGGCTATTACCTATTCTAAGGAGACTATCCCCGCCGAGGTAAAGGATGAGGCTATCGAACCACTTGGTCCTGAGACATTGACACGTGCTGATGATATGCGTTGGCTCTAAACCTAAATGTTTGTATCTAAAAAGCAGGGTTTCACTTTGGTGAGACCCTGCTTTTTGTTTCGACAATAGGTTATATATGTGGGTACTACTTTGCTGGCTCCCACTTGCAGCGTACAGGTGATACAATAGCACCCTCATCCTTGAGTGCCTTCATCGCCTTGTCGACCTCCTTGCGGTCGATGCCGCTGAGCTCAGCAATCTTACCTGCGTTCAAAGGCTCACCTGCCTCCTTCATTGTTGCCAATACCTTCTCTTTAATCTCCATAGTTGTAAAGTTTTAATAGTTATTATCTCTTATTTCAAATGTTATATCCATGTATGACCTTCGCCCCTCAATGTAATCCTTGTAGACTATCTCGGCGTCTCTACCCTTGAGTATGCTGCACATGCCGCAAAGCTCACAGTTGTGTAGACATTGCCACCTGTCAACTACATAGGCTAACCGCTCTTCATAGGTGCTATTTCCAATGTTTGGCGCTGTCATACTTTGTCATTTCACCTTTTGTTTTCTGTTTAGCTGATGCAAAAGTAATACAAATATGTATAAGTTGCAAATTGGAAATTTTGATATTCCCATAAGTTTATGTTATAATGACCGGGGCGACTTTATAAAGGAACTGCGAAGCAGTCATAGATTGAGTCTTGAATATGGAAACGAAACAAGTTTGCAATAATGCAAGACACAATATATTCCCCAACGTCAGTTGGTCCTTTATCACGTATAATACCAATGAAAAACGACTTGCGAGAAGCAAGTCGTCAAAAGTGGAGGTGGCGGGGGTCGAACGTAAAAACGACAGTTTTTTCGTAGCCGTAGAGAGCCATTAACTATTTATGGCTCTCTACGGCAACCCCGAAAAAATCACCGCCACATACAGTTGTTACATATTAAGTGATAAAGGTGATGCGTAGCATAGATATGTTGTGTCTTGCATTTGAAAATATTTTTGCAATAATGCAAGACACAATATATTCCCCAACGTCAGTTGGTCCTTTATCACGTATAATACCAATGAAAAACGACTTGCGAGAAGCAAGTCGTCAAAAGTGGAGGTGGCGGGGGTCGAACCCGCGTCCAAACAAGGAACCCCAGAGCTTTCTACATGTTTAGCCTACCGTTTAATCCTTCTACTTATGCCAGGCAGGAGGCAGCCAAACACAAGTCCCAGCCTCTAAATCTCGCATAGCAACCGAGGCGCATGCTACGCTATCTCCTAATTGATGATACCCCATGATGATTGGCCATTAAAGAGCGGAACGACCTCTCGGGATACTCGTCACACGACCACCTTGGGTCACGCGATTAAGCCAATTTTCCCTGAAAATTAGGCAGCGAGTGCGTAATTGTTATTGCCATTTATAGCTTGAGTGTTGCGATTTACGAGACCCCACACAATGCTCGACATGCTTACAATCGAATTCTACCTGCTGTCAAAACCGGTCACCCCCGAAGGTTGTCACGACATCTGTCGATGACTCAGTCCAGCATCATTCAATTACGGTGCAAATGTAACAAATATTTTTGCATTAAACAAAAAAATGTTAAATTTGCACTATATATATAATGTAACAATTCATAGCAATGGAGCATTTGGAGATGGATAGCCAGGCGGTAATATCGCTTCGTGGCGTGTCGATATATCACGGCGAGGCCAACAGCAGCAAGGAGGAGCGCGACTTGGTGCTCTCGGACGTAAATCTTACGGTTGCCGATGGCGAGTTCGTATACCTCATTGGTCGTGTAGGTTCGGGTAAGAGCTCGATGCTCAAGGCCCTATACGCTGAGGTCGATATTCACGAGGGTGAGGCGAATGTTGTTGGCTTCAACCTCCGCACCATTAAGCGCAAGCAGATTCCTCTCTTGCGTCGCTCTATGGGTATTGTATTCCAGGATTTTCAGCTCCTCACCGACAGAAATGTATTCCTCAATCTCTACGATGTTATGCGCGCTACGGGCTGGCGTCGTGAGGAGGATATACGACGTCGTATCGATGAGGTGCTTACTATGGTGGGTCTTGAGCACAAGTGCTATAAGATGCCATTCGAGCTCTCGGGTGGAGAGCAGCAGCGTCTGACCATTGCACGAGCTTTGCTCAACCGTCCACGTCTAATATTGGCAGATGAGCCCACAGGAAACCTCGATCCGCTAACTGCAGAGGGTATTATGGAGCTATTCCGTAAGATTTCGCAAAATGGTTGTGCTGTAGTCATGTCGACACACAACATCGCCCTTATCGAGCAGTTCCCATCACGCACAATACTCTTCGCTCAGGGACATATCTCTGAGGTAGATGTAGAGTCGCTTATCAGCGCTTCAAAGTAGTATTGCCTACTCTCTTGTTGCTAAGTGTGTAGCAACTATGCGTGCTGCCGTTGCGACATACTCAACACATGGTCGCTTGCGGTAGTACTCTGCTGTGCGCTCTGAGGGCATGGCACTCTCTTTGCGCTCCACACTCTCCTCTAAGCCAAGGAGGCGTCGGCAGACGATATCGCCATTCTCCTTGCGGAACTCTGTTGCAAAGTGCTGCACAAGGGCGTAGTTGGCCTTGCGCTCCTCCATGTTCTTAGGGTCTACAGATGGGCATATCGCGCCCGCAACAAAGGCCATTCCGCTAACCGTACCACACACCTCGCGCATACGGCCCATGCCGCCACCAAATGGAGCAGCAAGGCGAGCAAGGGAATCTGGTGTCATACCCATAACATCGTCAAAGGCCATAACTACGGCTTGGGCGCAATTATATCCCGATTTAAAATAGTTCACAGCACGCTCAACACGCTCGTCAACATTTATAGATAGTTGTTTTTCCATAATATTTTGAGTATCTTTGTCCGCAAAGATACTATTTTTTTGGATATGTCACACCTCGCCAAACTCAACTTCCCACCTATACGCCTCAAGGCACGTCGCACGCCAAATGGCAAGTGCGAGGTCTTTGATGCTATTCGTGGCCGCTGGCTTGTCCTCACCCCTGAGGAGTGGGTGCGCCGTCATGTTGTTGCCTACCTTGTGTCGGAGTGTGGCTTTGCTGCGCATAGTATTGCTGAGGAGTATCCCGTGGGTATCAATGGCATGGCACAGCGTGCCGATATAGTAGTTATGGATACGTGTGGCTCGCCATATATTGTCGTTGAGTGCAAGGAGCCTGAGGTAAAGATTGATGGTGGGGTATATGCTCAAGTGGTGCGCTATAACTCGGTGCTTCACTGTCGATATGTTGTCCTCACCAACGGTATGGAGACCTACTGCTTTGAGGTTGTGGATGGCGAGTATGTGGCTGTTAGCAACTTTCCAAAGGCAAAATAGAGGCTCTGGGATGGTGTGATGAACTAAATAGTGGTTTGGTAGCTACTTTTTCCTCTTGTTTTCTTGCTATCTTCATAGAAGTTTGTAACTTTGTCGCGTTATTCTTAAATAGAATTATGAAAGTAGTTAATCGAGTAGCTGACCTCAAGGCAGCATTAGTCGACTGCCCAAAGAGCAGCATAGGTTTTGTCCCAACTATGGGCGCCCTTCACGCTGGCCACCGTTCATTGGTGGAGCGTGCGCGCAAGGAGTGCGAGGTTGTTGTCGTAAGTGTCTTTGTCAACCCCACACAGTTTAACGATAAGAACGATCTTAAGAACTATCCCCGTACCCCCGAGGCCGACTGCGCTATCTTGGAGGCTGCGGGTGCCGATATCGTCTTTATGCCATCAGTAGAGGATATCTATCCAGAGCCCGATACTCGTCAGTTCGACTTCGGTCTTGTTGACAAGGTAATGGAGGGCGCAACACGCCCTGGTCACTTCAATGGTGTGGCCCAGGTGGTAAGCCGTCTCTTCGCTCTCGTTGAGCCAGGCAAGGCATATTTTGGCGAGAAGGATTTCCAGCAGATTGCCGTTATCAAGGCTATGGTTGAGCAGCTATCTATCGACATCGAGATTGTTGAGTGTGCTATTGTTCGTGGCGAGGATGGCCTTGCTCTCTCATCACGCAATGAGCTCCTTACCCCCGATCACCGTGCGGCGGCTCCACACATCTACGCTACTATTAAGCAGTGTGCCGAGAAGATGAACTCTATGACTCCTGCAGAGCTTACAGCATGGGTAGTTGAGACTATCGATTCTAACCCATTGCTCAAGACTATCTACTTCGAGGCTGTCGACGCACGCACAATGCAGCGTGTTGAGAATTGGAGCGACTCAGAGCGTATTCAGGGCTGCTGTGCTGTACAGGCTGGCCAAATTCGCCTTATTGATAATATCAAGATTAAGTAAGAAAACACTACCCAAACTATGTATATTGAGAGAATGAAATCGAAGATTCACCGTGTGCGTGTCACTGAGTCGAATCTCAACTACGTAGGTAGCATCACTATTGATGAGGACCTTATGGATGCAGCTGGTCTTATCGAAGGTGAGAAGGTGCAGATTGTGAATAACAACAATGGCGAGCGCATCGAGACCTATGTTATCAAGGGCGAGCGTGGTAGTGGCTGTATCTGCCTTAATGGCGCTGCAGCACGCAAGACCGCTGTTGGTGATATTGTCATCATCATGGGTTACGGTTTTATGGACTTCGAGGAGGCTAAGACCTTCCAGCCTAAGGTAGTATTCCCCGACGAGCGCACCAATAGATTGTTGTGATAAGGGGTCATCTTCGACCTATCATTAAAGTATTAACACCCTGGGATGTACCACATAGTACTTTCCCAGGGTGCTCTCTTTTCTCTACTTCACGCCAAGTAGCTCGCTGATGTTCTCCACAAACTGAGCCTTCGGAAGTGCTCCCATGGTTCTTATAGGATCACCCTCCATCGGAATAAAGATGAGCGTTGGTACCGAGCGTATGTTGAAGAGTGTTGCAAGCTCCTCCTCCTCGTCGACATTTACCTTATATATATCTACCTTGCCCTCATATTCCGAGGCTATCTCCTCGATTGTTGGCATTAGACGTTGGCATGGACCACACCACGATGCGTAGAAATCGATTATTGCTGGCTTATCGCCCAAGAATTTCCACCCCTCTTTAATACTCTCTATTGTGGCTACTCGTCTCTCGAAGCCACCCTTTGTTAGATTTATAGCTGACATAATATTATCTCTTTTAATTATTGTTTTGTTCTTTTTCCTGTTGCAAATATAGGGCAAAATTTGGACTCTGCAAATCGGAAATTTTTATATAACTATATGATTGGCTGATAGTCGTGTTGGTGAGTGTTAGGCAACCTATATAAAAGATATGCCCGTTAGCAGATACTAACGGGCATATTCTATTTTTTTATTATTTCGTTGCTACTCAATCTTCACGCAGCGTACGGGCATAGCGTTTGCTCGGTGCATTGGCTGTGCCGCATTGAAGCCATTCCATGTGCGTGTGGCGCTATTGAGGTCGAAGAACATAGCAAGGGCATCGACTTCGCTCTCAGAGGCTGTCCAGTAGTAGCCTGACCATGGAATAGGGCGTATGTCATCGTCGTTGACAATGTCGAGACGACCATCGAGGTAGTTGCGGCGGCCCTGGGCGGTGAAGAAGTAACTTTTGCCGGTGGTTGTATCCTCAAGGTGCCAGCCATACATACCCTGTGCCTCCTCCCAGTTCATATCATCATCATCACTATTGATTGTGAGGTTCTCGTATATTGAGCTGTCTGGGATGCGCCATCCTGCAGGGCATGGATCGTGCTCACTCTTATTGTCAGTGCTCCATAGTGTCTCGTGCCCACTATACAACCAGTCGTAGTCATTATCCTTGTTACCCAAGATTATTGATTTAGGGTTCTCGTTAGCCCACTCAATGTTACCAACTTTTGCTGATGACTCATCGTACGATAGCTTTGTTGGATAGCCATCAGCTCCGTAAATGGTCTTATCGGTGTTGAGAGCAAAGTTCCAACTATTTGGACCTACGATAGGGGTGCGACGTCCCCACTGGTAGTACATGCCATAGGCTCCAAAGATATCATCCTTCTCCTTACTGCCATTGCTATTGATGTCTGCACCAAGGTTTATATTCATCAATGTGTGGCCATTGAGTGTTATGCAGTCGTTTGTAGGGTCGCTATTAGTTACCCATATATGCCAACTCCAGATAAGGTCACCCTTGGCATCGTAGGCGCCGATGAGTGCATTGCCAGCAACAACCTTGTCGGTGGGCTCGTCATTATCATCGAGTACTGGCTTGAGATAGAACGAGGCTACACCGTCACGCATATCAAGATATTTAATTACACCCACACTCGACTCCCATATAATCTCAATATGGTCGGTGGCGAGTTTCGTGTTGTTACCTCCGATATATGGATTGAACTTAAAGCGTGTAGCTGCCTTATTGGCTATATAGCAGTTGGCTGGTGCATTGGTATAGTCTACATCCTCATTCTCAAGTATTGCAAGGTATATGTTCACAATGGCAGTGTCGCCAAGTGGGGTATAACCCTTGAGTGTCATAGTGCCATCACGCTCCTCTCCATCATCGAAGCTCTCGGGGGCCTTCACGGTGATGGTCTTGGCATACATGTCGATATTCTCAACCTCCCAACCCTTAGGTGTGCTTGTAGAGCTGATAGATGCGATGTTGTGTGAAGCAAACGATGTTGTGCCCACTTCACCGGGCATACTTACAAGTATACTCTCTGAGGGTACAACAAACTCCTCAACAGCGTCCTTGCTACATGACACCCCAAGACCAACTATAGCCACAGCGAGTGTCGTAAATAAACTATATATTATCTTATTCATAACTTTGTATTTCAATATATTAATGAAGCTCAATTTCAATAATTTCGAGGTCAATGCCAAACTCATCGCTGAGCGCAAGGTATAGGCGAGTAGCCTCGTCGTGGTTGTCGAATGCTCCGACGATATAGCCTTCGTTGGTGAGTGATATCATCTTGCCAGGTGTCTGATTTTCGATATACAACTTAATATCATCGTTCATGGCGCTCTCCTCGATGCGCAACATATATCTCAGAGTTGCAGGTGTCTCCAGCTTATCCTCCTTAGTTAGCTCCTCATCCTCAGTGAGGTTGGTCATAACACCGTCGAGCCAGCAGCATATCTCTGGAGCCTTGAAACCCTTGTTGAAGAGTTGTCGTTGTGCGTTCTCAGCCTCCTCATAGGTGGCATAGCCTCCAGCAAAGTAGTGGTTAAGGCCCTCCTCATCTTTGTAGATGTATAGAGGCTGTACACCCTTGAAGAGTGTCATAGGCTGGCGTGCCTTAAAGCTACCAAGGAGTATGCGGTATATCATACCACGCTCATATATCTTAACGTCGGGTACAGGGTTTGTGTTGTTATAGTAGTTAGTACGTCCGAAGCTAATATCTTCATAATCTATAAATAGACGGCGCTCGGGAAGCTCCATTGTAGGGTATTGATATGTGGGAACTACTAGCGAGTTGCGTACATCTATCAAAGAGTCCTTGGCCTCATTTAGTCCAAGCTCCTCTGCCATGTCAATCTCAAAGTCGAGAATTGTTGGACGACCTATGCTATAACGCATAAGACCGTTCGATGTGTATAGGTCGTCGTTTGCAGCGCACTGCTGAAGCATCTCTGTAAATTCCGCGTCTAACTTATTGAGCAATTCGGTGTTACGGCGCTTCTCGGCGATATAGCCGTAGGCGTAATACTTCGTGTCAATAATATGATTCCACTTATGTGATATAAGTGTGTTGAGCGAGTCGAGTGAGGCCATGGTTGGCTCAAGGTGGTTGTAGAGAGAGTCGGCCATATGCTGTGTTGTGGCTGTCGCATAGTCGCTATCGATAGTTCGCAACAACTCATACTTAGCAATATATTCGTTGCTTAGGCTCTCGATGTTGCTCTCATCAAGCTGCAATGCTCGAAGCTCATTCAAATCTTCAGCCATGAGCGACTTGGTGAAGCAGTCGTTGTCGATGATATTACGACGGCTACACTCCTCAGTGCTTTTGACAGATGGTATAGAGTCATTGTCGACCTTCACCTCATCCAACTCGTCGTCTACGTGTGATGAGTTCTCCATCTTCTCGAAGATCGACATAGCGAACTGCTGCTCTATGATGGCCATCTCTATGGCATTTATGCGGTTGGCAACTTCACCTTGCTCTGATGTGATGTTGAAAAGTTCCTCCTCGAGCTGCACAACACGATTGGCGTATGCCTCCATGTCCATAGGGGCGTTGTCCAACGAGTCGCGGTAGCTACGCATCATGGTTCTCATATCGCTGAGAATTGTTCGTATGGAGTCCTCCATGGCTGTGAGACGCTCACTCTCGGCCATGAGTTGCTGATACTCCTCGTTCTCTTCCAAGGATGTGACGTTGGGGTTGTCTGTATATGCCAATGCCAAAGCTGATGCAGTGATGCCTGCTATGGCAAAGAATGTGATTATCTGTCGTTTAAACATTCGTATATAGTTAATTCGTTGTTTGTCCACTATCTGCTACTTCCATGAGCTGAGGAAGAATATCTGTAGGAATCCGAAGATCTCCAATCGACCTATCAGCATCAACATAGTTGAGTTAAGCTTAAGTACCGAAGGTAGTTCGGAGTAGTTGTCCATTGAGCCTATCTCTCCGAATCCTGGGCCTACGTTACTAACGTTGGCTATTGCCGCCGAGAAACCAGTCATAAGGTCACAGCCAAAGAGCGTGTACACAATAGTACCTATCAGCACCACTAATATGTATACCACGACGAAGGTTGTAACAAGATTTTGCGTGCCGCTATCCTGCACCGTGCCATCAATCTTAACTCTAAGGATTGCATTTGGGTGCTGCTGAACCTTAATTCTGTTGTGTATAACTTTTGCCGAGATTAGCAATCGGTCAACCTTCATACCACCCGACGTTGAGCCCGCGCATCCGCAAACCACCATGCAGAACATAAGCAAAACTATTGCCAGTGGCGTCCATGTGTTGGTGTCGGCTGTCGCAAAACCTGATGTTGTAGTGATACTTGTTACCTGGAATGCTGAGTGTCGCATGGCCTCTCCAAAGGTGTCGTATACACCCTCCGATAGAAGATTTATGGCGATGATAACACTTATCACCAACATCATTCCTATGTAAACACGAACGACCTCCGAACGGAAAATATTGTTTCTACGACCAGTGATTGTCGCATATAGCACACCAAAATGAATACCCGATATTACCATAGCTCCCATGATAATCATCTCAATATTAACGCTATTGAAGTAGGCGATAGAGCTATTCTTCGTACTAAAACCACATGTGCCACACGCAGTCATGCCGTGGTTGATAGCGTCGTACCAGCTCATGCCCTCGTATTTGAGAAGTAGGGTGGTAATAACTGTGAGCGATACGTATACAGAGATAAGAATGCGGATGATAACTTTTGAACGGTAGTGGAAGTTATCCTTGGCAATGGATGATAGCTCCTGGCTTGAGAGCATGTGGCGGCTATGTCCCATTGATGGAAGGATGACCAATGCGAACATAACTACACCGATACCTCCAATCCATGCCGATGCCGAACGCCAGAAGAGAAGTCCTTGTGGTAGCGACTCTATGTCGTTGAGAATAGAGGCTCCTGTGGTGGTGAAGCTCGATACGCTCTCGAACCATGCATTTATGGCTGTGAACTCACCACCCCAGATTAAATAGGGGAACATGCCTACCACGCAGGCCACAAGCCATGAAGCCACAACAATAGCATAACCCTCCTTAGTCTTAATCTCGCTAACCTTGTCAACGAAAATCATTGGGAAGAGTCCCAGGAGTGTTGTTATTATCGCAGATAGTAGTAGGGGTGTGAAGCCCGAGTCGAAGTCGTTGTACATGGAGATACCCGCCGCCGCAAGCATAAAGGCTGCGATGAAGAGCAGTACCATGCCGACATATCGTATTACCACATCAACTCTCATAATCAATAGTCGCTATTCGTTTTATCTAATTCTTGATATGAGCGCTGCAATGCGGTCACGCACAGTGCGTATCTCGTCGCGGCTGTTGATACCATCATCGAAAGGAGTCTTGTATGCCAAGTATGAACCAAGACTACGGTTGATACGTCGTATTGGCTTTACGAAGTAGAGCATGAAGAAGTAGTAGAAGATAAGCACGATGACAATCATCACAACCTGTGTGATAAATACAGGCTTCACTGCACGGTGTGCCGTGTGGCTTAGATTGTTTACATCTGGTCCGAGTGTGTTCTGTGCACCCGACATATACTTCTTAATGTGACGGAGTACATTCTCCGATTCAGCCATATAGTTGTCGACATACCACTGGTGGGTAGAGAAGTTTGATGCAGATACGGCATCTTGAATTATGGTGGTCTCTATCGCTCCATTATCGCTCCAGTTGAAACTATCGCCCAATTGATCCATCTGTTTCTCGATAGCTTCGAGTGCGAGTTGGTCGTTATAGAGCTTGATTTCATTCTCCACCTCACGGTTAAGATAGCTTCGTGATAGATCGTTGAGTATGTTGGCATAGAATATCAATGAGTCCGCCGATTGTGGGTTGTCGCCCTTTGATACAATCTCCTTGGCACGGTGCACTGTCGCATTGAGATCTCTGATGCCCTGCTCGCAGATGTCGCGATGATTGTTTATATCCTCACCCTCAACGGCCATATGGAATATAGCCTTATTCTGCTGGTCAAGGGCTGTGAGCATCTCAACGGCAAGCTCGCTGTTAGACTTGCTGGCCATGAGGATCTCCTCGGTGTCGTTACTTACGCGCTGTAGCTCCACAAGTGACATGGCACCAGAGAAGATGAGTAATAGGATGATGCTCGAAAATGCGAGTCTCACGCGCGAGGTAAGGCTCTCAATCCTGAAAAAGTCTTGTATCTTTCTCCACATTGTGTTTGTGTGATATTATTCGTTATGGTAAATCTTGACAAAAGTAATACTTTTGTGTCAATTATCCAATAATTTCACAACGAATATTACCATCATCATCATAGTCGTTTAGCTTAGCTCGACATATGGTGTTGATTTTCAATGTGTCGTAGGGCGCACTAACACGCAGATAGTTGTCCGTATAACCATACATTCTGCCACTGCGGTCTGTGCTCTCAAAGAGTACTTCGCGTGTGGTGCCAATATACTTGTCGCTAAACTTACGATTTAGTTCGTTGCTTAGTGCTTCGAGACGTGATACACGCTCCGTAGAGATGCTCGATTGTACCTTGTTAGGCATATCTACAGCTGGTGTGCCGGGACGCTCCGAGAATGGGAAGATGTGAAGGAACGATGCCTCCACCTCCTTGAGAAGATTGTATGTCTCCATAAACTCCTCCTCGCCCTCGCCGGGGAAGCCCACGATGACATCAACTCCAAGGAAGGTGTCGGGCATGAGTGAACGAATGTAGGCGATGCGCTCCTTATAACGCTCGGCAGTATAGCGACGACGCATCATGCCGAGGAGTTTTGTTGAACCACTCTGAAGTGGGATATGGAAGTGAGGCATGAATTTAGGTGACTGGGCGCAAAACTCTATAATCTCGTCGGTTATAAGATTTGGCTCGATGCTCGATATTCGGTATCGTTCGATGCCGTCTACACCGTCTAATGCTCGTAGTAGGTCTATGAATTTTTCGCCCGTTGTGCGGCCAAAATCTCCTGTGTTAATGCCCGTGATTACAATCTCTTTTTGGCCTGCTGCGGCGATCTCTTTGGCCTCCTCAACGATGTCGGCTATGGGCATATTTCGGCTCGAGCCTCGGGCATAGTGAATAGTGCAGTATGCACACTTATAGTCGCAACCATCCTGCACCTTGAGAAATGAACGTGTGCGGTCGCCCGAAGAGTAGGCTGCGAAGAAGCGTGTAAGCTCATCAACAGAACAACTATATACCTCAGCTTTGCCTCTATTCTCAAGTTCAACTACTCGTTTATATAAATCACCTTTATCGTTGTTGCTCAAAACTATATCTACGCCATCTATCTTGGCGATATCTTGTGGTTTGAGCTGTGCATAACAACCCGTTACTGCGATTATAGCATTGGGGTTACGACGGTGTATCTTGCGTATTATGTTACGACACTTCTTGTCGGCATGCTCGGTAACAGAGCAGCTATTTATGACAGCTACATCGGTAGGCTCTGACGGCTCTACTCTAAGGTAGCCGCCACGCTCAAACTCGCGAGCCAATGTTGACGATTCCGAGAAGTTTAGTTTGCAACCTAAGGTGTGAAAACTTACGCGTTTTTGTGTCATACTCTCTTCAAATAAGTTCTAAAATCGAGTGCGAAGTTACAAAAAGTTGTATGAATGTGAAAAAAGTTTTCGTATTATTACGAAAAAAGTTAATTTTGCAGACTTCAATAAAAAATTGGGACCGATGACCGATATAATTATTGACATATTATCATACGATTTTCTCACTCGTTCGCTCATAGTGTCTATACTTTCGGGTATAACTTGTGGCATTGTGGGTTGCTACATTGTGGCAAGGCGTATGGTCTTTCTCAGTGGCGGTATTACCCACGCCTCGTTTGGCGGTATAGGCATGGCTCTCTATGCTGGTTTTGATCCGCTTCTTGGTTCGCTTGGCTTTGCTGCGCTATCCTCCGTGGGTATCGAGTTTGCTGCTCGCCGAGGTCGTATGCGCGAGGATTCGGCTGTGGGTATCATCTGGGCTATGGGTATGGCTATTGGCGTTGTTTTTATGTCGCTACGCCCAGGTTATGCTACCGACTTGACAAGCTATATGTTTGGTAATATACTGCTTGTTACCGAAGCAGATGTTCAGTACCTTATGTGGTTGACACTCTTTATAGTTGTCGCTGCATTGCTTATGCTCCGTAAGATTATGTTTGTTACCTTCGACGAGGAGTTTGCTCGAAGTCAGGGTGTCTCGGTGTCGCTGGTGGCCTACCTTATGGCTATTGTCATTGCTGTGACCATTGTCTTGTCTATCAAGGTTATGGGCATCATACTACTTCTGTCGTTGATGACCATGCCTGCGGTTATAGTTAATAGCCTTACGAAGGATTATCGTCGCATAGCCTTTTGGTCGGCTATTGTGGGTGTTGTGGCCAATGTGGTGGGGTTTGTGGCAAGCTATGCTTGGGACCTGCCTACGGGTAGCTGCATAATATTTACACTCATGGCTATGCTTATTTGTGTAAAACTCTTATCTTTGTGCCGTCATATTAAGCGATTCTAATGAAAAAGATACATAAACTTGTCCTCAAGGCCTATATGGGTCCTCTTCTCGCCACATTCTTCATCGTGCAGTTTGTGCTGATGTTGAACTTCGTGTGGCGTTATATCGATGAGCTTACGGGTAAGGGCCTTGATGTGGCAACCATCGCCGAGTTGTTTGCGTGTGCTCCGGCAAGTATGATTCCCCTGGGTTTGCCGTTGGCTATATTGCTTTCGGCTATTATGGCCATGGGTAACCTTGGCGAGAGTTTCGAGCTACTAGCTATGAAGGCGGCGGGTATGTCCTTGGTTAAGATATTCAGACCGTTAGTTGTCCTTATCTTACTTATCTCAGGAGCTAGTTTCTATATATCCAATGACCTTGTCCCTTATGCCAACCAGCGCATGTATGATATCATTATCGATGTGCGTGAGCAGCGCGAGGAGATGAAGTTCCCCGACGATGTTTTCTTCACGGGTCTACCCAATATGGTGGTTAAGGTTCACCACCAGGATGAGCGAACAGGTAAACTGGATGATGTGGCCATCTTCGACTTTAGTGACGAGAAGGGCAATATGACCACGATACTTGCCGACTCTGGATATATGAAGATGTCGGACGACAAGACCTACCTCAACGTTACTCTGTATAATGGTGTGACCTATGAGCATGCTCGAGGTACTGCATGGTATAGCGACAATACGCTAAGTAGTCATAAATTCGACCGTCAGGACGCTACTATCCCTATTGCAAAACTCGCACTCCCTGAGGGTGATATGACTAAGGAGTTTAGCGAGTCGCAGACACGCAATATGAATGGCCTCGACGACTTGATTGACTCGTTGAATTTATACATTCGCCAGACTACGGCTGCAACCTATGGACCACTACTCAAGGAGCGTGTCTTCCCCTACGATAAGTCGATGCTTGGTGGTGACTCTATTGTTTATGATAAGAGCAAGTTTAGGAACGTGAGCATAGCCGACTCTATCGAGACTCTGCCTTTGCGTGACCGTGCAAACCTCGTTATTGACGCAAGTAACTCGGCACGTATCGCCAAGGGAGCAAATGTCGTTGATGAGCAGATGTCCAAGATTGCCATTACGCAGCTCTACCGAGCGCAGAATGAGTGGCATCGAAAGCTGACACTGCCTGTGTCTATCATCATCTTCTTCTTTATCGGTGCGCCTCTGGGTGCTATCATCCGTAAGGGTGGTTTTGGTACGCCTATTGTTATATCGCTGGTATTCTTTGTTATCTACTATGTTATCAACATCTCGGGCTCGAAGATGTCGGGTGAGGGCTTATGGACTGCGTTCTATGGTATGTGGCTTCCAACGTTTGTCCTTACTCCAATAGCGATATACCTTATGCGTCAGGCTACCAACGACTCATCGTTGCTCGATACCGATTGGTATGATGGGCGCATACGTAAGTTGCGCAAGAAGATGTCGAAGATATTGCCTAAGTGGATGAAGCGTAAAAAGAAGAGTAATAGCAAAAAATAATGAAGAATCTGCGTATTGTCTTTATGGGTACTCCCGAGTTCGCCTCGACGTCGCTCAGACGCCTTGTTGCTGAGGGGTACAATGTGGTGGCTGTTGTCACCACTCCTGATAAGCCTGCTGGTCGTGGTCAGAAGATGCACGAGAGCGATGTTAAGCTTACGGCCAAGGAGCTTGGTCTGCCTATCCTTCAGCCTGAGAAGTTGCGCGATGAGGCCTTCTTGGAGGCTTTGCGTGCTTTGCAGCCCGACCTGGGTATTGTCATAGCATTCCGCATGCTCCCCGAGGTGGTGTGGGCTATGCCTCGCCTTGGTACATTCAACCTCCACGCCTCGCTTCTGCCAGAGTATCGAGGTGCAGCACCCATAAACTGGGCTATTATCAATGGTGAGACGCGTACGGGTGTTACCACCTTCTTGCTCAACCACGAGATTGACAAGGGTGCTATTATCGAGCAGCGTGCAGTAGATATCCTCCCTGAGGATAATATCGGTACGCTCTACGATAAGCTTATGCACATAGGCTCGGAGCTTGTTACGCAGACCGTGGATAGGGTGGCGAGTGGCGACTATACTACCACCGAGCAGATGCATATCGACGAGTCTACGCTTAAGCCTGCGCCTAAGATCTTTAAGGATGACTGCCGTATAGATTGGTCATGTTCGGGTCGCGATATCCTCAATAAGGTGCGAGGCCTCTCGCCATATCCCGCTGCATGGTCACCAATATTTGTTGATGGTGTGGAGGCTGGCTCTGTAAAACTCTTCGAGGTGCGCTTCGAGGCTGATGGTAAACAGGGTGCTGTGGGTAGCGTTGTGACCGATATGAAGAGCTACTACGGTGTGCGTTGTAAGGATGGCGTAGTATATCTCGAGTCGCTTCAGTTGGCAGGCAAGAAACGAATGACTATCAAAGAGTTGTTGTTGGGTTGGCGCGATGCGGCTCAGGTGAGCTTCGTATAACCTATAATATAATACTCCAATGATAAATGGGTATGTTCTGCAATTAGAACATACCCATTTTTTAATGTTTAAATTTACTGCCTTAAGGCAACATTTTTATCATTCTAATGATATATTATGTTCATAGGCAAAACTAAATATTTTCTCGATCTTGCTAGGGTATTTTATACCATAATCGAAGCCAGCACGTGTTACCTCCTCCAATTCAGAGTTGCTAAGACTTGCCTCCCACTTGTCCAAATCCTTTGCACGCTCTCTAAACTTAGATACGTCACCGTCTGCAGCAGCATCATACAATTCATCCATATACCACTCACCACACTCTGATGGACTGTCAAAAGTCTCGTGCCATCACCTACATGATACGGCGGTTACGCATACCAATAAAATAAGTAACCATTTCTTCATAATTGTAATGATTTATGAGTTAATAAATAAACATGACATTTGTTTAAACAAAATTAAGTAATTATTTTGATATAAACAAATTTTGTGTCATAGTTTTACTTCGCTCAGAGGCTAACTAAGTTGTTGTGAGTGGCGCAGACTATATATTAGAATGCTACGCCGAGCTTAAGTTGTATGGAGCTTAGGTCTATATGCACGCCATATGCTCCTAATTGTTGTAGGTGGTATCCCACTGATAGGGCGAAGCATCCAGCATGGAAGCCTATGCCTGTGCCAACCATCATACCTCCGAGATCTGGTGATTCGGGTTGTAGCGAGTAGCCGATGTCGAGCATGATAAATGGGTCGAAGCTACTATTCGTGGGTGCATAGAATTTGAAGTCGGCAAAGAGTGGAACCATAAGCAATCCCGACTCAAAGTCTTGGGTGTACCAGTCGGCACCAAGACCAATACCTGCGGAGAAACATTCGCCAACGCGTGCGCCCTGTATAGTGTGCAGCTGAAGACGGTTGATTGGTACGTCGCCAATGCCGTAGCCTCCTGCGACATATACCTCACCCTGATATCTTGTGTTGACACGTTGAGCCTCGGCGGTGTTAGTTGCGCCAGCATATAGCATGACGGCAAAGAGAATAGTTAGAAAGCGTCTCATAGTTTATTAATATTTGATTGTATAGTTATCGTCAACAACAACGTTTGTGATTATTGTATTGCTTGGAATGTGTGCCTCCTCACCCTTGATGCACAAGCAGAAGAGACCTACGGGGAATACTACAATGCCAGCACCTACACCCAGGCCTATGGCCAGCTCCTCGCGTTCGTTACCATATGCCGAGAGGCCTCCTGCAAGGAATATTGTCTGGCCGTCGACGGCGGTAGTGCTTTGACATCTGACGATGAGATAGCCCGCCTTGCCGACACCACGTGCACGCTGAGCCTCGACGCTTAGCTGTACGGGAGTGCCACGCTTAATAAGGATGTTTCCCTCGGCATCGGTAATATTAGCATCGACGATAGCCGATGGCATAGGCTGCGTCTTGCTATTCATGGCGTTGACAATACGCACACTCACTGGGTGTCCGTTGATAATGTTTGGGCTCTCAGCCCACGCAACACCAACTATTAGCAGTGCTGCAAATGTTAGTAGAATGTTTCTCATGTTTGGTTATAGTCTAAGTTGTTGTACCCCATATTTTGGGCAAATATACTACATTTCCCCCCCCCACAAATTTTTACATGTTTTTTTGCATTGGGCGGGTGATTTTCTCTTTATTTACGCTTGGGATGCTACTTTTCTGACATCTACTCGCCATGTTCAATCATGTGGCGAGTCTTGAAACCCTCGGTAATCTCACTGTCGTCGGTAACCATCTTCGACATTACCCAGATGCAGCGGATGTTATCCTCGCCGACAACATAGCTATCCTCCAACACCCAACCGAGCTTGGCAAAGTCGTTGGCGGCAGCCGTCACCGAGCGATAGTTTATGGCATCGCCATACTCATCCACAAGATAGTTCTTCTTCAGGTGCTCCTGGCCATAGTCCACCTCGACGCGTGATAGCGAGGCGATGTTTGTCCCGTGGTGCAGTGCCGAGAGGGTGCAGTATACTTTGTAGGGTTGTTGTGCGCTGAGCGCAACGGTGCTCATCAGAGTGACGATAAGTGTAAAAAGTTGTTTCATGGTTCGATGTTTTAGGTTGTTTGCTTAACACAAAGTTACATCGACCATGGGCGTTTTGTGCATTGCATGGCGTTGAGTCGCCATTATGGTAGGGTGAAACGCCTAATAGTGTAGGTGAACCGACATACTGAAAATTTGAGCTAAATCAAGAAATGGTGCATTGTTCCAAATGAACAATTTTTTTATTTTATGTTATATTGCAGTATATCAGCATTTTACCCCCCCCCTCGGAAATAATGGCAAAGGGTTGCTCGAATTAGAAAAAGTTTTATTATCTTTGTATTCGATGCTATATTATTGACAGCAGCTCGGA